>NZ_CP136477.1:2192500-2792500 GCF_032769475.1 Intestinibacillus sp. NTUH-41-i26
GTGACAGCTTATTCAGTATACCAGAAGTCGTTCGCTTTGTCAAGAACTTTTTTCAATCTTTTTTTCAGATTTTCGAGCCGTTCTTTCTCTTTTCCGAACTTTTCCGGCCGCCGCCCCTTCCGAAGCAGCTTATTCAGTATATCAAACCCAAAGCTGTTTGTCAAGAACTTTTTTCTTCTTTTTTCAGCTTTTTCCGCCGCGCACTTCCGCAGCTCGTTTACTATACTATATCCCCCTCCACTTTGTCAAGTCCTCCCTCCCCCTTTCTTTCTATAACTACCTTCGTGTCTTTTTCCAGTCGTGCCATATGCTACATTTGAATATCGACACTTTCCATGATATAATACCCTAAAAATATGTCTTTATTCACCCAAAGGAGGAACTTATGTTAAAGCGCCTGATTTTTACCGCGCTCAGCGTCGCCGCATTGACCTGCACGGCTTCTGCGGCCACTGCTTTGCCTGCGGCTTCCGGCGGCCAAACCTTTCACGTCAGCACAACCTTATCGGATACTGTCGGCCGCACAGCGACCCCCACGATCTATAACATAGATGGTAATACTTATTTTAAACTCCGCGACCTGGGACGTCTCCTCGATTTCGGCGTTGCCTACGATCCGTCATCAAACGCGGTCCATATCGATCCAGACGGCTCCTATGTCCCCGAGGCAGGAGAAAGCAGCACCGTGCAAAATACTGCCACCAGCTCCGCAGCCGCCATCCCCACCCGCCAGACACTTTACCTCGCAGGGGAACGCATCACCCCGCAGGTCTATAATATTAAAGGAAATAATTTTATCGGCCTGCGCGCCTTGGGCCAGTTAGCCGATTTCGGCGTCTCCTACAATTACGACAACAAGCGGATAACCGCCTATGCTGCGTATCCTTACGCGCCCGAAACCTCCTGGAACGCGGCAATGAACGACCTTGCCAACAATCTGCGCGCGCTTCCCAGCGCTTCTTACCACTTGACTGCGGCCCGCTATGCGCCGGTCATCACAGAAGATGGCAGCGCCGACTGGCGCGCGCTCGTCAGCACCCTGCGCGCCGTTAAGGACGCACCGCTGTATGCTTCCGGCAGTGCGCTTTTCCGCAGCAGCCTGTATTGGGCAGACGCGCTCACTGCGGCGCTGACCAACACCACAGCGTCCGGCACCCCTGCCTATAACGTGGCGCTGGCTTCGCTCGCCGATCCGGACCTGTTCGACAATCCGGACAAGGCCGCTCTGCAGGCCGACTTTCAGGCCATGTCAGCCGCCTATCTCGGCTCCAGACCCAGTTCTCTGGCAGACATTTCGGTTTCCAACGGTTATTCCAAAAACGCCCGTTCCCGCCTGTCTCTATCGGATACCTATACCCTGACCGGCGGCGCGTCCGCTGACGACCGAAAAAAAGCGGAAGCCTATTTCTCTTCCCAAATGGCCGAACTGTCCGCCTTAAAGACGGACAGCGAGCGCATCTCCTATATCTACCGTCTTTTGCAGCGCGAGTACCAGACCGGTGGGAGCGCCTCCTGGACGGCCGCTTACGGCAGAAAAAAGCAGGTCAGCGCCACCTCGCTCGCGGCCGCCGCAGACTGGATGTTCTCCGAAGCCGGCATCCCCGCGTTTCTCGCACGGAGCTGGTCGGCTGCGTGGAACGTGGTCTATGTTAATGGCCAATGGGCGGTGTTCGATTTTACCAAGGGGAGCACGCTCCGCTCCCTTGACGATTACCGTTTGATCGATACGCACCCCGGCTCCACCCTCATGCTGACGCAGGTCATGCGGCCCGGTTCCTCCTATTATAATGCAAAGACCGCCACCGTGGACAAGTACTTCTCCTACACCAGCCTGACCGGAACCCCGCAGGCAACCGCCGCGCAGATGCAGGCATATATCAAAAAAGCCAATCCCAACGTCCCCCAGTCTGTGATCGATATGATTCCTTACTACATATCCGAAGGACAGGCCGAAGGGATCCGCGGGGATATCGCGTTTGCGCAGTCCTGCCTTGAGACCGGTAATTTCACTTTCCGCGACAGCGCCGTGACAATCGGTCAAAATAACTTCTGCGGCCTCGGCGTGATCGATAACGGAATGAAAGGCGCGTCGTTCGACACCCCGCAGCTCGGCATTCGCGCCCAGATACAGCATTTGAAAGCCTATGCGAACCATGAACCGCTCAGGAACGCCTGCATTGATCCCCGTTTTTCCCTCGTTTCCCGCGGCGCCGCGCCGACCGTGCAGTATCTGGGGATACAGGAAAATCCCAAGGGTTACGGCTGGGCCGCAGGCGCGGACTATGGCGTAAAAATATTGAACATCCTGGAGAATATCCTGACCTATTAACGGGTATACTTTCGGCGAGGTGAATGTGCATGGAACGGTATCACAATCTGACCGAAATGCTGGCGATCAACCACGCCGCCCACGCATACTTTGACGACCTGCCGGATTATGTGCGCGAAATGATTGTCAAGCGCGGCGACAACGTCCATTCCCCCGACGAGCTGCACGGCTACGCGGAAAAGCTTTTGCGCGGGGATGATTGAACAGCAAGGGACGGGAGTGTTTTTAACACTCCCGTCTTCCATTTTCGTCGAAGACTGTAACACACTTGTGCCTTTACAAATCGCCAAGCGCATGCTATGATAAACTGTACCACGGGAAAAGGAGGTCGTGCAATGCCGGATAAAAAAGGGACAAAGCAGGTTACTGCCAATAAAAAAGCATGGCACGATTACTTTGTCGAGGACAAATTCGAAGCGGGCATCGAGCTGTTTGGCACCGAGGTCAAATCCATTCGCCAAGGGCAGATCAACCTCAAGGATTCGTACTGCACTTTTAAAGACGGCGAACTTTTTGTGCGGGGCATGCATATTTCCCCTTATGAAAAAGGGAATATTTTCAACAAGGATCCCCTGCGTGTGCGCAGGCTGCTGATGCACAAAAAGGAAATCGCCAACCTGTTCGGCAAAACCAAGCAGGACGGTTATTCCTTGATCCCTTTGTCCGTGTATTTTAAAAGTTCGCGGGTGAAACTCGAGCTTGGCCTGTGCCGCGGCAAAAAGCTGCACGACAAGCGCGACAGCATTGCCGCGCGCGACGCCAAACGCGAAATGGACCGCGCAATGAAAGAGCGCAATCGTTGAATATTCGCATCTGCGGATACACCTATATGGGGCCGTAACGGGTTCGACGGGGGTGTTGAAGCCGGGATAGCGGGCCGCAGCGGGGATCTGCGTAAAAAGCTCCAACTGTTTATAAATTAAACAACAACGATTATACTCTTCAGGCTGCCTAATTAAGGCTTAGCCCGTCGGCTCAAAGAGGACCACGGCTTTGAAACCCGGCGTCGATTTAGTGGTGAACGTGTACGGGGTAAGAGTTGCCCCCGTCATGTAACATGACTCTACCAAAACGGTAAGCCTGTTTGCCGGCGTATCGCAGCGGGAATCCCCAAAAGACAAACTGCGCCCGGAGAAGTCACGGTGAATGCGCTTTCGGACAGGGGTTCAACTCCCCTCGGCTCCACCAATTTGATCCCAGGTCGAACCCCAGGAGCTGGGTTCGACAACTGGACTCATCAGCTCCATCATAACGCGCAGGTACGAATCATACACATTGTTAGGAACGTATTTGCGGTCACAATCAACAACGGCAGCAAGCAGTAATGCTTGCTGCCGTTGTTTTATATGTTGTGTAGAATTATTTTGCGCAATAAGGGGCAGGAATTGTTTCGGATAATAACATATAATTATAAAAACAGGATCATATAGAGCATCAATCCGGAAATATTTTCTGATATAAATAGGTGATTGATGCGATATATAGCTACGGCAAAAAAAATTAACAGCCGATAACAAGAGGTTAAAAGACCAAGGTTAATGATGCACATATATTGCGCTAAAGGCTTAACTTGTGCTAAATCTTGACATAGGACCAACAGCGACAAAAGATAGGTTACATGCTTTAATTGAAAAAGCGTGTTTAAACCATATGGTTAAACACGCCTTTTAATTACCAGCTACCGCCTTTCCAAAAGAATCCCTATTGTGGTTTGCACTTGCAATTTTTGATCAGTCTTCGATGTTCAGGGTTTCGTAAAGCAACATATCGCTTTCTTCTAAATGCCGCTACATTAACATCGGCCTATATTGACCTGCTGAACTCTAAAACAAGTGTTTTGATGCTACTACAATATAATTGCTGGGTAAAGCACGCTTGGCTGGCGTGCTTTATTCGTTCTCATGCCTCAGGGTGTAATCGGGTAGCGCTTTGATGCTTGGGCTTCTCGTGTCCGCATGCAATACTGCTACCCATCCCTCATTGTAGCGTTCGGTTGAGCAGGTTGGGTTTGTTGCCCGCGTCACGCAGTAGCTTGAATCGACATTGAGAGAAAGATGGTTTCCGATTGCAAATTTTGTATTGGGGGAGTGAACGTAAACTGTGTAGGCATTGATGTTTCCAAAGGCAAAAGCATGATCGCCGTCATGCGGGCTTTGTGAGAGATGGTGCCCCCTCCCTTTGAGGTGGGACACACAGATGTTGAGTTGTACGAACTGTCCGAACTGCTGTGGGAACTGGACGGCGAAAATCGCATACTGATGGAGACTGCGGGGAACTGCCATTTGCCGGTTGCCAGCCTCCTTTACCATTCCGAGTTTTACGGTTCCGTGGTGAACGCCATGCTGATGCATGGCTGCGGGAGTAACAGTCTACGGCGGGCCAAGACCGACAAGAAAGACGCGATCAAGCTGGCCAATTACGGTCTTGACCACTGGCTGGCGATGCCCAGTACATCCCAGAGGATGAGATACGGCTCATGCTGAAAACCACATACCGACAGTACCAGCAATGTGCCAAGGTGCAGACCATGCTCAAAAACAACCTGATTTCCTTGCTCGCCACCGCTTTCCCTGATGCAAACCGCCTGTTTACCAGCCCTGTCAGGGCGAATGGCAGCGAGAAATGGATAGGCTTTGTAGCTGCTTTCCTGCATTGTGAGTGTGTCTGTGGGTTAACCGAAAAGGCTTTTACAGCCAAGTACCAGAGGTGGTGTAACAAACACGGTTACAACTTCAGCCAGGATAAGGCGCTGGACAGTTATACCTCCGCCTGTGGACATTTCAGTGTTATGCCCAAGGCCAATACGACCAAGCTCCTGATAGAGCAGGCGGTGTTCCAACTCTGGGCTGTATCCACTGCACTGGCTGCGCTCAGAAATGCAGTCTCTGGCGGCATCGCTGCCGGAGTACTCCATTGTGATGGGGATGTTCGGTGTTGTGATCCGGCTCTCGGCCCCAGCTTATGGCAGAGATCGGCGCTGTGCGCCGTTTCCACTCCCAGAAAGCGTTGGTGGCTTTCGCGGGTATCGACGCCCCTCCATACCAGTCCGGCCAGATGGAAGTCCGTAGCCGCAGCATCTCCAAACGGGGTTCCTCCGCTCTGCGCAGAACATTGTTCCTGGTGATGAGCGTGATTTTCCAGCGTTCCTCCGCCGATGAGCCGGTGTACCAATTCATGGATAAGAAACGTGCTGAGGGAAAGCCCTATCGTGTTTACATGATGGCCTCCGCCAACAAATTCCTGCGCATTTACTACGCCACTGTGAAAAAGCATCTGGATAGTCTCGAAGCCTGATCTTATCCTGAACCTGTCCATTCTGGGCCAGAGTCAAAATTTCCGGTGGCTTGATTTTCTGTGTCCTTTTTGCCGCACCTAAAAATAGCGGTTCATTTCAATTCGGTTCTTGACATTTGTTTGCTGGTCTTACATGAAAACATCGTTTCCGGCGCATATGGTGTATATAAACGCAGCGATAAGATCAACAGATATCTAGATATCTGTTGATCTTATCGCGTTAATTCATAAAAAATTCCTGATTGCATCGCTTAGCCTAAATCAGCCAATCCAAATCCAGCTTCCACGGATGGAGCTGAATATCCGGCTTAACCATTTCTCCGTGAAAGTCACTTCCCGCACTGATGTAAAGCTCATATTTTTGAGCAAGAGCTAAAAATTCTTCTGTCATTTGGTGCGTATGCCGCGAATACCAGCATTCCAGGCCATCCAATCCGGCGTTTTTTAATGTTTTAAGCACCTGATCGAGTTTTTCTACGTTTAGTCCCAACTGATATGGATGCGCCAATACGGCTTTTCCCCCGTCTGCATGAATCGCCTGTATGCACTCCTCCGCCGAAGCTTTAAAGCGCTCAATTTTTTGATATTCCGCTGTATCCAAATACCGATCAAATGCTTCTCTCATGCAGGATACATAGCCTTGTTGGACTAATACCTGAGCAAAATGCGGTCTTGCAACTACTTTGCCACCGGCAAGCTGTTCCACGTCGCCTATCGAAATATCGATGCCCTTTTCATGAAGAAAAGCAATGATACGATATTTTCGTTCGTTACGACTGCGTTGTAGCGTGTCACAAAGCGCAGGCAATGCAGTCCCGACATCAGACATGCCAAGTCCCAGAATGTGCATATAGCGATGCTCACTCGCTCCCAGCTCAATCCCTCGCAAAACCTGAATACCATATGTTCTGCCTGCACGGATCGCTTCCTCCGTCCCGCTCAGTGTATCATGATCGGTCAGAGCGAGCAGTTCTATCCCCGCTGCTTGCGCTTTGCGCACCAAGTCAGTTGGCGAAAGCTGCCCATCTGATGCCGCAGAGTGCATATGGAGATCTGCCCACACCATCATCTCATCCCTCCTGGCGAATTGCTACAATACGGATTACCGGTGGATCATCATTTCCATAAGGTGCAAATCCTGTACGTTCCTGCGCATACTCCACACGAAAACCGATTTTTCTCAGAGCTGCTACTAGTTCATCCATCACAATAAATCGGCGATAATGATTGTTGTAAAAAAAAGCGTTGCGTTCCTGCTGCTGCCCCTTGCCATACAGAGGATCATGTATCCCGCGCACTTCGATGAAAAACTTTCCACCGGGTTTAAGGGCACGATACATGGAGCGCAGCAACAGTTGTTCCTGCTTGCTGTTGATTGCATGAATCGTGAATCGACTATATGCGTAATCATAACTCTTCGACTGATGAACAGATTCGTTGATAAAATCACCACAGATAAAGTGCGGATTCCCTCTTTCCAACTTCTGGAGCATACGGATCGCAGCATCAGACAGATCAATCGCAACCACATCTAATCCGATATCCGCAAAAAACAAGGCATCCCGCCCGTTACCGCATCCTAGATCAACCAGCCGCCCCCCCGCCCCGGTCATCGTCGCCACATATCGTGCAAATGGAGAAGGTTCTATGGTGCAAATCTGATCCTGATAATAACGGTTCCAATAATCGCGGTTATCAATGGGGTTTTCCACGATATTAGGATATAAGATATGCTCGATCTGCTCGACCAGCTCCTGCGGCGTTTGTTCGCCGTCATTCTGCACGACCAGATCAGAGCTTTGCGGTTCATCAAATGGAATATCCACCCCTACCACGTTACATCCAGCCGTATACAATCCCTTTTGATTGCGTGCCAACAGAGTCTCTTTTTTTACCCGAATGTAAATTTCCTTATACTGGCTGATATTCTCGCGGTTCCACCGCCGTACAGAAGAGAACATGGCGATCGAACAGCAGATGACATCAATGCCTTGGTCGGCAAGCATCTTGCATACACGGAAGATCCGCCCTGCCCAGCGCAGGCGATCGTCCTGCGTGTAGCCGCTGTCCTCACCGAATATGGGCCGGATTGCATCCCCATCCAAATACACCACATTGGGCTTTGTGGCCTTGAGTCGTTGATAAAACAATCCACCCAATGTGGTCTTGCCGGCACCAGACAAACCGGTGAAAAAATAAACTGTCCCTTTGTGTTCCATAACGCCCCTCCTTATCAATGATAAAGCGGCTGCTCCAGCAGCGCAGGATCGAGTTCGAGTTTCTTCATCATCCGAAGGGGCTGTCCCTGTCGATTGACAAACGACAAACCCGCGAGCAGGCGGCAAGCCAAATTAAATCGTTTTTCTTTTTCCGGTATGATAACTGCAGCACACCTTTGGCGAATATCTTCTTCTTCCAGAGGTTCCCCTGTTTTGCCGTCTCGCCGATGTTCCAAAATACGTCCATACGTTCTCATAATATATCCATCAATACAAGTAAAACGCGCAATTTTTTCCCTTATCCATTGCTCATCAACCGGTTCACCTTTGTAGTAATGGAAATCATATCCATACTCTTCGTAAGCATCTCTCAGAAAATATTCCAAAAAGGCTCGCTCTTCATCATTTGCATATTCATCATAGGTTCTATAGACCGTGGCAAGATCAAAGCCCCTGACATTTCCCTCAAGCGATTCCGGATTGAGTCCATCCCGCCCTGAGCAATAGGTCATACTCTCGGTATACGGGATGTCCAGAAATCCTGCCAAGGAAGTAAAGGTCGCCGTTGGGTTGAGCTTGCCATCCTCAAAGCGAACAAGTACGCTGTCTCTGTACAGCCGGTCCTGTGGGTCAATCATAAAGCTTCGGTTTTGTATACGCTCAGATACAACATCTGAAACCACCTTAAAGGTTTTCCCCCCTCTCTCCCCTGATCCATCTGTGCCTGGGCATACATAAACCGAACACTTGCCGCATAGCTGGTCGTAATACGGCGCATAGGTGTGAATGTTTTGATATACTTGAAATTCTGAAAAATCGGGGATTCGCGAATAGATTCATACTGTTCAGAATATAGCGTGGATACACCTTTTTTCCCTGCCAACATAATATGATACAGCATATTTGGAAAGTGTGGCTGAAAAAAAACGGCGGGAACGATACGCGCTTTGTAATCCAAGCCTGCACAGGCATCTTCACGGCCCAGTAATAAGGAAACGAGCATATCCTTATCTGTCAAACGAGCCATCATACCTTTTTGCGTCTTGCCTGCCTGACGGCGCAATTCCTTTTTTGCAGTTTTGATTTTCTGGCTCAGTTCATGGAACATCACGGACTCCATGGTGAGCAGATTCGGATGGTTATGAAAGATTTCATTAAAGAAATCCCCCCCATTATGCGTGGCCAACTGCGTATGCCAGATGAGGCGCGTAACCTCTTGATAGGAAAACGGCCTGACCCTGTTCCTGCTGTAATCAATGCCAAATCGTTCAGCAAAATCAATGGGATATTGCGCAATCTCCTTTTCAACCAGAAAAACAAATTTTTGTTGTGGTAAAAGCCGGGAGAATTGCAGGCAGCTTAAATACGCACAAAAGGTATTCCAATCCGTATAGTGAAGATAGATATGGTTCTCGCGTGCTACCCATTCGCTTTTGCGCACATTGTCATTTAAATACTCCAACTGATATTGAGAGAAAACATCCTCTGCAAGGATGGGATTTTCAAGGTCATGGAAGAAGTTCCGGTCTATTACCGGATCATTAAAATCAATATATTCTCCAAAGCGGTTTTGGGTTTTGAAAAAAGGAATATACCCCTTATCATTAAAAGGGAAAAATAAGATTGGAAGGCTGTCAAATGGGAGGAAATCCTTACAAAACAAATAGGGATACCCGCCAAGAAGCTCACAGTTTTCCTGATAACATTTCTGCTGCGCTTCCACATTGGGCAGATAAAAGGCCTGCATCATCAGATCCATCAATTCCGCTTGATAATATCCGCGGTTGTACAGAGAAACAAAGGTCGTATAGGCTGTCTGATACTCTCCCTCTGAAAAAAAGATGTAGCTTGCAGCCTCCATCTCGGCAGCAGGGTCTGATCCATCCGACTGTTGCAGCACAAGCGTATATGCCTGCTGTGCAGTTTCTTTTTGGTCCAACTCTGCCAGACGGCGAGCCAGTGCAAGGGCATCGCTGTTCATAGGATCGGTCCTTTCTCATAAAAACGGGGGCGGACAAAATGCCCGCCCCCATCCGGATTATAACTTGGTGTGTGCCGCAAATACAGAGAAAATACAGCTTACTGGAGCAGCTGCAGAACGCCCTGCGGCACTTGGTTGGCCTGCGCCAGCATTGCCTGCGCGGACTGTACCAGAATGTTGTTCTTGGTGTACGCCATCATCTCATCGGCCACGTCGGTGTCGCGGATGGTGGACTCAGCATCCTGAATGTTCTCGGTCATGACGGACAGGTTGTTCTGGGTGTGCTCCAGACGGTTCTGGGTCGCACCCAGCGTACCACGCACAGAGGATACGGTATTGATCGCATTTTTAATGGTATCCACTGCTGCCTGCGCCGCCTCCTGCGTAGCAACACTCAATGAATCAATTCCAAGAGCGGCAGTATGCATATCCTTGATTTTAACATCCAGCTGGTTGTACTTATCCGATGTGTCACCGATCTGCAGGGTGAGCGAGCTGCCATTCAGGCTCAGCTTATCCTTGGTAAATACGATGTCTGTCGTACTAATGTTGGCCTTTGTAACCGCAGCGTCATATACCTTGGTTTCCATGCCGGTCACACGGCTGATTTCCGCGGCAATCTGCTTGGCATCCGCAGCATCTGGGGCACCCTTAGAAGCAAGAGAGATGATGGTTACATCATCGCCCAGCGCCTTGATCTGATCGTTGGTCAGGCCGGTAGCAACCAGAAACTTGTGTCCATCCAATTCAAAGATATTTGCCTTCAACTGCTCCAAGGTAACGCCAGACGCAGCGCCGTCAGCGACTGTAATCTTGCTGGCATCAAACTTCTGCATGGAATCATAGGCTTCCGTACGGACAACGTCACCTGCCATAGATGCTGTAAAACCTGCAGCAAGACTGGTATTTTCACTCACACCGACGCCGACTACCTGTGCACCCGCAGAACCCTCCTGCTTGGAGGTAAAGACAATCTTGCGGCCGGTACCGGCCGCAATATCAAAATTAGCGGAGAAATTGCTGTCCGCCTTCAGACCAGCCACGATACCACTGAAAACCTTGGATGCCGCAAGCTTAGCGCCAGTACCGCTTGCATCGAGATAATACTTATTTCCATTTGCGTCGGTAAAATAATTTTTCGTGTTGTTCTTTGCAACGGCGCCCGTGCCATCCCCCTGATAGGTAAGGGAAACGGTTGTGGATTGCTCCTTGCCGCTGCTGTCCTTCCAGGTAACCGTGTAATCCAGCGTCTTGCCAATATCATCCGTAGTCAGCTTGCCGAGCGCACCGGTATCCGCTACAGCGGCAGTCGTATAGGTACCCTTAACCGCGGTGGTCGCATCAATTGCAAGATTATCAACCTGGGAGCCGCCACTCAGGCTTCCGTCCAGCAGCTTAATGCCGTTGAAGTTCGCGGAATCTGCAATACGGTCGATTTCGGTTTTGAGCTGGTCTACTTCCTTCTGCAGGTTGTCACGGTCAACCTCGTTGTCGTAGGTGCCGTTCGCGGACTGGGTGGCCAGCTCGACCATACGGTTGAGCATGTCCTGCACTTCCTGCATTGCACCCTCACCGGTCTTTACCAGCGAGATGCCGTCCTTTACGTTCTTCTGTGCGGTTTCCAGACCAGTGATCTGCGCGCGCATCTTCTCGGAAATCGCAAGACCGGCCGCGTCGTCGCCCGCGCGGTTGATCTTGTAGCCCGAGGACAGCTTTTCAAGGTTCTTGGACAGCGCTGAGGTATTGTTGTTGTAGTTGCGGTAGGCATTCATTGCCATAATGTTGTGCTGGATTCTCATAAATCATTCTCCTTTTCAGAATCCGTCCGCAGCGAATCCATCCGTCTGCGGCCCTTTAGTTGATAAATTTCTATTCAAAACGGGTCAATCCGTTTGAATCAAATTGATTTTTACGGTTTGCTGCTGCGGAAGCGCTTCATACATTCCGGCGTTGCTCCCTGCTCTTCTACCAGTTTGGAGCGAACAACCGGCATTTCTCTGGGCGCGTCGATTGCAATACGCGTCAGCTTTCCCTTTTGCGCATATATCTGAATCACAATATCATCGCCGATCGTGATATAATCTCCTTCTTGAACGGATAACGCCAGCATCTTCTCACCTTTCTTCCGTTTTCAAAAACTATACTTTTATAAACGCGACCGTAGGGGAAATTTTTTTATTTATTTCCTTATTTATAAAAGTATCCGACCGATATTATAAATAACATGGTAAGAGTAGGGTTTGTTTTGAAAAGTATACCTTTTCGAGTTTTCAGCCGCTATATTTATCTCTCTTTCTCAAATTTCACAGCTTTATAATAGAAAGTCCCTTTCGGCATGCCGCAGGTTTCTGCTGCCAGCCGGAGGGGTATCTTTTTGTCGCGCCACGCTTTATGTACTTCGTAGAAGTTATCGGGCAGGGGCAGAGCTGGTCTGCCGAACTTCACGCCGCGCGCTTTGGCTGCGATAATGCCCTCGGCCTGCCGCTTGCGGATATTTGCGCGCTCGCTCTCCGCCACAAAGGACAGGATTTGCAGCACAAGGTCGGCAATAAATGTTCCCATCAGGTCCTTGCCCTGCCGGGTGTCCAGCAGCGGCATATCCAGCACGCAGATCTCAATGCCCTTTTCTTTCGTTAAAATGCGCCACTGTTCCTGTATCTCTTTATAATTACGCCCCAGCCGGTCAATGCTCATAATATAGAGCAGGTCGCCCTGTTTTAACTTTTTCAACATGCGCTTATATTTCGGGCGATTAAAATCTTTGCCGCTCTGTTTGTCCATATAGATGCGATTGCTCTGCACTCTTTTGGCCCGCAACGCAGCAAGCTGCCGATCCTCGTTCTGGTCAGTGCTGGATACTCTGATATAACCGTAAATATTTCCCAAATGTTATTCCTCCATTCTGCATATAGGCAGTTATCCTGCATTTATTGTACAGAAAAGGGAAAAATACTTGGATAAAAAATCCCCCCTGCGGCTGTTTTTTAGCAGCAAGGGCTTCAGAGTTGATTTTCTGTCTTGGATATAGGCTGCTCAGCATCATTGAGTATGCTGTGTTACCAAAAATACGGCCACCTTGGAGATCCGTTCTCCCAAGTGACCGTATTCTTTATTACCGAAAGTATAGCACCGATATACGATTTTCCACTGATGTAGAATGGCGGATGTCGGATCGACCATCTGCTGCCACAGGTGGCGCAGACTGTTGCGTTTTTTAGCGACTAACAGCACACGCGGCCTATGCAGCATGCTGCGCCCATTGCACAGACAATATAGGCATACAGTTAGCGCGTCCCTCTCGTATTCGCCACCGGAGATGATAATCACTCGACGGCGGCTGCTAATGCGTACTGGGAACGACTCAAGTCTAGCATGTCGTCTGCCATGCGCGCAGGATGCTGGCAGAACTGGTCTATCTGCACGAAGATAGCATCTGTTTTTAAGCTGTGTACCGGTTGCTGTGCCATGTCGATCATGTCGCAGCCTTGCACCTCCTGATGCAACGCGCCGTACCGTCCGGCATGGCGCAGACCACTCTATCCTGTCACCTTGCTGGGATAACGCAATCTCTTACTCCGTTTGCACTCGAGGAAGCGCTATGTATAAGCAGGCACTTGATGAGTTACTCGCAGAAAACACGGAAGCAGGAATCGACTATATCCATGGAACGGAAACACTACTACGCCGCTATCTATCATAGGCTTTCTTTTACCGAACCTCTCGAAAGCCGGCCTGTTCCCACAGATACTGCGCGCAGGCGTGCTACCGCGCAAAACTTTTTCAATGGACGAGCATCGAAAAATGTTACTATTTGGAAGCGCGACGTATCGCGCCCGACGACTAAGTTCCCTTGTATGCTCGGCGATATGCTAATCCACCCGCTCTGCCGATACCGCATAAGTAAAGCTCCCCCTTGTCTAACGGCAACATATCACGTCGTTTTCAAGGGGGAGCTAATCACATCAAAACAGCCAATATGGCTTTGTTTGCGTTCAGAAATTTACTTCGGTGCCGTAATAGAGGCTGTGGTTGTAACCCTTCTTGAACCATCTTGTGGTGGGTAGTAATTACTGATCCGCAGCATCCCCTACCGTGTAGCACAACCCTTGGAGAGGGGCTTTAATAACTACTCTATGATATAGAATCCTTTCTGGCACTGCAATATATTGCGCCATAGCACCGTCGCGGCTATATTCCGCGCAATGGACGCCGAGTACGCGACGATGCATGCACAGATTCACCATGCCTTTACGGCAATAATAACATGAACCACAGTACTCTGTTGAATCGAACGTGACTCGGTCGCCCGGTTTGTACCGTGTCACACGCTCTCCAATACATTCGATCATTCCAGCTGCCTCGTGCCCCATAATGATCGGTGGTTGACGGCGACCACTCGACCCGTCATAGCCATGAACATCGCTACCGCAGATTGCGCAGGCCTTTACGCGAACCAACACTTCATCCGCTCCATAGTCCGGTGTTTTCACTTCGCGCATCTCGGCCAATCCGTTTTCTATTACTACTAACGCTTTCATAACGCCTCCTCCCATGCGCTTCGAACAAATTCTACGGCCTTACGGATACCATCATATCCTGTTCCGCTTGCTTCTTCTATGCAGACCAACCCATTAAAGCCTTGCTGTTTCAGATACGCCAATATTTCTTTGTTCGGGGTCACGCCAGTACCGATAACAACCGGAGCAAATTTACCCAACTCTGCCATATCTGAAATATGGACTGTCGCCACATCGGGATATATTTTTTTTAGAATGGGAATTGGGTCCAAGCCCAGTGCCGTCACATTGCCAGTGTCAAAATTCAGTTTTACACCGCTTCCTTTAATTTTCAGGGCAATTTCGAGGAAAATATCGATTGGAAAGCTGAAATCGGCATACTCCCATGCCGTTGGCTTGAAATGATTTTCATAAACCAGTGTTACGCCAAATTTAGCGGCCGTAACCGCGGCGCGGCGCAGCATTTCTACTGCCCAACGAATGCCTTCTTCGCGGCTAGTTTCCAGATGAGCTTGTCCCGCCAGCACGCGAACATATTGCAACCTCAGTTCTGAACACATTGCGATATCCCGCCTCAAGTATTCCAGTTCGCGTTCGCGCTGCAAAGCGTCCGGATGTGTGAAGTCTGGGTAGGCGGATGCCATCGCTATCGGAATACCGACTTCATCAATCAACCTGTTTACACGGTTCAGATAAACTGGCGTGTGTTCTTTCAGCATAGCTGTACTGATACCTGCCGCATCCAGCCCCATCCGCTTGGCGTTTTTCATCCAATCATGAAGCGTAATTTCACCTGATACTATTTTTTCATACAACGATACAGGTAAAACACTAATGGTCCTATGTCAAGATTTAGCACCAGTTAAAAAGAGAAGTTAATCCTCAACTTAACTTACTAAGAACAGTTTGTCTGTGTTTGCTCATAAAGTAATTCAAAGTCATTTGGCGACATGAGTGGATACGTTTGGTATTGTAAAAAGCTTCGATGTACTCGAATACCAGACGATATGCCTGCCGGTAATCCTGTATTTTAAACCGGTTCAGCCATTCCCGTTTGACAAGCGCGTGAAACGATTCGATGCATGCATTATCCCACGGAAAAGCCTTTTTCGAGTAGCTGCGCTGCATTTTTGCAGTAGCTTCTCGCTATGCCTGGGATACATACTGGCTTCCTCTGTCACTGTGGATAATTAACGACAGTTCTGTGCTGCGTCTGGCTTTCGCTTTACCAATGGTGTCAATCACACAGGATACCTCTCAAATCTGACTGAGTGTCCAAGCAATAATCTTTCAGGAAAACAGATCTATAATGCTTGTCAGATAGACAAAGCCTTTGTTTGTCAAGATATATGTAATATCGCTGCACCATACCGCATTTGGACGATCAGGAGTAAACTGTTCATTCAGGATATTTTGAAGTTCGTTGTTGAAATCGAAATCTATGGTAGTGATCGTCCACGGTTTCACCCATTTGGCCTTGATCCCCATTTCCTTCATATATTTCCCAACAGTACGTTCTACGTTCTGGGATGATCTCTCCATTCTGACGCAACTTTCTGGTGATTTGGGGAGTTCTGTAGTTTTGCTTGGATTCATCATGAATATCCTGTATTTTGGCTTTTATGTATTCCCTGCGCTTTTCCGTATCGGTAGGGGTATGTTTCAACCATGAACGGTATCCAGACCGCGAAACGCCTAAATAGTTCAGCATTCCGGAAACGTAAACCCGGCGATCCTGTTTTCTGGCAGCTTCCGTCTTTTCAGAAACCTCTATATAAATGGCTTCTGTTATTTTCCCAAAATGCTGATAACTTTTTAGCACATCGAGTGTGTCCTAGGCATCACGAAGCTCACGTTTCAAATGGGCAATCTCTTTCTGCTCATCAGAAGCGTAATTACCGGAGCCATGAATAGGGATATTTCCAGACTCCCTGAAATTCTTCAGCCATTTCGTCAGAGTGCTGTCACCTACACCGAGATTCTGAGCACAGCCACGAACACTAAGTTCTTTATGATCAAGATAGTACTGGACTGAATCCAGTTTAAACCGTTTGTCATGCTGCTTTGCATAATGAGATCCTCTTTCAATACTATACTTCTATTGTATCATCTATTGCTTATTGGGAATTTGCTCATTTTGACTTGTACTATTTTTATTCTAGCAGCAGCGTGCCTCTGAATGAGCACTGGACGGATGACATCGAAAAGGACTTCCGCAATCGGCAGAAGAAAGGACGGCAGTGATCTGTTGTCAAGACAAATGAAGGGCGGAGGTCACACCTTTGTCTTGGAATAAAATTAGGCCATCACTTCAGCTTGGTGCCGGTCTGGACAGCGCTTGTTTAATCCCCCTTTAGTTTGGAAGCATTGGGGAAGGCGAGCAAACGATAGCTGAAGTCGTTCAAACTATGTACTATGAGGGATATGATTTCACACATTTCTGTTCCATGTCTATCCCTGCGATGCTTGTGGAGGCTATTGTTCGATTGGGCTATGCTGTCAAGCGTATCAAGGAAAGGCACACCGTTTAGGATTTCATTTTATTTTCCTTGAATAGAGCGAAGTACACAAAGTTGCTAACTATGTTGTTTATAGGCTATGCGGGAGCAGGGACAGCGAATAAAGGCAAGGCATATTTTCCTCGAATCCAGTTTCTATCAATTATCTGCAGCAGATCGCTTTCGCAAAAGACTCGTATAGACAATTCAAGTGGATTTTACTTGAAAAGCCAGCTCTGGCGAGATGCCTATGTACGAGGAAAAAGCAGCAAAGAACTTGATTGTGTGTTTGCGGAAGAAGAAAAAAACTTTGTTATCGTTACCTTGGTGATGGTTATGAATCTCAGAATCCGAGACTTGCGTGAAGATGCTGACCTGACGCAAAAGCAGATCTCAGAAATTATTTTGTGCGATCAATCCCTTTATTCCAAGTACGAGCGCGGGGAACGTGTATTGCCGTTCGATCTGGCAGTCAAATTAGCCGACTATTATCAGGTATCGCTGGACTATCTGTTCGGCCGTAGCAACAAACGAAAGTAAATACATAACAAAGCGGTACGGAGCATTCCGTACCGCTTTGTTATTTCGCTTGTAACAGTCACACCCCGACCCGCGCTTTTGTCGGCAGCGTACCCCGCTGCCGCAGCACCGGCTGCTGAAAATCCCACGCGATAATACGCACCGGCGCTTCCGGGGCAGGCTCCTGCGCGAGATACTCCAGCAGTTCCATCCATTGCCCATGAAGAAGGGATAGTGTAATGCCTGCCTTTTCTTTCTCCTGCTCTTCCATCTGTGCAATGGTGACGCACCAGCCCTTCCGGTCAAAGTGCTGCACAAGGGCTTGTGCCAACCCATCCAACGGCAGCAGGATTGCGTTGTCCTCCCATGTGATATGGAGTTCATCTTCATATGCCGGAGTGAACGTGGAGCCTTTTTCAGCGCCCAGAGCGAATATTCCAGAATGTCTGCGATCGCTTCGGGCGTTTCGACGAGGATCACTTTCTCAAACGACATCATTGCCCCGGCCAGCCGCACGTCGGCGTTTTTCTCGCCGTTGGGATTGAGCCGTTGGTTGCCGTTCCCGAAGTGGTACACCAGATGTAGAAAACGTTCTTCATCATAGATGCAGCCGACAAACCGGGAATATTTCAGGCTGTCTGTGCTGCGGACAGCCTGTCGTTCCTGTTCGCGCTTAATCTGTAAGGATGTCTGGTACTTGCGCCTGCAAAGCAGGACGAAGAACAGCCGCGCCTCGTTGATGCGGCTGCGCCGAACCGCCTTTTCGATGCTGTGCGTGCCCGTCGGCTTGTCCCAGATGAAAGCGTTCGACTTCCTACGGTCTTTTTGCCTCAAGCGGCAATAGGCTTCAAATCCGGAATCTGTGACGAAAAAGCTTTTGTGCCCCGGTGCCTTGACAACTTCCAGATACCCCGCGCGGCATAGCTTCTGAAACGCATCCTGTGTGCACGCATAATTGCTTCCGAGCAATTTGAGCGCATGGTACGGCACACTGACTTGCAGCAAGAGCCATGCCGCGCTGTTCCTACCTATCCGCATTGTACCCTGCTCCCAGATCGAAAACTGGGATTTTGCCGGGCCGGATGCAGATCACGGTCTAATCCCTGTCGCCCCAGCAGCTCGTCTGGACATTGGAGCAGTAGATGCCGCTGTCGCTGGTCAGCAGGTGCCGCGCAATGATGTTCAGCGCTGTGCGGTTTTTTTCATTTCATCAAGACGTGGCGCGGGTTTTGAGTGTTTTTGAAACGCATTTTTATTTTTCTAAACAAGCATCAAAAACGCCAAAAAACCAAGTCATGCAACACGAAAAAAGGGAGGGTGGTGCCGTTTCCTTTTATTCTTTCCTGCGCGGATAGGGTTTTCGCTCATCCGTTAAACCCGCCAAATAATCCATGCTCGTTTCCAGCACGATTGCGATACGCTTTAACTGCTCCAATGTAAAATATCTTTTCCCGTTTTCTATTTTCGAGTAATCGCTCTGGTCGATACCTGTCAACATCTGCATTTTGATTTGGGTATATCCTTTTTCCTCGCGCAATTCTCTTAATCGGCTCAATTCTATCACCCATTTTATTATGTCAATTCGACCTATTGACATTAGGGTGTTTTTGACCTATTCTTATTAAGAGGTGATTGCTTTGGAGAAAAACGAATTATTTCTGGAGGTATTCCGCGAGGTCCTTTCCAAGCAGGATATCCGCGTGGAATTCCCGTCCCTCATCGGAGTGGACGTCAATAAGCTGATGGATTCTATTTATTACCGCGCGCTCAACCGGATCAAGGGCTATATCCGCGACGACAGCCTTTCCGATCCGGAATGCTTTCAACAGATCGAGCTTGTCATTTCCACTTTGGAGCATCTGGGCAGCAGCGGCGGCTTCCGTCACGATTTTTGACCGTCGCGCTTCCCCTTTTCCGCTCCGTGCGCTGTCCCCCGCCTCCCGCGCAGCATAGACTGCGCGGGAGGGTTTTTTTATGGTTTCCATTAGTCTTTGCATGATCGTGAAGGATGAAGAGGCGGTGCTGGCGCGCTGTCTGGACAGCGTGCAGGGGATCGCAGACGAGATCATTATTGTCGATACTGGTTCCTCCGACCAGACCAGGGCCATCGCGTCACAATACGGCAGGGTGCTGGACTTTGCCTGGTGCAATGATTTTTCTGCTGCGCGCAATTATTCGTTCGCGCAGGCGGGCTGCGATTATATCCTGTGGCTGGACGCGGACGATGTGATACCGCCGGAGAGCCGCGCGGGCTTTGCCGCGCTCAAGCAACAGCTTGCGGAAGCAGCCGCCGACGTTGTCATGCTTCCCTATCATGTGGCGTTCGACCCGCAGGGCAAGCCGACGTTTGTTTATTTTCGGGAGCGCCTGCTCCGGCGGGCAGCCGGATTTACCTGGCAGGGCGCAGTGCATGAGTGCATCACCCCACAAGGACGCATTTTGTATGCGGACGCAGCTGTCGAACACCGCAAGGAGCGGAAAACAGACAGCCGCCGCAATCTTGATATTTATGAAAAGCAGCGCGCCGAAAAAGGAACACTGACCGCGCGCGAGCAGTTTTATTATGCGCGCGAGCTGATGGCGCATCAGCAGTGGGACGCGGCTGTGGCTGCGTTCCGTGATTTCCTATCCCGTCCGGACGGTTGGACCGAAAACCGGATAGAGGCCTGCCGCAACCTGTCCGACTGCCTCTGCACGCTCGGGCAACGGGACGAAGCGAAAGCCGCCCTGCTTCTGTCCTTTTCCATGGATGAACCGCGCGGGGAAACCTGCTGTGCGCTCGCCGCGCTTGAATTGCAGGAGGAGCATTATGCCTTGGCCAGGTTCTGGTACGAAACCGCCTTGCGTGCGCCGCGCAGGACAGAACGGGGCGGTTTTGTGCAGGTTTCCTGCTATGGGTATATCCCCTGTCTGGGGCTGTGCGTGTGCTGCGACCACTTGGGGCAGCATGACGAAGCCGCCGCATGGAACGAGCATGCCGCGGCTTTCTGGCCGGATTCCCCCGCAGTCGCCTACAACCGCCGGTATTTTGCGCAGCGCGCCTCCGGTGCGGAGTGACCGGAGACCGCCCCCACGCATAGAATGCAGTGCCGAATGATATCATCCGGCAAATTTCCCGAAAGGAAGAAAGACATGTACGATCGCTCACAATTTGTTGGACGGGACGGTTCCGGCTGCTCCTCCGACAAGTGGATGGATAAGATCTGCGGCGGCACATGCGGCGGCCAGCAATGCCCGCCCGGTCCCACAGGCCCGACAGGACCTGAAGGCCCGCGCGGGTATCGCGGCGAGCGTGGTCCGATGGGGCCGCGCGGCTTTACGGGTGCGACCGGTCCTCAGGGGCCGGGAGGTTTCCCGGGCGCGACGGGTGCGACAGGCGCCACCGGCGCGACAGGCGCAACAGGGCCCGCCGGCGGCCCGACCGGCCCCACCGGCGCGACAGGGCCGACCGGCCCCACCGGTGCGACCGGACCGACAGGTCCCACGGGTGCTACCGGCTTCGGCGCAATCGGACCTACTGGCCCCACGGGGCCGACTGGTGCGACCGGACCGACCGGACCGACGGGCATAACGGGTACCGGTGCGACTGGGCCGACCGGTCCCACAGGTGCAGCGGGTTCCACGGGTCCCACAGGCCCGACTGGCGCAACTGGCACCGGAGCAACTGGTCCCACTGGTCCCACGGGTGCAACCGGTCCAACTGGCGCGACCGGACCGACCGGACCTACGGGCGTGACGGGTACCGGTGCGACTGGGCCGACCGGTCCCACAGGTGCAACAGGTCCCACAGGCCCGACTGGCGCAACTGGCACCGGAGCAACTGGACCCACTGGTCCCACGGGTGCAACCGGTCCAACTGGCGCGACCGGACCGACCGGACCTACGGGCGTGACGGGTACCGGTGCGACTGGGCCGACCGGTCCCACAGGTGCAACGGGTCCCACAGGCCCGACAGGCGCAACTGGCACCGGAGCAACTGGACCCACCGGTCCCACAGGTGCAACTGGTCCAACCGGACCAACCGGCCCCACTGGTCCCACGGGTGCAACCGGCCCAACCGGTGAAGATGGCGATGCCGCCACCGTCCGTGTCGGCACAGTTACCACCGGAGATCCCGGCACCGAAGCCAGCGTCGTCAACTCGGGTACGGAAAAAGACGCTGTACTCGATTTTACGATTCCCAGAGGGCAGGATGGCCAAAGCGGTGCGACGGTCAACCTGTTATCCGCCTATTCCATCCCCTCGCACCCCGGCGGCACAGAAAATAACGCCCTGATTTTTGACCGGAACGCACTTTCCTACGGCACTTCCATCTCGCACGAGCTCAACAGCGCAATTTTCACCATCAACCATCCCGGCGTTTATGCCGTGGTCTTTGACGGCGGCATGGCGCCTGGAAGCGGTGTGACATTCCCCTATAATATCAGCTTTACGCTTGAGTTAAACGGGTCCTTTGTCGCTGGCGCTTCCGCATCGCATAACTTCCACACTTCGACCGAAACTGTAAGCATTGCGTTCACATCGCCGGTAGCGGTTTCCTCCGCCCCGGCCACGCTGCGGGTCATTGGCAGCGGAAGCACGTATTTTTACAGCAACATTTCCCTGACAATCTACCGGCTCGGCGATATCCCCACTTAACACTGTTTCTGGCGCGCGTCCGGACGGCTGATAAAAAAAACGGAAACGGGAAATTCCCGTTTCCGTTTTCTTTTTTACAGCAGCGCAAGAATATTGGCTTTGGGCATCGCGCCGACCGCTTTATTCGCGAGTTGGCCGTCCTTGATTACGGCCAGTGTCGGAATGCTCATTACGCCGAACTCCTGCGCGAGCGCGCCCTGTTCGTCCACATTGATTTTGCCGACTTTAATATCCGCGCGCTCTTCCGCGATCTCGTCCACAATTGGAGAAACCATGCGGCACGGGCCGCACCAGCTCGCCCAGAAATCGAGCAGAACCGGCTTGTCCGACTGCAGTACCTCCTGTTCAAAATTATCCTTTGTAATGGTTAAAACCGCCATATTCCTACACTCCTTTGCTTCAGTTTGTCACAAGTTCATAATAAAATGCATACTGCTGCATAACGCCCGCAAATCCCCGATAGCGCTTTAACGGGAAGCCCTTGGGATAGTGGGCATCCAATACCTGCCGGATATGCGTATCGATTGGGAACGCATCGATATGATGCAGCGCAAACAGGCAAATACATTCCGCTACCTTGCGCCCCACTCCGGACAGTCGCATCAGCTCGGTGCGGGCATGGGCATAGTCCATATGCCGGACAGCCTCCAGGTCTACTTCGCCCGATACAACCTGCCGCGCGGCGGACAGTATGTATCTCGCCCGATAGCCCAGACGGATGGGCGCAAGCTCCTCCAGCGTGCAGGCGGCAAGGCGTTCGACCGTCGGGAAAGCATTGTATACCTGTCCACTCCTATTATAGCAGATTTCCCCAAAAAGGGAACATAAATTTTCGACGCATTTCGTGATGCGCCCGATATTGTTCTGTTGGGATATGATAAAGCACACGATGGTCTCCCACAGCTCCTGCCGTAGGATGCGCAGCCCGCATCCCGCCGCAACCGCACGCTGTAGGTATTGGTCCCGCTTAGCGACCGCCCGCTTATACCTGCCATAGTCCGCATCCAGGTCAAAATATCCTCGCCAGACCGACTCGAATGTTTCCTCCGAACAATCGAACCGCACCAGCCGCCCTTCCTGGCAGACTTCGATATACTTCCCTCCCGCAACGACCGAGTACCTTTTTTCCCCCAGCTCCCGAAAGCGGAAGCATTGTCCCGACCGAGCGATCTGCTCCAAATCAAAGTCTGCTATCTCGCGTTCGATCATTTGCTCATCGCCTCATGCTCCGCCGCCAGCTCGTCATACAGTTGGTGGAACAGCCAGCCCAGATTCGTCTCTGTCACGACCGCTTTATACGGGATGGATACGCCGTTCTTTTTCATTTCACGCAGCAGGATCTCCAGACGCTTATCCGTAAAACCATCCAGCACCAGCACGGGCTCAGCCAGCGCCGGCGTCTCCGGCGCTTCGCGCGCATCGAACCCCTTTCGGCCAAGCAGACAGCCAATCGTCTGTCCTGCTGCCTCCGGCGCGACATTTCGAATACGCACCCCCATCCGTACCAGGATGGATTTCAAAACAGCGGCCTGTTCCCCGCTGTTGGGATCAAAATATAAAACGTTTTCCCGTGACACCGGCATATTCGGTTCCTCCTTATAGCATTTATTTTTATTATACCACAGCGACCGGCAAACCAGCAAGGAAAAGGCGCCTGCCGCACGACCCTGCAGCCGCGACGCCTTTCCGCCAATATGCCCGCCATCCCCTATATCTCCCTCTTGCGGCGGGTGCGCGAAGCATGTATAATGAAGTATACGCATTCGCTCCATATTCAGGCGGCAGACATTTGCCTTGACAGTCTTGGCATGGATATCTATAATTGTAGTTGGTTTGCGCTAACTATAATTGTCAATAAACTTTTCTATTATCAGAACGGACTTTTTATCATACTTCCATCCGGAAAGGAGGCCTTTTTATGATACAAGCATTGGTTTGGGCGGCGGCCGGCACTGGTTTTACTTTTGCGATGACCTCGCTGGGGGCCGCTATGGTATTTTTCCTGCGCCGCAAATCGAGCGCGTTGCTGCAGCGTATTTTCCTCGGCTTTGCGGCTGGCGTTATGATCGCGGCTTCGGTTTGGAGCCTGCTGATCCCCGCTATTGAAGAGGCCGAGGCGGCTGGCGGGATCGGCTGGATCCCTGCCGCCGGCGGCTTTATCCTCGGCATTCTGCTCATGCTCGCGCTGGACGGCCTGCTCCCGCATCTGCACAGCGGTGCCGTCCGAGCCGAGGGGCTGCCCTCCTCTTTCCGGCGCACCACGCTGCTCGTGCTCGCCGTAACGCTGCATAACATACCGGAGGGTATGGCGGTCGGCCTGTCGTTCGCCCGCGCGGCACAGCACAACGGAGAGGCCGGCCTGATCGCGGCCGCCGGTGCGCTGGCGCTCGGCATTGGCATCCAAAACTTTCCCGAGGGCGCGGCGGTGTCTCTGCCATTGCAGCAAGAGGGGCTGTCGCGCCCGCGCGCTTTTCTCTACGGCGCGCTGTCCGGTGTAGTGGAACCGATTTTCGGCGTGCTGGTGGTTTTGGCTGCAGCGCAGCTTACGCCTTTCATGCCCTGGCTGCTCTCCGCAGCCGCGGGCGCGATGCTGTATGTTGTAGTCGAGGAACTGATCCCGGAAGCACACCTTGGAGAGCATTCCCACCCTGGAACACTTGGTGTAATGGCCGGCTTTCTGGTAATGATGATCCTTGACGTTGCGCTCGGATGACCTACATAGGATTCTGCAAGCGCTCCCCAACCTGCTAAGCAGGCGCCGCAAAAAACCTTGCGGAACGGCTTTGTTTATGCTATACTTATGATAGAATATTAAAGTAGATGTGGTGGCTTGATGTCGGCTATCCGTAAATAACAGGATGACAAAAATTCCTCATCGCAAGACGATGGGCTTTTTGCTGTGCTGATTTTACGGATACAGAGTCGGGCCTGCCTTTCATTGGGCAACCTTTTCGTTGCCGCCGTTTTTCGGCGGCTGCATGTTGTCGTCCCCATCTATCCAGCAGAACAGTTTAATGGCCCGTCGTCCCGGGCCATTTTTTGTTGTCCTAAAAGCGAAACCATCATTTTATAACAAAGGACAAACAAACCATGAACCGAGAAAACAAACGAAAAATGTATGAAAAGGGTTATTATAAAACCCATCCCTGTGCCGAAAGCTTTACCTGCCGCGTATGCGGGCGGCCGGTCGTCTCCGTCGGCGCAGGCAGCGGTCACCGCAACCATTGTCCGAACTGCCTGTCAAGCTTGCATCTGGACGATGAACCCGGCGACCGTACCGCAGACTGCGGCGGCATCATGGACCCCGTCGCAGTGTGGGTGCGCAAAAACAGGGAATGGGCGGTTATCCATCGCTGCCGCCGGTGTGGCACGCTCCATTCCAACCGGGTGGCTGCGGATGACAATCCGATGAAGTTGATGTCGATTGCCATGAAGCCATTGTGTGAACCACCGTTCCCGCTGGAGCGAATCGAGGAGATGACTGCTCTTATGGGCGGCAACGGCTGCTTAAATGGATAACGGAAAAGGCATGGCGAAGCCATGCCTTTTCTGATTTCTGCGCGTCTCGGGCTTTTCTCTGGAAGACAATATGCCTTTCCTGCTCCAACACGGACAAATTTCTATCCTTTGGAGAACAGTTGGTCTTCCTCAATGATTCCTTTATGGCACGCCGCCCTTTCTATTTGGGTAAAAATCATCGACACGACTCGAAATACGTCACACAGATAAAACTGATCGTATTGCTCCTCCTCCTGCTCCCACGCTTTATGAACAAACCGATTTCTTATTTTTCTTACTCTGCCCAAATACAACAATTCCTTCTGCAGCGTTTCTGTTAAATCGCACTGACAACACTCGCCTATTTTTTGAATATAAAACGCAATTTCGTTGGTTCCTTTCTGTTTCTTTCCCAAAGGAATCGAACATACCTCACAAAACCATTGTGCAATTTCATTGAGCGAGGACTCCAAATATGAAAGAAGCAACAGCAGCATTGTATTTTTGTTAATATCGTGAGAAAGATTTTCCCAAGTGGTCACTGGCGAAAACATATATGCCGGATCAAAAAAAACGTCCAGTTCTTCCACCGTGTATTCCCTTTGGCGCCGGTAACCCTTTACCAATTCAAACCGGCCTTCCGACTCAGCAATCAGCGCCTTTAATTTGTTCTCAAGCTGGCATAATACAAACAGGCAGTAATCATTTATTTCTGCCAGTTCTTCTTCATATTTGACAAAAGGATATACCGAACTGACACTAAAAAACAAAAAATATCGTGCATTGTTATCACGATAAAATTCTAGGCTTTCTATCAGCCCTTCTTTGTCAAAATAAACTTTCATAGCTTTTCCCTTTTGGTGCAAAGCGAAAGCCCCTCTTTCCGTTTTCATCGTTGCAGCAGGCATACCGTCTCCACATGGCTCGTCCTCGGGAACATGTCAAACGCCTGCGCCCTTTCCAGCCAATAACCTGCGCCGCACAGCTCCGCAACGTCGCGGGCGAGCGTGGCCGGATCGCAGGATACATACACCACACGCGGCGGCAGCATCTTCAGGATCGCGTCTCGCGCTACTTCGTCCAAGCCCTTTCGAGGCGGGTCGACAACCAGCACATCGATGCCGCGTCCGGCAAGCTGCCGCGCCGCCTGCCCTGCGTCCGCACACAGGAATTCCACGTTTTCCATTCCGTTCCGCGCCGCGTTCCTTTTGGCATTCTCCACCGCTTCCGGCACGATCTCCACACCGATCACGGTTTTCGCCCGTTCCGCCAGCGTCAGCGTGATCGTCCCCGCGCCACAGTACAGGTCCAGCACGGTTTCCTCTCCCATCAACCCCGCAAAGTCCGCCGCACACGCGTACAGACGCTCGGCCTGGGCATGGTTAACCTGATAAAACGCCTCGGGCGAAAGCAGGAAGGAGTGTCCGCAAAGCCGGTCCTCCAACATGGCCTCCCCCCACAGCACATCGGTCCGGTCGCCGAGTATTACGTTGTCGCCGCGCTGGTTGTGGTTAAGCAAAATACCGGTCAGCGCCGGCTCGCTTTCACGCAGGCGGCTCACGAGTACCTCCAGCGCGGGCATCTTGCGTGTCGCCGTAATCAGTGTCAACTGGCTCTCGCCGCTCTTTTCGCCTACACGGACGTAAATATGCCGCACCGCACCGCGGTTTGCACCGTAATCATACGGCGGCACGTCAAACTCCTGCATCCAGGAGCGTACAACCGCAGCAATGCGGTCGGCTGTTTCCGACTGGATCAGGCAGCGCTCGACCGGCACGATTTCGTGGCTGCGCGGCCGATAAAAGCCGGTGACGATACCGCCCTCCTTATCCCGTCCGACCGGATACTGCGCCTTGTTCCGGTAATGCACGGTAGCGGGCGCGCCGGTAATGCCAAGCAGCTTGCTTCCGTCCTGCCCGCCGATACGAGTCAGCGCGTCGCGCACCTTTTTCCCCTTCGCACGCAGCTCCTCCTCGTAGGTGATGTGCTGGTAACAGCAGCCCCCGCACCGTCCCGCCGCCGGACAGGCAGGTTCTATGCGCGCGCCGGAAGGCGCAACCAGCTTTTCCACACGGCCAAACGCAACGTTTTTCGTCACCTTGACAAGCCGCACGTCACACTGGTCGCCCACGGCGGTGCGCGGGACAAACACCGCGCGTCCCCCGATTTTGGCGAACCCCGTGCCATCCGCAGTATAATCGCTGATCTGGCAGCGATAAATTTTATTTTTAATAAGCTCCATTCCTCACGGCGCTCCTTTTTCCGGTTTGTATCCGTATTATATCATGCTTCCGGCACATACTGCAATCGAAAGGAGCGGTACGAATGGAACGAAATGAAAAGAAAAAGCGCGTCTCCGCGGATATCCCCTTTTCTTTCCTCAATGAGCTGGGACACAACACCCGCGCGATGGAGCGGTTCTTCGATCTGCCGCGGGAAACGCAGGAGACGCTGACCGACGCGGTTTCCATTGCGGACGACCCGAACGAGCGGTCCGAGCAGGCGCTCAAGTCCTTGGCCAATGGCGGCGAGGGCTACTGCGAGCGGTTTTAAAAAGCAGAAAAGCGTCCATACGGACGCTTTTCTGCTTTTTGTTCTGTTTTTCCTCTTATTCTCCCTGATTGATCGCAGAAAGGCGCTGCAAAATCAAGGTGATCTCCTGCGCGGTGATCGGCTCCTCCGGCCGGAAACGGCCGTCCCCATCCCCTTGAAGGATGTTTTGCGCCGCCATTTTTTCAATCGCCGCCTGCGCCCAATAGCCTTGATATACATCGGTAAACACGGGCGCCCCCGCTGTGGAATCGCTGTCGGACAGCGTGGAAGCGATCACACAGAATTCCGCGCGGGTAAGGAGCGCGTCCGGCTGATAGCTGCCATCCGCATAGCCGTTCAGCAGGCCGCGGTCGTGCAGCCGCGCCAGCGCAGCCGCGTGCGCACTGTCTGGGCTTACATCTGCAAACCGCGCCAGCTCGGGCTGCTCCACCGCAGTCTGATCGGTCAGGCTGTCCGCCAGCAGCACCGCCGCCTCCCCGCGCGTGACCGGCGCCGTATCATCCGACCTTGGGATATTCGTCTTGAGCAGCGGCGTGACCTTGCCTGTGGCCGCATCCACCCGCGCGGCAAACGGAAACTGTACGGTTTTTCCCGCCGCCCTGGTCGTCTGCGCAAATACGCGGTTCTGTGCGACCATGGCTTCCAGCTCATCCGCGCAGGCCTTCAGGTCGTCCTCGGTCAAGGAAAGGATCGCCGCGCGTTCCGCCGCATAATCCGCCTGGGTGCGTCCGGACCGTGCCAGGCCCAAGCCGCTTGCCCGCGACCATTCCGCGTCCATGTCAAAGGTGTTGACCGCATTTACCTGAAAGCCCGCCAGCTCGCTCGGCGCAAGCTGCATCGACCGCAGGTAATCCGCCGCCCCGCGGAACACCGCCACCGCCTCGTCCACGCTCACGCCGCCTGACGAAACCATGGTAACGCCGTTTGCATCGAACAGCAGGCTCGCGCCATAGGCGCCGCGCTTGTCGCGCAGCTCCGGCAGCATGTATTTCGCAGTCAGCAGCGGCCCCAGCACATCGTAAACCGCCATATTTTCCGGCGGCGTGCGGAACTGGCCGGTCAGCATGACATGGTTGGCGTCCTGCGTGTTTGAGGATACCACAAGCGCGCTCGGCCATCCGCCGGAAATCCATTCGCAGGAGGCTATGCCTGTTCCCGCGGGCAGCGCCGCGACAAATGCCGCAGCCGCGCGCCGGAACGCTTCAAAATCCGCGCGGCTTCCGGTAAACTCCGCGACCACCCCTGTGCGCTGAAGTACACGCTCCAGCAGGGTGCGCATCTGTTCGAGCAGCGCGGCGTCCCCGCCCTCGTTTGCCGCCGCTTCCTCAATAAACGCCTTATAAGACATAGACGAGCCGACAAACCCCGCCGGAACGCGGTCCATGAAGCGGTTTGCTTGGGTGCTGGATTGCAGCATCATGCTGTATTCATAGTAATACGGATCCCGATATTGTGCGCGCAGGCTGTCTCTCCGTTCGGTCAGAAAGGTACGTAACGCAGCCGCATCCGCTAACGGCTGCCCACGCAGCAGCTCTGCCGCCGCCTGTACCGCATCCGCGGCCTTTCCGGCTTCCACACCGCCACCGAGGGCGAATGCAGGCTGAAGCGTATCCGGTGCGTCATACCGTTCGCCCGAAGACATTCCAGTATAAAGGGACAGCCCTGCCTCCTCGAACTGATCGTTCAGATATTCGCACAGCAGGCACCATACGGAGGCTTCCTCCTGCCGAAGTTCGATTGGGAAATAAAGAGAAAATGCCGGCGCTTCCGTATCCGTCGCCTCATTGAAATACCAGGTCACGCCATCCGTGGTTTGGCTCGTCTGTTCCATGGAAAACGGGTCCTCTGAAAAGGCGTTCAGGTCGAGTGTGGGAAGTTTGGCGAGTACCGCTGGATCATCCGGCTGGTCCAGCCAAGCATTAAACGCCTCGGTGTCCCGCTTCACCTGCTCCAATCCGGCCGCGTCCAACCGCGGTTCGGGGATGGAGTACTTAGCCGCGCCATTGCCGGAGATGACGATTGTTTGGAACTTGCTGTCCCTCCATTCTGCCGCAAGCGACTTAAAATATGACATATCCTGTCGCAAATCCGCAATAACGTCCGATCGGTCGATGCAAGCGAAGGGGTCCCCCGCATAGGTGAAGCCCATAAACACCTCTTCCCGTGCAAACTGCTGCGCTTTCTGCTGCTGGTCAAGCACTTCGTCCAGTAACGCGGTTGGGAAGCCGTTTTGCGCCGCATTCTCCAGCAGCTTTTGGAATACCGAAACCACCTCATCCTTTTGCTCCACCGGCACCTCGGACAGTATCACGCCGACATTGTAGATGCCGCCCGCATTGCCGCCCACCGTATAGGGCAGCGCCTCGGGGAACGCCTCGCCAAGCTGCCGCTGCAGACAGGTCAGCATCGCGCCCCAGGCCTCCATCTTCCCTGTATCCAGGATGCTCGGCCCATGCGCCATAAAGCCGATGTCCACCGTCTGCGTGGAACCGGTCACATTATACTCCTGTACGATCTGTGCTTGCGCGATCGGCTGTGCCTGGATGGTCACAGCCGGCGTTTCACCTTTGTCTGTTTTATTCAAATATCCATCCAGCATTTTGAGCGTTTTACCGATATCCTGCTTTCCCGCCGTATATACCAGCATATTGGATGGGCGGTAATAGGTGTCGTATACCCACATGACGTCCTCATAGGTCAGGTCAAGCAGCTCCGGTATCGCGCCGCCGGAATCAAATGTTGCTGGGGAGTCGCCATAGAGGTTTTCATACAGCTTATCGGATACAAAATCTAGCGAATTCTGGTCTGTATCCAGGCTTTTCAGCCGCAGCTCGCTGTACACAATACCGTTATATCGCGCTTTTCCGTCCGAATATTCGATGCGGATACCCTGCTGCTTGAAAATATTCGGCTCGCTGCGCAGCAGCGGGAACAGCACACACGTCGTATAAATATCCGCGAGATTATAAAAGTCTTGCTCCGCCTCGGTGCGGAAAACATAGGTGGTATAATCCTCGCTCGTATACGCGTTCAGTTCCTGCGCGACCGAGCTGTTGCGCAGAATATGCATCAGGTCATTGAGAGGATATTGCTCGCTTCCGTTGAGCAGGGAATGCTCCAGAACATGGTTCGCGCCCTTGCTGTCCTCCGGCGGGGTTCGGAAGCCGATCGCGAACTCGCGCGTTTCGCTGCCGTTTTCCAGCCAGACGACCTGTGCGCCCGTATCCGTATGCCGGAGCAGATGGTATGTTCCTTCGCCTGTACCCTGCGTTTTTACCTCGGTAAACCCGTGCTGCCCGTATCTGCCCGCCGCGGCCGCCTCCGCCGGCACGAGCGGCAGCAGGAGCGCAAGCACTGTTGCGAATGCCGCCAACCGTTTTTTCATGGGATACACCTCACCCTCGTGTATTATCTGTACTGTATGTAATAGTACAGCTATATATTAACAAACCGCTGCCGACTTGTCAACAGCGGTTTGCCTGTTTTTTTACGCCTCAATGACCTCCTGCGCCATCTGGAAGAAATCATCCATCGTCAGGCTGCCCGGGTCAAAGGTATAGATCGAATAAGCGATGTCACCCTCGATCCACGATACGCGGTAAAACACCTTTTCCTCACGCTCGTCCGAACCGTAAGCAATATTGATCTCGCCGCGATCGAATGCCGCCTGTTCCTCCGCCGTGGGCTGGCTGTTGCCATCAGCCGGCAAATAAATGCCCTTCATCTCGCGGTAGTGTACCTCGGTACCCGCCACCGTGCGTACCGTATCGTAGGGAGAGGTATACTCGCCTTCCTCCTGCACCGGATCAAAAGCCAATGTCAATTTTACGCCATCCTGCTCATAATCGAGCTGAATACCGGTAAACGAACCCAGAGTATGGTTGTTTTCGTCCCGTTTATCGGTCATGCTCTCGTTACCCTTTTCAAAGACGAAGCCATTCGAGAATGACTCAACATATTTCGCTCCCGCTATATTTTCCTGCACATAGGCGGCTGTTTTTTCGAAATCCGTCCAGTTCTTATCCAGTCGGGTACTCGATCCCCAGCTTACAACGCCGCTGCCCGCGACCGCGCCGGTCACGGCAACTGCCGCCACCAGGCATACCGCTGCCAGACGCTTGCCCCATTTGGGCCGGCGGCGCAGTTCTGCGGGCGCTCCGCTCTTCAGCGCAAAATCAATCCGTGTCTTCAGCTTGTCGGGCGCTTCCAGCCCCTCTGCACACTGCTTCATCGTCTCTCTGATCGTGCGGTCCATCTTCATTTCATCCATTTGTTGCAGCCTCCTTTGGCTTTCCCTCTTTTGCGGTCAGCGCCTGCCGCAGATGGCGGCGGGCGGAAAACAGGCGGGATTTTACCGTACCTTCGGTCACGCCCAGCGTGCATGCGATCTCCTTAACCGGAAGGTCGTCAAAGTAATACAGAATCGTCACGACGCGCCGCTTTTCATCCAGCGCATACAGCGCTTCATACAGCCGCCGCTGCTCGTCGGTGCGGAGTACGGCGGACAGCGCGCTTTCCGCCTCTCCGGTTTCAAAGAATTCCGCGACCGGTGTCTCGCGTTTGGTTTTCCGGCAGTACTTCCACGCTGCCCGCGACAGCGTTTTCAGCAGCCACGGTCGGAATTTCGCACCGTCTTTCAGCGATCCGATCGACCGCGCGCAGATGACGAACGCCTCCTGCGTCAAATCTTCACCGTCCGCACGGTTTCCCGTAATCAGGCATGCGACGCGGTAGGCGTCGTTTTTATAGCGCGCATACAACTCGTCAAACGCCTGCATATCGCCCCGCTGCATCCGGCGAACCAGTTCTTCATCGGTCATGTTTGCAATGTCCTTTCTCCGTTTTCGGTGTACCTGATAATAAGAGCACCGAAAACGGCAATCGGTTCAAAAAAATTTTTTAGGTTTATGCGCCGCCTGTTTTGGTACACCTGTCAATAAGAGCCGACCTCCTGCCGTTTGGTTCAAAAAAAACGCGAGCCAGGTCGCTGGCCGTGTGGCGCGGACCCTTTCCCTGATATGACTATACTATACCCGAAATCAGACGCGGAGGAAAGTCCCTGCCACCCGCTACGCGGATATTTTTCACGGCTCCCGCTTTCTATCGTGCATCATATCGGCACTCTAAAAAGACTATTTATTCATTTTTATAAAAACAAGACCGATATTCGCAAAAAACATCTCTATTCTACGTTTTCAGCGTCAAACCGTGCGCAAATAAAAAGCAGCCTTTCCGGCTGCTTTTGCTTTGTGGTTCTCTTTTCGCGCGGTTTCTCCGCGTTTATCCGATGTTTTGCGGCAGCCGTTTCAGCCCAGCTTAGGGAACAGCTCCTGATCGATCACCGCGTCAAGCGTCATACCTGCGTAAGCGATCTGGGCTAGCCCGTCGATGAACCGCGTGACCGCTGCCAGCAGCACGGAAATATTATCCGCAATAAACGGGATGATCTTTTCCAGCTCCAGCGAGCCATCCACTAAGGTATTGTGCTTCAGGTAGATCTGCCCCGCCTGCTCAAAAAAGCCGAACGCACCCAGCGCGCAGAAATCGTTGCAGTAGACGCACGCCTTGCGAAGCTGCGTCTCATGCGTATCCGGCGCGCCCTGGAACAGTGTGACGAAAAACTGCAGCAGCCCCATATCCTCCGCCGGAAGCTGCATCGGGATAAAGCAGCATTCTATCACAACGTCCTTGGCCACTTTGCCCTGACGCATAGCCTCGCACCGCAGCAGCGTCGGCGCGCCCTCCTGCCGCATTACCTCCGCGCGGAACCCGTTCTGATTCAGCACATCGGACATACAGCTCAATATCTGTTCCTGTTGCTCTATTTTCATATTCCTATATCTCTCCTTATGGAACACGGCGCGGACTCCCTGCCGCGCCGTGCATCGCTTATTTAACGCCGATGTCCCTGCGGTAATGCGCCGCCTCAAAATGGATTTTTTCCACATCCGCATACGCTTTGCGGATTGCTTCCTCCAGCGTGGGGGCGACCGCGGTCACGCCCAGCACACGCCCGCCGCTGGTGACGAATGTACCACCCCTGACCGCCGTACCCGCGTGGAACACGAACGAATCCTTCACATCCGCAAGGCCGGTAATCTCCTTGCCCTTTTCATACGCCTTGGGATATCCGCCGGACGCCATGCAAACGCAACACGCAGCGTTGTCGGCCCAATGGATTTCGATTTCATCCAGTTTTTCGTCGATCACTGCATTGAAAATATCGAACAGATCGGTTTCCAGCCGCGAAAGCACGGCTTGCGTTTCCGGATCGCCAAACCGTGCGTTATACTCGATCACCTTCGGCCCTTTGGGCGTCAGCATCAGGCCGAAATACAGCACGCCCTTGAACGGCCGCCCTTCCTTGGCCATCGCCGCGACCGTCGGCTGGAAGATCGTTTCCATACAAACGGCCGCGATCTCCTCCGTATAGAAACGGGAAGGGGAAAACGCCCCCATGCCGCCGGTGTTCGGTCCCGCGTCACCGTCGTAGGCGCGCTTATGGTCCTGCGCGGACGGCATGGTTTTCAGGTGCTTCCCGTCCACAAACGCCAGCACACTAACTTCGGGACCGGTCAGGTATTCCTCGATCACCACGCGCGCGCCCGCGCCGCCGAACGCATGCCCGTCGATCGCGTCCCTGACCGCGGCAACCGCTTCTTCCTCTGTCATTGCCACCGTTACTCCTTTGCCCAGCGCCAGGCCGTCCGCCTTGACCACAATCGGAGCGCCGTTCCGCCTGATGTAGTCGATCGCGGCGGTGGAATCCTCAAATACCGCATAGGACGCGGTGGGGATGCCGTATTTCTTCATCAATTCCTTGGCGAATGATTTGCTCCCCTCAATAACTGCCGCGTTTTTCCGCGGGCCGAACGCGCGGATGCCCGCTTCTTCGAGCGCATCCACCATGCCCAGCGCAAGCGGATCATCCGGCGCGACCATCACCAGATCCGGTCGCTGTGCCTTTGCAAACGCAACGACACCGTCGATATCGGTCGCCTTGATCTCCACGCATTCCGCTTCCTGCGCGATGCCGCCGTTGCCCGGCGCGCACCAGATATGATCTACCTTGGGGCTTTTTTTCAAAGCGTGGACGATCGCGTGCTCACGGCCGCCGCCGCCGATTACCAAAACTTTCATGATTTATCTACCTCCATACGGATGTATTGCTGCTGGGCGCGGAACATATCCACCAGTAGGGCGACATGGGCCAACGGCAGCAGCATGCTGGCGATCCGGATCCCCTGCGCGACCACCGGCTCCTCCAGCCAGTCGAACGCCATGACAAGCCACAGGATATACCCTGTGCTCCATACAGCCACCAGCACCCATTCCAGAACGACCTGCCGCCCCGCCGCGCGCATCTGGTCCGCCGCCGCAAGCAGCAGCATGCAGCCGAGCAGAATAAGCGGCACAAGCGAAGCATACTCCAGGATATTCCCCCAATACGGCGGCAGGACCGCTGGCCCGCAGACCACCGTAAAGCCGATCAGCACATCCGCTGTGATACTCGCCCGCCGGAACCACGGAGACGCCTGTTGTTGGGAAAGCGCGCCCGCCGAGATCACGGCATACGCCACCAGCTCCAGCATCCAGTTGCCCGCCAGTGCCGTGCTGCCCAGCATCGCCAGCTTGATCACAATGCCGGCCGCGATCCCCAGATAGGCGTAATAGCTTTTGAGAACATTCATACTTTATCCTCCGCAAGCAGCGTTTTCGCGCGCCACAAATACCGCACCATCCAAGCATAGGAAACCACCGCCGCAAGCAGCGCCACAACCTCCAGCCCCATCTGCACGCAGAACAGCACGGTATACGCGCCCTGCTGGACCGAAAGCTCGGCCTGCCCTTCGAAATACGGCAGAAAGCCCATCATGGACGCGCCGCGCTGCACAAGCGTCGCCATCGCCCAGGTGCGGCCCAGGCGCAGCGTCTGCTCAGAGGCGTCGGCCGCACGCAGCCGGCGGTCAAAATCGCGCTCCATCGGCAGGTAGAACAGCAGGAACAGCAGGTTGACCGCCATATTGCCGACCCATGCGGGATCCGTACCGTTCGGTACCGTCACCGTGAGCAGAGCACCCACCGCTGACGCGCCCAAAGCGACCCAGCAACGCAGCCAGAATGCCGCAAATGCGTTCATCAGATAGCACAGCGCCATCAGCAGCATACCGACCGGCCGGAGCGTCCCATTGAGGAACAGGGACGCCGCTATCTGCGCGGCAAAGGCAGCCAGCGTCCAGACCGCCGCACCGGAAGCGTTGCTCCGGCTCAATGATGGAACAGGCGCATGCCGGTGAACGCCATCACAATACCATATTTGTTCGCGGTTTCAATCACGTTATCATCGCGGATCGAGCCGCCCGGCTGGACGATATACTGCACGCCTGACTTGCGCGCGCGCTCTACATTATCCCCAAACGGGAAAAATGCGTCGGAACCGACCGTGACGCCGGCATTGCCCTTGATCCAGGCCAGGCGCTCCTCACGGGTGAGCGGCTCCGGCCTGACCGCGAATGTATTCTGCCAAACGCCCTCCGCCAGCACATCCTCGTATTCGTCCGAAATATATACGTCGATCGCGTTGTCGCGGTCCGGACGGCGGATACCTTCCTTGAACTGCAGGCCCAGCACCTTGGGATGCTGGCGCAGGAACCAGTTATCCGCCTTATTGCCCGCAAGGCGCGTGCAGTGGATGCGACTCTGCTGGCCCGCGCCCACGCCGATGGTCATACCGTCCTTCACATAGCACACGGAATTGGACTGCGTATACTTAAGCGTGATCAGCGCGAGGATCATATCATGCCTGGCGCTTTCCGGCAGCTCCTTCTGCTCGGTCACGATATTGGTGAGCAGGCTTTCATTGATCTCATAATCGTTATAGCCCTGCTCAAAGCGGATGCCGAAGATATCGCGCTGCTCAACCGGCTTCGGCGCATAGTCCGGATCGATCTTAACCACATTGTAGCCGCCCTTGCGCTTGGTCTTGAGGATCTCAAGCGCCTCGGCAGTGTAGTCCGGCGCGATAATACCGTCCGATACCTCCCGCGCGAGATAAGCTGCGGTATCCGCATCACAGGTATCCGACAGCGCCGCCCAGTCGCCGTAGGAGCACAGGCGGTCCGCGCCGCGCGCGCGGATGTAGGCGCATGCGATCGGCGACAGTTCGTGGTCAGCCTCCACGAAATAGATCTGCTTTTCCACGTCGGTCAGCGGCTTACCCAGCGCCGCGCCCGCAGGCGAAACATGCTTGAAGGAGGCCGCGGCCGGCAGGCCGGTCGCCTTTTTCAACGCCTTGACCAGCTGCCACGCGTTGAACGCGTCGCAGAAATTGATATACCCCGGCTTGCCGTTCAGGACCTCGATCGGCAGCTCGCCCTCGGTCATAAAAATGCGCGCGGGCTTCTGGTTGGGGTTGCAGCCGTATTTCAATGCCAGTTCTTTCATTCGTTTCCCCTCATTTCACATGCTTGTTTTTGATGACCTGCTCGTATTTACCCGTTTCCAGGTCGATATACCGCACGAAGAGCGAAATCTTGTTCTGTTCGTTCAGGCTGTCCCACATCATGTCCGCGAACTCCTGCAGCGGCAGCTCGATGCGGACGCATTTCGGCTCGCCGCGGAACGGGAGCAGCGGGTTGCCGTCGCACAGGTAGGTATGGATAAAATGGCCCAGCCCAGGCACCGGTTTGTCATATTCATAGAAAAAGCGCTTGTTCGAGGTCCGGTCGGAGGTAAAGTTTTTGAGAATAGACAGGCTGTACGAGCCGTCCTCGTTGATCACGCCGGAAATGCGGGAGGTATAGTTGGGCGCGTCCGGCTCAAACTGGCGGGTGCGCAGGGCGTCGATATAGCTTTTTCCCTGCCGCAGATAGTCGCAGATCGTATCCGTCTGGTCGCCGTTGGTCACGACCGTCCTACCCGCGCAGACACGGACCGGATGATAAATAATCAGGGAGGGGTCGGTCATTCGGGACGGGTCAAACGCTTCCGTGCGGATTCCATCCTCGGTTTCCACAAACACGCGGTTCCGGCTGTTCTCCGACCGGCCCATGATGAAATAGGCCGCAACGTTCCTTTTGTTATCCTTTGTACGGCCGAAAATGATGCCGCGGCCCGGATAGGTGTTGGACACCAACTCATCCGCGATATTGAACACATTTTTGCTCATAACGCAAACACACTCCTTTGTTACTTTCTCTTGACGGCCGCGCCGTCGACGGTCAGCCTGCCCGCGCAGAAATCGGACACGGCTTGCGGAAGCAGCTGCCATTCCGCCTGAACCATCACGCGCTTCTGCAGCGTCTCCGGCGTGTCATCGTCCTCCACTTCAATCGCTTTCTGCGAGATAATCGCGCCTCCGTCCACCACTTCAGATACAAAATGCACGGTTGCGCCGGTCACCTTCACCCCTTTTGCCAAAGCCGCTTCATGGACGCGCAAGCCGTAGAAGCCCTCCCCGCAGAACGCGGGGATCAGCGAGGGATGGATATTGATGATGCGGTTCTCATAACGGCGGCAGAAGTCCGCGCTGAGCACGGTCATAAAGCCTGCGAGCACAACCAGCCCGATCTCCCGTTCGCGCAGCAGCGCGTCCAGCGCAGCGCCGTATGCGTCGGGAGAAGCGAACTCCCTGCGCCGCAGCACCGCGGAGGGGATACCGGCCTTCGCCGCCCGTTCCAGCGCAAACGCGTCCGGATTGGAGGAGACGACAAACGCGATGCGCCCGTTTTCGATCTTGCCCGCCTGCTGCGCATCGATGAGCGCCTGCAGGTTCGTACCGCCGCCAGAAACCAAAACTGCAATGTTTATCATATTGGATCTCCATTTTCTGCGCCGCAGCGCGCATTGAATCAAACTCTGCGTAGCCGCGCCGGCGTCAGACGAGTTCCACGCCCTTCTCGCCGTTCACGCACTCGCCGATGATATACGCCTTTTCTCCCGCGGCCGAGATCGCGGCGACCGCGCGCGACGCGTCCTCCGCGGCAACCGAAAGCACCAACCCCGCGCCCATATTGAACGTGTTGTACATATCGCGCTCCGGTATGCCGCCCGTTTTGGCAATCAGGCCGAACACCGGCGGCACCGGCATGGCGCTTTTTTCGATCTTCGCGCAAATGCCTTCGGGCAGCATACGCGGCACGTTTTCGTAAAAGCCGCCGCCGGTGATATGACTGATGCCCTTGACATCCACCTTGCCCATCAGGGATTGGATCGCCTTGACGTAGATTTTGGTCGGGGTGAGCAGCTCCTCGCCCAGGGTTTTGCCAAACTCGTCGATATAGCGGCGCACGGACTTTTCATTGATGCCGAGCGTCTTGCGCACGAGCGAATAGCCGTTCGAGTGTACGCCCGAGGAAGCCACGCCGACCAGCGCGTCGCCCTGCCGGATCGTCGTCCCGTCGATCATTTTCTCCTTATCCACCATGCCGACCGAGAACCCTGCCATGTCGTACTCGTCCTCCGGATAAAAGCCGGGCATCTCCGCGGTTTCGCCGCCGATCAGCGCGCAGCCCGCCTGGCGGCAGCCCTCCGCGATGCCGGAAACCATCTGCGCGATCTTGGCCGGATGGTTCTTACCGACCGCGATATAATCCAGGAAAAACAACGGCTGTGCGCCGCAGCACGCGATGTCATTGACGCACATGGCCACGCAGTCGATGCCCACCGTGTCGTGCTTATCCATCAGGAAGGCCAGCTTGAGCTTGGTACCCACACCGTCCGTACCGGAAACCAGGATGGGGTCGGCCATGCCCTTGAAATCCGGACGGAACAGGCCACCAAAACCGCCCAGCGTACCCATCACGCCCTTGGTAAAGGTCGATTCGACCATCGGCTTCATCAGCTTGACCGCTTCATAGCCCGCAGTCACGTCAACGCCGGCAGCCTTGTAGCTTTCAGAACGGCTTTCACTCATAGTAATACTCCTTCGTCGTTTAATATGGGAGCGGCTTATTCTTTGCCGCTCCAGCAGTAGGTGCAGACCTTATCGTGGTCCAGGCCGATGGCCTCCAGCAGTCCGTCAAGCGACTGATAGCCGAGCGAACTGAATCCAAATTTTTCGCAAATTGTCTTGAGCATGCACTGGCCGCGCTTGGTATTCGCATCCGCGTATTCCTCCAGGTGCTTCTGCCCCTCATCGCCCTCCAGCTCCTGCACGGTGCGGCGGGCCAACAACTCCATCTCGGAATTACTGGAGGAGAAATTCAGGTATTTGCAGCCGTACATGATCGGCGGACAGGCCGACCGCATATGGACCTCTTTTGCGCCGGATTCGTACAGGAACTCAACGGTTTCACGCAGCTGGGTGCCGCGCACAATCGAGTCGTCCACGAACAGCAGCTTTTTCCCCTCGATCAGCTCGGGTACTGGGATCTGCTTCATCTTGGCGACCTGATTGCGGATCTTCTGGTTGGCCGGCATGAACGAGCGCGGCCAGGTCGGGGTATATTTGACAAACGGACGCGCAAACGGTTTGCCGCATTCGTTGGCGTAGCCGATCGCATGCGGCACGCCGGAATCCGGCACGCCGGCAATAAAATCCACATTTTCCGCCAGGCCGCGCTTTTTATCGTCGCACGCCATGATCTCACCGTTGCGGTAGCGCATCACCTCGACGTTGACACCCTCATAATTGGAATTGGGATAGCCATAATACGTCCAGAGGAACGCGCATATTCTCATTTCCTTTCCGGCCGGCGACAGCGTTTCAAATCCATCCGCCGTGACCTTGACGATCTCGCGCGGCCCAAGCTCATAGGCATCCTCATAGCCGAGCTTGTGGTACGCGAACGACTCGAACGAAACGCAATGCCCGTCCTCGCTTCTGCCAATCAGCACCGGCAGGCGACCCAGCCTGTCGCGCGCGGCGATGATCCCCTCCCGCGTCAGCGCGAGCAGGGTGAGCGAGCCGTCGATCAGCTCCTGCGCGTGCAGGATGCCGGATACCAGGTCGTCCTTCTGGTTGATGAGCGCCGCAACCAGCTCGGTGGAGTTGACCTTGCCCGAACTCATGGCCATGAACTGATGGCCATGGTCGGAAAAATAGCGGGAAACCAGCTCCTCCGCGTTGTTGATGATACCAACCGTGGTCAGCGCGTACAGGCCAAGGTGGGACCGCACGAGCAGCGGCTGCGGGTCGGTATCGCTGATGCAGCCGATGCCGCTGCAACCCTGGAAATCCTGCAGATCCTTTTCAAATTTGGTCCGGAACGGGGTATTTTCAATATTGTGGATCTGGCGCTGAAAGCCGACCTCCTTGTCGTAGACGATCATGCCGCCCCGCCGTGTACCCAGGTGCGAATGATAGTCCACGCCGAAAAATATATCCAGTACGCAGTCCTGCTTGCAGACCGCGCCAAAAAATCCTCCCATAGTTGCTCCTTATCTTTTTCCGGTTTTGGGTTTGCCCGATCAGGCGCGTTCCCGCAGGCGGTTACTTGCCCAGCACGCGCTTCATGATCTCCTGATACGCTTCCTCGACGCCGCCCAGGTCGCGGCGGAACCGGTCCTTATCCAGCTTCTCCTTGGTGGTCTTGTCCCACAGGCGGCAGGTGTCCGGACTGATCTCGTCGGCCAGCACGATTTTACCGTCCGCAGTCTTGCCGAACTCCAGCTTGAAATCGACCAGGAGTACGTTCAGCGTATCGAAATACTGCTTCATGACCTCGTTGACCTTGAACGCCATGCCCTTGATCTGCTCGATCTCCTCGCGGGTGGCGAGTTTCAATGCGATCGCGTGGTACGCATTCATGAGCGGGTCGCCCAGATCGTCGTTCTTATAGGAGAATTCGACGGTCGGCTCGTCGAACACGATGCCCTCCTCCACGCCGTAGCGCTTGGCAAAGGAGCCGGCCGAAATGTTGCGGATAATGACCTCGAGCGGTACGATAGAAACCTTTTTCACAACCGTTTCGCGCTCAGAGAGCTGCTCGACGAAATGGGTCGGCACCCCCTGCTGCTCCAGAAGCTGAAACATGTGGTTGGACATGACGTTGTTGATCGCGCCCTTGCCGACGATCGTCCCCTTTTTCTCCCCGTTGAACGCGGTCGCGTCATCCTTGTAATCGACGATGACCAGGTTCGGGTCGTCGGTCGCAAACACTTTCTTTGCCTTTCCTTCGTACATCTGCTCTTTCTTTTGCATGTCCATTTCCTCCATTTATATGTGTAATTTAAAAACAAACAAACCTTTGTTTTTGGGTTTTACCCAGTCCGCGCAGGTGGTTACGCAAACTGCGCCTTTACCTTTTCATCCTTGGCCATGACCTCGTCGGCCATTTCCTGCTTAAACTGCCGCAGTTTTCCGGCAAGCGCTTCGTCCGACAGGGCGAGCATCTGCGCCGCTAGGATGGCTGCGTTGTCCGCGCCGTCAATCGCCACGCACGCGACCGGAATGCCCTTGGGCATCTGCACCATGGACAGCAAGCTGTCCATGCCGCCCATCACGCTGGTTCCCATCGGCACACCGATGACCGGCAGCGTGGTGTAGGCTGCCAGCACGCCGCCCAAATGCGCGGCCTTGCCCGCCGCTGCGATGATCACGCCGAAGCCCTCTGCCGCCGCGTTTTTCGCAAGCTGCTCCGCCGCCGCGGGCGTGCGGTGCGCGGAGCAGATCCGCACCTCGGCCGGTATGGCAAACGATTTCAGCCGGTCCACGCATTTTTCCATAACCTTCAGGTCGCTGTCCGACCCCATGACGACGAGCACCTTTTTCATCGCATATTCCTCCTCAAAAACAAATGAGGACACGGATAGACCCGTGTCCTATATACGCGCTCAATTAGCTGCACCGATGCCCGAAAGCATGCACGAATGCCCGGTACCCAGATTGAAGAACTGCATGCGGATAGACTGCGCCGCCTTATCCAGAAACACGCTTCCGATCATGTGTACACCTCTTTCGCTGCTTGTCCTGCTATCAGTGGAGATACATTAATATTTTATCCAAAGCGCCTGTGTATTGCAAGCGTTTTACGCCGTTTTTTCTCGTTTTGTACAAATGCCCAAAGATGGGGGCCGCGGCTCTCAGCTTTCGTGCAGAACGCCCTTTCCGTACAGCACCGCCTCAATCTGGCGCACGCGCTCGCTCCAGGAGCACTGCGCGCCATAGGCCAACCGTTTGGCCACTTTCTCCGGATCATTTTCCGTCGCTGCCGCGTCGCACATAGCGATAAACTCGTCCGCGTCGTGCGCGATATACACCACGTCCGCGAAATCCTCGACCTGCAGCGGCTCGCGTGTGGAAACCACCGGCTTGCCGGTCGCAAGGTACTCGTAAAACTTGAGCGGGGATACGTCGCGGCTCAGCGCACCCGCGCGAAACACATTCAGGCATACATCCATCTGCGCCAGGTACGCAGGCAGCTCGGGCTGCGGCACCAGGCCGTGGAACACGATATTGGGATACTGCCGCAAATGCGACAGGTCCACGCCCGGCAGCGTCCGGCCGATCAGGAAAACAGTCGCATCCGGCCGATCCTTTGCCAGCTTTTCGATCAGCGCGTAATCGATGCACTCCTGCAGCATGCCCACAAACCCGAACACTGGATGCTTCAGGCTTTTCATATCTTCCGGACAAGGCAGGCTGCCTTTTTCGGTCTGCACGCGCGAAAAGATCTCATACGCCGCGCCATTCGGGATCATTTTTGTCGTGGGGTTCACCTTTTCCAGCGTTTCGGCCAGCCCGACCGCAGTCGCGAACACCTGATCCGCCACCCCCGCAAGGTCGCGCTCCATCCGGTCCACCACCACCGGATCGATATGCCCCTTGTAAGCCGAATGGCGGTCCACGCAGTCATAAACCAGCGCGCGGTGCGGCACATGCGCCGCGATATCGCAGGAGGACGGCGAGTAGCACCAGAGCACCGTTTCCTCCCCGAAGCCGTGCTCGCACATCTTCCGGCGCACGAATGCGGCCTGGCGCTTCTGGTTGAGGCGGTTGACCCACCGGAACTTGTTGAAAAACGGCAGGACGGGCGGCAACGCGTAGACCGTGATGTTTTCATGCCCCTCCACCTTTTCCCCCGGCCGCTTGTATTTCGAGAGATACGCGGACGCTTTTTTGGCCTTGAGCGGCGCAATCACCGACACCGGCGGATCAAAATACAGCACCTCCGCGTTCCGCAGGCGGCTCATCACGTTCTGCTTGCGGGTCGGCAGCGGGTGGTAGTTGGTCGTCGACAGACAGACGATATGGTTTTTCATGCGTTTTCCCCGTCCTTTTTTTCACACTTCAATCCCAGCAACAGCGCAGCGCAGCGCACGTTCTCCTGCTCGCGCTCGCGCAGCATTCCGGCGGTGCGGCGCACCTCCCCATCCAGCGCGCCGGACACACACTCGTCGATCAGGCGGCACAGCGGCTCCGCGCGCACGGTCTGCAGCTGCAGACAGGTGCGGCTGCCGATATATTTGAGAAAACCGTCCACCTTGATGTCGTAGCTCATGCCCACGACCGGCACGCCTTGTCCAGCGGAAAACATCAGCGAGTGCAGGCGGATGCCGACCACGGTTTTCATGCGCGCCAGGATGCCGATGGTCACCTCGATCGGCTGGCGGGTGCGCACCGCGTGCCACGGGCAGCGGAGCAGCGCCCCCACCCGCTCGGCGGGCAGCAGGTCGTTCGGGAATTCGATGGGGACGAACACCGGTGTCAGCCCATGTCTCTCATAGGCGTAATTGGCCGCCGCCGCAATCTCGGGCAACGCCGCGTCCAGCCCTTTCCAGTTTCGCAGGCCGAAGCCGATATAGCGCCCCTCAGGATCGATGCCGCTCTGCTCCATGGCGAGCGACACGACCTCGCGCGGCGCGGGGTCCAGGATAATCGTCGGGTCGGCGGATACGCGGATGTCCGGACGGGTCACGCCCATCTCGGCCAGAAGCGAACGGGAGTTATCGTCGCGCAGCGTAATGCGGTCGACCGACCGGTCGATCGTCTTGGCCGCCATGACGCGGTTGCCCGCGCGGTTGATCGGGCCGATGCCGCAGCCGTACATCATCACCTTGCAGCCGCGCTTTTTCGCCGCGCGCAGGGTGTAGCAGTAATACCAGATCGACCGCGTTGAGGTGACGTCCTGCATCAGCGAGCCGCCGCCGTTGATATACAGTGCCGCGCGCCGGAACCGCCGCAGCACGGCGAACACGTTGAACGTATAAATCGCGTTCGTCCGGTAGACCAGGCGAGTCTCTTTCGGGCGGCGGGACATAACGCAGATCGTGCGCTCCGGATCGAGCGCACGCATCTCCTGCACGATCGCCTCCAAAATAGCGTCGTCGCCCGCATTGCCGCGCCCGTACGCGCCGCAGATCACGATGCTCTCGCGCTCGTGTTTGGGCCGGTGGAAGCGGGCGAGCAGATGGCGGTAATTCGCCTCCTGCCGCGCGCACATATTCTCGCGGGAAAACTCGCGGGAGGCCTTGTCGTACAGCGCCTCGGAAAAGGCGCAGCGCAGCGCGGGGTCGTTTGCCAGGCGCGCCATGTATCTGGCAAGCTGGCGGTCGTCCCCAACTGGGAAAATATAGCCGTTTTCGCCCGTGTCGATCAGTTCGGGCATGCCGCCCACATCCGAGCAGATGGTCGCGCAGCCCGCGCAGACGCCTTCGAGGATGGAGTACGGGAAAGTTTCGGACACCGAGGACAAAAGGTTGATGTCCATTGCGCGGAAAAACGGCCCGACTGGGGAAACCCAGCCGCAGAACGTCACGCGCTCCGCCACGCCGAGCTGGGCGCACAGCCTGCGGAGCATCTCCTCATCCTCGCCGTCGCCCGCGATGAACAGGCGCAGCTGCGGCGCCTCCTCAAGCGCCGCGGCAAAGCCGCGCACGGTCGTCGCAATATCCTTGACCGCGGTCAGACGCGCGGCGATCCCGCACAGCACGTCGCCCTCCTCCACCTCCACGCCGTAGGTATCCCGCAGATAGGCAGCACGGTCAAATTCGCCCTCCGGCCGTTTGAAATCCATGCCGTTGTAAATCTTCACAATCCGTTCGGGATCGAAGCCGCGCTCGATCAGCGTGCGCGCCATCCGGTCCGCGACCGGCTGGTAAAAATCCAGAAAACGCAGCGCGACCGCGTTCGCCGCGCCGAATGTATGCTGCTTGAACGGATTGCCGAGATAGTCCAGCTTATAATCCGAATGCACGGTCGTCACGATCGGCACCTGGCGCGAACGGCGTACCATCGCCCCCATCAGATTGGCGCGACCGCCGTGGCAGTGGATAATGTCCGGCCGGAACTCGTCCACCAGGTCGCGCATCGCGCGCGCCGCGCGGAACGGGTTATGCCGCTCGATCACGCGGACGTCGATGCCGCGCTCACGCGCCTCATCCGCAAACGGGCCTGCGCGAAACGAAAGCAGCATAACCTCGTTCCGCCGGCTCAGGCCGGTGACCATATTCATAATGTGGGTTTTGGCGCCGCCCACGTCGCCGCCGCCCATAACATGCATGACTCGCAAGGGCAACTCCTCCTGATAAGGCTGGTAATACTCGCATGAGTATACCATAGTATACCACGGAACACCGGCAAATGCAAAAGAAAGCCGCCCGTCAGGGGCGGCTCTCCCGCTCACGGGAGATAGGTAAGAACGGTCACGCCGTTTTCCGTGCTTTTGGAGAACACGGCGTTGTCCTCATAGCGCAGCACGCCGTATCCCTCGTCCCCGTGATTGAAAGGGATGCGGATATCGTAGCCAAGGTTATCCGGATACGCACAAACGCTCGCCACGACCCTTTCCTTCCCCCACTCGACAAACACAAGCTGCACCATCCCCTCGCTGACGCTCTCCTTGACTGCGTCACTGTCCAGCCGGATGATGCTTTGGATTTCCTCCTTCGAGGTATATGGGCCAAATGTATATACCTCGTCCCACTCGAACGGGACCAGCTCGTTCAGGGATACCTGGGTCGACTCCTCCGGTATTGCCTCCACCGCGTGTTCAAGCGCGCGGGCATTCACACCGGCCAGCCCGCCGCTGAACAGGTAGCCGCCCAAAATAACGGCCAACAGCAAAATAAAAACATAGGATGGTATCCTGATCTTCCCTCTTTGGCTGTACATTGCATTCCTCCGTTCACAGCTTGTGTATTGTTCCATCCGGTTTTATCATAGCATACCGCCGCGCCCGCCGCAAGGAAAAGGCGTTTCCAGCAAAGCCGTATTTGTTTTTGCCGCCATATCATGCTATACTATGGTTATCTGACCGAAAGCGAGGGTTCCTCATTTGTCCGGTAAAAACACTATGACGCGCGACGCGATGCTGTTCCTCCCCGCCAAGGTGGTCGAGGGGCTGCTCGTCATCGCGTGCTCTTCCTTGTATACGCATATTTTCACACAGGGCGCGGTCGGCACGTTCGGCATTGTCAACACGACCGTGCAGTTCTGTTATCTGGTCGTCGCGGGCTGGATGGCGAACGCCGCCACGCGCTATGTGGGCGAGGAATTCCGCAGGGACCGCGCCAGCGCGCTGTTTTCGACCGTTTCAGCCATCTATCTGCTGATCTGCGCGGCCGTCGCGGCCGTCGCGCTCTGCGCGGCCGCGGTCACGCGCGATCCGGTCTGGCTCGGCGGCGCGTGCATGTTCTTCAGCTATACCGTGTTCCAGATCCTCAACTCCGCGCTGATCCAGCTCGGCCGGATGCGCGCCTCCATCTCGCTCAGCCTGTTTTCCGCGGCGGGCAAGCTGGCTATCGCTTATGCGATCGTCCACGGCGCATCCGATTACCCCTCCGCCGCGCCCGCGTTCATCGCCAACACCCTCGCGGACGGTCTGGCCGGCCTGGGCGCGGTCTTCGCGCTGTCCATCCCGACGGTCGCGCGCCTGCGCTGGTTCTCCCGCCCCCTGCTGCACAAGTTTTTCGCCTACGGCGTGCCGCTCATGGGGGTATCGATCGCGGTCGCGCTGCTCAACATGATCGACCGCTATCTGGTGACGGGTTTTTTCGGCAAGGAGGCCTTTGCGGTCTACAACCAGAACAACTCGATCGCTTCTGGTATTTTTACGATGATCTCGGTCGGCATCATGCGCGGCGTATACCCGAACGTGCTGCGCGCCTGGCGCGACGGCGGACAGGCCGCCGCCAAGCCGCTGCTCGACCAGGGCGTGCGGCTGTATCTGCTGATCGCGGTACCGGCTGTCGCAGGGCTGTCCGCGGTGGCGCTGCCCATGTCCCGCTTCCTGTTCGCGGCGGGGTACGACGCGGGCGCGCCGGTCATCGCCTACACCGCGCTCGCCATGCTTTTCATGGGGCTGACCGAATACGCCAACAAGGCGTATGAGCTGGAGCAGTCCACCATCCATGTGCTGCAGAACAGCGCAGCGGCGGCGGCCATCAAGGTAGTGTGCAGCGTTGTGCTGCTCAAAACGCTCGGGTTCACCGGCGGCGCGCTCGGCTCGGTCGTCGCGTTCGCCTCGTATTTTATCATTACGGCGGTGCGCGTGCGCAAGCGCTTTATTTTCCGCGTACCCGCGAAAAGCCTGGCGCGCATCCTGGTCTGTGCGCTGCTCTGCGGCGCGGCGGCGTTTGGCTGCACGCTGTTGCCCGCGAATAACCTGCTGCGGCTGGTCTGCGCGGTCGCGGCGGGCGCGGCGGTGTACGCAGTAGCCATCATCGCCAGCGGCGAGGGACGTGCGGAAGCGCAAGCCGTACTGAAAAGGCTGAAGCGATAATAAAAGGCAGATACGGTCATACTGTATCTGCCTTTCGGGTTTCATCATCTAGTCCTTTCGTGTCAGGAAAAGTCCAAGGAATGCAGCAACCAAGATAAGCGGCGCCACTCTGACAAACAGCCATTCAAATGCGTGCAACGCAACGCCGAGAACAGCCGTTTCCGGATCACTGTAATCCCAGCCCAGGTAAGGACTTTCCAACGCCAATAAGAATGCAAAAATTGCTGCTATGCCTGCGCACAATGCGATAAGGAGCCAATGCAGCATTTTCTTTCCTGCGGCTTTTCTCTGTGCGAGCTGCAAGTTTATCACCTCTAGCTTTGCGGAAATCGCCTTTAAGTCATCAGCTTCCGGCTCCGTGACGTTTTCTCCAAGCAGCGTGCTCACGGGTGTTGCAAGCGCTTCCGATAGGGAGATCAACATATCAGAATCAGGAACTGACAAGCCGCTTTCCCTTAGTTAAAGATATGAAGCCTCATTATCAGTCTACTTTTCCAATAAATCGGTAGTATATCTCTATTTCCTGTATTCTTTCGTTCTCCTCATTCGTTGTTGCTTCGTGAATGAGTATTTTTTCTATCATTGCATTTAATAACGGTGCTGTCAGTTCCTTTGGTACGGAATACTCCTTGATTAACTCAATCCACTTTTCAGCACCTATCATATCCTGTTCCATTTTACTTAATTCTTCTCTTAGGCTTGTTATCTGCTGTTCCAGTTCTATCTGTTCCTTTTGATATTTTCCCGACAGCATAATGAAGTTTCGTTCTGTTATCTTCTCACAGGCTCTATCTTCATACATTTTCGCAAATAATCGGTCAATCTCATTTTGTCGGTTCTCGGCTTTCTTCAAGGCATTTGCCTTTTTCTTCTTTTCCCGTATTCGCTCGGCATTACCGACTTTCTGTATCTTATGCAATACCTTTTCTTCGTCCTGCTGTACTGCCTTAGCCCAATATTGCAATCGTTCCAATACGGCTTGATACAGCACATCATAACGAATGTAGTGCATAGAACAATTACCTTTGCCAAACTGCCCGTAGTAACTGCAAGCATAATAACTATACGGTGTTTTATTCGCCTTATTTGTCGCAAACCTCATAGACCAGCCACAATCCGCACACTTGACAAGCCCTGCAAATATCGGCGTTGCCTTTTCCTTTGTCTGTCTACGCCTTGATTTTATCTGTTCCTGCACACGATAGAACACTTCCTTGTCAATAATCGGCTCGTGCGTGTTTTCTACTCGAAACCATTCACTTTCAGGCTTTCGTACTTTCTTCTTGCTCTTAAACGATACCGTAGACTGCATATTGTGAACGCTGTTCCCGATATAGACTTCACTTTTTAAGATTGCCTTGACATGAGCAATCGTCCACTCATAACGCTTGCTGTCGGGCTTTCCCTCAAAGATATGTGCAAAAGTACCATACCTTGTAAAATTCAGCCAAGACGCTGTCGGGACTTTTTCTTCTCGCAGTATCTTTGTGATTTTTGCACTACCGTAGCCTTGATAGGCTAGGGAGAAGATTTTTTCAACAATCCATTTCGTTTCCTCATCAACCAGCAGTTTTCCTTTGATATCAGGGTGTTTCTTATATCCTAACGGAGCATAAGCCCCATAATGAGCACCCTCTGCAAATTTTGTCTTAAACGCTGATTTCACTTTACGGCTCGTATCTCTTGCCACCCATTCATTGATAATGTTCTTAAATGGTGCAATCTCACTTTCGCCTTTTTCGCTGTCTACACCGTCATCAATCGCTATGTAACGGACATTATGGCTGGGAAAATACAATTCTGTATATTGTCCTGTCATAATATAATTTCTGCCAAGTCGGGAAAGGTCTTTTGTTACAACACAGTTGATTTTTCCTGCCTCTATATCCTCAATCATTCTCTGAAAACTCGGTCTGTCAAAATTTGTCCCCGACCAGCCGTCATCAATATATTCATCAATCACATTCAAATGATGTTCTTTTGCATATAGACGCAACATACTTCTTTGTGTGGTAATGCTGGAACTTTCGCCTTGTAATTCATCATCTCGGCTCAACCTAAGATAAAGTGCAGTATTGTAAATCTGTTGTTTCATTGTCAGTTATCCTCCTTTATAACTAACCCATGTTTACAATACCTGCTTGCAAGTAAAGTATAACATGGGTTATTTTTCACATTCAATCTATTTCTTACAACTGCACCGAATTTATGCGATTGTCTGCTTTGCTTTTTCAAGCATAACATCAGTCAGAAGTTCTTCCATTGTCTTTCCTTTTTCGGAAAAATGCTCTTTTACAACAATCTTTGTCTTTCCTCTGTTTCCAATGCCACACTTGTTATTTTTCTTTTGAATTGTTTTTACAGCATTATCAATAACACATACCCCCTTTCTGTAAAAATAGTTTTTAAGCAATTCAACGGCTTTTGTCATAGCCCACAGGAGTTCCACCTCTGCATTATCCAATGTAGCCGTACCCATTGCGTGCGACGCTTTTAACGCTCAAGCTGTGGCTGTACGGGAGTATCATTATCTGACAGCACAGGTCATGGCGATAAAAGAGGACAAGTCTTTTACAAGAACACAGATAGGTTGTCGCTCGCTTTTGCAGGGGAAAGGTCATGGCGTATCTGTTTCAATGGCTGCTGTCTGTCTAAGGTATTGAATTGCTTTATTCAGTTGTCAAAGAACACGAAAGAAGAAAATCGTCTTTCCTATATACCGCGTTGGAAAAGAGCAAAAGCGTAACCAATACTCAAAACTTTTTTCTTTTCACTTCATATCTGTACAGCAAACACTTATTTGTTAAGTTGAAATGAAAAATAGTTAAACTCTTTTTTCCTGCACCATATAGGGAAAGCAAATATTAGTTTGCTAAGTTGGTGATGAAAAAATTTGATTTTCTTTTCACACCCTAACTACCCATGCAACACCGTAACTGCCAATAATGGAATGAAAGATTTTCTTTACTCCATATAGGGACAGCAACTACCGATTTAATGACCTGTTTTCAAAAAAAGTTAGATTTCCTTTTCTCGCACCATATCTGTACGCAAGTAACTGTTTTGTTGCAGATTTTTTGAAGAAATTAAAAAATACCGTCACTCCCTTGTGGAGCAGCGGTATCATTCTCAATCATATCTGCTATGTCTGTTGTCATTTGTTTAATTTTTAATTCCTGCTTTTCTGTTAGTCTTGTATGTCTGTCGATTTCTTCCAGATAATTTGCTCCTGTTTTCTTTTCAATTTCTTTTATCATCAATAAAGAGGGCATGACCTGTCTTTCTAACCAGCGTTTTGTTTTATCCATATTAACAGCAACAGGCGTCATAATAAACGGAAGTGAGGTCGTTACATTATCTAAAAATATATCCCATAAGATATAATCGGGAAAATCTATCTGTGTAAGGATAAGGCTTGCTATGGTCTTTTCGGGATTTCTTGAAAAAACAAGTTGTTCTATCGTTTGTCCTGCTTTTCCATTTTTCAAACGAATTTCAAAGCGGTTCTTAATGTCTGTTTTTATACCCTTGCTTTCTTGTTCCTTTTCTTTTTCATATAGGCAAAAGTAGATAGAACTATTCTTTGAACCGATATAAAAAGTTTTTGCAGTTTCTCCATGTGTACCCGATAATTTCCCGCTGTCTACTGCTTCATGGGTTCTAGAACGTTTCCATACCTTGTTAGCATAATAACGTTCCCTTAAAATTTCTATATCCAGCAATCCGCCCATATCATTGACTGCTAAATCTATCCGTTTAAAAACGCCTTGATAATCTATACAACAGCTTAAAAAGCAATACCAGTCTATCCCTCTTGCCCGTAAAACATATTCCAAGTTCCGACACCCCATACCTCTTAATTCCAATAAAACACCCATAGAACTATCTTTAGAAGCATTTACACTAATATCCCCATAGATATACTGTTCTTCATAACCAAACATTCCGTAATCTTCATGTATAAAATATTCGCTTTTCATTGCCAGTACATTTTTTATAATTCCCAATGCGTCTGTGGTAGGAAAACGAACACGCAGATAGTCAATCGTTAAAGTGAAAGGCTGTGTACAATTACAATAATCAAGATAATGTAGAAGTATATGTTTCATTTCTTTACTGGCTTTTGTTTTTCCGTTTTCAATTTCATTTAGGTTCTGCCTGCTGATTTGTAGTTCCTGTGCCAGTCGTGATTGCGAATAATCACAGGCATTTCTCTTTTGCTTTAATGCTTCAATAAATTTTATATCATTCATGCTTATTCCTCCAATCAAAAAAGGCATATACTCATGGGAGCATACACCTTGTATCTTATATTTATTTTCTATTGATATGCTGTTTTAGACCTGTCGGGTAGAAAGAATAGGGTGTGAAGTGAAATAAGTTCTTATAACCTTATAAATCGTTGCATATCAGCAGTTTTGTATTTGTTTTTGCTCTTGCCTTTTGTAATAGTACCCCCCTGTTAGATAGCGGGGGCTTGATATTCGCTCGCCACAGACTTGCTCACAGATGAAGTGAACCAGACGTTTGACAGCTTCGCTGTCATGGCTTGATGTCTTCGACCGCCACCACGTCTGGATCACTCCATCTGATAAGATATTTCATTCAATAGAATTATCATCAAATTTATCTCTCAAAATACGATTACGGAAATTTATAATTGTTTTACAATCAATATTTTTTTCATAATTTAATCATCAGTATATGTTAATAAATCATGTGTTACTTTTCCTATATCTGCTTGAATACAAATAGATTGTTTTTCAATTTGTGGTGGACAATAGGCTTCTTGATAATTGATACAGGTATAGACTGCATTTTTATTTTTTGAAGTCATATTCCAAAATGGGTATTTAATAATAACTGGTGTATTATTTCCAACACCTAACTCCAAATACAGAACATGAAGATTTTCATGTCTTCTTAAAAAATCACTATATCTTTCAGACGCCTTATACCATCCCTTATCCTGTACAAAAGTTCCGTCAATTCGTAAATTTACAGTCATAGGTGCACTACAATGAGGACAATATGGTATCAAGTCTGTTGGTATTTTCATATCTTGTTGCTGTTCTACCATTTGTTTGACTTGCACTTCATTGTCATACGTTTCCTGCTGACAGGCATTAGAACATTGAAATAACCCATAATCACCTTGCGTGTAAAACAGTCGTTTCTTATCAAACCCTGCTTTTTGAAAACAGTGGTCAACATTTGTTGTAAGAATAAAATAATCTTTGTCTTTCACTAAAGACAATAAATCAGCATAAACCCGATTAGGAATTGTCTGATAACGATTAAGATAAATATGTCTGCTCCAATATGCCCAGTATTCTTCTAGTGTTTCAAAAGGATAAAAACCTGCCGAATACATATCCTGCAAACCATATTTTTCTGCAAAATCCGAAAAATTGTCATAAAAACATTTACCGCCATATTCTAGCCCTGCTGATGTAGATAATCCTGCACCTGCACCTATAACGATAGCGTCGGCATTTTCAATTTGTTTTTTTAACTTTTTTAAATTATTCCAATAATCGCTGGTAGATTTGATAATCTTCTTCTTTGAAAACATTAAAAACCACCTCTATTTCCGAATGTGTTTCTTGTATATATTCTGTTACTGTTTGAATTGCAATTTTCCCAGCAATATCATTTGGGAAATGAAATTCGCCTGTTGAAATACAACAGAAAGCTACTGATTTTAAATGATATGCTTCTGCCAATTCCAAACAAGAACGGTAGCAGGAAGCAAGTAACAAGCAATCTTTCTTACTCAATGCTCCATGAATAATCGGTCCAACTGTGTGAAGTACATACTTTGCAGGCAGATTATATCCTTTTGTGATTTTTGCTCTTCCTGTTGGTTCGGGACTATTTTGCTGTTCCATGATTTTTTGACATTCTAAACGAAGCTGTATACCAGCGTAAGAATGAATTGCATTATCTATACAGCTGTGACAGGGAATAAAGCACCCTAATAAAGCGTTATTCCCAGCATTGACGATTGCGTCTACTTGTAATTTTGTTATATCGCCTTTCCATAAATATAATTGAGGTTTTAATAGTGCTAAATCTTGAATAGAAATTATTTGTTGGTTTTTCAATTCTTCTTGCAAATATTCGTCTTGAATTTTTAGAAATTCCCTTGATATAGGCATGGGTTCTCGAATATTCATAAGAGAACGTAATATCCTTTTCTTTTCGTTTAGTGATTGAACAGATAATAAATGTTCATATTGCTTACTTTCATTTATTAAATATTGAATGAGATAATCTAAACGCTCGTTTTGTTTCATAATACTACCTCTTTTCGATTGCACGAACAGGACATACTTCATAGCAGTTCCCACAATGTAGACAGTTTTTTTGAATAATCTGGACAGGTGTTGTTGAATAGTCGATACACTTTTGAGGACATTTAGAGTAACAAAGTTTACAGTTGATACATTGTTCATTGACAAAATATCCATGTATATTTTCTTCACAACTTCCGATTGAAAAAGAAAATCTTTCAATCGGCTTCTTTGATAAATCAAACCATTCCCCCGTACCCTCATATATCTGAAAAACAGTTAAGGCATTTCTTGACTCAACAGTAGGATAAATCTCTGACATGTAGGAATTTTTTTCAAACAGAGAAACCAATCTGTCTGAACCGATTTCCTGTACCTTTCCCTGCACAGAAACCGCAATGCTTGAAAGGGTATCTTGTCCTTTCATTCCCGTAAAGGCAATAAGAGAATGGTTTTTCAAGCGGTCATAAAAACTTTTTCCTCTTGCTGTCAAAAAATACAATCCTTTTTCATCATAGTCCATAATATCAATCGTACAGGTTATAGGATTGCCATGTTTATCTACTGTCGCAAATACAGTAGAATGAATTTCGTTTACAATATACGCTAGACACTCGATACTTGTCATGTCCATACCTCCCTAGTAAGAAAGCCCAACTTTTTACGTCAGGCTTTTTGTTTTCAAATTATAAAACATATTCTTTTGGTGGATTGCCAGAAAAATCAGCAATCACAGCGTGTGCATTTTCAAGATAGAATACTTCAAAGATAGGATTATCTGCTGTATTATACTGTCCTTTCACGATAGGGTTGTTCATACAAAGTTCTTTTACTTCCATATCATTTTCAAAAACAGCTTTTCCGTTTAATCGAATCCATGCATAGCTAGGGCTAGAAACAGATACCTCTACATTAGGATTTTCCTGCATATCCTTATAAACATCTTTTGTATGGTTTGTACAAAACCATAATTTTCCGTCTTTTTCAAAGCAGAACATAAATGGACGACACTTTGCTTTTCCATCACGCCCGATTGTTGCCAAATACTGCACAGGGTTTTCTTGTAAAAATTTTACTACATCATTCATTTTGATTTCCTCCTTGTTGTAACATCAATTATTACAACAAGGATAATACAGCATTTTAGATGTAATGTCAATAGTTACAACAAATTTAATTTTTTTCAAAAGAAAACACGCCTATTAATACAGCGTGTTTCTCTTTTTCTCTTTATTTTCTTTACCAATATAATATTGTATATCTCTGATAATATCAGCTAATGTGATTTTTTGTAGTTCATTTTCAAGTGCTTTTTGTACTTGCTCTAATTTGCTGTCTAATACATTATGGATATTTCTTCCCACAGGGCACTTATGGTTTGGATTTTCATGAAAGTGAAAAAGTTCGCCATTGTCGATACATTCTACTGCAAAATAGATATCAAGGAAACTAATTTCTTCTAATGGCTTTGGGATAGACGTGCCACCACTTCCACGTTGTACTTCCACAAGTCCTGCATTTTTTAACTGGGATAATATCTTTCTTATAATTACAGGATTGACATTAACGCTAGAAGCTAAAAAATCACTTGTAATCTTAAAATCATCTTGAAATGTGTCAATACAGGCAAATATGTGAACAGCAATCGTAAATCGACTCGAAATCTGCATAATTACTCCTCGCTTTCTGAATATCTTATGTGCTAATTATAGAAGTTGTTTATTGTAATGTCAATTATTACAACAAAAGCCGGTTGAATTTCTTTGCCACATTAGACTTTTTCATGAAAACTTGCTGTAATTGTATATCTTATTTGCAAGCAGGTAAACACAGGTTATTTCTTAATATCCTTTTGTTTGGGAAACTCCTTGCTCCCACTTGGAAATTGTTTGTCGCACCACGTTCAGCTTTACAGCAAGCTCCTGTTGCGAAAGACCTTTTGATTTTCTGATTGCTTTTATGTTTTCTTTGAGCATCGGGGATAGCCTCCATTCTTCTGGTCTTTGTCATAATTATATGAGGAGCTGCCCGTTGCTGCAAGCAACGCATTTTAACATTTAAGCGAATCCCGTCTGCTTTTTCCCGTAAAAAACTTGTTTATCTTCTCTTTTCATGGTACAATGTATTCCTGTATGAGAATGCTGAATAGAGAGGCGTTATAATTATGGAAATGATTCATGAAGCGGGACAGTACGTTGATACCGTCAAGCGCGTCTGCGGCGCGGTCGGTAGCGAGGTCACGTTCCGCGGCACCGTACACCGCGCCCGTGATATGTCCGATTTTTCGTTCATCATCATGCGTGTCGAGCGCGGCCTGATCCAATGCACGTTCCAGGGGGACGAGATCGGCGGCGTCAAGCGCGCGGATATTCGGGACGCCATGGTGCTCGAGGTCACCGGCAAGGTGCATGAGGAACCCCGAGCCGAGCACGGCATCGAGGTTGTGCTGAGCGCGGTCAAGGTCATCGGCCGCCCGTACGAGCAACTTCCCGTGCCGCTGGGCAAAAAATATATGGGCCTGTCGCTCGACGTCGATCTGCCGCTGCGCCCGATCACCCTGCGCCATCCGGTCAAGCAGGCCGTGTTCCGCGTACAGGGCGCGATTGCGGACGGCTTCGCCCAGTATATGCAGGCGCAGGGCTTTACCCACATCCACACGCCCAAGATCGTTGTCGCGGGCGCAGAGGGCGGCGCGAACCTGTTCAAGCTGGACTACTTCGGCCAGCCCGCTTACCTGGCGCAGTCGCCCCAGTTCCACAAGCAGTACCTTGCGGGCGCGTTCGGCCGCGTGTTCGAGATCGGCTCGGTTTACCGCGCCGAGCGGCATAATACCTCGCGCCATTTGAATGAGTATATCGGCCTTGATTTCGAGATGGCCTATATCGATTCCATGTATGACGTGATGGCAATGGAAACCGGCATGTTAAAGTCGGTCATGGCTTACGTCAAGGAGCATTGCGCGGAGGAGCTGGCACTTCTCAAGGCCGACGTGCCGGAGATCCGCGAGATCCCGACCATCCGCTTCCATGAGGCCAAGCAGATCATGGAGGAAAAATACGGCCATAAATCCAAAAACCGTTACGACCTCAATCCGGACGAAGAGGTTCTGCTCTGCCAGTGGGCCAAGGAGCAGCACGACAGCGAGTTCGTATTCGTTACGCACTTCCCGTCCGCCAAGCGTCCGTTTTACGCGATGGACGATCCGGAGGACCCCAAGCTGGCGTTGTCGTTCGACCTGCTGTTCCGCGGGCTAGAGGTCACGACGGGCGGCCAGCGCATCCACGATTATCAGGAGCAGATGGACAAGCTCGCGGCCCGCAAGATGAACGCGGAGCTGTTTGAGTCGTTCACCATTCTGCACAAGTATGGCATGCCGCCGCACGGCGGCCTGGGCATCGGCCTGGAGCGCCTGACCATGCAGCTTCTGAGGCTAAACAATGTGCGCGACGCTTCCATGTTCCCGCGCGACATGAACCGCTTGGAGCCGTAACCTCCTCCCCATCAATTGCTTTGTTCTGAAAAAGGGCCGCTGAAACGATGCGTTTCAGCGGCCTTTTTCTGTTACCCATCCTCAACAAGCCTGTACATGGTTTTACCACAAAAAGTTCTGCTATTTTGTTGTTTTTCTATTTTCTTCTTGTTATGGAATCCACATTGTTCTAAAACCAGCTTTTTATCATTGTTTTCCGGTCGAAATTGTCGTATAGTAAGCACCAGAGCGCGGTACCGCGCACCATTACCGCCCGCATAGCCGCGGGCTCACCGCTATACGACCAATGAGGAGAATGCAAATGCGAATGAAAAAATCACTGGCCGCGATCCTGTCCTCCACGATGGCGCTGTCCATGCTGTCCGTTTCGGCCGCAGCCGCCAACGCAAAGCCCGTTATGGAGGACGCGGCAAACAGTTGGGCCGCCAGTTCGATTGACCGATGGGTGCAGCACGGCATCGTAGAGGGCAACAGCGACGGCACCTTCAAGCCGTACCGCTCCCTGTCCCGTGGCGAGCTTGCCGCTATTTTCACCCGCATGTTCGGCTTGACCGAAAAGGCGGAAAACAAGTATGCCGACCTGACCGGCAGCGAGTGGTACGCGGACGCGATCCTGAAATGCACTGCGGCCGGCATCCTTGAAGGCGACGGAAAAAACGCCAATGCAGCGGCCCCCGTCACCCGTCAGGAGGCAATGACCATGTTCGCCCGCGCAATGGGTATGACGCCGGACGCCTCCCCCGACCTGAGCCAGTTCACCGACGGGGGCCGGGTCGCGGATTGGGCGGCGGGCTATATGGCGCCGCTTGCGGAAATGGGTATCCTGGACGGCGTAGGCGGCGGGCGTGTCGCGCCGGACGAGCATATCGACCGTGCTTCCACCATGGCGCTTCTGGACAAAGCGATCGAGGAATACATAACCTCGTCCGGCGAGATTGCGCTGAAAAATGAAAACGGCTTTACCGTTATCAATGCCGCCGCCAGCGCGCGCGATACTGAGGGCGTCACCCTTTCCGGCAAGGCCGCGGGCCTTGTCATTTCCGCGGGTACCGCGGCGGATGTGACGGCGGACGGCCTTACCGCCGGCAGCGTCCGGATTGATGGGCGGACCTCTGTTTCGCTGGACGGAGCTGCCAGCGCCGGCCGCGTGAACGTCCATGCCGCCGCGTCGGTCAGCGTCGGCGCTTCCTCCCAGGCTGGAGCGATCACGCTTCACGGCGCGGATGCGTCGCTGTCCGTTTTCGGTTCGGCAGACCGCGTTGAAATCGCCGAAACCGCCGCCTCCGCTTCGGTCATGGTTGCCACGGACGCGTCTGTGGAAACCGTCGCCATCTCCGCAGCGCAAACAGAGCTGTCCGCTTACGGCTCGATCGCTTCGGTTGATGTGACCAGGCAAGCTGCGGATACGCTGGTTTCCGCGGAAAGCGGCGCGCAGATCGATCGGGTATCGACCGCGGGCACGGGTACGACTGTCAAGGGCGCGGGTAAGGTGTCCCATGTTGCGGTTTCCGACGGCGCTTCCGGCGTCACAGTCAACACCATCGGATCCAAAATCGACAATAACAGCAGCGAGGCGGTATCCTCCGGAACCGGCTCGATCCAGCCCGGCCATGCCGGCACCTCGAACGGCGAGAACAGCGCGCCGACGCAGGACGGCCCTTCGAGCGGCGGCTCGGGTTCGGGCGGTGGGGACACTGTCCAGCAGGCCGATATCGTCAAGGCGCCGCTCCTCGACCAGTCGGGAACCATTGACGCCGATGCGCTTGTGCGGGATTATCAGGTTTCCAGCACTGTCAAAGGGGATGTGACCGAGGTCACCATCAGCGGCGAGCACCTGATGAAGCACCAGAACGCTCAGGGCGTTTCTGACTACTGGATTGGCTTCGGTATTCCGGCTAAGGAGGGCAATACCTACTATGCCGGATACGGCGCTGTTCCGGAAGAGCTCGGCGCGCCCGTGGACTCCATCGCAGACCGCACCTATGAAGAAAACGGCAAGACCTATAATACGGTATACTTCGGCTTGAAAGACGTGGATTTAGAAAACGGCGCGTATGTCGTCGTCAAAAACGGTGAAGACACCGCAGCCTATCGCGTCTCTTTCCAGGTCACGCTGGCACCCGTGGTGGAAAATATGCAGGTTTGGGTCGTAAACGACCAGGCCTCCTACGAGCGCCTCCCCGCAGACTATACGGGCGCGCATCCGTGGGACGATGCCTACCTGCAGCCGGAAAACGCGGCCGCGCTTCCGTGGTTGGCGGTCAGCTATGACAGCAACGTAACCGGCGCGGTGGAAATCCAGGTGACCAAGGACGGCACGCCGGTCGGCAGTAAATCACACGCGGAAAGCACGGTCAACACAGACCGCTACCAGCTCTGGCACCTGACCAAGCCCGCCGATTCCGAGGGCAGGGATTATTTTGACCAGGAGGATGCCGCTGGGACCTATGTGGTTACCATCCGCAAGGACGGCCAAACGGTATCGAGCGAGGCGCTCGTATACGCGCCGTAAACGAGGCGCGCCGCCATCCCATTCTCAAACACGGCCGGCTGCCGGCAGACACGGCTCCGGACATGCGCAGGGGCGCTGGAAGCAAAGCTTCCAGCGCCCCTGTTATTTTTCTTCCGTTTCCTCGCGCCGGTACTCCAGGATATCTCCCGGCTGGCAGTCCAGCGCACTGCAGATCGCGTTGAGCGTGGAAAAACGGATCGCGCTGATCTTTCCGGTTTTGATTTTGGACAGGTTGACGTTGGAAATGCCCACCCGCTCGGACAGCTCGCCCAGCGACATCTTCCGGTCCGCCATCACACGGTCAAGCCGTAATATGATTGCCATACGCCACCGCCCTACAGTGTCTCGTCAGCTTCCTGCTGCAAATGCGCACCATAAGCAAATGCATAGGACAGGCACAAAACCACACCGCCAAGCAGCAGGTAGTTCCAGTTGATCAGCGAACCTCCGCCGGCTTCCATCACGATGCGCACACCGCCGCGGAGCAGCGTCTCCTGCCGCTCCAGCGCAAAACCGCAGACGGTATAGAGCAGCTCGGGCAGGCTGCCGCGCAGCAGTCCCAGCGCCATCACCAGCAGGCCGATGCCGCGCACCGCACGAACATGGCACGGCAGGAACGGCGTCCCCTGTCGGTCGATTCCCCGGAAAATAGCACAGCCCAACCACAGGATCCCTGCTATCACGATCCAGAACAGCGTACTCCACCAGAACGAAATCCCACAGGCAAACCGTACCGCGCCCCGCCAGCCCTCCGTACCAGTCCAGCTTACGCCAAGGGAAAAATGCTCCACCAACATCTCCGCGGGCTGGAACAGCAGCCACGTCCCGTAGACGAGGCGCACCACAACCAAAGCCGCGGTGATCCAGAATAAAACCCGCAGCAGCGTCCCGATATCCGCGCATCTTGCCCGAACGATATCCTTCTACGTCTCCAGCATACATTTCACCTCTTCCTGAAGAATATCACAGGCGTATATCTTTGTCAATAATAATTTAATGATAATCAATAAATAATATATAATTTTCATTAATCTTCGGTTTGCATTCCCTATACTGCTTTGGTAACAAAACGGAAAAAACTCGCGCGGGCATGTCACAAAACCAAGCCGCCGCACGTTATAGAAAATGAACATGTTCTTTTCAGAAAGGGGGGCGCCGGATGGACGCCCGCACCTTGGATGAGCGCTTCGCTCTGGGCGGAGAACAGGCGCTCGCCGATGCGATCGAGCTGTACGGCCAGCCGCTTTTGCGGTATTGCCACCACATCCTCTGCGATTACCACGAAGCGCAGGACGCCGTGCAGACCACCTTTATCAAGGCCTATGATAACCGCAGCCGTTTTCGGGCAGGCACCAGCCTGAGCGCCTGGCTTTACCGACTTGCCTATACCACCTGTATCGACATGCTGCGCCGCCGGAAGTTCCAGCTTCTCACACCGCCGCCTGCCGCCGCCGACCCTGATTATATCGGGGACGACCTGCGGCGTGCGCTGCAAGCCTTGTCGCCGGAGCAGAGAGCGCTGGTATTCGGCCGCGTGATCGAGCAGCGCAGCTTCGATGCGTTGGCCGTCATTTACGGAAAGCCCGCCGCCACCCTGCGCAAGCGCTATGAACGCGCCCGCAAAAAGCTCGCGCAGGCATTGGAAGGCACGCCGGCAGAAAGGAGGAGGAAGCAGCCGTATGAGTCCAACACCCGATGAAATCCGCATCCGCGAAGCGCTTGAGCGCATCCAGACACCCGCTTACGACATCGCCGGGGCGGTCAGGGAGCAGCGCGCCCGGCGCGGCAGGCGTATGCCGCTGCGCAGCCCGCGGCGGCTTGTCTCCGCCGTGCTGGCGGCGGCCCTGCTGACCGTAACGGCCGCCGCCGTATTTCAGGTTTCGGTCGGCTGGAAAACCATCTTCGGGCAGGATGTTGTAATTCCCGACGAGCTCGCCATCCCTCTGCAGAAGGGCGCCACCATGAACGGCTGCACGCTGACGGTGGAGGATGCCATCGTCACCCGCACTGGCGTCGCGCTCATCTATTCCTTCCGTTATGCGGATGGCTCCCCCTTTCCAACCCAATTCACTTTGAAACGGTTTCCCTTTTGACCGACGGGACAGATACCGCCTATTCCAGCCGCGGGCAGAGCATCTTTACGGATTCTCGAGATGCCGTCCAATATTTTTATCAGGAGTTCTCCCTTGCCGAGGATCCCGGCGACCGTGACCTTACCCTGACCATCGGCCCCGCCTCCAGCATGGAAACCAGTGAAGTCCTTACCGCCAGCCTTGACCTTGCGGCGGTTTATCAGGCGCATCCCATTGCGTTTCCCACCGACCAGCAGGACGCTTACCGCACCTCCGCCTATTTGGAGCAGGATACTTCCTCCGTCCCGCTTCCGCAGGCTTGGGAGTCTTCGGAGGTACAGTTCGCCGGCGTTGGTTTTATGGGGGACGAATTATGCCTTGCGCTGATCACACCGCCCTATGACCTGTATCAAGGCGTTTCCTGTGATATTGTTTCCCTGCTGGACACCCGAACGGGAAAAATCATCGACAATACCGGCAGCGGCACCTACCCGCTGGAGGGGGAGGACAGCGAAATCCGTGAGGCGCGCTTCCAGGGCTTGACCGTGGACGACCTGCCGTATCTGCAGCCGCAGATCATCTACACCCGCAGCGTGCCGCTGACGCAGAAGCCTTGGGAGGTTTCTTTCCGCGCCAAAAGCGCGCAGACCTATTCCCGCGCGCTCAGCCTGGATCTTTCGGATGGCAGCCATATTGACCATCTGTTCCTGTCCCCGCTCGGCATCCGGATCGAAGGGACGCGTCCCGCCTCGCTGGACGAGGATGGGGGCTTGGACCGCGCGCCCCATATCGCCGTGATCCTGCAGGACAACAGTATAATTGGCGCCTCGGTTTCCGAGTGCGGCCTCTCCATGGAGGAATCGTCCGCGCGCGAAACGTTCGAGGTCACTTATGTTTACCAGGCAGGCACTGACAGCCGGCGCTTCCTGTCCGTCTCCGACGTGACGGGCATCCGCATCGGCGATACGACAATATCGATAGCAGAGTAGAAAGCCCATGGGGGCGAATAGCCGTGCGGCGGTGTGGGGCCGCTGCACGGCAAAAAGAGCAGCCGGTTGGATCAGGCTGCTCTTTCACTTATTGCACAACATTAATCCTTTTATTTTGTGCATCTCCTACAATTATTATGACCCGCCGCCGGTTTAGCGGCTCAAAATGATGAAAATACAGAAATCTGCAAAAAACGCTTTATTTTCCTGTCTTTTATGCTATAATGATAACATAAATCAGATTTTGGAAAGCATTGCACAGGAGGTAAGTACTATGACCAGAGGAATCCGCGTAAAAAATACGGACGACATTCAGAAGATCAACAAGATCGTCACCAAGTATGGCTTTGATATCTGGATCCACGGCAAGAGCGGCATGGTAGACGCCAAGAGCCTGCTCGGCATGTTCCTGCTCTCCCTCAACGAGCCTCTGCAGATCGTGCTGGAGGACAGCGTCGACCCGACCGCGTTGTTCAAGGATCTCGCCGATTACCTTGAGATCGACGACGAGGACGTTGACGAAAAGAAATGATTCCACGCAAAAAGCCGCTGCTTTAGCAGCGGCTTTTTCTATTGCCATAGCTCATACGCCGGATATGCGCCTGCCGGAAGATAGCCCAGCGTTTCGGCCAGGTGTGCGGATACCGGATGCGCTGCATCCCAGGACGGATGCAGCCCCCGTTCGAGGCACGCGAGGATAAGCGCCGCCGCGCAGGCGCGTGCCAAGCCCAGCCTCCGGTGCGACGGATGGGTGTCGATCTCCACTTCGATGCCGCCCGGCCAGTCCGCATAGCAGGACGCGCCACACAGCAGCCGCCCCGCCCTTACTGCCGCTATCCCCAGCCCATGCGCTGCAAAGTCTTCCCAGTCAGGGTATTGCGAGGTCAGATCCCTGCTCCATTCCTCCTGCCCCGCCTGGCGGAACAGCGCCCCGTCCATCCGGCGCAGGGCGTACTCATCCGGCACGCGGGCGGCCAGCACTGACAGCTTCGCACGCTGAAAGGCGTTCTTTTTTGCAAAGGCATACCGCTCCGTCAGGCGCGCCTGTGGATAGCACTGTTCGATCAGCGGCCGCCAGTCCGGTGTGCGCGGGATCAGTATGGTATATGGCCGCGTGTTCTCCGGCTGCCAGGCCGCGACACGCGCGTCCGGCTCTCCCGCGAAAAAGCAGAAATCCCCGACGCGCACCTGCGCCGACCGGTATGCCCCATCCGCGACCGCATATCCCATTCGTCCGGCAAGATAGGCGTACAGCATGCCCTCCTCCCAGCCGTTTAGCAGCGGGCCGATGCATTGGGGCGACGCAACGTGCCCGATCACAGGACCACCAGCGCCTTGGGCGCTTCGGTCAGGTTGATACAGCCGTCCTCAATCACATACAGCATATCCTCGATGCGCACGCCGAAGCGTCCCGACAGATAGATGCCCGGCTCGGCGGTTACGACCGCCCCCGCCGGAAGCCGCGCCTCGCCGCGCGGTCCCGCGGTCGGCGCCTCATGGATCTCCAGGCCGACGCCATGGCCAAAGCCGTGGCCGAACGCATCGCCGTATCCCGCGTCCGCAATGACCTGACGCGCCGCCGCATCCACCGCCCGTCCAGTGACGCCCGCCTTGCAGCACGCGATTCCCGCAAGCTGCGCGTTCAGCACCGTATCGTATACGGTCTGCATCTCGTCGGTCACATGACCGACCGCCACTGTGCGCGTCATGTCCGAGCAGTATCCGTCCACGATGCAGCCGAAGTCCATGGTGACGAAATCCCCCGCCGCGATCGCCTTTTCCGTCGGCACACCGTGCGGCTTGGAGCTGTTCGCGCCCGATACGACGATAGGGTCGAACGACATGTTTTCCGCGCCGTAATGCAACATCAGGTAGGTCAGCCGTGCGGCGACCTCTTTTTCGGTCACGCCAATCCGGATATCGTTCAGCACCTCTTCGAGCGCCCGCTCGGCAATGCGCTGTGCGGCGGCAATCCTGCCAACCTCATCGTCCCCTTTTGTGATGCGCAGGCGCTCCACACCATCCTCCAGGCGCATCGCCGCAGCGTGCAGCGCGGAGGACCAGGACATGTACTCCGCATAGGTCATCTGCTTGTCTTCCAGTGCGATTTTCTTTACGCCGTCCTGCCCAATCAGCTCGTTGATGACAGCGGAATAACTCCTCCCGCTGCCGATCTCGCGCACCTCGAACCCTGATACCGCGGCGCGCGCCGCCTCGACATAACGGAAATCCGTATAGAACACCGCCTGGTCCGCCGACAGGTAGACCGCGCCGGCGGTCGAATGGAATCCGGTCGCATACCGCCGACTGATTTCGCTGGTCAGCACCATCGCGTCATACGGCGCCTCGCGCAGCAGTGCGCGCAATTCTTCCCGTTTCATAGCCGCCTCACCCGATGATCGCCTTGACCGCGTCCACAGCCAGCAGGTAGCTGTGCTTACCGAAGCCCGCGATCACGCCCGCGCACACCGGCCCGATGACCGATTTGTGCCGGAACTCCTCGCGCGCATGCACGTTGGACATGTGGACCTCCACACAGGGCAGGCGCACTGACGCGATCGCATCCCGAAGCGCGTAGCTGTAATGCGTATACGCGCCCGCGTTGATAATGATGGCCGCGCAGTCCTCGCGCGCCGCGTGGATGCGGTCGATCAGCGCCCCTTCCACGTTGGACTGGAACACCGCGCAGCTCATGCCAAGGCGCTCGCACTTGGCCACGACCTCGGCGTTGATCGCGGCAAGCGTATCCGAGCCGTAGATGCCCGGCTCGCGCTGGCCGGTCAGGTTGAGGTTTGGTCCATGAATCAGCAGCACTTTTTTCATTTTTCCGTCTCCTTTTTATATAAGTCCATCATCATCCGCGCGTCCTCGGCCTGTGTGCCGGCCGATTCGCAGATAAAGGTCGGCGCATAGCCGCGCGCCGCCGTTTCCTGCGCAACCGGCAGGAAATCCGGCCCGTATACGGTATCCGAAAAGGTCAGGTGGCGCACCTCGCCTTTGTCATTGTATTCGATATGGGAAAAGTGCGCGTGCAGAATGCGTGTCCGCTCCGCACCGATGCCGTTTTCCAGCCGATCGAACAGGCGCGCCACATCCTCCCGCGTGGACATCCCGCCGCCTGTGCGGCAGTTCAGGTGTCCGAAATCGATGCACGGCAGCAGGCGCTCGTCTGCCGCCACCAGCTCGCAGACCTCCTCCGCTGAACCGAGCACGCTTTTTTTGCCCATGGTTTCCAGACAGACCGCGCAGCCGGTCAGGTGTTCCTCCTCCAGCGCACGCAGGATGTTTTTCACATTTTCATGCGTGTTGCGCATTGCACGCTCGCGCGTCAGCTTTCCCTGGCCGCCGCAATGGACCACCATGCGCACCGCGCCCAGCGGCACGGCAAGTCGCGCCGTATCCAGCACATACCCAATGTTTTTCTCCATCCGCTCGCTTTCCTCAGAGGAAAGGTTGATGAAATACGGCGCGTGGATGCTCATCTGGACGCCGTGCGCACGCGCGGCCGCGCCGATCCTTTTTGCGGTATCTTCCCCGCATCGCACACCGCGGCCGCACTGGTATTCAAACGCAGTCAGCCCCCTGGCCGCAATCCAGGCGGGAGCGTCCTCGCTTTTTTTAAAGCCCTCGGCGGCAAAGGATTCCGAATTGCCGGCGGGTCCGAACCTTGCTTCAATCATGCCGCGCCCTCGCTTCCATCCGGCGCCTGCCGCGCTCGATAAAACCGCGTTCGAGCTGGTAGCGCACATTCACCCAGAAAAAGCGGCGGTCCAGCGTCTGCACATAGCAGGTCAGCGCGCCGACACGGTTGCCGCCGAACACGTCGGTAAAGATCTGGTCGCCCACCACGGCGGTCTGGGAGAGCGGCACGCCCAGCCGCTCAGCCGCGCGCTGGAACCCGCCGGAAAACGGCTTCCCCGCGCGACTGATGAAATCCACACCGAGCGCGGCGCAGAATTTCCCCACGCGCGCGGCCCTGTTATTGGAAAACACCAGCACCTTCATCCCCGCGTCGCGCAGCGCGCGCACAAACGGCGCCAGAGAATCCGGCGGCAGCGCAGCCTTATGCGAGGCCATCGTGCCGTCCAGGTCGATCAGCACGCTGCGCACATGGTTCTCGCGCAGCAATTGCGGGGTAATGTCATAAATCGACTCAAATACATAGTCGGGAATCAGTTTGCTCATTCGTTTACTCCTGCGTTCTCACTTTGGGAATTGCCACATATAGTGTAATGGAATTTGTCCAAAAAGTCCAGAGCAAGGGAGTCGATCACAATGGTATATACGAAAAATCTCATCCTGGTATGCACCGGCCGCGACACGGTATATGCGGCGAAGCACGGCATCCCCGTGCTGCACCTCTGTCTTGGCATCACGCCCACCGGCGCGCTGCAGCGCCTGCAGCTTCCCACTGTGCAGGCGCGCTGCCTGCTGGGCCTGTGCGACCCGCCGCGTTCGCTCGCCGACTGCAATGCAGACAGGCTTGCCGCCGACCTGGTGTTCGAGGCAAAGCGCACGGACGCGCCCGGCGTGTTCGCGGATTTTGAGCACGATACCCCGCGCGGCCGGATGCTGCTCGCTGCGTTCGACAAGGCGCTGCACGAGGCGGAAATCCCGTTCTACGTCCCGCTCGCCTGCGGTCGGTCGCTGACGCATGCGATCCTCACCACGCCGACCGCGCTGTCCGGCGGCAGCCTGACCGACTACATCTCCTCCCTGCAGGGCATTTACGGTGCAGCCCGCATCGCGGCGTTCCTGCAGCCGGTCTCGCAGGATTTCACGCTTCCGTCCAACTCGCCCAACGGCAAACCGCTCACCAACACCGAGCGCGAAACCCTGCTCGGCCGCACCGGATCGCAGACCTTTTTCTCCCGCGAGCTGTGCGCCAAGTATTTCACCTATACGGACAGCGAGGGACGCGCGCACTTTGTCCTGTTCGACGATGCCTCCACGCTCGAGGCCAAGCTCGCGCAACTGTCCGGCTGCGGCGTGCAGGCCGTGTTCGCCCTGTTTCCGGACGCAAAGCAACTGCTCAGTCCGTCGTGACCGGCGCGGTCCTGGCCCGCGTCAGGCCGAGCAGGTCCGCCGGCGCGCACTCGATTTGGAAACCGATCCTGCCTGCGGAGACAATGACAGACGGCAGGTGGTTCACACTTTCGTCAAACACGGTCGGGAACGCCTTTTTCATCCCGACCGGCGAGCAGCCGCCGCGCACATACCCCGTCAGGCCGAGCAGTTCTCGGACATGCACCAGTTCGACCGCCTTTTCCCCCGCCGCCTTGGCCGCTTTTTTCAGGTCAAGCTCCTTCGCCACCGGAATGACGAACACATGGCAGCTGCCCGACCGGCCGCGCGCCACCAGCGTCTTGAACACCTGCGCCTCATCCTGTCCCAAAAGCCGCGCGACCGTTGCGCCGTCTACCGCTTCCTTGCCGTGTGGATACGCATGCGCCGTATAGGGGATCCTGTGCTGCTCCAGCACCCGCATTACATTGGTTTTATCCGAAGCCATCGTCCTCGCTCCTATCTGCGTTTTATACAGATATTATAGCTATTGTTTGTGCAACAAGCAAGAAATATCAAAGGGGTTTCTCTGAGGAGAAACCCCTTTTCCCGCACCGCCCGTTTTATTTTTCGCGCGCGATGATGATGCGGATGCGCCCGCAGTCCCCTGTATCCTTATCATAATAGCAGGTGATGCTGTATGAATCGAAATTGTTCCGCAGTTCGGTCAGTGAGAGCAGGCTGTAGCTCGCGTTTTCGGACCGGTATACCGCGCACTCATCCGAAAACAGCCAACCGTCCCCGTCCTTGGACACTCCGAGCTGCGTGATGGTATCCGGATTCTTGATCTCCTTCAGCGCGCTCACCGCGGAAAGCTGCCCGTCCTCGACCGTCAGCCTGGCCGGTCCGTTGGAGGCGCCCAGCGTCCTGCCGTTGGTGGAAAGCGTCTGTTTTTCTCCATTCACCAGGTAAGTATAGCTGCCGGAAACGCTCATATCGTCCGACTGCTCCTTGACGCTGGTGATGATGCCGTATTCATACAGGTCGCCGGTAAAATCGCGCAGGATCAGGTCGGTGATCTCGCCCGCGCCGTTCGTCGCGCAGTAGCGCACGTCCGTGGAGTCCAGCGCTGCGCCGTTTAAGCGGGAGTAATACACCCGCTTGGCGCTTGAGGCGTTGGTATCCAGGATGCGCACGTCCTTTGCCATCGTTTTGCTGCCGATCGTGTAGCCGGACACCGCCCCGCGCACCGTGGAGGACTTCAGGATAGAAACATCGGTTTCGGACGAGCCGAAACCGATGGATACCAGGTCCCCTGTGCTGATCGAGGTCCGTGTGCAGGGATATACATAGCTGTTGCCATCCATAGCCGTGACCGTAATGGTGCGCGAGGTATAGGCGTTGCCGACCGAATTGTAGTATGTGCCGGTCCCCGTGGCGGTCACCATGCCGACAACCTCGGACACATATTCGTCCGCCGGCAGCGCGGCGGCGACCTTGCCGTCGCGCCCGAGCAGCAGGGTCACGATATCGCCTACATTCAGCCCGCCCAGCGTGGACAGCTCGCAAGCGGCGTCGCTGGTCTCGATCTCATAGGTGTTGCCCGCGACCGTCACGGAGGTCGGGGACGCCGCCGAGGGCGAGGCGGACTGGTAGGTGCCTGTCACCGCGTTGGCATACGCCCATACCGCGGAGCCGGTGTAATACACCACGTCGTACCGTTGTATCGCATCCGCGGAGGAGGTGTAGCCGTTGCGGTACACGGTTTTCCCCTCTGTCGAAACGATGCTGGATATGCCGTTTTCCACAATGTAGGGTCCCTTCATTGTATCAGAAACGATATTCAGGTAATCGATCTCATCGTTTTCGTTCAGCGTGTAACCCAGCATCTGCGCGTAGACCTGTCCGTCCTTGGTATCCGCGTTGAGCAGGTTGTAAAACAGGTACATCATGTTCCGCCGTGTCATGGCCGAACCCTGCGACGCGGTGACCTTGCTGTCCAGCCCCAGCGATTCGTACAGGGCGAGCTGCCCATACGGATAGGAGCCGGAAAAGTCCTCGGTCGTGTAACCGAGCAGCTTGAGCACGCCGGTCGCGGCCTCCTCCAGCGTGACGGTTTTGTCCGGCCGGAAGCTGCCGTCCAGATAGCCGGTCAGCCAGCCCTGCTGCACGGCGGTCTTGATATAGCCTGCCGCCCAGTGGGTATATGGCACATCCTTGAACGGGGAAGAATTGGATGCCCCCGCCACCTTGTCCTGATAGGTGGAGGCCGCAACGAGCATCTTCGCGTATTCCGCGCGGGTGACCGTTTTGTCTAGGTTCATATCCCCGTTTGGGTCGCCCACCATAATCTCCGTGGACCGGATCACCTGCTCGATCACACTATCCGATACCTCGGACGTGGCCAGCGCGGCGGGCAGGCCGCCCAGCAGCACTGCCGCCGCCGTCAGCAGCGAAAGCAGTTTTTTCTTCAAGAGTAACTCCTCCTTTTTTGTGCGCCCATCGCGGAGGCGAGGGCGAGTTATCCGAAAATGGTTTCCGCTGGAACTTTTTTCGGTATCCAAGGGGGAACCTGCCCCCTCGCGTGCTTTTCAGTCGTACCGCAGCGCGTCGATCGGGTTGAGCTTCGCCGCCTTGTTCGCGGGCATGAAGCCGAAGAACACGCCGATAAACACGGAAACGCCGAAGCTGATTGCAACCGCGCCCACGCTCGGCGTCGTGGTCATGCCAATGATCTGACCGGCGATCACCGCGACCACCGAGCCGAACACAATGCCGATCACGCCGCCCAGGGCGGAGGTCGTACCCGCTTCGATCACGAACTGCCGCATGATATCCTTTTTCTTCGCGCCGAGCGACTTGCGGATGCCGATTTCGCGGGTGCGCTCCGTGACCGAAACCAACATGATGTTCATAATGCCGATGCCGCCGACCAGCAGCGAGATGCCCGCGATGCCGACCAGCACCATGGTCATCATATTGGTCATCTCGGTCATGGAATCCACCATTTCCTGCATGTCAGAGATCATGTAATAATCGTCGTTCTGGAACACCGCATACAGCGCGTTATCGATCAGGGTGGTGCCTTCGCTGTTGAGGGACGCATCCCGGGTGGCAAACAGAAAGCTGGATATTGCGCCGAATGTCAGCTTGGAGGCCGTGGTATACGGCAGATATACACAGTCGTCCGCCGAGCCTTCGGAGGAATCGTCCTGCTCCTCCAGCACGCCGACCACGGTCAGAGCGTTACCGTTGACCTTGATGGTCTGCCCGACCGCATCGCCGCCCAGCATATTCGCCACATAGGTCCCGACGACCGCCACCTTATTGCGGGCATCCAAATCTGCATAGCTGATGAAGCGGCCCTCCCGCATCGTCAGCTTGGATATCTCCGCGTACTGCTCGGAAACGCCGGTCACGCCCGTGGAGCTGAAAGAATCCGAATCCGTTCCTGTTTTCACCGAACCCATGACCGATACCGTCGGACTCATGCCCATAAAGGTATCCGTGTTTTCCTCATACAGCGCGTACATGTCGTCCGTATCCACCGTGCGCGAGGAGCCGCGTCCGGTTACGGTCACGGTCAGCGTATTGGTACCCATATCCTCGAACATGGAGGTCACCTCTCCCGTCATGCCCTGCATGAGCGAAACCAAGATAATGACCGACGCCACGCCGATGATAATGCCCAGCATGGTCAGAAACGCGCGCATCTTGCTGCCCGACAGGCTCTTGAACGCCAGCTTGAACGCCTGTGTGAACCCCATCGTCAGTCCCCCCTCGGAAACGCGTCGCGCGCCGCGCCGTCAAAAATGATTTTGCCATCCGCCACGCGCACGACGCGCTTGGCCTCCTGCGCGATGCCGTTGTCATGCGTGATAAGCACGATCGTATTGCCCTCGTCGTTGAGCTTTTTCAAAAAATCCAGCACCTCGCGGCTGGTGCGCGAATCGAGCGCGCCGGTCGGCTCGTCGGCCAGGATGACCGAAGGGTCGCCTGCCAGCGCCCGTGCGATGGAAACGCGCTGCTGCTGGCCGCCGGAAAGCTGCGTGGGCAGATTTTTCTCTTTGCCCGCGAGTCCGACGCGTTCGATCTGGAGCCGCGCCCTCTCGGCGCGCTCCTCAGCGGGTATGCCCGCGTAAAGCAACGACAGCTCGACGTTTTCCTGCACGTTCAGCTTGGGTATCAGGTTGTACTGCTGGAAAATAAAGCCCAGCGTCTTATTGCGGATCTCTGCCTGCTCGTCGTCGGTCAGCTCGGACACGTCCTCGCCATTGAGCAGGTACTGCCCGCTGGTCGGCACGTCCAGACAGCCAATAATGTTCATCAGCGTCGATTTGCCCGACCCCGACTGTCCGACGATGGCTACAAATTCTCCCTTGTATATCTTGAGCGAAACGCCATCCGAGGCATGCACCTCGGTATCGCCCATCTGGTATATCTTATAAATATCGCGCAGCTCAATCAGCGGCGTCCTGGTTTCGGTTGTCATCACGGCATACCGCCTCCGCCCGGCATGCCGCCGCCTGCCATACCACCGCCAGAGGGCATACCGCCCATGCCGCCCATATCACTGCCGGAGGGCATATTACCCATATCGCCGCCTGGCAGCATGCCGAACTCATCGCCGGACGAGTTGCGCTGCACCTCGGGTACATAGACGATATCGCCGGGCTCGATGCCGGAGGTGATTTCAATATAACTGTCGTCCGACAGGCCGGTTTCAACCTCGACCGCCCGCCATCCGTCGGGCAGAAGCACGCCGCCCACCATGGCGTTTTCCGTGTTTTTCGCGCTGTCATCCTTGACATAAACCGTGTTCCCGCGCTGCACAGACGCGATCGGCACGGCGACCGCGTCCGCCGCCTCGTCCACCACGATGGTAGCGTCCACGTTCATGCCCGGCAGCAGGCCTTCCGGCGGGTTATCGATCTGCACGGTCACCGGATAGGTGGTCACACCGTTAGAGGTCGTACCCGCGACCGAAACCTTAGTCACAATGCCTTCGATCGTCGCCGTGTCCGTGAGCGAATCACAGGTGATATTGACCGCCTGGCCGACCTCTACCTCGTTCACATCCAGTTCGTCGAGCGAGATATCGAACGTCAGGTAGGAGAGGTCGTAAATGACCGCGAGCGTGGTCTGCCCATTGGTGGTGTCGAGCGTATCGCCCACCTTGGTGTTCTTGGTGATGACCGTGCCGTCAATCGGCGCGGTGATCGTGTAGTCGTCCAGCTTATCTACCGTATTCTGATAGGAAAGCTGCTGCTGTGCGAGCGACAGGCGGCTGCTCTCCACCTGCTGTTCGACCGAGGAAGAGGACAAAACCGCAATGACCGTGCCGGGCGAAACCTGCGCACCCTCGCTCACTTTCAGGCTCGTTACCGTACCCGAAGCGTCCGAGGTGATCGTGGATTCCGACCGGTATGTAAAGCTCGCGCCCTGGTTGCTGGCGATGCCGTTCACGGTCGCAGAGGCGGTTGAGGACGTTGAAAGCCCGCCCGGATTGCTGACCTGTATCGTCACATATTTGACGATCTGGTAACCGTCCAGCACGGTTTCGGCCGCGTCGATCGCCGTGACCGTGCCGCTCAGCGTCTCGAACGAGCTGTCCATTGTTACGGTTGCGGCCGCGCCGACGCCGAAGTTTTCCACCTCCGCGGAATTGAACGGCACCACCAGCTCCATCACGGAAGAATCACGCACATCCGCAATCGTCGCGCCCGCCTGCACTTCGTCGCCCACCTCAACATACAGTTCGGTAATCATGCCCGACTTTTTCGAGGTTACATTCAGGTCGTCCAGGCTTTCCAGCGTCTGGCTGTAGCTGTTCTGGCTCTGCTGTAGGGAAAGCTGCGCCTGCTCGACCGAGCTTTCCGCGTCTGAGCTGTCGATCTCATACATGACATCGCCCTTTTTTACCTCGTCGCCCTCCTCAAATGTGCAGGACAGCACCTCGCCCTGCACCGATGCGGTCACGCTGTACTGGTTGGCCGGCTCGATTGTTCCCGTCGCGGACAGCGTCAGTTGGATGTCCTGCCGGACCGCCTCGCTTTCCGTATAGGTCTGCGTTCCGTCCGCACCGCCGGCTGTCAAAATATGATGCACGCCCCAGCCTCCGGCAAGCAGCACCACCGCCACGGGGATGACCACCTTCTTTTTCAGCTTCCTGCGTTTTTTCTTTTTGCTGTGCGCGCCAGTCGGTGCCATATCCGCAGCCGCTTCTTCATTTTGCTTTTTCTTTCCCTGAAACAGCCTTTTTCCTTTCCATTTTCCTTTCCATGGGGCTTTCCCGCGCAGTTTTTCAAACGGCAATTTCAAACCCTGTTCCCTCCCGTGCTGGTTTATCAATTCGCGCTCTATCATAAGCGCAGTATATTGAAAAAGCATTGAAGAAATCCGGCTTTAACAAATTTTCCACCGCTCATACACAAAAACTCCATACACAGCCTGCAAAATAAAGGCATCATCTGCCAAAGGAGGCGCCGGCTATGCGTGTTCTGCTTATCGGCCCCAGCCCTAATGAAAAAATCCTGCCGGCGCTGCGGCGCGATCATATCCTTGCCGACTGCCTGCCCCGGCCGGAGCAGACGCAGACCGGCTTTCCGGAAAACCTTTACGACGTGGTCGTCCTCTTTTCCGATACGGACGCCGCCGCCCTGCCCGTCCGGCTCCGCATGGTGCGGGAGGACGGCGTTTCAGTTCCCATTCTTGTTGTCGCGCCGCGCTCCTCCGCGCGCGACCGCATCCGCGCGCTGGACGCCGGTGCGGACGATTTCCTGACCGAGCCGTTCCTGATCGCCGAGCTGCTGGCACGGGTACGCGCGCTCGGGCGGCGCGGACGCATCCTTCAGCCGCGGCTGCTGCGCGCGGGCGACCTGACGCTCGACCGCGGACATTTCCTCCTCTCCGGCCGCGCTGGCGAGGTGCGCCTCTCCAGCAAGGAGCTGCAGTTGGCGGAGCTGTTTCTGCTCCATCCCGGCCAAATCCTGCCGCGCGACACCTTACGGCAAAAGGTCTGGGGCTGCGATACCGAGGCGCGCTATAACAATATTGAGGTATACCTGTCCCTCCTGCGGCGCAAGCTGCGCGCGGTCGATTCCGTTGTCCAAATCCAAGCCGAGCGCGGCGTTGGCTACTATCTGGAGGTCCAGCCTAATCATATGCAGGCATAATAAAACGCCGCAACGGTCATCCCGCTGCGGCGTTCTTGCTTTTTACAGGCCGCGGTGCTTGCTGCGCTCGATCGGGCCGAACCAACTGTCCGCGATGCGCTTCAGCAGGGTCCACAGCCCGCTGAACCTCAAACCATAGTGTTTCATGCCATGCCCCTTCCTCCGTCCGCACTTCCTGTCCCGCGCCTTATGTATCACAAGGCTTGTCCTTGATTGTATTGTACCCCTTTTTTCTTGCTGTTTCCCTCTCAAAATAATGAAAATTTTCTTAAGATTTTGTTAATCTTCTTCTGAAAAAGGGGCTGTCCCCCATGGACAGCCCCTTTCCCCCTTTACTCCTCCGGCTCCGCCGCGTCCTCTCCCAAGGCGAGCACGGTTTCGCTCTCCACTTCGCTCAGCTCGGTCACGCTTTTGAGCTTGCGCCGAATCGCGCGGGTGCGCGTGCCGACCAGCTTGTCCAGCTCGCGGCTGGCCTGGTCCAAACGGGTCTGCGTCTGCGTCAGGCAGGCCTCAAATTTATCAAACTCGGTCTTGACCGCCCCGAGCACGCTCCACACCTCACCAGACCGCTTTTGTATCGCAATCGTGCGGAACGACATTTGCAGCGAATTGAGCAGCGCCGCCATCGTACTCGGTCCCGCGATGTTCACATGGTAATCGCGCTGCAGCACCTCCACCATGCCGCGGCTGACCGCTTCCGCATACAACCCCTCGAACGGCAGGAACAGGATGCCGAAATCCGTCGTATATGGCGGCTCCAGATATTTGTCGCGGATATCCTTCGCTTCCGCCTTCAGCGTATTGACCAGCGTTTTGGCACAGGCGTCGAGCTGTTCGCGCGCGCCGTCCTCATAGGCGTCGCGCAGCGCGCCATACGTCTCGCCGGGGAATTTGGAGTCAATCGGCAGCCAGATAAAGCCCCCATCCTCCACTGGCAGCTTGACCGCGTATTCAACCACGTTGCGGCTCCCCGGCCGTGTGGCGACGTTCACCCCATACTGCTCGGGCGCAAGGATATCCTCCAGAATCGCGCCGAGCTGGATCTCGCCCACAATGCCGCGGGTCTTGACATTGGTGAGAACCTTTTTCAAATCGCCCACGCCCTGCGCCAGCGTCTGCATCTCACCGAGGCCCTTATAGACCTGTTCCAGCCGCTCATTGACCAGCTTGAACGATTCATTCATACGGTCGGATAGCGTTTTCTGCAGCTTTTCGTCCACGATCCGCCGCATATCGTCCAGCTTTCTATTGTTATCCTCCTGCAGGGCGCGCAGGTTTTTATCCACGGCTGCGCGGATGTTTTCCAGGCTTTGCGCCGTTTCCGCCGTAAAGCCGTGCAGCCGCTTTTCAAACTGCCCCAGCTGGTCGGTCACGCCACCCATCCTGCCGGACAGGCTTTTCTCCATCGCGGAAAGCTGGTCCAACTGCGCCGCGCGGCCTTCCTTCAGATTTTGGCTGACCAGCGTCCCCAGCGCCGCGATGGTGCCGCTGTCCTCCTGCCGTTCCTGGACCGCGGGTTTCCGCGTCAGCAGGATGATGACCAGCGCCAGCAGGATGATGACCAGTACCAGCGTGGCCACAGATAGGTATTGCATTGTCTCGGTCCTTTCTCAGCTTTGTGTTTTACCGCAGGACATGCAGCTCCTTAGCAATGCGCTGCATCTCCTCATCGGTCGCCGCGATAACATCCGCGCACTCTTTCAGGTCGTCCGATATGTGCGGCGGCACCTGCACATCGGATTTATACCGAAGCTGATGCTCCAGACTCGCCCAGAAATCCATGGCAATCGTCCGCAGCTGCAGCTCGATCCGCACCGGCTTGGTTGTTTCCGACAGGAAAATCGGCACCTCCAGGATCAGGTGCAGGCTGCGGTAACCATTCGGCTTGGGGTTGGCAATATAGTCCTTCTTTTCGATCAGTGTCAGGTCGCTTTGCCGCATCAGCATATCCGCCACCGTATAGATATCTTGGATAAAGGGGCAGATCACGCGGATGCCGCCGATGTCGTTCAGGTTATCCATCATGGACTGTAAAGAAATCGGGAAGCCGCGCCGCTTGAGCTTTTTGATAATGCTGCGCGGCGATTTGATACGGCTTTTGATCGAATCAATCGGACTTGGCTTGCCGGAGATATTCGATTCGTCGCTCAAAATATCCAGCTTTGTCTTGATCTCTCGGATTCCCGCCTCATACAGCAGCATGATCTGCTGCAACTGCATGGCGGATTCCATCAGTTTCTCCGCGTCGTGTTCACCCAGCATATCCATTTCGAGAAAATCGGTCAGTTCCATTGCATTCCTCCTGCATACAGGCATTACATCCCTTCGGTGTCTATTATAGCATAAAAGCGCCAACTGGGCAATCCAGCCGGCATCGCCCGTGCAAAAGCAGGCAAAATCAGAGCTTTTTGTTATAGTACAGCAAGGTAATGCATTCGATAATCAGCATTGTTGTAAAAATGAGGCCAAAGGCTACCAGCATGCCTCCAAAGAACGCCTCCATTGCCTGCATCCCAAAAATACTGAGCAGCATACAAACAAAGCACACCAGTTCCGCGATACCCAGCGCACGGCTTTTAGCGCGCCACTCGACCAAACGATTTCGCTCGTCCAGTTCCGCGATCTTGTCCTCGCGCGACATCTCCCGGGAAAAGCTGCGGAGCAGTCCGCTGCCGCCGATCAGCAGGCATAAAATTATCATAACCGTTCCTTTCAGGTCAAATCCTTTCCATATGCTGATCATCAGCTGGAGCGTGCCAAGCACTATAAAACCAATTCCATACCAGAACGTTTTTTTGTTATAGATTTTCATACCGCTTATCCTCCTCTTCCCTGTTTTCTTTCAGACAATAGAGCTCCTCGATCGATGTGCCGAACTGCTCCGCTAAACGGTAGGCCAGCAGCAACGAGGGGTTGTACTGCCCCTTTTCCAACGAGATAATCGTTCTGGCAGACACATGGACCCGCTCCGCCAATTGCTGCTGTGTTATACCAGCAGCCGTACGCAATTCTTTTACTCGGTTTTTCACTATACCACCGCCGAATATGAAGTAAGCTTCACATGAAGTATACTTCATATTATATAACAATTATCCAAACTGTCAAGAAAAAACGATTCTCTATATTACAGATCTACAAAATTTTTTACAAACCCATTTACGAATCATTTCTTCTATTCGCTCCATCCATATCAGCATCAAAAACACGGATTGCAGGCGTCGAAAAGCAGCCTGCAATCCGTGTTATGAAATGATTTCAAGTCCATCGTACGGTTATAGTTACCAGTTCATATCCCATTCCGCTTTTACGCTGGGGTCAGTTGAATTGCGTATTATCAACTCTCCCTCCAAGCAAATCATCATTCTGGCGGACTGGTCATTATTGACCCGACGCATAAAAAGCTCGAACGCCTGCGCTCCCATTTCTTCTTTCGGTATATGAATGGTGGTCAACGACGGCGAAATCAGCGAAGCCGGTGTGTTATCGTTAAATCCCACCACTGCAATATCTTCCGGAATCCGGATCTGTTGCTGCTTCAAATAGTTAATCGCGCCAATCGCCATTTGGTCGTTGCCTGCAACAACCGCATCGATTGTTCGTCCTGTATTTAAGAGCTGCTTCATGGCCTCATAGCCGCTTTCGCAGGTATAACGTCCCTCAACAATCAGATGGTCATCCACGCTCAGCCCCTTGAGCAACAAGGAAGATATAAAGCCTCTGCGCCGGTTTTTACCCATCATGTATTGGTTTGGCGCTGCGATATGCGCGATGTTCCTGCGTCCGCTCTCAATGAGGTAATTAGTTGCTTTCATGGTCCCTTCCAAATCGTTAACAACCACTGCGTCTAATTTGGGACTGATCGCTGCTTCAAGGCAGATAATATGCATCGGCTGTGATGAAAAATTGATTGCGTGAAGAAAATCCAAATATTCCGCGGTTTCAATTTGATCCACATCCGCGCAAGACGACAACATAACGCCATCATAATTACGCGAGCGCAACAGATTAATAACTCGTCTTTCCTGGTTAATATCGCCTTTTGTATTAAAGATACTGACCGTGTAATCCTCTTTATCCGCAGCGACCTGAATACTTTTTAAAAGATTCGGAAAAAAGATGCTGGTGATAGAGGGAATAACGACGGCAATTTGCTGGGATTTTCCTGTCTTCAGCTGGCGACCAACTAAATTAGTTTCATAATTCAGTTCTTTAACCGCCTTCATAACCCGTTTTGTCAGAGCGAGACTAACCGGTCTGGTCCCATTCAGCACATTAGATACAGTAGAAATTGACACGCCGGCGTGCCGCGCTACATCCTTTATACCAACAGACTTTTCCGTAAGTATCATATTTCGGGCTTCTTTCTAATAAATTAGCTTACCCCGTTCTGCTACTTGCAAATTCAGGGTTGAATATAGCTGTTTTATTATATCTGATTTTTTTTTGAAATTCAATCTTCATCTTTACATAATTCCCCAATTCAATCCGTCCGTTTGCGGGAATCGAGAAATACCGCTATAACAATAACAGCACCCTTGACCACACTCTGCAAATTGGAGTCGATCTGCAGCATGGTCATGCCATTTACCAAAATACCCAAAATCAAAGCGCCAAATACCGTATTGACAACTTTTCCACTACCGCCGGAAAAACTGGCGCCACCTAAAATTACGCAAGTAATCGCATCCATTTCATAGGCGTTGCCAACAGAAGGATTCCCCGAGCGCATTCTGGCTGTCAGCACAACAGCGGCTACCCCCGTGCAAATACCGGCAATCACATACCCCATGAAATTACATAGACGAACATTAATACCCGAGACCTTTGCAGCAGTTGCGTTTCCTCCAATTGCATATATCGAAGTTCCGTATTTTGTGCGCTCCAAAATAATGTAAATGATAATCGCCATCAAAACAAATATCCACGCTGCAATAGGTAATCCCAAGAAAGAATCTGTCCCGATGCTTTCAAATGCGTCATAAAACCCATTGATGTTTTTGCTATCGGTAATCAGCAAGGCCGCTCCTCTTGCTGCTGACATCATTCCCAGCGTTGCGATAAAAGCAGGAACGTTGCCATACGCTATAAAAAATCCGTTAATCACTCCTGTCAAGGCTCCAATAACTATTGCAATCAAAAACACCAACGGGATGGGAAGCTCCGCTCGAACCGCCAAAGCTGCAAAAACGCCGCACAGCGCTACCACCGAACCTCCGGAAAGGTCAGTACCGCCACTGACAATGGGGAACATAATGCCCAAGGCAATAATACCGATCACAGCCTGTTGACGAATGATATTAACCAGATTCGTGCTTTTTAAAAACGAATCCCCTTTCAGGATACTCATAGCCAACACCAGCGCCAACAAAATTAAAATAGCGCTGTACTCTTTAATAACGACCTGCAGTCTGTCTTTCATTGCAAGCGACTTTTTCATCAAGAATTCCTCCCCATTTAATCTGCTGTACCGGTTGCGTAGCGCATGATCTTTTCTTGAGAGAAATCCTTACGCTCAATGATGCCGACGGCTTTCCCCTCGCTCATTACCAGTATTCGATCGCTCATCCCCATGACCTCCGGCATTTCTGAGGAAACGATGATAACGCATTTCCCTTGCTTGGCAAGGTTTGTCAGCAGCCTGTGAATCTCGGATTTACTTCCCACATCGATACCGCGTGTGGGCTCATCGAAAATAAGGATATCGGGGCTGGTTAGCAGCCATCGTCCGACCAATACCTTTTGTTGATTTCCCCCTGACAGATTTGAAATCGGTGTGTTAATTCCGGGGGTCTTTATCGAAAGGAGCTTTTTCATCTCTTCCGCAGAATGCACGGTCATTTTCCGCATGATAAAGGGCCCTTTTGCATGTTTGGATAATGAGGCAGCCACTGTATTCAAACGCACGCTTAACGATAAAAAACAGCCGCTTTGTTTTCTATCTTCCGTAAGGAGGCAAAACCCATATCGAATTGCATCACTGGGCGATTTAATCCGCGCTTCTTTTCCATCCACATAAATTTTACCCGCAGACTTTTTTCGAACGCCAAACAGTGTTTCAACGACCTCGGTACGCCCTGCGCCCATCAGGCCGGCCAAGCCAAATATTTCTCCCCTGCGAACTTCAAAGCTGACATCATGAAATTCGTTATTACGGCTTAGCCCTTCTACCTTCAAATAAACTTCTCCGATTTCCGCTTCTTCCTTGGGAAAAATATTGGTAATTGTACGGCCAACCATCATTTGAATCAACTCATCATAAGTAATATCGCTTGCCAGCTTTGTTCCAATGTATTGACCGTCACGAAACACCGATATATCATCGGAGATTTCAAATACCTCGTCCATCTTATGTGTGATGTAAATGATACTGACTTGCTCATCCCTGAGCTTGCGAATAATTTTGAATAGATGCGCGACTTCTGTTTCTGTGATGGCGGAGGTCGGCTCGTCCATGATAATCAGTTTTGCATTATATGAAATTGCTTTGGCAATCTCACAAAGCTGCTGCTTGGCAACACTCAAGGTTTTCATTTTTGCATCTGGATCTATATCAATCTCCAGTCGATTAAAAAGTTGAAGAGCCGCTTCATGCATCGCTTTATCGTTTTTGATCCAGAGTCCTTTCAAACATATTTCCTTGCCTAAAAAAATGTTTTCATATACTTTGAGTTCCTGCACCGTGCTTAGCTCCTGATGAATCATGGCCAGGCCGTCATCCAGAGCTTCTCTTGGCCCTTTATAGTGTACTTCTTTCCCGTTAAAAATGATTTTCCCACTGTCCCGCGAATAAATTCCCAACAAGATTTTTCATCATTGTGGACTTGCCAGCGCCATTCTCCCCCATCAGAGCATGGACGGTTCCCTTTCTTACGCGCAAATCCACATCTGACAGAGCGATCACCCCGGGAAACGCTTTACAAATACCGCTTGCCTCCAAAATATACTCTTGTCCCAAAAGTACTCCTCCTTGCCGCATGATAGTTTACAAATGGTTGCCCGCTTTTGCGGACAACCATTTGCGCAGAAAGAGACAGTGCTGCTTTTCCATTCTTAATACAGGAAGCGCAGCAGCGTTCCGACCTATGTATTTTTAGGTGTGTTTAACTCCACAATGCCAAATATTCATCCACATTATCTCTATTAACCAGCAGATCTTTCAGGACGACATCTTCCGGCTGCCCGCCTTTGGCCAGTGCCAGCGCAGCATCCAGCGATTCATAGGCCAAACCTTTCGCGTCTGCATAAAAAGTAAGCGTCATATCGCCATTCTTTACATATTCGCAGCCCATCTGAAGGCCATCAATACCCGCGACAACAACATCGTCTATCCCTGCATCCTGCAGCGCCAAAATCGCGCCGATTGCCATTTCATCGCAGGCCGCGCAGATTGCATCAAATTCAATGCCAGAGGTAATCCAGGTTTCTACGATCGAAATGGCGTCTTCACGCAACCAATCTCCATCCTCGCGTGCAACCAGTTCACATTCAGGCGATGCTTCCAAGGCAGACATTGAACCTTCTTCTCTTTCAGAGGCAACCAGCGTACCCTCCGTACCCGCCAGATATGCGATCTTACCGGAGCCGCCAATGGCATCGATAACCGCCTGCATCTGCGCTTCGCCAGTCTCTACACCATTTGCACCGACAAAACAATCCGCATCTTCCGCATCCTGCTGCATGGCTACATAATTGATCCCCGCTGCTTTGACGGAATCAAGAATAGAAAGCGAGGCTTCATAATCGACAGGCTTAAGGCAAACGCTGTCAATTCCCATTTCAATCCAGCCTTCTACGACAGCCATTTGTGTGGACACATCAGATTTACCATCGCCAATGATGACTTCCACATCCGGGTGTTCATCCGCCCATTGCTCAACATAATCGATAACAGACGAAACCCAGGTATCATTCAAATCGTTTACTGTGTAGCCGATAACGATTTTATCTTCTGCTGCCTCGTCCTGCGGCAAATCAGCGGAAGCATCGTTTCCGGATGCTCCATCTGACGAACATCCAGCAAACAGGCTCATCAGCATTGCAAATACCACAAACAAAGCGATTCTTTTTTTCATGATTTTCCTCCTCTTCTCGTCCCTACATTCATGGTAGAACTGCTTTTGTTATTGATCCCCTGCTTTCCGGATCAGGGGATCTCATCAAGTTTGACAGCGCGGTTTTCTCTCCAGGAAAGTGTCGCCGCTTTTGCTATCCGCACTGCTTGCAGCCCGTCATAGGCCGTAACCGGCGGTTCCGCACCATTATTCACCACATCAAAAAATGTCGCTTGCGCATGCACGAAAGCATCTGCATAGCGCTCCAGAAAGAAATATACCGGCTTATCTTCATGAACGCCGTCTTCATTATGTATGCTTACTGTTGTCTCCGGCACATTCCCTACCTGTGCAAAACCTTTTGAGCCATGGACCTCGGTACGTTGGTCATATCCGCAATTCGACTGACGGCTCAGATCAATCAGTCCAACCGCTCCACTATCGAATTTCAAAACAGCCAGAGCCGTATCGATATCACCATACTCTGTCAATACAGGATCAATCAATGCGTTACCGCAGGCATATACCTCAGAGACTTCAGAACCTGAAAAAAATCTGGCAAGATCAAAGTCGTGAATCATGGAATCAAAATAAATTCCTCCACTCGAGGCAATATATTCATAAGGAGGCAGCGCGGGATCTCTTGAACAGAGTTTAATGATTTGAGGAACCCCAATTTTTCCACTGGACACTGTATTTTTCAGTTTTTGTTGGTTTACATCGAAACGGCGCATAAAGCCCATCAGAAATTTTATGCCGGATTTTTGTATTGCTCCAATGGCCTGGTAAATTTTTTCGATGTCAGAATCCAGCGGTTTTTCACAATATATATTTTTACCGGTTTCGCAAGCCCTCATGATATAGGTGCAGTGCGTTGGTGTCGGTGAGCAAATAAATACAGCATCTATTTCCGCGTCCTCGAAAACACAGTTTGCGTCCACACCCGTATTTTCTATGCCAATTCGACCAGCCCACTGTCGAGCTTCTTCGGTCAGGTATGGATCAATAATGTATTTAATTCGGACATCCCGTTGAAACCGAACCAATGCTTCAGCGTGAACTCTCGCGATACGGCCAGCGCCCAGGATTGCAACAACATTTTTCATAAAATACCCCTCAGTATTCCTCCGGATAAATTACTACTTTCAAAGCCTTACCTGCCCGCAGCAGCTCAAGCCCTTTTTCATACTCGCTGAGCGGGAAGGTATGTGTTACAATCTCCTCCAACGGCAGTATTCCACTTTCTATAATGCGAGCTGTTTTTTCAAAATAATATTTTCCAAGGAACCCACCAAAAATCGCTGCCTCTTTGCGGACAATCTCTGCCAGCCGTACCGGCGGCATAGCCGTTTCGTCATGTCCGAACATCACGATTTTTCCTCCAGGGCGAATCATGTCAATCGCTGTGGGCAACAGTTGCCCTACCGCTTCAATACAATGGTCCACCCCCAGTCCATCCGTTTCCTCTAAGCAGACTGCCTTCAAATCTTCCTTAGCAGGATCAACCACACGGGTGGCACCACACTTTAACGCTTTTTCTCTGCGGTATTCATACGGCTCCGACACGATAACCTTTGTCGCACCATTTGCTTTTGCCATTGCCGCAAAAAGGAGTCCCATAGGGCCTGCCCCCAGAACACAAGCCGTATCCCCTGCTTGAATATCCAGTTTTTCAATAGCATAACCAACACAAGAAAGCGGTTCAGCCAAGGCGGCAAGCTGCCAAGGGGTATCTTTGCTGATCTTGTAAACGGAATGTGCTGGAACACAGGTATAGCTTGTCAATGCACCGTCCGCAAAAAGCCCCCTCGTAACTCCATGCTCCGGCCACGGCGTATCCTGCTGGCTGTATAGCGTAGTACACTGGCCCGGACAGTCGCTCCGGCAATTTTTACAGCATCCGCATGGCGGGTGCGGATCAACAATAACTCTGTCCCCGGGCTTCAACCAATCCACTGCCTCCCCTACCGCGGCAACCTCACCACAGTATTCATGGCCAAAAATAATACCAGGCTTTGCCGGATGCATTGGCGGATCCATCAAAACATGCAGATCCGTACCGCAAATACCTACGCCCAGCACTTTAATCTGAACGTCATCCGGCTTTTCCACCTGTGGTACTGGACGATCCTCATAAGCATATTCCCCGGTTTTTTGAAGATAATTGCTTTCATGGTGTTCCACGCCTCCAGTTGAGTAAAATTCAATACGGTTATACCTAAGTAAAAAGATCATTACATGCTTTACCATAAATGCAGGCTGTTTTGATAAAAACGTTTTTATTTGTTGTCGCCATTATACCCCCCCCCCCAGAAATGCAATATTAATTTTGTTAAATCCATCATTTTTGTTAAATATATGATATATACTCTTCTTGTTATTGTGATTTATAACCAATTGACACCCTTTTTCTCTTCATGATATATTTTCATTAAGAATAAAAACGTTTTTTGTTTGTGGACCAAACCAATGAAAGGAGCAATATTTCATGCAAGAGAAGTACTTAACGACAGCGTATCCGAACATATTTTTTGAGGATAACAAGGTAGGACGGCTGAAGAAACGGCTGTGGGACGCCTCGGAGGAGGAGATCCAGGCCATTCTGGATGATTACGGCATCCCGTCCGACAGTGAGATCGGAAAGCCGGGCTGCTATATCCAGACCTCGCCTCGCAAGATGGTGATTGAGAAACGCCATAAGAACGATATCGTCCTGGTGCCAATCGGCTGCACCGAGAATCACGGCATCCATAACAACTCCGGCCTGGACACGTTTATGTGTACCTCGATCTGCGAGGCGGTGCGACGCAAGACGGCTAAGGCGGGCCACGAGGTCGCGTTGGCGCTTCCACCGATCAACTACGGCGGCCATCCCTACCATCACTGCGGTATGCCCGGCACGGTCATGACGAGTGAGAAGTCCATCGTTGATACGCTGATTAACGTAATGGTCGGCTTGTGGGACGATGGTTTCCGCAAGATCATCCTTGTCAACAACCACGGCATGGACTGGATGCTCGAGTCCGCGATTCAGGAATTCTTTAAGCGCTTTGAGCTTCCGGCATTCGCAACGGTCGTTGAGTGGCATCGTGCGATTCGTGAATTTTGGTATCCGCTGGGCGATGAGCGGCCGGACTTCGTCAGCACGCCGTTTGTGCATGCGGACGAAGCGGAAACCTCTGCGGCGCTGCTCATGTTCCCGGGCATGGTGGATATGGGCTGTGTGGTGGACGCGCAGGCGAAGTCAATGGGGATGCTGGACGAAGGCTTCTATGATGGCTCCGTGGACTCATTCCACCGTCCGAACAAGTGGTCCGAGGCGGAAGGCCACCGTGTAATTGAGCGCTTCGGTACCCCTGAGGGTGTTGTGGGCTACCCGTCAAGAGGTGAAGCAAGAAAGGCAAAACGTCCGATTGCCGCGATCTGTGAATACCTGAACTGCATGGTCGAGGACATCCTGGAAGCTTATCCCGCGGGCAAGGTACCCGATCCCCGCAAATTCTCCCTCCGTCCTTACGAGGAGATCGAGCCCTGCCTCCGCGAGCCCCTCAGCGACGGCTGGAAGAGCGTGCATGAGCTCCCCAGACGCGGCCTCTTTATTGATTGACCCTTTCTCTTTTCTTCTTTTTTCTCAATATGCCGCTGTAACTGGCCTTGGCCGACACGGTGGTATACTCCTCATATCCCTCCGTGGATAACAGCAAAAAGGGACGTTCTGCAGAACGTCCCTTTTTAGTTATTATGTCTTACTGCCGACCTGCAACCCACATGCTATCATACTTTTCCGACCGTTAGTTACCCTCCTCTCAACTGTTTTATTGATTCTCAGTTAAGGCTCGGTTGTTTTTGAAATTCAGCTTTCCCATAATTACAGATAAGCCGCTTACGAGCTTTATACTGAAATCGGGAAAAAACCTATTATCAATTTTTCCCATATACGGCTACATGGGTATTTTGATCTTCCTCAGCATGCTGATCAATTATATCTGGCAAAGCGCGGAAAAAGGCATGCTCCTTCCGCTGGGCGAAAATCCCTGCGGCTGCCGGCTGCCCCCATACGTCCCTCGCATCTTTGCAAAATCAATATTTCGTCTAATCCTCTCCACCGCGCACAACGGAACGCGCCCGTTTCCCGTCTAACTTTCCCTGCCTATTGTGGGACGGGCGAAAAAACGCTATAATTTGTATGATTTTACATAGAAAAACAAAATATCGATTTCGACTTCTTTAACGCCGTAGTGCTGGCTCTGTCGGGCTGCTACAGTGTGCTGGCGGCTCTTTTCGATCCGGATACCGCCATCTCCATATTCGGCACCGCCTACTGGTTCCCCCCAGATCGCTGCAGGGCTTTTTGTTGCCCAGCGACCGGACGGACAGTTCTGGTGCATCTTTTTCCTGCGACGCGGTTTCCATCCTGAGTTCTACCGCAGGCTATGTGATCGGGTCCTGGTTTTCCCCTTTGACACCGCGAATCCCGGCATGCTTTGCGTGCGCAACCTGGGCATCATACTGGGGACAGTCTTTGCGGTGCGCTTCCTGACTCCCCGCTTCCAGCACCTGTGGCGCGCCGAAAGGGTACCTTGGACACCGCTGGCCATGACGGTGTTCATGCTGGAGCTGATGATCCTCGCCATGACCACCTATCCCGAGCTAATCTTCTACCGCAGGGGCGAGCATATCAATCTGCTGCACGTATGCGCAGTCAGCGGCGCGGTGCTGTTCATGCTGGTGATTTGCCTGAGTCGGGTAAAGGCCTCTGCGGACCACGCCAAGGAACAGGAGGTCCAACTGGCCATGTCCGAACGGTATTACGCCGAACTTACGACCCAGCCGCAGGAAAACCGCATCCGGCTTCACGATTTACGCCACCATGTCAACGTCTTGAGCGGCCTGTGCAGCCATGGCGATATGGCGGGGAGCGTTTCCTATATCGCGGGAATAGAGCAGTCCATTCCACCCTCCCGCTACCGACACTATTGCCTCAGCGGCGCGGTGAACGCGCTGCAAAAAGCACTGGGAGCGATGGAAAATCAGCCGCATGCTACCGCGCCTCCGCGGGCGACCGCCGTACCATACAACGAAATGCGGCGGCAATATTGCAAAGTCCCCTTTACGCTGTCATAAAATACAAAGCAAGCAGCGGAGAAACGCTTTGTTTCACGCAGTATCCAAGCAACAGCGGCTGGATGATTACCTCAAGGCGCTGGATATGGCGAGCAAATATATGGACGAACTGTGTCGGGAGGACGCACTGCCGGCATGGCTGCGGAGCTACAGCGGCAAACTGGAAGAACTGTTCGGAAGCTATATTGTGGACCCTTACGCCGTGATCGGCGGAAAGATTATTGCGCCCCCTGTGGAGGGATGCGGCGTATGATTACGGCTCCGCCGACTAGTACCGCAGTACTCTGTCCGCCGCCGGGATCGTATTCAGCGACATATACATAGATGCGATTTCACCATCTCCCGCAATCTGGAAGGGTGGGGGACGTGCTGGCCATGGATGTGTACCTGACCAACGAAAGCGTCATGGATATCGAATACACGGTTCCCGAAAGCTATCATTCACACAGCTTTGCAGCCGCCGTCTTGCCTGGAACAGTTCTACCACCGAGTTCACCCGACACAGCACCATATAGGGGACCACTGGCTTGCTGATGATATCCATGCCCCCATCTCGTAGGCGGCTTTCATGGAGGCGTCCGGCTCGGCTGTAATGAGGAACACAGGAAGCGTTTCCAGCAGGGCCAATCCTCCTCTTTCAGCCCCCGCAGGGCTTCCAGGCCGTTGTTATCCGGCCTGAACACATGCAGCAGCACCGCGCACGAATGGCCACGCCCCCGCAAGATGGCCTGCAGTCCGGAGCGGCCGTTGTCCGCCTCCTCGCTGGCATACTATTGGGAGAATAAATGCTGCAGTATCCCTCAGTTGATTTCGTCATCGTCAATAATCAGAATGGTATTCATATCAGATGCACACGCAGACAACTGATTAATACGTTCCATGTAGCGTTTCCTCCTGTTCCAGACATCCAGCACAGGATGGAGCCTTACAGCCGCCGCTCTGCTGGGGACGCGAGGCGTGCTGCACCGGATGTTGAAAAATTTATCGCTGTAAAGTTATTTTTGTTATACCATTACCGTCCGGCAAATTTCAAGCGGGGCCGCCCGCATGGACGGCATATCGGCGCCGGATACGGCGTTACGGCTCAGAAAGTCATCAATCTGCGGGGCGCGGACGCGATCAGTACCGGCGCGTTGCCGCCGTTGTCCCTCCCGCCTGTTATCTCACATGCAAAAGCACCGTCCGACTCCTTTGTCGGGCGGTGCTTTCACACCATAGGAAGGCTTCAAGCCGCAAGGCCCTGCACGCCATATCGGTTCAGCTCAGGAAGCACACAATGGTGATCGTGTCCCGCTCCTTCCCCGGTTTGAAGGTGATGTAATCCGCATTGTCTCGGATGAAGCTGACCGCGTTTCCCGCCGGCTCCGCGTCCGCGGACTCCATCGGATCCACGCCGTCCAGCACCGCCGTTACACGAATATTGACCATCTGCGCATCCGGCGCTACGCCGCACTCCACCATCACATGGCTGTCCGGCTCCGCCCTGCGGCAGCAGAGCGCGAACACCTCGTCCACCACGACCGCTTCGCGCGCATAGTGCCGCTTGTCGATGCCGTTATCTTCGAACTGCTTTTTGAGGAACGCGGTCACCTCGCCTGCATACTCCGGCCGTGCGGGTACGTCGCAGTGCGCCAGCTCCTTATCGCCCTTGCAGAACAGCAGGGTAAGCAGGGCAAAGCCGCCGTTGTCCCGTCCGCTGCTACAGTGCGCCAGCGCGTGATCGGCCACAAAGCGCAGCAGTTCGCCGCTGTCCAGATTTTTGCTGCGGCTGGTATTGAGGTCGGCGCGCAGGCGCTGCCCGCCATAGGCCTCGCCCGTCCGGTCAGGCAGGTCGGTCAGCCCCGCTGTGTTCAGGAAGATGCGGTCCCCCTGCTTGAAGCGCAGCTCCTGCGAGCGGTAAGACACGTTCTCGTTCATGCCCAGCGGCGCATAGACCGGCGCCTCCAGCCACTCATAGCGGTCCTCGTTGCGCATGAACAGCGGCTGTTGCTGCCCCGCGTTGACATAGGTAAAGCGCCCGTCCGCCGTGCTGAGCGTGGCCACCAGCGCGTTCAGGCTGAACTGGCTGCCCAGGTCGTACAGCTGGGTGTTCACGTCCGCCATCGTTTCCTCCAGCGAGCGCCCCTGCCGCAGGCGGCTGCGGATGGTCGTCTGTGCGATGACCATGAACAGCGCTTCCGCCACGCCGCCGCCCGGCGTCTGCCCCAGCACGATGCACAGCAGGCCGGGATCGATAAAGAAATAGTCGTAAAAGCGGCAGTCCCGCCCCATGCCCTGCTCGATCAGGCCGCTCACCTCAAAGTGCGCGCGGCTGGGGATATCGGGCAGCACCTGCGGCAGGGCGGACGCGCAGATCTCCTCCGCCATGCTGCGGCGCGCGCGCTCCTCAGCCTCCTGTGCAGCCGAGCGGCAGGCCTGTTCCAGCCGGTCATCCTCCCGCTCGGCCAGTCGCTGCACAGCCTGCGCCAGCGCGCCGACTGCACCGCCGCGTCCGGTCAGATCGGGCGGGAGCGCGTCCTCCTCGTCCGCGGCGCATCGTTCGACCGCTTCGCGCAGGTCGTCCAAACCGTCGTCCGCCCCGTCCCGCAGCAGACGCAGAGCCCACGCCGCCAGCACAGCGCCCACAGCCGCCATTCCGACACAGGCCGCGACCAACCCTGCAGACGGCCGCACCGCCGCCAGCAGCAGGATATCCACGGTGGTCGCTGCCAGCACGCCAGCCAGTATGTTGCGTTGTTGCTTGTTCATCTTGCATCCTCTCCGTTACGGGGCCTGTTCCCCCTCGTCTGTCAGCAGGTCGGCATACTCGCGCAGCTCCTCCCGCACGACGACGATGTCGTTTTTCTTCATTTCGCCCACCGCGGCGCGCAGCAGGTGCCGCATGCCGATCGGTCTGTCCTCGCCCGCCGCCATGAACGCGGCCGACAGCACGATATTCTTGATATGCCCGCCGGACAGCTCGAACTTCTCCGCCAGAAAGCCCCAGTCGATATCCCCGGCCAGCGGGGTGGCGGAGGGCATCATGCGCCGGTAGATATCCTCGCGCATACGGCGGTCCGGAAAGGGGAAATTCACCACATAGGTGATGCGGCGCATGAACGCCTCGTCGATGTTGCCGATCAGGTTGGTCGCCAGGATGCACACCCCGTCGTACTCCTCGATCTGCTGCAGCAGGTACGCAACCTCGACGTTGGCGTTGCGGTCGTGCGAGTCCTTCACCTCACTGCGCTTGCCGAACAGCGCGTCGCATTCGTCAAAAAACAGGATGCAGTTGGAGTTCTTCGCCTCGGCGAACACCGCCTGCAGGTTTTTCTCGGTCTCGCCGATGTATTTGCTGACGATCTGCGAAATGTTGATCTTGTACATCTCCATGTTGAGCTGGCGCGCGATGATCTGCGCGCACATGGTCTTGCCCGTGCCGGGCGCGCCCGCAAACAGGATGGACAGTCCGCGGCCATAGGCGACCTTTTTTTCAAAACCCCACTGATGATACACGCGGTAGCGGTAGCGGATATGCCCGCAGGCCTGCTGTATCAGCCGCTTCTGCGCGGAGGGCAGCACCACGTCGTCCCAGGTATACGCCGCCGGCACGCGGTGCGCCAGATCGCCCAGCTTATGCACCACCTGCCGGTAGCAGGCGGCATGCAGCCGCGCGCCGTCCAGCAGTTCCTGCCCGTCCAGCGCCGCCATTCCCGCCGCCTGGCGGCAGGCCTGTCGGATCTGCTGTGGGGAGAAATGGAACTTGGCCGCCAGCTCCTCGGCGGTCACGTCGGGCGCCAGGCGGCTGTCCCGCAGGTGGGTGCGGAACAGTTCGAGCCGCTCGCTCTCGGTCAGCGGCGGCAGTTCCAGATCGACGGTCAGCCGCTGCACCCGCGCCCGCACCGGCAGGCGCGACAGCAGGAACAGGCGTTCCCTGCCGGTTTCCATAGCGCAGAGCGCGTCCACTAACTGCTGCGGTGCGGCGATCCGGTCGCCTGCCTCGTTTTCCCGATCCAGATGGTAAAAGCACAGATAGGCGTCCAGCAGGCAGGCCGCGAGCGCGGCCTCCCCGGCGCGCGCGCGCCAGTCCTCCCCTTCCAGATCGGCGAACACGCCGCGCTGCCGGTGCCGCGCCAGCAGGTGCTCGATCTGGAACCGCTTGCCGCTGCCCGCACCGCCGGACAGGCAGAGTACGCAGGGCAGGCGCTCCTCCATCATGCGGTCCAGCCGCCGCGCGACCTCCCCCTGCACGATGAGCGGGCCGTCCGGGCGGCCCGCCGCCCCGTCGAACACCGTCAATCCCTGCCGGCCCGCGATCGTCCCACCGGAAAGGTATTCCAGCGTCAGCGGCTGCAGCACAAGCTCGCCCCGCGCCAGCGCGTCCGGCTCGAACAGGCGGGAAAACCGCCCCTGCCAGGCGAATCGCGCCAGATACTGCTCCATATCGCCGCCCTTAGGCAGGAAAAGCTGCACCGCCAGCGCGACACCCGGGCTTTTGCGGGTCATATCATCTTGCAAGTAGGCGAGCAGCTTTTCATATTTGCGGTCGAGCACAGCCGCGTACGCCAATATCACGCAGTTCTGCTCGAACGCATCCAGACCGCAGCGCTCGAACAGACGCAGCAGCGGGATATCCGCCCCGCCCTTGCGCCCCAGCCGCAGGGCGATCGCCGCCTGCGCCTCCCCGATCTGAGCGCTCTCCTCCGGCTCCAGTTCCTCCTCCAACCCCATCTGGGCGGATCGGGCGAGCTGGTGCTCGAACTCCTCGCGCGTCACCACCAGCCCGAGCATGTTTTTCATCTCGCTCGCTGGGCCGAGCCATTGATGGTGTGCGTAAAAATAGTACAGCCGCAGGTCGAGCCACACGAACAGGTCGTGCATCAGCGCCCATTGGCTGTCATACCCCGCGCCGGTCGTCAGGTCGACCGGCCGGATTTCCTCCGCCCGCATCGCGTCTCCTCCTTTTACGGTGTTTTGACCGTCACCGCTGGCGTCATCGTCACCTGAATCACGCCGCCGTACTGGCACATCAGCTTGCTCGCGTTATTGAGCAGTGTTTTACCGCAGACCGCGACGGTCGGCGCGCCGGGCGTCCACGGCGCGACGGTTACCGGTATGCAGGCGCTGGGCGTCAGCACACCCAGCGCAGCGGCGGTCGCCGCCGCGACCGCCGGATTGGCCGGGCAGGAACACATACCGAAGGTCGTGCATTTGTTGTCCATAATGGTCGCCGCGGGCATGCTGCCCATCATGACCGTCTGCTGAGAAACGACCGGCAGCACCATCGGCACGGTGCCGAACGAACAGGTGCATACCGCTGTATTGACGACTGGATTTGCCATGCTTTTTCTCCTTATTCAAACCGCAGGATGACCGCCTGCTCCCCGTCCGTGACGGGCTCAGCGTACTGTATGCTGCCGCCGCAGAACACGGCCAGCCGTGCCGCCTCGCGCAGCATCATGCTGAGGCGGCCCTGCCCGTCCGTGCGATACTGCTGCGCGGGCAGGAGCGCCCTGCCGCGCGTGTGCGCGTGCGCCAACGGCGCGGCCAGACGGCCTTCCTCTCCCTCGACCGCCTGCAGGTGAACCAGCTCGGGCGCCTCTTTCTCCTCAAGCAGGAATACGCCCGGCACGGGCAGCGTGTCCGCCCCGCCCCGGCAGAACAGGCGCAGCGTCTGCGCGCCCTGCTCCGCCTTATCCTGCGCCAGCTTGAGCGGCGCGGACTCGGCCGCCGCCAGCCAGACCGGCTGGTCCGCCAGCGGCTTCCCGCCGCGCGTGACAGTCAGGCGCACCGTGGCCGCGTCCTTGCCAAAGGGATAGCCCAGCCCTGGCTTGAGGTCGGCGCTGCCCTCCCACACCGCATCGGGCTGGATCTCCATGACCAGCTCCTCGGTCTGGAAGCCGCGCAGGCTGACCGACAGGGTATGCCGACCGGCCGGCAGATCGGTCCAGACCCGATAACCGCCCTGCTTTGCCTGCGGCTGGCTGGGCGCGCCATCCACGCGGAACAGCGCGCCGCTGTTTTCGACCGGCGTACCCAAAAATCCGTCCCGCAGCCGCAGCACCGCGCTCACGCGGCGCTGCACCTGGCCCTCGTGCGCCTCCGGATCGATCGCGACCTTGAAATCGGTGACGCGCGCGATGCGGCGCTGCCGACGGGAGGCGATCGTCACGCCGGTGACCATGAGTACGAAAGACAGCTTGTATTCCTTGGAGGTGTTGTTCCAAATCTTGAGCAGCTGTTCGAGCGGCACCTTCTCCACCGCCAGATGGAGTTGCGCGCGCTCCTCCGCGAGCGAGCCGGCCAGGTACCGCTGCGGCACGACCGGATTGTCCCGCAGGGTCTGGATCGCCGCACCGATAATGCGGTGCTGGTCGGCCTGCCGGAGCTGCGCCGGCGCTTTGGAATGGGCGGTCGCCAGATAGCGCAGGGTATACTGCGCCGCCGTGCGGCGCTGGGTGTTCTGGTCCATCTGGTAATAGCCGCTCGTCATGTTCTGATTTTCTTCCTCGATATGATACAGGTACAGCGTTAGCTGGTTGTTCTCGCTCTCATGTGGAGAGCACAGCGCGATTAGCTCGCGGTTGCCCAGCGGCTCGGGGGTCAGGCTGTCGCGCAGCAGCTCCACCACTGCGTTGCCCGCCTCGACGATGGCAGTATAATCAGCCAAGCCCGTTCACTTCCTTTCCGTTATTGTGCGGATGTATCGTACAGCGGAAGCAGCGCCTCCGCCAGCCAGTCCTGCGTGCGCGATACCCAGCCGCCGGTCAGCTCGTTGAGCGTATTGGCCTGCCGGGTGAACACGCCGACCGCCTGATAGAGCGCGGTCTGGCTGTCCGCGCGCGCGGAGAGCGCTTCGTACCATCCCGCCTTGCTGCCCGTACCCATCGCATAGGCGCCCGCCGCGTCCGACGCCGCGGACGCGGCCTGCTCATAGGTGGACCGCGCGCTGTTTACACCGCTATATGCCGCCGTAAGATCGGCCAGCGCCGTTTTAAGCGCCAGCGTGCGCGCGTCGTCCGCCGCGCTGTCAGCACTGTCCGCATCGCCGCCGGCCTGCGCATAAGCGGCGGCCACCAGCGCCAGATCGTTGACCTGTAGCGTCGTCGGGTCGAACAGCACGGATAGCTCGCTCAGGTCGTACAACGCGGGATCGCCGCCGCCCGCAGCGGCCGCCGCCATCGCGGCCTTGGCCATTTCGGTGGTGCAGACGCTGATCTGACCGTTTAGCTCAGTCTGTCGGCTCTGTAGCGCGGATACCGCGTCCGCACTACCCGTGCCACTCGCCTGCGCGTTCTGCGCGTCGCGCAGCAGCTCCTGCGTGCGCGTCAGACTGCCCTCGAGCGCGGCGCGCTGCTCCGCATTCTCCCAATAGTCCAGCATCGCCTCGACCGCGCGCGCCGCGTCGGACGCGGTCGCGCAGCCGGAAAACGCGCCGCTCACGTCCGCCTGGCCGTAATACGGGTTTTCCGCGCTCTGCTGCACCGCGCCGGTGCCGTTCATCCGGTCGAGCGACGCCAGGAACGCCTCGAGTTGTGCCTGCTCCTTGGCCGCGGCCTCCGCTTCCGCCGCAGCGTCCGCATCCGACGCGGCTGGCAGGGCGGTGGCCAGCGCCCAGCGCACCAGCACGGCCTGGTCGTTTTTGCGCAGCACCTCGGCGTTGCAGCCGTCCAGCGCATAGACCTCGCTGGCATACGAACCTGTGGACAGGTTCACGCCGTCGGTCTTGCTGTACTGCCGCGTGCTTACCGCGGGAGCCGGCCATCCATCCAGCGTCACGTTCGCCTGCCCCGGCAGCAGAGCAAAGCGGGATTCGCGCGGCGCGGACAGGTAGACCGTATGCACCGCCGGCTCGCTGTCCGCGGTCTGGTAGCTGCACAGCGCGGACAGGCCGATGGCGGGCGAGCTGATGACAAAGCCGCCGCTTACCTTGTCGTAGTCGGCCGTGCCGCTCTCGCCGAGCGCCTCGCGGAACTCCTCCGCGGTCAGCGTCACCAGCCAGGCGCCGTCCACGGTGCCGTTCGCCATCCGGCCGACATAGGCGGTCTTGCCGCTCTGGGTGTACAGGGTGCCGAAGCCCATGGGGACCGTGCCGTCCGCCTCGCCGTCGTAATACAGCCGTCCCGCCTTGTACCATTGGATTGAGCCGTCGGGCGCGCCGTCCGCAAATACCGCGTCGATCCGCTCGTTTTCCGCCGGATACAGGCTGCCCTCGCCGCTATACAGTCCCTGCGCGAAGCCGCCCTCGTATAGCTTGACGCCCTGCTCGTCGTATGCCGTCCCCTGGCCCTCATACAGGCCGTCCGCGAACGCACCTTTGTACTGCACGCCGCCGTTTGCGTAATACGCCATACCCTCGCCGGACTGTACGCCGCCGGCAAAGCCTCCCTCGTACAGCAGCACGCCGTCCTGATACAGCGTCCCTTCTCCCTCATACAGGCCGTCCGCAAACTCGCCCTCGTACAGCAGGAGCCCCGCCTCATAGGCCGTGCCTTTGCCCTCGCGGCGGCCGTCCGCGAACGTGCCCTCGTAAAGGAGCAGCCCCGCCTCGTCGTATTCCCTGCCCTGGCCCTGCAGCAGGCCGTCCTCCAGCCGTCCCTCATACAGGGGGAGGGTTTTCTCCGCATCCGAATAGACGACCACACGGCCGGTCCAGTTTTCGATGCGGTTGTCCCCCACATAAAAATGCGCGGTAAAGAAATGGCTCAGGAGGAACGGCCACGCCACGAAATACGCCAGCAGCGCCAGCACGATCACGCCGACCGCCAGCGTAAGCAAAAACTTTTTGGAAATGAACAGCCGTCCGGTCTCCACATAATCGCCGCGCGAGGTCGGCTTTTTGGCGATCGCAGCGGCGGACTGCAGCGAGTCCGCCGCCACCTTGGTCGCCTGCCGCGAAAAATTGGTGAGCCGTTTGAGACGCGCCCACAGCCCCACCAGACGGCGGGTGAAAAACGCACGGATCGTACGGAAAAATATCCCGAAAGACCGCAGCAGTTGTGTCAGCAAATGGCTCAGCAAAATGTGTTCCTCCTCAGGCGTGTACCCCTGTTACACGTCATACTCTCTCAGATGCTCAAAACGGAATAATGGACCAGCAGCCACAACGCGGCCAGCGCCAGTACCACCGCCGCCGCAAGCCCTGCCGCCCGCAACAGCAGCCTGCGCCGGTAATCCGGCGGGGTGTAAAGCGTCTGCTCCGGCGAGCGGCGGACATAGCCGTCCGCGCAGATGTACGGCCGCGCGCCCTCGTCCGGCGCGTCCCATGCCGCGTCGTCCTCCAGCTCCTCCGGCTGCCTGCCCGCGCGACGGCGCGCGGCATCGCGTCCCGCTCCGTCGATCGCGCTGTTGGCCCTGCCGGCCAGCCGGCTGATTTCACCGATCAGACTGGTCTTGCGCCGCAGCTTTGCCGTCTCGCCCGCGGCGCGGTTTTTGACCGTGGATTCGATCTGTTTGCGGATGATGTCAAGCTGTGTCAAGCCCATCGCGCAGCCCTCCCGTCATATTCCATATTCCAGGCTGACCTCCTGCTCCGGCCGGCTGGCCAGCCGGTCAGCCAGATAGAGATAATAGCGCGCCCCGCCATCGCCCGGGTGGTCGTGCACCAGCTCGAGAAAGATGCGCTTGGCGGCGGCAAAATCATGGCTATACAGCGCGAACACACCCTGCGAAAACTGCCGGCCGGTCGTCTCTTTGCCGCGGCGCACGCCGTACGGGTCGCCGTCGAATATCTCGTAAACACGGAGCAGCTCGTCCCCCTGGCGGCTCTTGCCCATATAGCGGCTGCCATAGCCCGCCGCACCGGCGATCACGTTCTCCGTACACAGGATGCCCGCGTCCAGCCGCCCTGCCAAGCCGATCAGGTGGCGCGCGGTGGTAAAGCTGGCGGAGATCGTGGCCGGCTCCATCTGGTTCTCGTCGCCGACGACGCCGATCATCACCTCGCCCACGTCCAGCGCAATACGCAGCGTAACCGTCGGCAGGCCGTCGATCGCGCGCTGCTCGTTGAGCGAGAGCACCTCCTGCTGCACAGCTACCGCCGTGCTGACCGCGTCAGCCTCGCCGCCATCCAGCACCACGTCATAGCCATTGTAGGCGAAGTTGAACACCGTTCCACCCTTGCGCGCCACGATTGCGGCCGTGCGCTCGATCACCTCGTTGATGCTTTCAAACAAGGCGCGTGTGGCGTTGTCGTATACCCGTCCTGGGAACTCGAACCATACCTGCATCGCGGACATGCGCCGCGATGCGAACGTGCGCTTGTCAACCTCCAAAACCGAGTCCTTGCCCAGCAGGGCGAGCACGCGCTCGGGTACGAACCGCAGATAGGCGCGGATCACCCCCGCAAGGTTGTCCTCCTGCCGCTGCATGGCGCGCGCCATGCTGTTGAACGACGCGGCCAGCCCTTCCAGCTCGTCTCCGGTGGAAAGCGAAAGCCGCGCGGCCGTGTTCCCGCCGGACAACCGCTCCATCGCACGGCTGACGCAGCCCAGCCCGCGGCCGACCAACAACAGCACGATCACCGCCGCCGCCCAAAGCAGCGCGATACCCGCCCACAGGCCGGATATGACACGCGCTGTGTTATCCTCCAGCCGCGCGGCCAGCGCGCCGCCCGCCGCTGTCAGGAAAACCGCTTTCCCCTCCCGATACAGGCAGAGGCAGAACGCCTCCCCCTCCTGCGAGAAAGCGCTGCCGTTTAACACAGCCTGCCGCGCCAGCGCTTCGGAAAAGCCCGGCGAAAGCGCCGCCCTGCTCCCCGCCGGCAGCGCGCCGCCGCACACTATCCAGCCGCCCCCGCTCTGTTCGTATACCGCGGCCGTTACCGCCGCATAATCGCCCGAGGACAGGGCGCTCAGGCTGTTCTCGATCTGCGCGGGCAGTTCTTCGTCCGGCGCGCCGCTGTCCGCCGCTATCACCGCGGCGCCTGCCAGCACGCTTTCCACCTCTCGCACCAGATTGCCGCGCACCATCGGCCCGACCATCAGGCCGCCGGCCAGCGTGCCGGCCGCCAGCGCACACACGGCCAGTACGCCGCCCGCGCCGACCGCCAACGGCAGGAAGCTGTGCCGCCGGCCGCACAGCAGGTACCAGACCAGCGCCGTTGCCAGCAGCCAGCCGAGCAGCAGGCCGGCCAGTATCGCAATGCTGGCCGCGTCCGAGCGGTACAGCAGGCCGTTCAGCGAATCCACGCGGCTCTCGGTCACCCGTTCAAGCGTGCGCCCGTCCCGCAGCAGCAGCACGCTGCCATCCCCGCCGAACGACAGACTGTTCAGCCCGTCCAGCGTCGCGCTGCGCCCAAGGTCGAACACCTCCGCGCACGCCGTCCCGGCAAGGTCGCAATAAAACACCTTTAGGCTGGCGCTGTCTATGTAAAAAAGACCCGTGCCAACCTGTGTCAAATATGCCACTATGCAGTTGTCCAGGGAAAAGTCCACGCTCCTCCCGTCCAGCTCGAGCCACCCCGCGCCGCCGAGCGCGGCCGTCGCGTCCGCCAGCACCGCGGCCGCGGACGCGCCGCGGGCGGGCAGAAGCTCGCCTTGCTGCAGGCCACTTCCCGCGCCGCAGCGGTATATCTGCGCCATGCCGTCATCCACCAGCACAAACTGCACCGCGCCGTCCTGCTCGCTGAAACCGGACAGGAACGTACCCTGCCCTGTCGCCGCGCCCGTGCAGGGATACACGAGCAGGCGCTCCGCTTCTCCGTCCGTCGGGATGCGGTAAACGGACAGGTTCTGCGATGCGCTGTCCGCCCGCTCATATACGCCGAGCCAAACCGCCCCGTCCGCCGCCGGATACAGGCCCGCGACCGTGCAGTCCACCGCTGAAACCGGCAGCTGTACGGTCCGCTCGCCCGTCCGCCGTCCGTCCAGCGTGCCGGTCGTCAGGCGGAAAGCGTCGTCCGTCCGGCTGACCACCGCGGCCGATCCTTCCCCGGCCGACGCAGCCAGATACCGTTCGGTCCCCCAGCCGTTGACCAGCACGGACAGGCAGTCCGCCGCGAGCGGCTGGAAGAACAGCGCCAGCACAAACGCGGTCAATATGCCGATGATGATGAATGATATCTTGTTTCGTGCCGCACCCACAGTTTTACCTCCGGTTTCGTCTGAACGCCCTCTTTATGTTTTTCCACAGGAACGCAAACCAGCGCTTGAACGCATTTTTTTGATCGAGCGCCTCGTATTCCACAGTAATCTCCTCCACCGCCCGATGCCAGCCTGCGTACAGCGGAACGATGGACGGGAAATCCCCCCGTTCCAGCCGGCGGCAGAACGCGCGCTCCGCGTCCCCCTGCCGGAAGCGGGGCGCCAGTATCTTGCGCGCGTGGTCGGAGGCCAGCAGTGCCAGCTCGCGCGCGTTCATCGCCTCCATCGGGTGTATGCGAAAGCGCAGGGCGATGCGTTTTTCCCTCGCGTCCACCCGCACGTTATCCGCCAGCAGCGCCGCACAGCCGACCGCTGGCGGCAGGTCCGCCAACAGCAGCGCCTGGTGCAGGAGCTGCTCGGCAAAGGCCAGCCGGTCGCGCCAAGACCAATCCGCGCCGCGGTAAAAAACCCGATCGATCGGCACGCCGCCGCAGGGCCGGAATACCGCGGTCAGGCTCTCCTCCGCCAGAAAAGCCTCGCAAAAGGCCGGGCAGTCCTTTATCTCGGAGAAAAGCCGCGCATAGATGGGCAGCCACGCCCCCTCATAGATATTGAGCAGGCGCACAGGGGTTTCGCGCTCCGTGATATCCACAGCCTCTGCAAAGGCATAATCGTCTCCCGCCTCCAACACGCGGACGATCTTATACCGCCCGCGCACCATCACCGTTTCCATGCGCGCCCTCCTTTCCCGTTATCCTGCTTTATTCCACGATGACGAACGCGCTCGCCGTCACGCTCTCGTCCACGCCCGCGGTGGCGATGATCTCATAGGTACCCGCCAGTTCGGGCGCCTGATAGATGCCGTTGCGGTCGATCGCGCCGCCATTCTCCTCGCGCACCTGCCAGCGCACGCTTTTATCCTCGCTGCCTACCACGTCGGCCTCGAAGCGCAGCGTGCCGCGGCAGCTCACGCGCGAGAACTCCGGCGTGACGCTGATGCTCACCTTGCGCTGCGCCAGGATACGGCTGGTGTCCCGCTCGGGCTTCTGTGCGAAGTAATGCACGGTCAGGCGGTTGCCGTCCACGCTGTCGTGGAGCCACAGGCCGATGCGCATGGTGCCGCGCTCCGGATAGACCAGCGCCGCGGCCTCCGCCCAGGGCGGCGCGGCCGGCGCGTTCTTACCCTTGAATACCTCGCTGCTGCCGTACAGCAGGACGGTTTCATCGCCGCTCGCCTTGTCCTCAAATTCCACGCTCAGGCGAATATCCACCGCGCCCGGCCCCAGCCCGTGCGCGATCTCGTCCGAATACACGCGGCTGTTGACGCGGATGCCGCCCGGTAGGGTCAGGTCCACCGTGCCGTGCGCGACCGCGTAGTCATACTGCTCCGGAGAGGGGATGCCGAAGTCAAAATGCAGCGCTCCGGTCGCTGCCTGATAGACCGCCTTCACATCCGGCTTCTGCCAGTATTCCAGGCTGCGCACCGAGGTCGTGACCGCCTGCGGCCCGCCTCCCCCGCCGGTCTGCCCTGCCTGACGGCCGAGCGCCTGCCCGAACGGCAGATCAGTCACGCCGCTCAGAAACACGCCGCCCGCGGAGTTGATCAGCTCGAGCTTTGCCAGGTAGATCGGGATATCGCGGCCGAGCAGGCGACGGTCCAGATTGTCTGCCGTGCGCACGCGCGCGTCCAGGTCCGCCTGGTCACTGCACAGATGTACTCCGGCCTCGACCTCGATGTAGTTCTTATACCGGTGGCTGCCCAGCTCGAGATCAAGCTCGCCGCCGGAGGGGAACAGCTTGCTGTCCACATCGCGGAGCTGACGGGCGCGGAGTGTGAAAGCTGCCGTGTATACGCGGCGCTTTTCCTCCGGACTTTCGCTGAATTCCATGCACACACGGCCGTTCTCGCTTTCGACGAACGCGCTCTCGCCGTCCAGCCGGAAATGGACGGGCGGCGTTTTTTCGTTCTTGACCACCAGCATCTGTACCTCGAACTCCTGCCCGCCGCACACGTTGGACGGCACGCTCAGCACGAGCGTCAATTCGTTCGAGGCGTACAGCACGGTCACATTTTCGCGGCCGGCGGCTTCCAGCAGCTCCTGGTAGGCGGGCGGCTGGGCGGTCAGGTACACGCGGCAGCCCTCGCGCGTCATATTGAACTGCCGGCTCTCGCCTGTATCTGCACCCACCGCGTTGACCGGCTCGATATCGGTCTCGTCATAGGCCATGCAGAGGTATCCTGTGCTCTGCCCGAGGAGCGACTCCTGCCCCTCGATCATCTGCAGCTTGCGCAGCATGGGTTCTTCGAGCATGATCATGCGCCCCTGATAGTCCAGCGCCATGCCACTCTCAATCAGCAGGGTTGTATCGTCGCTCGCCGCCACGCCGAGGCCGCACACCACGCCCGCGCCGAAGCGCAGCCGGTTGAACAGCTGGGTTTTGCTGCGGTTATAGCGCTGCTCGATCTCAAAATCACGCACGGTCAACAGCTTTCCATAAAAATACCGGTTGCGTTCCATGGGGAAAAAATCAGCATTGCTCATGTTGTCGCTCCTCCGATCGTTGTATCATAATGAATCGTGACGTTTTCGTCTATCACCGCAGGGACATAGCTGCCCACGCGCGAGTTGATGCCCAAGTAGGTATGCCAGTCAAGCTGCACGCACTGCTTAAGCAGCACCAGTTCGAGCGACATTCCCGCTGGGATCAGCCCCTGCATCCGCACCAAAAACCATTCCATCCGGTCGCGGCTGGCAAAGGCGTCCTCGTTCAGCAGGACGAAAAAGCGGTAGGGATCGTCGCCGTACAGCCTGCGGTACAGCACGGGGTTGCGGCACTCTGCCCGATTGGGGTCCACCATGAAATGCTCGATGATGAGCGGCTCCCGTCCGGTCAGGCGGTGTACGCTGCGCCGCACGCCCGCCACGGTGTACAGGGCTTCAAAGTCGTCCAGCGCGGTACGGATGCGCGCGCGCGCGTCCTTTTCCCCCTGTTCCACGCACACCCACTGCGCCAGACAGCCCAGCATCGCATCCGAAGCGCCCGCCGCGTCGAGCTGCCGGGGCAGGGCCTCCACCGCGTCCTCCATATCCTGAAGCATGCTGTTATAAATGGAAAGGTAACGCTGGGTGAAGTCGTCCCCCCGATAGATCGACGGCAGGTAGTCGATCATATGGTCGCCGCCCATGCGCAGGTGCAGCGCCGTGACAGAAGGCGCGCACGCGCCGGTCGCCGTCAGTTCGAAAGCGACCCACAGGTAGCGGCCGGCGCCGGAAAGCCAGCAGTCCGTGCCAGGCGGCTCGGGCGCGCCGTAGCAGCGCCGCAGCAGCGGCAGGGGATCGTCCTCCCCGGGCGCGTCAAAGGCGGCCTGCAGCGCCTCCCACGCAGCCCAGTCCGGCGCGTCCGCGCAGCGGGTATAGATGCGCAGCCCGCAGTCCTGCGGCAGCACGGCGTCCACGATCAGCCGGCTCCAGGCAAAGCCCTTCTCCCCGCTGTCCACGGGCGGCAGGCAGAACGCACCCGCGTGGTGCGGGGGTGGCAGCACCAGCGCGTCGCCCTCGCACGCCACATGGCGGAACAGCCCATTCTGCCACTGCTCGCGGCAGCATAATGTCATAAGATCCTTGATGGCGCTCATGTTTTCCCTCCTTTACGGGAGACCGGCGGCTATATGCGGCCGATCTCCACCTCCGCGCGCCGCAGCACGGCAACCCCGTCTGGCGGCACACGGATATCGCCCGCCGCGGTCTGGTACGCGTCCGGTCCCGCGCCGCGCAGCTCCAGCCTCTGCACCTCCAGCACGCCGGACAGCTTCTGCACCAGTGCCAGCATGTCGCTCCGCCGCACCGGTGCGCCGATATCCGCACGCGCGGCCGACAGACGCGCTTCCAGCGCGTCCTCCACCGTGCGGCGGTCCAGCGTGCCGTTGGTACGCAACTGTACCGTGACATCCACGTCCACATACCGCGGGCCGATCGCCTGTGTGCGCACGCCGATCGTCCGGCGCTGCCCCAGCCGACGGGCCACCGCCGCCAGAAAACGCGTGTCCGGCGCGGGCCGCTTCTCCTCTGAGGCCGGAATCACGACCACCGTCACCATCGCGCGCCCGCGCGCGCCCACAGGCGCCTGCGGGTCATAATCCGGCAGCGCCTTGGCCGCCGCGACGCGCAGGCCTGGTGTGCGCCGCGCCTGCTCCTCATAATCGCCGGCAGACAGGCATTTCCCTGTATGGCAAAGCTGCCGCAGCAGCCGCTGCCCCGCCTTGGCCAAGGATTCCGCGTCCCGCCCGCCGCAGGCGGCGGTGTTGCCGGCCGGCTGGCCGCCGTCCTCGAAATACAAGCCCGCGTCCGCCGGTATATTGCCCATGCCGCACTGGGACACCGTCAGATCCATCACCAGCACCGAGCCCTTGCCCGGCACAACCATCGCGCCGTATCGCCCATTGCCGAAAGAAACCGTCTCCCGCACCGGATCGTAGGTGAACGCCCGGTCGCGCGGGCCGCAGGCATACAGGTCATCCACACAGTGCCACACCGCAGGACGGACCGCACCGTCCGGTTCGAGCGTCTGGCACAGCAGGCGGAAGCGCTGCGGCAGCACGGTCTGGCCGTCCAGATTCAGGTACAGTTCCTCCCCCGGCCGGCCCACGGTATCGAACAGCAGATCGTGTACCCGAACCGGATCCAGGCAGACCACTAACACATTGTCCGCCCCATCCATGGCTGCGGCCTGAGCATCAAGCAGCAGGGTACGTCCCTTCGCCACATTCTCCTCCTCATACTGTTCGAGCTGGGTCAGCCCCTGCGCCGTGCGCAGGAACACGGCCAGCTCTGCCGTGCGCGCGAGCGCGTCCTCCAGCGTGACCCGCTGCCCCGCGCCCGCTTCCACGGTGAACCAGTGGCTACGGGCGCGGGTCTGCTGCTGCGCCGCCTGATACCGGCGGTCGGACACGCCGCACAGGCGCGGCTGCTCCTCGCAGCCCGCACGAATGAGCGTCAGCCGCAGCCAGCGCAGGCCGTCCGCATCCGCGGGCCAGTCCACGGGCGCGGCCAAGCGCACATAACCGCTCCGGCTGAACGCATAGGTTTCATCGGAGAGCGGCCGCACCTGCGCCGCCCCCTCAAAGGTCCACGCGATGTCCCGCGGCGGATCCTGCCCCGCGTCGAACGGGTTGCGAGCCGCGCCCTGCGGCGGCGTTACGTCGAACCACAGCCGCAGCGTCCCGCCCGTCTCGCCGGAAAAGCCCAGCCGCAGCGCGCTGCCGCTCTGTCCGCTGAACAGAAAGGGCCGCAGCTCCATGCTGCCGGACAGCAGATCAGCCGCGTCCGTGGCGCGCCCCTCCTGCTCGATCTGCACGCGCTCGAGCGTCGTACGGCGCGCCATAATCGGCTCGAGCAGTTCAAAGCACACCTCCTGCCGGCTGGTCAGGCGGCTGAACGCGGGCCGCGCCTGCGTGTCCGCCGCCTCCAGCGCGCAGACCGCGGGCTGCGGCGGCGTGGGGCACACCCCGGCCAGCGCCAGCAGCCCCCGCCGCAGGGAGGGCGTGAGCTGGTCCATCTGGTATTGCTGCATCTCCTTATACCAGGCCATCAGCTCCAAAAGCGTGATGCCCGGGTCGTGCGCATTGTGGTCGGTCCACTGCGGACACAGCCACGGCAGGCGGCCGACCGCCTCGTGCATGATATCCTCAAAGCGCTGGTCGTCCAGCTCGCGCGGGATCAGCACAGGCCGTCCCTCCTTTCCTGGTCAGTTTTTCTATCGCACCCGTACATAATGTACACCGCTGCGCACTACTGCATACGGGAAATCCGCATCATGCTCTAATGGGACGAGCCGCGCGCGGCCGTCCTCGTCAAACGCGCCCTCGGCCAGTATCCGGTCGATCGTATGCACGCCCGGCGTATCGCGTACCACGCGCCACAGCTCGTCCGTGCGGATCTGGCTGCCGATCCGGCGCTGCCGCCAGGTATCGCCGATCAGCGTTTCGATCCGGCGAATGATCTCCCGCTGGATCTCCGCCGCGCAGTCTATCTCCTCCAGTTCGACCGCGATGCGCGTGCTCACGGTAATCACGGTCGCCGGACAGACGTGCAGCCTGCCCTCAGCGGTCAGGCAACAACTGCACCGCTCCGCAAGGAAGGCATAGATGCGGTCGCACAGCCGATCGGCGGCGGGTCCGTCGTCCACGCCGGTCACGACCACGGTCACATGCCCGGGCGCGCGGGCGCCCTTTTCGTCCCGTCCGGAAAAGCATTTCACATGCAGCACCTGCGGGAAAGCCTCGAGTACCAGCTCTTCAAAATCGCTCGCGCCTGCCGCGCGGCCGCGGTGGCGCAGGCGCTTGTTGCCGACCGCCTCGATCCGTTCCTGTGGGAAGCGGTCGGTGCCGCCGCCCATCGGCGTGATGTTGACTACACCGCTGATGCGGGGCAGCGCGCCGACCAGCGCGTTCACCCGCCCCGCTGGTACATTGCCGCGCGCGCCGCCGCCGCTGACATAGCGGACGCAGACCGTGCGGTCGCCCGGGGCAGGCACGCGGCCGCGCCGCCCGTCGCCGAAGGACACCGTCCCCGCATACGGATCAAGCACGAACGCGCGCGCGTCCGGTGCGGCCAGCGCCAAGTCGTCCACCTGCCGCCACCGCACCCAGCAGTGCGTCAGCACGCTGTCCGCCCATTCCAGACGCACGTCCTCGGGCTGTTGCTCAGCGAGGCGCTGCGCATCCGCCAGCGGCAGTGCGCCCGCCTCGTCCACCCATACCTCGCAGGTGGCCACGGGCGTGCGCAGGAGCGTAATCGTCTTGCCCGCGTCATAGGGCGCGGTGTTGAAATACAGAGCCTGCTCCCGCTGAAGCTGCCGCGCCGTGACCGTGTTCAGCCGCACCGCGGCGATGCACGGCTCCGGCCCCTGGAAGCCCGAGCTGCGGCTGACGCGCAGCCAGCAGCCCTCCGCCCCGAACAGGGAAACGCGCGGCAGGCGCTCAGGCAAGTACAGCATCACCTGTCCGGTGTGGTGCAGGTTGCCCGTCAGGTCAACGGCCGCGACCGCCTCGAACCGCTCGCCCGTGCAGCACTCCCAGACCAGCTTGTCGGTCAGCGGCACGCGGCCGACGACCTCGAACAGCAGGGAAAGCGGCATCGCGTGTGGCGAATGGTCAAACCGCAGGTACATGGCGCGCGGCGTCGACTCCATCGGCTCGAGCGCGGGCAGGTGCAGGTCGGTGATGCGGTCCGCGCCCTCGGCTACCGTGCGGCGGCCGTTGTTCTCCGCACCGCACTGTTCTGCGGGTACGAGCGCGTCGTACGCCCAGGACAGTTCGGCTCCACGCACGAACGGCACGATCCAGCGTGCATAATCGGAAAAGCGGTTTTCCACCTCGGCCACGCGGGCGCGGATATACAGACCCGTCTCGGCGTTGACCTCGCACGGCGCGATGTCGTCCGGCACGGTGAAGCGGGTCTCGAGTACGCCGTCCCGCTTGCAGGAAAAATGGATTCCTGTCGCCCTCGGTCTCCAGCCGCCGCCATCCGCCGCCGTTGTAATACTCCCACACCACGGCGGAGATATAGGCGTTGTCCGGCTTGCGCTCGACCGCGCCCCTTTTATCAATGATCGCCTGCGTAAAGTTATAGTGCGGCGGCTGCTCAGGCGGTTCCTCCGCAATCGGCGCGATATCCAGCCGCAGGTTGGCCGTTGCGCCGCGCTTGGTCAGCACCGTGTCCGACCGGATATAGAACAACGCGTATGGCATGGGCCGCTGGCCGAAGCAATAGCCGCCCTCCGGCAGCGCGATGGGCAGGTCGCCGCAAAACAGCGTATCCGCCCGGCAGCGCGCCAGCGGTGCGGAGCGCAGGAGGGCGCCCTCGATAGTCAACGCCGCGTCCGGCCGGCCGGTGCAGCAGATGCACCGCCTGCCCGCCTCGTCCGCGTCGATCGACAGGCTGCTGTGCTTTTCCAGCACCAGCCTGCCGTTTTCCGCGCGCACCGTGTCGAACGGCAGGCTTTCACCCGCGTGCATATAGCTCCACTGTAGCGCGGCCAGCTTCTTTGCGCTCTCCTCTTCCAGATAGCGCGCGCTCTGCCGCAGCTCCAGCTCCACCGTACACGGGCAGTCCAGCCGCAGCATGTCCGGCTGGCTGAGCCAGAAGCGGTGGCGCTGCAGGTTATCTCCACAAGGGGTGAAAAACCGCTGCGGCCGCGTCAGGTCGGTCTTTTCCAGCCAGTCCGCCACACCATCCGCATAGTAGATATCCAGCAGGCGCGCTGGGGTGGCCTCGATGGCACGCTCGGTCTCATAAACGATATTGTCGCCCTGTCCGTCCGGCGTGAACACCTGCGTACCCGCCGGCACGGCCACCGGCTCCTCCACCGTTTCATGCACGGTGAACTGCAACGTGCCGGCGGCAGACGCGGGCGCGGGCGGACGGAAGCCGATCAGGTTGAGGAATTCGGTATACAGCTTTTCCGGTACGGAATTCATACGGTCAACCGTCTGCTCGAACATGCGGCAGAACAGCTCGGCCAGCGCCGCGCCTGGGTCGTCCTGCGCGTCCTCAAAGCGCCACTCCGGCGTGTAAGCCGCAGCCAGCGACCGGACCTGCCGCCGCAGAGTGTCCAGCGTGCGCGGGTCCAGCAAGGGGGTGTTCACAGCGCATTACCCCCTTCCGATCCTTCCGTCAGATAAAACGGATAAACATGGTTATAGCGATTGTTGGTGCTGCGCACCGTATAGCTGACCTCTACCACGATCGCGCCGGTCAGCCGGTTCAACTCGCGGCAGGCCACCTCCACGTCCACAATGCGGGGCTCCTGCAGCAAAAGCTGCTCGCGCACCTCATAGGAGATGCTCTGCATCATGGAACTGGAGGCGGCGGCAAAGGTATATTCGATCACGTTGGAACCAAAGCCGGGCCGCATCACGCGCTCGCCCTGCACGGTATTCAGGATGATGCCGATGGCCTCGCGAATATCCTCCTCCTGCCCGACCATAGCGAATTTGCCTGTGCGCGGGTCCACCTGCAGGGGGAATTTCAGGCCCCGTCCCAAAAACTCTTTGCCGTTCACTTGCTTCCACTCCTTTCCGCAGCCCGCGCCGTGCGGGGGTTCCCGCCCACTCTCAGTTGATATTGACCATCAGGCCCTTGACGGTCGTGTTGCCGCTGGCCGTCAGCTCAAGCGTGCCGTTCGACTTGACCGCGGCCTGCGAGCCGCCCTCGAGCGTCAGCCCGGCAGAGGCCTTGGCCTCGATGTTCGCGCCCTGCACAGCTACCTTGCTCTCGCCCTTGGCCGTGATGTTGCCGGCCTCCTCTATCGTGAGCGCGGCCTTCCCCGCAGACAGCTCGATCTTTTTCGCCGCCTGTAGGGTGATACCGCCTTCCTTCAGGTCCATCAGCAGAGCGTTTTGGCTCTCCTTGTCCCGTAGTTCGACCTTCTGCGCCTCGTCGTCCAGCACCAGCGTCGCGCCCGAGGGCATGGTCAGCGTGACCTTGTGCTTTTCCTCCTCATCGTGCATCAGCAGTTCAATTCCGGAGGGGGTACGCAGCGCGTAGTCCTGCACCTTTCCGTCCGCGATGGTGTAGGGTGGCTTGACCTCGGTCGTCCACAGCCGTCCGATCACAACCGGCCGGTGTGGATCCCCGTCCAGATAATCCAGCAGAACCAGGTCGTCCACCCGTGGGAACCAGAAAAAGCCGTACTCCATGCCGCCCGCCGCCGCCGTCACATAGCACCAGTCGGTTTCCTCGGTGTTTTCCGATCCGACCGGCAGGCATTTAACACGGTTGAATTTCTCCGGATCGGTCACATTGGTCACCTTGGCGAGTGTCGGCCCGCGGCGGTCCATTTCCCGCCGCAGCCCCGCGCCGCTTTCCCGAAAGAGCGAATCCAACTGTTCCACTATGCTCATTTGGTTTTCGCTCCTTTCACCTCAAACGTGGTGGAATACCCCTCGCTGTCAAACCGGTGCTTGACGCGGCTGATAAAATAGCCGCCGTTCGTGCTGCTGTCCAGCCCGTCGATCTCGATATACCGGCCGGGGATAAGCTCGGGGATGCCGATGCACGCCCCCTCGCCCGATACCAGCCCCATCGCAATGCTGTTAAGCCGGTTCTGGGCTATCAGCTCGCACTCCTCCTGGGTGCGGGCGTATTCGCTGTATTCGCGCAGCACGGCCGACTGCAGGGCGGGCGCCAGCTTTGCCGCGGACTGCTCCGCCGCGCCGCCGATCGTGACCGTATCCGCCGTACCCTTGATAGGCTTCTGGTTGACGTCCCGTCCCCAGACCTCGACCCTGCCGACCTGATGCGCCAGCGAAACGCGTTTGGTAAAGCTGCGCAGACCCGCGCCCACCGCCAGCTTGATCAGCGGCTTGGTGTCCGACGCCACGTCGTCAAAAATCAGTTCCCCGTCCACGGCAAACAGACTCGCCCCGTACCGCTGTGCCAGCAGGTTCAAAAAGCTCCAGTCGTCGATCTGCTCCTTGATGATGGGCGTTTTCAGCTTCTGGAAACCGGAGAGCAGCCCGACCGTCGCTCTTTTGGCATAGCCCTTGGCCACGCTTTTGCCCAAAATGTCCTCCACCAGGTTTTTGGCCTGCTGCTGGCCCGCGTACAGCGGCTCGCGCATACTCATCAGGTACCCCAGGCCGTCGATGCCGGTGATCTCAATGCGCGGCCCTTCGTTGCCGTTATACACAAAGGAATACTCGTCGATATAGCCGTAAAAGATCTCCTCCATCTTGACATAGCCGCCCCTGACGGCCAGTTTGGCTCCGGCCTTGACCGACTTGTCAAAGTCGTTCTTCCACTTGCTCGCTTCGGCCCTGTACTGGCTGTCCACGGTGAAAGAGCAGCCGCCCGCGCTTCCGTCCGCGTTCAGCTCCACCTCAAGGTTGAGGATAGGGATCTCGCGGCTGGAATAGGTAGTGCTGCCGATGGTGACCTCCAGGGCGGGCGTTATGAAATTGACGTATTTCTGCTGAAGCGCCTCGTAGGTATAGGTCGCTTTGTCCAAAGCCGTCCGCCTCCTTCCGTCCCTCAGTCGATCGCCGGCAGGACCAGCCGCTCGCCCGAGCGCAGCCTGCGCGGGTTGGCCAGGCCGTTGGCCGACGCGATCGTGCGCCACTGCTCGGGCTGCCCGTATTCCTTGACCGCCATCGCCCACAGGGAGTCCCCCTGCACGACCGTGCGGTACTTGGTGGTGTCCGGCGATTCAAACGGGTGCATTTTTGCGTCTTCCAGCAGGTTGGTCACCTGATGGAACACGCATTCCATCGTCGCCCGCACCGGCATGCCTTTTTCGTTGAATTTGGTAAAGGTCTGCGTACACTGCGCCAGGTATCCGTAAAACTGCAGCGACGACCATTCCAGCTTGAGCGGCGGGATGGAATGGATGGAGGTATCAAAGCGCATCAGGTTGTAGATTTCCTGGGTGTAATCGCGCACGTCAAGCATCTTCGCCGCGGAGGGCAGCAGGCTGTTGCCGGCAAACTTGGCCTTGTCGATCGGCGAGCCGCCCACCTCCGCCCCGGCGGACATGGTATCGAAAAACAACGTAAAGCTCAGCGTTTCGGAGTCGCCAGACGGCACCTGCGATTCCTGCCCGTTCGCGCCGAACGCGTTTTCCTTGGTCATGTTCACGCTGCGCGACTGCACATATTGCTCCGGATTATAGAGTACGGTGATTTTTTTCCCCTTTTCATCGCCTGCTGTCACTGTGATCGTCATTTTTTCCAACGGCATCAGGATATTGGGGTTGGGTACGCCAACGAACATCGTCCGGCTCCTTTCTGCTTATTTTCCGCTGCGCCGCAGCTCGCGCCGCAGCCGCTCCTCGATCATGCGGTACACCTTGTCCGCCGCGCGGCGCAGCTCGCTGTCGCTCAGGCGGGCGGGGGCTGCAGGACGCTGCATTTCCAGCTGCCGGTTCTCTCGGAATATGACCGGCGCGGCTTTCGGCATCGCGCCCGGCGCGGTCCATTCGATCTGCCCCGGCTGCGTCCCCGCCGTCTGCTGCTGCGCCGCTGAAAAGCGGTGCGTGTTCTGGCTGTCCGCGCGGGACGGCTGCTGCAGGAAGCGCTGCGCCCATTCGGGCAGCGCGCCGGTCTGGGGCGGCGTTTCACGACCCGTTTTCTGCTCCACCGCCTGTATGGGCAGGTAGGACAGCTCGTTTCCGTCCGCCGCCGCGGACTGGACAGACGCAGCCTGCGGCTGTACCAAGGCGTTGGACAGCGGCGCCATCAGGCGCGCCGCCGCGATCTGATTCGCCGGCAGCGTCCGCACCAGCGTGGTCTGTAGCAGCTGTATAGGGTGTGCCGGCAGGCGGCTCGCCAGATGGCGCAGTACTGTGCGCGGCCGTTCCACCGTCCGCCCCTGCCTGTGCGCGGCTGTCCTGCGTGACGCGGCCTGCGCCGCGGCCGGCAGCGCCGCTCTCTCAGCCCTGTACATCAGATTGGTATCCGTCTGCAAAACGCCCTCCGCGCCGCCCGTGACAGGTCGCGCAGACCGCCGTTCCTCCGCTTTGCCGCGTCCGTCCGGTATCTGGAAAGGCTCGGTTGCTTCCGCCAGTACGGTATGGGACGCCGCCGTTATATTATTCCGTCCCTCCGTGCGCGCGGCGCGGGTGGATGCGACGGCGGTCCATTCTCCGTCCGCCTCTGCCGATTCCCATACCGTCTGCGCCCGTTCCTTCCGCCATGTCAGCGGCTCAGGCAGATCCATCTCTGTTATTGGCGCCGGCCGCAGGATGTCAGGCACGGCCTGCGGCGATTTCCCGCCGACCGCTTGTGGTACCGCCTGCGCCGGCCATTCTGCTGTGCGGTTGCTCGACGGTACGGCGGTATTCGCGCCGGCAGGCTTGCGCCCGACGGCTGACGACTCGGCCCGACGGTCTTTTCCGGCTTCCTGTCCAGCTGTCTGTTCGTCTAACGCGAAACGCGCTTCCCTCTGCTTTGCCGCCTGCTGTCCCGACCGGATATGCGGTTTTTCCGGATCTGCCGCAGCTTTCCGATAGAGCAGCGGCTCCGCAGGAAGCGCCGCCGCTTCTGTCGACGTGTCAGGCGTGTGCTGAGCTGCCCTTGCCCGCGGCGTACTGTCCTGTCCCGTGAAATCAGTTTCAGAAGTCGTCTGTGCTTCCCCTGTCTGCATTTCAGGGGGCTGGGCCTTCTCCGGTATCGCAATCTCTGCCGCCTGTTGCGCGACCCACGTCTCTGTTTCCGACTGGGGCGGCGCATCCCTTCCCTGTGATGGGTGCGCGTCGGGAACGGCCATGCTGTGCGGTTCATCCCCTCCGCGCGCAAAACGCCCGTCATCCGTTCCCCGCGAAAGCAGGGGACGTTCCCGTCCCTCTACGCGGTGCAGCAGCGCTTCCTGCGGCAGAGCCGCCTGCGGCGCTTCTGCGCCCGGCAGGGCCTTTTCGGCCGCGGTCAGGTCATGGGCTGCGTATCCTGCCAGCATTGTTTGCAGCGCCGCCACGTCGGATTGCCCTGTCTGGGCCGATCCCCTGTCCGTTTTGAGCGCTTTCCGGCCGGCATCCGGTTCGCCGCGAGCGGCGGTCCGGTTATCTGCATCTGCCGTCGGACCAGCCTGCGCCGGCCTTGCATCCTTTTCTCCAGAAAACACTTCGTATTTCCGTTGCCCCTGCGCTTCGGCGCGGTGCAGCAGCGCTTCCGGCGGCAGAGCCGCCGCGTCGGATTGCACTGCCTGAGCCGCGACCGTACCCGCTTTGAACGGCCTTGCGTCCGACAGAATATCCGCGCCGTCTGCCGCGCGGTGCAGACCCGCGTTTTGCGGCGATGCTGCAGCGGATTGTTCCGTCTGGGCCGCTGCCGTATCCGTTTGACGTGCCACGCGGGCGGTATCCACAGCGGCATCCGGCTTACCGGATTCCGCAGCTACCCGGCTTTCCTTATGTACCACGCCCGTCCGCGCCGGTTTGCTGTCCATTTTTTCGGACAACGCCGTATGCCCCCGCTCTTCTGTGCCGCCGCCCGCACCGTTTTCTTCCCGCTGCACCGACCGCCGCACGGCCTGTTCGACCGCGCGGTCCAGCCGCTGCACCATCCGGCGCACAGCGCCGCCCGTCTCCTGCGCGGCGGCATGCGGATGGGTCAGCGTCTGCTCTTGTGCAAGCACGCCGCTCGGGATCGCTTCGGCTTCCGCCTGCTCCAGCGCGCGCTGTCTACGTAAGCGGAGTTGGTCCGGCAGCAGGATGCTCCCGCCGAGGGGCTGTCCTTTCTCCGCGCCCCTTACCCCTTTGGAGGCGGTAAAGCCCGGATGCTCTGCCTGCCAGCGGGGCGACCAACCTTCCCCTGCTGGGGCGGCTGTACTCCACGAAACCGGCGTGAGCGGGGTAATCGCCCATCCGGTCTGTCCGTACGCTGCGGTCTGCCGCGCGCGGCCCGCCCCTGCACGGCGCGCCTGCCGCACTGCGGCGGCGGCCTGCATGCCGATGGGCGCGCGGAACGGCTTTCCGGCGGCGGCCGTGCGGCCCGCCTGCGGCGTATCTGTCAATTTACCCTCCGGTCGCGCGGCCTGCCGCGCGTTTTCCGCAGCCGCAACCGCCTGAACGGCAACAGCCAGCGACCTCTCCCGCGTGGACAGGAGGGTATCCGCCGCGTGCGTCTGTGCGGCTCCTGCCGCCCTGTGCCGTGCCGCGTGCGTTTCCTCCCGCGGCAGCTCAAGCCGCACGTTTACATGCGCCTGCGCGGGCGCGGCCTCGCTGACGCGACGCTCGAGCAGGTAGACCCGTTCCAAAATACGCGCCACCGCCTGCGCCTGCCGTTTATCCGCCTGCCGCCGCTCCTTCTTGAGCGTTTCCAGCACAATCTTGAGGTCTACGTCCAGATGCAGCTCCCGCTCCGGCGCATGGGCGAGGACAGACTCGCCCTCCTCCAGCAGCGCGAGCGGCTCCTCGCGGTACAGTCCGGTCTGCCAGGCGCTGCGGGTGCGGATCTCGTCACCGAACGCAAGCGACAACAGCCCAAATAGAGACAGGCCCAGCCTGTCCCTTTTCGCTACCGCCATATCCGTTTTTATTACGGCAATTGAATCCATCAGCAGCACCCATTGTATATCAGTTCAATCCGGCTGACCGCCAGCGCGGCCTGGTTGCTGTCCAGCGACGGCCCCACATACTTCTGCAGGTACGCGCCCACGATCGACCAGGTGCGCTGGGGCGTACCGAAGCTGTCCTTGAGGATGACCGTCCCCGCCAGCGGGATGGACACGCCCAGGTTGCACATGTTCATCAGCAGCGAGACCGAGTCCACGCTGGTCACCGTACCCTGCTCGAGTACGAGCACCTGCGGCTTGTTCTGCTTGAAAAAGAACCGCGGGTAATTCAGCCCGCCTTCGTTGAAAATCTCATACTCGACCTCCATATCCAGGCCGGATACCGAGGTGAACTTCCCTTCCAGCACAGCGCCTGTACCAATCAGCATCACCTCAAAATAAGCGCCCGACAAATACGCCATGCCGCAGTACACCTCCTTGCTGGGCGGTTTGGTCATATCATCCCGACTGGGGTGGCTCGTGCGTGATGCGCTCCATGCCGGTGATGGCAAAGGTAAGGCTTTCCGAAAGCACCTCGCTGCGCCCGCCGTCCATCGGCGTCAGCTCGTAGCCGATGGGCAGCGCGTCCCTGAGCGACCAGGTCACGCCGCGGTTGCCCTTGTCGTCCAGCGCCACGATGTTGAGCGTGCGCCGCAGCCCCGCGCCCTTCGGCCCTGCCTCCGGCCCTGCGGCCGCGGAGAAAAGCCAGTCCAGAAAGTCGTTATCCCCCACCACGCCCTTGGTCAGCGTGACCGGCTCAAAGCGCGTCAGCACAGGGATATAGTCCTGCACGCCACGGTTGTCGTTACCCGAGCGCGCCTGCACGGTGTCAACCGTCATTTTCACGCCGGAAAAATGCGTGAACGCCGCCACGGCCACGCCGCCGCTCTCCACCTCCACCAGGAAGCGGAAAGCCTTAAAGGGTTCTTGATAGGTGACGCCCATCTTGCTTTCCCTCCCTGCTTTCAGCGGAATTCAAAGGTATTCTGCTCGGTATTACTGAGCTTTTTGTTCACAGCCGAGACCTCCCTGCACCACCGGCGGCGTTCCAGATGGTTCAGGCGCATGACCTCGTCTCGGGACCAGTGCAGGTAGTACGACAGGAACGTCATCTCCTGATATATGCGCTCCTGCGGGTACAGCACCAGTCCTAGCTCAACAAAAAATCCAGCGGCACCTCAACCGCTTGGTTGCAGTGCGGGCAGGTCACCTTGTAAACCGGCAGCTCGGACATATTGATGCGCTGGTACAGATCCTGCAGATAGGCGAGATCCATGGTGAACAGGTTCTCGATCACCCGCGTGTTGATGCTGCTGAGCGTACCCAGCCGCGTGATGACGCGCGAGAGCAGGATGATGGTTAGGTAGCCGGAATTCTGCTGCACGCGTGGGTCGCGCAGGGGCAGGATCTCGTCCGCCGCAGTCGCCAGGCGCATGGTGCCGCGCCGGTGTACGTCGCCGTTCTGGTCCACATAGCCGCGCGGCAGTTCAAACTCAAATTCAGTCTCCATGTAGCTTCTCCTTTCGCTTCAAAGGGGTCGGAAGTGCACGGGCGCTTGACGGGAAGCGGCCTCCCGTGCGCTTCCGGCCGCCCCGGCGGAAAGCCGGGGCGCAGGCCGAAAACAGAGCGCTGCTATCAGATCGTGGAGGGCTCGCCCGCTACGCCGCCCGGCGTGTGCTCGAGGCCCTCATGGCACAACTCGAGCGACTGGATGGCGACCTCGCCGCCCATGCCGTTCAGGTCGGGCACGGTGTAGCCCACCGGCCACGCGTTGATCAGGTTCCAGGACGGGCCGGGGGTTGCCCGCGTCGTCGATCAGGGTGATAGTCACGTTGTGGCGTATCATGCCGGTCGGGGGCGCGGTGTTGGTCGGCGCGACCGCGTATACCCAGTCGAGGAAGTCGGAATCATCGGACACGCCCCAGCGCAGGGTGACGTTGCCGAACTTGGTCAGGCCCGCGAGCTTGCGCGGGGTGTTGCGCAGGTCGTCGCCCTCGCGGTATTCGACCGCATCGACCGAGGAACTCATGCCCGAAACCTCGGAAAAGCCCGCGCGGCTGATGCCGTCGATCTCGACCTGGTATCGGAATACTCTATATGGATAGTTGATTGCCATTTATGTTCGTCCTTTCTGCCAACAGTGGGCTTTATTTATTCGCCGGTCGCGGTCTTCTGCGTGATGCGGAAGATCACGAATTCAGCGGGCTTGACCGGCGCGATACCGATCTGGCAGATCAGGCGGCCGTTGTCGATATCATCCTGCGTCATGGTTGTCGGGCCGCACTCCACGAAGAACGCCTGCTCCGGACTGGAGCCGGCCAGCGCGCCGTCGCGCCAGCAGGTCGCAAGGAAGGTCTCGATCGTGCGGGTCACGCGGCTCCACAGCGTTTCGCTGTTGGGCTCGAATACCACCCAGTTGGTGTTCGCCTTGATCGACTCCTCGATGAAGATGAACAGGCGGCGCACGTTGAGGTACTTCCACAGCCCGTTCGAGCTGATCGTGCGCGCCCCCCATACACGGATGCCCTGGCCGGGCAGCGCGCGGATCAGGTTGACACCGATCGGATTGAGGATATCCTGCTCACCCACGTTGTAATTGCAGGACAGGCCAGTGCAGCCGCGGACGACCTCGTTCGCAGGGGCCTTATGCACGCCGCGGCTGTTGTCGCTGCGGGCGTAGACGCCTGCCATCGCGCCGGAGGGCGGGAAGTAATCCGCGCGTTTGGCGCCCGCGTCAAACATCTGCAGCCATGGATGGTACATCGCTGCGTAGGTCGAGTCGTACATATCGCGGAAGGTAGCCACGTCGTTCGTCTTTTTCAGGTCCATCGGCACGTCGAGGATGGCAAAGCAGCTCTTGCGGTTCTCGCAGAAGCTGATCAGCGCCGCCTGTACCTCGGGCGCGGTCACGCCGGGGATCGCCAGCACGGATACCACGCCGTTCTCCTGGAACGCCTGCAGGCCGGTGCGGCGGCCCGGGCCGTCGTCCGCACCGATGTACGCGTCCGGTGTGACGCTCTGTACCGATCCGTCGCTGCCGCCCTGTAGGGTCAGCACCATTTCGTCCCCCGCGCCGCCGCATAGCTCATACGGCGTGATGCCGGCCGCCTTGGCTGGCGCTGCGGACGCTTCCTTTTTCTCCTTGCCCTCTTCCTTGGCCGCCGGCGCGGGCGCCGCCGCCTTGACCGGCACGACCTCCACGCGGATCAGGTCGCTCTTGGCGGTCTTGACCGGCGCATAGTTAAGCGCCTCGGGCTTGAGGGACAGGTTTTCAAAGACCTCCACCGTATCGTCCAGGCGGGCGGTGATGGTGATTTCGCAGGTACGGATGTACTTGTCCGTGCCGACCTTGGTATCCGCCACGGCCAGCGCACAGGGCGCGTCCAGGGTGACGACCCTGTCGAGCACGCTCTTGATGGTCGCGTAGGCGGCGGTCTTGCCGTCGAACAGTTCGACCACGTCTCCGGTATTGAACCCGTCCGCGTTCTTGAGCGTCAGGTCCGCGCCGCTCGCCGCGAGCACCTGGGTCTTGGCCTTGCTGGAGGCCGCGACAGTCACGCGCATCTTTTCCGCCCAGGCGCCCGGGTTAGCCGCAGTGATGCGCAGCGCGCCGGTCGTCAGGGCAGCAGCTTTTGCGTCGCCCGGCACGGCGCGCATGATGTAGGCGCGCGCGCCGCCGTTCATGAAGAACTGCTCGACCGCATAAGGCAGATAGCGTGCGTCGCCATAGCCCGCCTTGCTCAGATAGCCGCCGTATATGCGCGTGTAGTCGGCAAAGCTGGTAACCAGCTGCGGCTGGCCGATCGTAGGGCCGCGCTCCGCCAGGCCGACAAAACCCGCCGTGCTGGTGCTGACGCCCTGCATCGGGGTCGCACCCGAGTCATACTCCTCCACATACACACCTGGGGATAAATATTCTGCCATGTTTTTGCTTCACGCCATTGTAGTTGGCTGGGGGCCGGTCGTGAAGCTCCCCTCCTTTCTAAATTGTACTGGGTCTGCTTCTATTATTTTCGCGGACGTTTGAGAAATAAACCAGGCCTCGGGTCGCCCGGTTTATTTCTCAAACCCGATCCCGCACAAAAAACGGTCAGCCGCGGCAGGCGTTCTGGAACGCGCCCCAATAGCGCGCCATCACCGCCGCGCTGTATTCGAGCGCCTCTGCCAGCCGCTCGCGCGCGCTGTAAGGGTCGCCCAAGTCGGCGCGGATGCGGAAAACCGGTGTTTCACCCTGCAGGAACATCGCGCCGCGCGTCAGCGCGCCGTTCGCTTCGCCACAGGCTTCGAGCGCCGCCGCCCATTCGCGCGCGGCCATAGGATAACGGCTGTAGATCAACACCTCGCCCCGCCTGCACCGGCAGGCAAGCTCCCACACCATCACGCCCTCGCGAAAACGGAAGCGCGTCCATACGCCGCTCTGCTCCCACGGCACGCCGCTGTCGCGCAGCAGCGCTTCCAGCAGCCTGCGGCATTCATCCTCCTGCAAAGGAGACACCTCCCTGTCCGGCCAGCCCGTCGGGCGCGGCCGGTGCGGCCTGCACCGCGGGCAGCGCCGCCCAGTCGGGTGGAGCGGACGCCGCGGCGGACGCCGTTTTGATATCCTTGGGCGCTGTCCGCACCGCGTCGGGCGGCGGTAGCGCCGTGACCGGCTCGATCCGTCTGTCCTGTCCCGCCAGCAGGGCGAGCAGAGCGCTGTTGCCCATCTGTGCGGAGAGCGCCAGCACCATCGCGGCGGGCAGGCGCGTCAGCGGCACGCCTGCCTGCACGGCCTCCAGCGCGATTCGCAGAGTCTGCTGTTCGCTTTGCGCCGCGCGGCGGCGCTGCTTGTCCTCCCGCACCTGCTGGGAATGGTGCGCCGACGTTCTGGCGGCGTTCTGTTCATTCTGCTGCATGGCCGTCCTCCCCGTCCTGCGGTGGCCTGGGCGCGCTGCCGTTCGGCTGATCCGGTGGCTCGGGCGGCGTTTCGGCCTGTTCGACCGCCTGTACCAACTCGTCGGTAAAGCTGGGGGCTTCAAATAAGGTAAGGGCTTCGGTCGCGCGGTCCGCGATCAGCCGCAGCTTGTTGATAAATTCGTTGCGCATCTGTGCTTTTTTGCCGATCATCGCCTGCACGCGCACATAGGCGTTTTGCAATAACTGCCGCTCCCCGTCGTCGCCGCTCTCGCGCAGGCGGGCGCTGTACTGCCCTGCCAGCGCGCGTTCGCGGCTGTCGTCCAGGAACGGGTACATCCTGCGCAGCGCCTGTGCGCCGCCGCCCGCGCCCATATCGCTTTTTCCGGCCGCGAGGTCGGCCATGGATTCCACCATCTGCCGTGCGTCCGCGAGCGTATCGACCACCAAGCCGACCGCGCTGTCCGCAAAGCCGCGGTTGAACACCACGCTGTCCGGCCCGTGTCCGGGGATGACGCGCTGCTGCGAGCCGCCCTCGAACAGGCGGCGCTGCTGCTCCCTGACCGGCTGGGACTGCCCGACCGTACGCTTCAGGCAGGAAACCAGCATCATCTTGCCCGTCCCCGCCATCACCGCGCCGGCCAGCGTGCCGCGCTGGAACGCCGTTTCGGAAAAACGTCGCACCATGTCCTGGTTATCCGACCAGCGCATCTGATACAGGTCTTTAGCGTTGGTCGGGTTGGGCTTCTGCGCGTCCCGCACTGGTCCGGTTTGCTGTTCCGCCCACTGCGGCGGCTGCGCGGCCTGCTCCGTGCGGGTAAAACCGCCGGCGCTCTCCCCAGCCAGCGCCGCCGCGTGGCGGCGGCCAATCTCGTCAAAGGTCTGCCGGAAGTCTTCGGTAATATGGTACAGCGGGTCGCGGTGGGAGAAAAACTCGCTGCCCGCCGCCCAGGCGAGCTGGCGGCGCGTGTCTTTCTCCGTAACCGGCGGCACGGCCGCCTGCGCCTGCCTGCGTTTTACCCAAGCGTGCTGCAAGACCAGCCCTCCCCGTACTTTTCCTCAAAACCGTTCCAGCGCCAGGCGCATGCTGCGCGCCACGTGGCGGAACTCCACCGGCCGCAGGATAAAATCCGCAAAATGCAGGTGCAGCCCCTGTATGGCATACTGCGTGGTATCGTCCATCAGGATGATACGGCAGGCGCGGTCGCGTTCCTGCAGCGCGCGGGCGGCCAAAAAGCCCGTACTGCTGCCGAAACCGATATAGGCGATCTGTATTGCCCCAGGCGCCTGTCGGGACAGCTCCTGCGGCGTGCTGATGCACACCACGGCCGCTGGCAGGCTGCGCAGCCTGCAATACTGTTCGATCCATTCGCACAGCCGGGCCTGTTCCTCCGCCTGTGCGGTGCATACCGCCAGCTTCATTGATGCACGCCCCCACCAGTTGTCGTCTGATATCCTGACCTGTTTTGCGCAGGCTCCCGCCTCCGCTGTTTTGATTGTACCTGAAAAGAAATCCGGTTTTAAGCGATTGCGCACAAACGGCCCGAAAGTGTAACAACATGCAAACCGCCCGTAGATTCCGCTATGCTATAATGACAATAGCATGATACGCCGTTCGGCACGTTTCGACCGTTCCCGCACCGTGCCATGCCACGCGGCGGGAGTACCGCCGCATGAGACCCCATCGACCGAGAAAAGGGTGACGTTTATGCAAACCTATCAGAAGAAAGCCAAGCCTTCCGCTTGCACCGTGCCGCGCAGCCGCCCCGCGGCCGCCCACGCGCCGCAGCAGCCCCCCCTGCGCGGGATGAGCGACCTGTTTCCGGTCGAGCATGCCGGACGGCCGGTTGACCTGCCCGCGGCGATCCAGTCCAAAATGGAGAGCGCTTTCGGCGCGGACCTGTCCGGCGTCAAGCTGTATGAGAGCCAGGCGGTCGCGGATGCGGGTGCGGACGCGCTGGCGCAGGGCAGCCACATCGCCTTTGCGCCCGGCCAGCTCGACCTGGTTTCCATGCGCGGGCAGGCGCTGCTCGGACATGAGCTGAGCCACGTTGTCAGCCAGGCGCGTGGCGAGGTGCGCGGCTCCGGCCTGCTGGAAAACCATGCGCTCGAAGCCCGCGCCGACCGCGAGGGCATGATGGCGGCCATGGGCCAGAGCATCTATCCTGGCGCCACAGCAAGCCCCGGTGCGTCAGCCGCAGTCGCTGCGGCAGGGGCCACAGGACCAGTGCAGGCGCGGCGCAGGCGCAAACGGCAGGATCCTGTCGTTTACGGCCCTGAAAACCGCCCCTCCGCGACCGACCGCCGGCTGGGCGCAAACGACATCGAGGGGGACTCTCTGGGTGGCAACGCGCTGGATGCCGGTCTCGCGGCGACTGACCAATTCAACGAATTCAGCTCGACCGTGGAAACCCTTGCCTCCCAGCGGGATAACGGCAGCTATGTGCTTGGCAGGTTCGGTGCAAAAGCGGGTGCTGTCAATGACAGCGATTTTATGGGGCATGCCGCAGCGATCGGCAGTATAATCGGCACGACGAAAAACACGGTCGATACGGCCAAGGATATCAAGGATACCATCACCGACCAGAATGCAGGGACAGCAGAAAAAGCAGCGTCGCTTACCAGCAGCGTCGCCTCCTGGGGTTCGGACGCGCTCGGCACAGCCAAAAACCTGACCGGTCAGATCATCCAGAACGAGGCGGTAAAAGAGGCCGTCGGCAGCCAGCTCGAAGCGCACGGCAGCTACTTCCAGATGATCGCCGGCACGGCGAATGCGGCAAAGGCCACAATCCACGGCCACGAGGCCACCGGCGACCGCCTGGCCGCCGAGCGGGCGGGCCGCATACTCGCCTCGGATTCCTCGCAGCGCGCCGCTTCCGGCGACGCGGAAAAGATCAAAAACGATAAGCTGCTGCGCAGCATGGCGACCAACGCCCGCAACGCCGCCAAGGTCCGCAAGGCGGAAAGCGTGCAAGAGGGCGTGAACGCCGGCATGGACATCGTCAACGGCGGGCTCGGCCTGATTCCCGGCGTCGGCAATCTTGCTGCGATGGGTGGCTCTGCCGTGAAGACGGTTGTCAACACTGGGATGGAGGCCCATGTGGATCAAAAGCGTAAGGAAGCACGCGAAAAGAACCTGGATAACCTGTCGCTGCGCGCATCGCTGGAGAAAAAGCTCGGCATGCGCGACGACCTGCCGGAAAAGAAAAAGAACGAGATCCGCCACCGCGCCAAGCATATCGCCAACCAGATCACCTCGGGAGAGCGCGGTGCGACGACCAACAAGGTTGCAGGCATGCACAAAACGCAAAATGATGTGACGGCCCTTAACCAGCTATCCTCCCAAGATAACGAGGAAGGTCAGCGCGCCCGCAAAATCGTTAACGTCATGGGGATCGGCACCAATTCCAAGGGCGAGATGCTCGATACCGATGCGGCTTCCGCACAGGTCAACGCGGACTTTGCGCGGGGCGGCTCCGTGGAGGAGCAGATCGGCGCGGCCGACGCACACCAGTTTGAAAAGGAACATACCGTTCAGGCTGAACTCAAGCGGCAACAGGCATCCGCCGAGGCAAAAAAGCAGAAAAAGGCGGCTAAACTGGCAAAAAAGGAGCAGAAAAAAGCCGCACTCGAACACTTTAACAGTCTGTCTGAGGAGAACCGGCAGAACATCCGCGCGGCCAACAAGCGCCGCAAGGAGGAGAAAAAGAATCTGATTAAGGACAAGGGCATCAAGTGGTATGACTTTCAAAAGAAAAAAGAAGCCCGGCTGGAATACGACATCGCGCACCGCGTAGGCGATGAATACGGCGGACACGACACCTCCGAAAAGGAAGCCCAGCTCAATGAGCTGCGCGAGCAGCGCGCAGCCAGGCAGGCCGGCAAGGAAAATAAAAAACAGTTAAAAGCCGCCCGCAAGGAAGCCCGCAAGGAGGATAAGGCTTACCAGAGCCAACGCGACGAACAGCGCAAGCTGGCCGGCATCAAGTGGTACGAGTTCAAAAAGAAAAAGGAATTCAACAATGAATACGACTACGCCACGGGTACCAAGGAGCGTCCGGACGCCAATGCGCCTGAGGGCAGTGCAACCGCGAATGCCAATAAGCCCTGGTACAAGCGTGCAGGCGATCACATAAAGAACAAATGGTATTCCATGCGCCGTAAGCATCAGCGCGCCCGCGACAGCTTTGTCAATGAAGAGGAGGACTTCAAGCAACTCAGCGGCTGGCGCAAGGCAAAGCTGATTGTGCAAAACCCGCTAGCCTTTCTGAAATCCAAAACTCAAAAGGGCCGCGCGGCAACCGCCAAACGCAACGCCGAGGCCGCGGCGGACAGTCAGATGCTGGAGCAGCTCATGAATAACCCTGATTCTGTCGGTGAGGACGGCTCGGTTTCGCTGCCGCACAATTCCAATGTATCTGCGGACGCGCTGCAAGCCGCCAAGGCCAACCTGAAGCCAGTGGACGCCTCCCAGCTCTCCACCAGCAACAAGCGCCGCCGCATCACCAGCGGAACGCACGCGATCGATGAGATCCGGCAGGCGCGGGAGCAGGCTGAAAGCAGCGCCGCCCCTGAACAGGCGCCGCCGGAGGCGGCTCCCTCCGACGCATCCGAGCAGTATGACCCGCATATGATGTCTGTTTCCGCTAAGGTGAAGCGGTACAACACACCGGACGGCGTGAAAGCGCCGGTCCGCGAGGAGGAACTTGCGCCCTGGTACCGCAAAAAGGCCAAAAAATAAGCAGGCGGGGCGCTTATCCCGTGATACCGCGCCCTCCTGCGTGCAAACCATGCTATAATAGCACCACCCTCATACCGAAAGGACCTGACTTATGGAACGATCCAAACAGATCATGGATGCGCTCGAAGCGCTGCTGCGCGAGCAGGGCTTTGATGTCCAGCCGGACGGCCGTCTGGACGAACATCCCGGTGTCAACATGCTGATCCCATTGCAGGAGGACGGCACCGAACTGGTATTTGCCGAGCTGCACTTCATCACAGGCCCGCAGGGCTTTGATGTGATTCAGCTCTACACCACGCTGGTGGGCGAGCTGCAGCCGCAGGCCGCGGCCGAGACCGCCAAAGCCATCGCCGTGTGGAATCAGGATCTTCTGCTCGGCGCTTTCGCTTTGCGGGATGACAGACAGCTCTACCACCGCTACTGCCTGACCGTGCCGCGTTCGCTCGCCCCCGGGCAGGCGGCGGCGCTGGCGCTGGACGCGTTTTCGTTCATCCTTGGCCAGATCGCCGAGTACCACGGGGACGCGCTGCTGCTCGCCTCCGGCACCACCTTTGAAGCGCTATGCGCGATGGACTGACCGCGCGCACGCAGGCATGAAAAAGGGAACGGCCCTGCCGGACCGTTCCCCCTCTATCTTTCCCATTCAGAACATACCGGCCGCGCCGCCGTTTTTCCAGTTGCGCAGGAACAGCCAGTCCATGAATTTCCGGCGCGTCGCCGCCGCGTCCGAGGAGCCGATCGGCACCAGGTCGCCGTTATCCATCACAAAATCTCGTTTTTCCATGCGCAAGATGTGTCGCTGGTTGACCAGAAAGCTCCTGTGGCAGCGCAGAAAGTTTTCGCTTGCGATCTCCTCCTCCAACGCGTTCATGCCGCGCGGGGTCTGGACTACGCGCCCGGCGGTGTGGATAAACGCGGTGTGCCGCCTGATCTCTATGTATAAAATATCCCGCAGCAAAATTTCTATTTCGTCCCATTCCGAGCGCACGTTGATCGTACGGAAATATTCCCGCTTTTCCTGTAGGCACCAGTCCAGCGCCGCGTCCAGATCCCGCTGGGCCACCGGCTTGACCAGATAGTCCGAAGCCTGCAGCTCATAGCTGGCGATACCGTGCTCCACGCTGGTGGTGACGAACAGCAGGGCGCATTCGCTGTCCTGCGCGCGCAGACGGCGGGCGGCCTCCATCCCGTCCGGACCATCCATATAAATATCCATCAGGATGATGTCCCACCGGCCCGGCCGGAACAGGTCGAGGAATGCCGCGCCGCTTTCCAACAACTCGATCTCCCACGCTACGCCCTTGCGGCGGCCGTAGTTTTTCAGCAGACGCGCCATCTGCAGGCGCTCTTCTTCCAAGTCGTCGCATATGGCGACCGATATCCGCATGTTATCCCTCCTCCGCGCCGCGCGCCCGCCGGTAAACGGCCAGCGCCTCCTGCACCTGCCGGAGCCTGCCGCGCGCGACCGATATCACCTTGTCGTTGTACATGATAAGCTCCCCGCCGGACACCCGTCGGACCGCCCCCAGATGCACCACAAAGCTTTTCTGCACCCGCAGGAAGGGCGGCTGTGGCAGCGACTCCTCCAGCGCGGACAGCGCGCAGTTCACCTGTAGCGCTCCGCCGGCACGGTAGAGGACGCTGCTGCGTCCGGCCGCCTCGGCATAGAACAACTGATACAGCGGGATATGCACGCGCCTGTGCTGCGCGGGAAGGTCGAGCCAGCCCAGCCCTTTCTGCCAAAAGCTGAAGCAGCGTTCCATCGCGGCGTCCAGTCCGCTGTAGGTAACCGGCTTAGGCACAAGCGCGTTCGGATAGCACTGGTATACGTCGATCGCCGTGCGGTCGTCCTCAGCCAGCAACACCAAGCCGCAGTCCGGATACGCCGCGCGCACCGCCTGCAGGCAGGCAATATCCTGCCGGGCAAGCCCTGCGCTGTCCACCAGGAGCAGCGCGCACCCGTCCGCATCCAGGGCGGCGGGCGACCCGCTTTCCATCGCGAGCTGCAACTCGACGCAGATTTCCTCCGCCCAGGCGCGCAGGAACGCGCTGACCCTTTGGGCGGTCTTCTCTTCATTCGTATAAACGGCAAATCGTACCATTTTCCCCATGCCGCATTCAACCCCGCTGTTTTTGGTTTTCCCCCTGTTGGGTTTATCTTACCACAGTTTGCACGCGAAGTGGCGATTTCTGTCGTGAACAGGAATTTTTTCTTGTTCCGCGCCCGCACGGCATGCCCAAGGAGAAACGCACATGAATTTTTTAGCGATCGACGACGAACCCCTGTGTCTGGACGACCTCCGTCTCACTTTGGCGGAAGCCGCACCCGACTGCTGCTGCGCCTGCTTTTCTTCCCCTGCACAGGCGCTGGCGTATGCCCAAACCCATCCGATCGACGCCGCTTTTCTGGATATTGAGATGAGCGATGTGAGCGGGCTGGCGCTGGCCAAGCAGCTCAAGGACCTGCAGCCTGACCTGCACATCATTTTCGTGACCGGCTATGACAAATATGCGGTATCCGCCTTTGCCCTGCACGCCAGCGGCTATCTGCTCAAGCCGGTGGATACAGACGAGCTGAAGCGGGAGCTGACCTTTTTATACGGCGATATCCCCGCCCCGCATGCCATACGGGTGCAGACCTTCGGCGGGTTTGAGGTATGGGTGAACGGCGCCCCCCTCGCATTCAGCCGCGCCAAGGCCAAGGAACTGTTCGCCTGCCTGATCGACCGCCGCGGCGCGGGGCTGACCACACGGGAGGCGTGCAGCCTGCTGTGGGAGGACGGCGTTTACAATATCGCGCGCAAAAACTATTTCCAGACCATTGTACACGACCTGCGCAGCACGCTCAGGCAGGCCGGCATCGAGCATATCCTGGTCAAAAGCCACAACAGCATCTCTGTCCGCGCCGACGAGATCGACTGCGACAGCTACCGCTTTCTCGATGGGGAGCCGCAGGCGGTCAACAGCTACCGCCACAACTATCTGCCGAGCTATAGCTGGGCGGAATTTTCCGTAGGCAAAATGGAAGGCCTGTGATTGGCCCGTTGTCCTTTTGTTGTCCTTATCGGAGTATACTGTAAATTGACAAAGGAGGTAAACGCCATGGATATCCCCGCCGCGGTCCGCGGCTCGCCCGTTCCGTTGTGCATGCATGCCGACTCGCCTGTCCGGCAGCGCGGTGGGCGGCCATCCCCGCGGAAAGCAGCCCGCACCATCACGCTGCGCAGCTGCGGTGAAGCGCAGGTGCTTCCTGTCGAACAGATCGTGTACGCGGAGGTGTTCGACCACGAGCTGCATATCCATACCGCAGACGGCAGCACCTATTGCGGCAGGGGACATCTTTCCGCGCTGGAGCAGCGGCTTTCCAGCTGCGATTTTCTGCGCTGCCACCGGAGCTATCTGGTACACCTGCCCTATGTCGCCGGACTGCGCCGGTACCGGATCACCCTGTCCGGCGGCGCAGCGCTCCCCGTAAGCAAGCAAAATTACCTGCTGATCCAACGGGCGCTTGCCGCCTACCGGCTGCGGGCAGGCCGCCCCCATCCCTGACAGATACCATTTGGAAAAGGAGTTATATCATTATGAACATCAGCAAAAGCACCGAAAACGGCCAGACCGTCCTCAAGCTGAATGGGCGCCTGGACACCACCACCGCTCCGGATTTCCAGGATACCCTGCTCGGTGAGATCAAGACCGGCAAGAGCATCCTGCTGGACTTTTCCGAGCTGGCCTACGTCAGCAGCGCTGGGCTGCGCTCCCTGCTCACCGGACAGAAGGCGGTCGCCGCGGGCGGCCAGACGATGACCCTGCGCCATGTTTCGGACGAGATCATGGAGGTGTTCGATATGACCGGCTTTTCCGATATCCTGACAATTGAATCCGCCTGACAGCACGCATGCTGTCGGGCTTACTGGCGGCTGTCTGCATCTACGGACAGCCGTTCCGCTATCCGAGTATCGAAAGATTGGAGATTTGGCATCTATGGACATCCACCACAACCGCATCCCATTGACCCGACCGCAGCATCAGATCTGGCTTGCAAGCGAAAGCTGTCCGGACAAGGCGCTGTATACCGAATCCGTACTGCTGACCTTTGACAACGCTCCCGCCCCCGCGCAGCTTGACCGCGCGCTCAACCGCCTGGTGCAGACGACCGAAACCCTCCGCCTCCGCGTGACGCGCGGCAAGGACGGGCCGCTACAGTACGACGCGGGCTACACGCCTTTCGCCTGCCGCGTGATCCCACTTTCCGGCGAGGAGGAGCTTACCGCCGTATTCAATGAGCAGTCGCGCTACTGCTTTGACCTGTACGACAGCGCGCTGTTCAACGCGGTCATCTACACCCTGCCCGGCAAAACCGCGCTGCTGCTGCGCGTACACCATATTGTGGCGGACAGTTACGCCATGGCGGCTGTGTACAGCCGCCTGCTGGCGATTTGCGCTGGCGAGGATCCCCAGCCGTTCGTCTCCTTCCTGTCCCGCGCGGCGGCGGCCGGCGCGGATGTGGAAGAGGAGCGCCTGGCAGACCGCGGCTTCTGGCAGGATTACCTCAGCGGAGCCGAGACCGGCCGACTGCCCCATCCCACGCCCGACCAGTCCGGCCACCGGCTCGTGTGGTCGTCGCACACGGTCGGGAAGGAACGCTCCGACCGGTTGCGCGCCTTTGCCGCGCAGCAGAACGTCACGCCATACTGCGTATTTTTCGCCGCGTATGCGGTCTATCTGTCGCGCATGCTGGGTACGGAGGATGTCGTCATCATCACCCCCCGCCTCAACCGCGGCACGGATGAAGACCGTAATGCCGCGGGCATGTACACGCTCGCGGTTCCAGTGCGCCTGCATATCGCGCCGGATGCCAGCTTTGCCGCGCTGTGTCAGGAGGTGCAGGCGCAGAACCGGCTGGCGGCGGCGCACAAGGGCTACGGCCTGTCCGAAATCATGGGCGACTTGTCCCGCACGGGCATGGCGGGCGCGCTGTCGCACTTTACTCTATCCTACCAAAACTTTACCCTGCCGCTGCACGGGCTTCCCGTGCGGTGCGCGATGCACTTCGGCGGCGCTATGACCAACCTGCTCACCCTGCACGTCCTTGACTGGAGCGGCATGGGCGATTACCAATTCCGGCTCGACTACCGCGCCTCTTATTACACACCGCATGAGATCACACAGATCGCGCAAATGCTGCGCGCCATTCTCGATCAAGGCATGGGGGACTGCACCCTGCCCTGCCGCTCCATCGAGCTGCTGACCGACGAGGACAAATTCTGCCAGCGCGCGCTGCTCTCCGGTCCAGTGCTGCCGGTTGACCCGAACGATACCATCATCACCCGCTTCCGCGCGCAGGCGGCGCTTCATCCGGACCGGCGCGCCCTGTCCGGCAAAGGCCCCAGCTACACCTTCCGCGAGCTGGACGAGGCCTCTGACCGTGTCGCGCGCAACCTGATCGCCGCCGGTGTGCAGCCGCAGTCCTATGTGGCGTTCCTGCTGCCGCGCACCACTGCGCTGCCCGTGATGCTGCTGGGTATTCTCAAGGCGGGCGCGGCCTATGTGCCGATCGACTGCTCCTATCCCGAAGAACGCATCCGCTTTATCCTGTCGGACAGTAAGGCCGGCCTGCTGGTCACGGAGGCGGACATCACGGGCGCCGGCTGTCCGGTTATTGCGCCCAGCCCGCTGTTTGACCCGCCGCAGCAGCCGGACGCACCGCTGCCCGCGGTCGGCCAAGACTGGCTGTGCTATATCATCTATACCTCGGGTACGACCGGCAAGCCCAAGGGCGTCATGATCGAGCACCGCGGCATCGTCAACTTCATGCAGCCGGACAACAATGAATTCAACCGCGATATCTGCGCGAACGGCAAAGGCATCGTGGCGGTCGGCTCGGTCTGCTTTGATATTTCCATGTTCGAGCTGTTCTCCACCCTGCTCAACGGCATACCCGTCGTATTCGCGGACGAGGAGGGGATGAACAATCCGGATGCGCTCGCGCAGTACATAACGGAGAACGGCGCCAACATTCTGCACTGCACGCCCTCCCGCCTGCTCGCCTATCTGGAGGAGCCCTCGTTCCGCGAGGCCATGCGCAGCGTGGATATCGTGCTCGCGGCCGGCGAGGCCTTTACCCAGCCCCTGCTGGACGCGCTGCACAGGGCCACCCCCGCGCGCCTGTATAACGGCTACGGCCCGACCGAAATCACCATCGGCGCGACGGTCGGCCGCATTCGGGAGCGTATCACCATCGGCTCGACCATCGCCGGGGCGCGCATCTACCTGCTGGATAAGGACCGCCGCATCGTACCGCCCGGCGCAACCGGCGAGATCGCCGTGGCGGGCTACGGCGTGGCGCGCGGCTATCTCGGCCGTCCCGACCTGACCGCGGAACGCTTCATCGAGCTGCGCGACGGTCCGATCAACGATCGGGTATACCTCACCGGCGACTATGGCTATGCCCTGCCCAACGGCAGCCTCGCCTACTGCGGCCGCAACGACGAACAGGTCAAGCTGCGCGGGCTGCGCATCGAGCTGAAGGAGGTCGAGCGCTGCATCGAGTCCTTCCCCTACATCCGCCAGTGCGCCGCGCTCGTCCGCACGATCGACGGGCGGGAGCACCTCTGCTGCTTCTACTCCGCCGCCGAACCCTGCGATGTGGACGAGCTGAAGCAATACGCCGGCGGCTTCCTGACACGCTACATGGTACCCGACCTGTTCGTGTATCTGCCCGATCTGCCGCATACCTCAAACGGCAAGATCGACAAGCGTGCGCTGGCCAATCAGGCGATCCATGTGGAGCGCACCTACATCCCGCCGCGCAACGCGCGTGAGCGGACCATGTGCCGCATCTTTTCGCAGGTGCTGAACCTGCCCGAAGAAGAGATCGGCGCGACCGACAGCTTCTTCGATTTGGGCGGCACCTCGCTGCAGGCGGCACAGATCGTGCTGCTGGCCAAGCATGAGGGCTTCGAGCTGGAATACGGCCGGGTGTTTGACCATCCCACCGTGCGCGATCTGGTACAGTGCTGCGATCTGGACGGCGGCGACCTGCCCGAGCCTGTCCTTTCGAAAGCGGGCAGCCTGCCCTGCACCCAGCAGGAAGCAGCTCTCCTGCGCGACGCGCTTTGCCGCAACCGCAATTACCGCAAAGGCCTGCACCCGCTCGGCACCGTGCTGCTCACCGGCGCGACCGGCTTTCTCGGCATCCATGTGCTGTACGAGCTGCTCACTACAGGCTATAACAAGATCTACTGTATGGTGCGCCCCAAAAACAACCTGACGCCGGAAAAGCGTCTCAAGGGCTCGCTTTTCTACTATTTCGAAAACAACTTTGCCGAAGCCTTTGGCCACCGTCTGTTCGCGGTGGACGGCGACCTGATGCGCGAGAATATCGCCAGCCTGCCGGACGGCGTCAAGATCGACACGGTCATCCACTGCGCGGCGGACGTCAGCCACTTCGGCGTCGGCAACCGCATCCGCCAGACCAATGTGGACGGCGTGCGCAACGTGATCGCGTTCTGCAAACAGCATGACGCCGCGCTCATCCACATCTCCACGCTCAGCGTGGGCGGCTTTATCGAGCGTGAAATGGCCGAGATCGGCGTATCCCTCAGCGAGCAACGCCTGTGGGTGCGGCAAGACCTGTCCAACGACTACCTGGAAAGCAAATTCACGGCCGAAAAGCTCATCCTGCTCGAAACCGCGAACGGCCTGCGCGCCAAGATCATGCGCGTGGGCAACCTGCAGGGGCGCATCACGGACGGCGAGTTCCAAATGAACCGCGCCACCAACGGCTTTACCAAGCTGCTGCAGTCCATCGTCCGCACCGGACTCTGCCCGCAGTCCATGGCGTGCAGCTGGATCAATTTCTCTCCGGTGGACGCGGTCGCCCGCGCAATCTGCCGTCTGGCGGGCAGCGCGGAGGAATACACCGTGTTCCATATCTTCGACAGCAATGACCTGCCGGTCAGCAAACTGCTCACGCGCATTTCCGCGCTTGGCTATCCGGTTCGCGCGGTGGACGACAGGGAGTTCGACGAATTCATGCTGCACGCCGCCGAGGACCCTGCGTTCAACGGCGCGCTGGACGGCTTCCTGACCCGCGTGACCGGCGGTCGCCATCTGATCGAAACGCCCTGCGAAAGCGGCTTCTCCATCCGCGCGCTCGAGCAGGAGGGGTTCCTCTGGCCCGAAATCTCGGACGAATACCTATCCGCATATCTGACCGGACTAGATACACTGGGCGCGTTCCAGTAAAAATCCCCCCATGACAGGAGGAATCATCCATGCAAGTTGAATTTTCCGTGACGCTGCTGTGGTCGCTGGCGAACAATCTGTCCTTTTGGGCGGCGGCTCTGCTCACCAACAGCACGCTGACCCGCCGCCGGAACGCGGGACAGACCTTCCTCGGCTGGGTCCTGTTCGCGGCGCTGCACCTTGTCACATGCGTCGCCAGCTACTCCATCAATATTACGGACGACAACATCAATTTTTTGAGCATGCTGGTGCTCATGCCGGCAGCGGCGGTGGTGCTGTATGCCGACGAACGCGCGGCACGCGTGTTCACCTCGGTCATGGGTGCACTGATCGCCAACGTGACCACGTTCTTCTTCTGCGGCACCACGCTTAGCTTTATCGACAATACCCCCAATCCGTACAATATGCGCACGGTCGGCATTTTCCTCTGCATCAAGGCGTTCTGGTTCACGGTGATGTTCTTTGCCTACCGCCGCTTTGTCAGCAAGATCGTGCAGCAGGTCATCTCGGTGCTGGGAAAGCAGCTGAAAAACTATGTACCCATTCCAGTCTACTGCTTTGTCGCGTTTGCGATCGTCAACCGGCTGACCAACACCCTCGGCATCCTGCCCGGCCTACCGGATACCCGTGTATATTTTATCATTTTTTATTTGATTATTTGCTCGGTATTCGTTATCCTGTATTATGAGATTTTTTCCACCGCGCTGTGGTCCTCCCGCGCGCTCAAGACCGAGGCGGAGCTGAACGTTGCCAGCAACATCCAGCGCGATATGCTGCCCAATATCTTCCCCGCCTTTCCGGACCGGAACGAGTTTGACGTTTACGCCACTATGGATCCTGCCAAGGAGGTCGGCGGCGACTTTTACGACTTTTTTATGATCGACCAGACCCATCTTGCCATCGTCATTGCGGATGTGTCGGGCAAGGGCGTGCCGGCCGCGCTGTTCATGGTGATCGCCAAGACCATCATCCGCAACCAGGCGCAGTCCAGCCTGTCGCCGGCGGAGATCTTCACCCGCGCCAACGAGCAGCTTTGCGAAAACAACGGCGAGGGGCTGTTCGTCACCGCCTATCTCGGCATCCTCGACCTGCGCACCGGCGTGCTGACCTATGCTAACGCGGGCCACAACCCGCCCTTGATCCAGCAGGAGGGCGGCCGCTTTGAATGGCTCAGGTTGCGCCCTGGCTTCGTACTCGCCGGCATGGAGGGCATGCGCTATAAGGAATTCCAGGTCACCCTGAAGCCGGGCGACTGCCTGTTCCTGTATACGGACGGTGTGACCGAGGCGACCAACGCCGCGCTTGAGCTGTACGGCGAAAAACGGCTGGAGGCCGCGCTCAACGCCGACGCCGCGAAAGGGCTCGTCCCCGACCAGCTGCTGCCTTACGCCAAATCCCAGGTGGATCTGTTCGTCTCCGGCGCGCCGCAGGCGGATGACATCACCATGCTGGGGCTGCGGTTCTGTGAGTACATGCCGTCCAATTCCAAGGAGGAGACACTATGAAAACGATTACCGTACCAGCACTGACCGAACAGCTCGATACGGTGCTGGAATTTGTACAGGGCGAGCTTGACCAGATCAATTGTTCGACCAAAATCTGCAACCAGATTGCGATCGCGGTAGAGGAAATTTTCGTCAACATCGCCCACTACGCCTACCGGCCCGACGTGGGCGACGCAACCATCCGCTGCCAGGTCAGCACACAGGGCCAGCCGCAGATCACAATTGAATTTCTGGATTCCGGCAAACCCTATGACCCGCTGAAAAACGACGAGCCGGACACCACCCTCCCCGCGGAGGAACGCCGCATCGGCGGCCTGGGCATCTTCATGGTCAAACGGCTGATGGATACCGTCCAATATGAATACAGGGACGGAAAAAACATCCTGACCCTGCAAAAACTCGTATAGCACTACCGCGAAGCCTCCGCCGGTTTACCGTGCGGAGGCCTCGCCATGTGGGGATGGACCGCATATGCCGCTGCATTCCGCTATTCCCAGCCGAACGCATGCGGCGCGCCTGTCCCCCGCGTATTCCTTTATCCTGCTTTTCCGGAGGTATCCCGTCTTGAAAAGAATCGTATTCGCCGTATTGACAACGCTGATTATCCTGACCGCCTTTTCCCCCGTGCTGCTCACCTATGTCTCCCCCATGGAGGACGCCTCCTATAATCTTTCGATCATCGGGGAGGACGGCCAGCCGTGGCAGGGCAACAAGGGCTGGACAGTGTACACCTGTACGGAGGGGGCGGTGAAGGAGCTGACGCCCACTGGCTACGGCGCCTATTATGGGCTGGACTATCCGGGGCAGACGTTCTATTTTTCCCGCCGGCTGACCGAGGAACTCGACAGCCCGACCCTGCGCATCGGCGCAGCAAACCGCACCTTCAGCGTGTTCCTGGACGACGAGCTGATCTACACCGACTGTCCGGAACTGGACAACCGCATCGGCTATCTTACGCTCCCCATGCTGGAGGCGGACCGCTTTGAACCGCTGGTTGTGTCCCTTCCCGCGGGCTATGCGGGAAAAACGCTCACCATCGCGCAGTCCACCTATGCCGTGGGCAGCGACGCCCCCGGCTCGGACGCCGATGTGTTCCCCGCAGATATCACACTCTATTGCGGCTACGCCTATGAAAGCGGGCTGATCGCCCAGACCGCCCGCCATATAATCCCCGCGGCCCTGCTCTTCTCAGCAGGGGTTTTCATGCTGATTATCTTCATTTGGAACGCCTCCTCCGGCCGACTGGACGCCAGCCTGCCGCTGCTTGCACAGCTTTCCTTTGCCCTGATGCTCCGCGAGATCGTGCAGGCGCCGTTCTTTTTCTACTATTTCGGCGTCCTGCCGATCGACCTGACCGCGCTTTGTCTGTATGTGTCGGCCTCCCTGCTGCTCGGCCTGCTCGTCTGCCCGCTTTCCGGCTGGCTGCGCTGGACGATGCTGACCGTCGCGCTGCTGCAGTTCGGCGTCGTCTGCTATAATACGGTCTGCGAATATCAGGGGACGGTGCATGCGCTGCTTTGCGCCAAAGCGACGGTATTCGCCCTTTTGCTGGCCTTTCTTCTGGCGCTGCTGGCCTGGCGGCGCGGCTCGGCTTTCCACCGGCAGTTTTGCCTGCTCGTACTGACCGGCGGCGCAATCGCCGCCCTGTTCCTGCTGCTCGGCCCGCGTTTTTTTCCAGAACTACAGCGGGCCGACGGCGCGCAGGCCACCGCGCTTTCCCTGCTGCTCGTCCTGATGCCGCTGTGTTTTGTTGCAGCCCTGATCGCTCTGGCCGTCCAGACTGTCAAAGGCCTGGTGCGCCGCCGGTCGGAGACCTCCATCCTGCTCGCCAAGGAGCAGTTCGCCCGCGCCAGCTACGACACCCTGCGCGCACAGACCGAGCAGACCATGGAGCTGCGCCACGACATGCGCCACCATCTGACCGTGCTGCGCGCCTTGTTGCGAAAGCAGGATTATACGCAGGCGCAGGAATATGTGGACGGCCTCATTTCCCAGAGCAGATCGATTACACCGGTCGTCCGCTGCGGCAATCAAATGCTGGATATCATCCTCAACGGAACGCTGGCGGCGGCCTTGCGCGACAAGGTTCGGGTGGAAGTCGTTCACGCGGCGGCGCCCGCCTCGCTCCCTCTGTCCGACCCCGACCTTGCTTCGCTGGTGATGAACGTGATGGAGAACGCCGTGCATGCCGCGTGCAGCTCGCCGGTCGGCGAGCGCTTCATCCGGCTCGATATCCGCACCAAGGATAATTTCCTCGTTTTCTGCTGCTGCAACAGCGCGCCGCTGTCCGAACCCGCCGCGGGATCGAAAAAGAGCGGTCCGCTCTCTTCCCACGGCTATGGCCTGAAGATTATCGACCGCATTCTCAAGCAGGCTGGCGGTTTCTGCCGGATTGAGACCGGCCGCGGCCAATTCCAGCTCACCTTTGGTCTTCCCTTGCGCTGCCCTGAAAAAACGGCGGCGCATAAAATGCAGCAAGGCTAACGGATAAGGCCGGCAGCTTTTCGCGCGGATGCGTGAAAAACTGCCGGCCTTTCCGCTTTCCTCCCCTATTTCGTCGAGGTTCCTGACCGTTCCAGCATGTCCAGTATATTCGTATCGATCCCACGGCAGCCCTTTTCCACGATCAGCGCTTTCACCTCTGTGATTGTCGGCAGGCTTGGCATCGCGCCCATGCGGGATACCGTGATCGCCGCCGTATGGCTGGCAAATGCCAGCGCCTGCCGCTCATCCAGCCCCGCAGTGAGCCCCGTGCAGAACGCGGCGACAAACGAATCCCCCGCCGCGGTCGTGTCGATGATCTTATCCATATGGACGGACGGGGTATAAACCGTGCCGTTTTGGTTGACGCAGACCGAGCCGTTCGCGCCCAGCGTAACGATCAGGTTTTTCACCCCGCGCTGCATAAAATAGCGTGCGGCCCTGTGCATATCCTCCCGATTGATGCCATTGCCAACAGCGATCTGCTGTCCGGACATCAGCGTCGCCTCATGCTCATTGGGGGATAGATAGGTCACATGGCCAAGCAGCGTATCCGACAGCGCCGCAGCGGGCGCTGGGTTGAGCATAACGGGTACGCCGGCCTCATAGGCCCATGCGGCCACGGACTCTACCACCTCCATGGGCAGTTCAAGCTGCAGCATCACAAGGTCATAGTCCGCAACGCGGGCTTTCAGCCAGGTGATCTCCTCCACAGTCAAGGTAAAGTTCGCCCCGGGGCAGACAGTGATCCGGTTTTTTGCGTCGTTTTCGCTCACTTCAAGCGTAATGTGCGCAACCCCCGTCGCCTCGGCCGGATCGGTCAGCACCCTGGAAACATCCACACCCGCAGCAGATGCCGTTTCGAGCAGCGTTTTGCCGAAGCCGTCCCGACCGACCTTGCCGACCATAGCGACCTCCGCCCCCAATCGGGCGCACTGGACCGCCTGATTGCTGCCCTTGCCGCCCGGGGCGGTGGTGAATTTCATGCCGATGATGGTTTCCCCCTCACGCGGCGCACGTTTCGTAGACGCCACCAGATCCATCATGATGCTGCCTACCACCAGAATATGAGGAATTTTTCCCATGTCTTTCTCCTTGTCTCCCGCTTTTCAGAATCGTCCGCCCAGCGTTTCCTTTGCGCCGCTGTATGCCGCCTTGGCATTCATTTCGTCCAGAATCGTCCGTGCCGCGAGCATCTCTTTCAGCGAGGCCCGCGGACGTGCGCTATTTGCATAGTCCGCAAGCGTAGTACGGGCGAAGATCGCGTAATAGGGATCGCTGTCCGTGTTCAACGCGATATGCGCCGGCACCGCACCGAAGGTACGCAGCTCCAAATCGTTGTCCGCAAGGATGTAGTAACCATTTTCAGTCACGATCGTCCAGCGGTTTTCACGCTTGGCACCGTCCGACATGGGATAGGCATAGCCGCTCTCGATCAGCAGGGACGCGCCCGTATCCAGCCGCAGCATGGAGGAGGCATAGGTCTCGATAGCATATTCCGAGGTGTATTGGTAGACCGAGGACAACATCTCCGCGCCTTGGCTGCCAGTCAGGTAGAGCGCCATGTCGATGAAATGCACGCCGAGATTGGTCATACAGCCGCCTCCCGCAGTCTCCTGTGACAGCATCCAGCGCGAGGTCGCAAGGTAGCGCGACGGTGGTCCCGCCACGAATTTGTAGGACATATGCACAATTTTACCGGAAAGATACCGGTTTTTCAAGTCGTTTACCGTGTCGCTGTACCGCCAGACGAATGGAATCGCGCAGAACGCATTTTTGCGCTCGGCGGCATTGTACAGTGTCTCCACCTCGCGGCGGTCAAGCCCTGCGGGCTTCTCCATTGTAAACGGGATTCCCGCCTCGATCAGCTCGGAGGCGACCGCATGCATCCGGTAGTGCGGGGCAAAGGCAAAGACGAAGTCCGGCTTCACTTCATGTAGCATCTGCCGGTGATCGGTGTAGGCTGGACAACCGTAGGGCGCGGCAATGCGGGCGGCAATGCCCGCGTCACCATCGCTCACACCCACGACCGAGTTCTCCGGCAAGCCGGGCAGATAGAGCGGTACATGCCAGTGGCTCACGCCCAAGAGGGCGATCTTCATGGTTTGATTAATCATAGCACATTCCCTCCAATGCTGTTGGGCGTTTTGGGATAAATTTTCACAGCTCGATGCCGCGCAGGTATTCCAGCGACCGCTTCATACCGATGGATGCGTCCGGAATATCATCCGGATGCCACCGGCGCTCATATTCGAGGGACAGCCAGCCGTCATAACCGCGCGCTTTGACCGCGCGCAGGATCTCCGGCCACGGTATAACCCCCTCGCCCACGATGCGCGTATACACATTGCGTTCGGATTCGTCCGGTCGCGCTACATTGGAAGAGGAAAACGCCACACCTTCTTTGAATACCAGATCCTTCACATGCATGTATGCCACATACTGCTGCTGTAGGGGAAGCGCTTCTTCATATCCTTCGTTTCCGGTAAAGGTCAGGTTTGCCTGATCGTACAGGATGCGGACTGCCGGATGGTCAATTTCCCTGATAAGCGACGCGCTTTCTTTCGCCGAAACCGCCATTGTATTAAAATGGTTCTCAATCACCAGCGTCACGCCTTTTTCTGCTGCTGCATCGCCCAGCTCGCGCATGGATTCGATCAGTCTGGCGCGGCGCTCCGCTAATTTCTCCGTATCCCCAGCGGCCAGATTACCGCCGTAAATGCGGATGTACTTTGTACCCAACTGATCGCAATAACCCATCACCTTTTTGATAGCGGCGATTTCGCGCTGGCGGACCGGTTCGTCCAGCGAATTGAAATAGGAGTTATATGGCGTCAGGCAGATGATCTGGATGTTGTTCTGCTCTGCACACCGCCTGACCTCGGCCAAAGTATTTTCATTGCAGTCACATGGTAGCCCAGAGCGGTAATCATTCTGTACAACAATCTCGACACCGTCTGCGCCGATGCGATGCAGCAGTTCGAGCGCCTCGCAAACAGTGTATTCCGGTGTACCCATGGTATGTCCGGCAATTTTGAACATAGCGGCTCCCTCCTTTAATCCATCGCCGGCAGCCCGGCGGCACGCAGGATGCGGTCGAGCAATTCGTGGGTCTTGTAGGCGTCCGCCGCATCGGTAAGCGGGGTTTTGCCGTCGCGCACACAATCGAGGAAATGACGGATTGCATTCGTAAAGCCCAGTTTATCCTCGGACTTGGCCCAGCCCATAGCGAGCGGGGTCATTGCAGTCTTATGCTGTTCCTCCGCATCCGTCACTGTCACACTGTCCGGCATTTTAATAAACGCCGAGCGGTTATTCCCATGCAGTTCAATGGTTTCCTCCCACTGGCCCGAGCAGCGGGCCGCGATCAGCATACCCGAAGCGCCGTTCTCGAATTCCAGTTGAGCGGTCGTAAACGTCTCATAATACGGATCCGTGAACTTGGTCAGCGCATTGACGTCCTTGACCTCACCGCCGTAGTAGCGCATCAGATCGACCATGTGGATCGCGTTTTCCAATGTGGCGCGGTACTCGGTCGCCGGACGGTTTTTCTGTGCGATGATCACCTCCGGAGACCCTTCCCCATAAACCGCCTTGGCTTTTTGGCAGACTGGCGCGTAACGGCGGTTAAAGCCGATCATCAGCTTTTTGCCGGTCTTTTCCGCAACGTCTGCAATGTACGCCGCATCCTTCAATGTGGTTGCCATTGGTTTTTCACTGTATACGTCAACCCCATGCTCCAACAGAAAAGCAATCTGCTCTGCGTGGCATTGCTTGGGGGTCAGCACAAAGGCGCAGTCCAGGCCGAGCGACACGAACGCTTCCAGGGTATCGACCGCATGCTGCGCACCGCAGAGACGTTGCGCATGCTGCGCGTTTTCCAGCTTGCCTGCCATCAGCCCGACAAACTCCACATCGTCAAACCGCGGCAGTACGGGAAGAAAGTTGTTCTTTGAAACATAGCCGATGCCGATTACACCAACTCGCAGCTTTTTCTCAGCCATTGATACCCTCCTCCTTATAGTACTCTTCCAGCACGCGCTCGAGCAACGCGTATTCTCCGTCCGTCAGCTTGCGCAGCGGCCCGCGGCAGGTGTCATTTTCAATGATGCCGCGCAGCTTGAGCAGCGCTTTAAGCGCCGGAATGCCCGGGACTGCCGCCAGTTCGCGGTCGGTCCTGACAATCTGCTGCTGCGTCCTGCGCGCGCCTTCCATATCGCCCTCACGGTACTGGCGGTACAGGCGATTGAACCGTTCGTGGAAGATCGCCCCCGGGCCGGTCACCGTGCCGACACCGCCTGTCATCAGGCACGGGAGGAACAGGCTGTCGCAGCCGATCAGCAGGTCTGGGATGCGCTCGCTGCACAGCAGATAATCCTCAATGCGCATCAGGTCAGGGCAACTGTATTTGATGCCCGCAACATTTTCGTATTTTTCCATCAGCCTGCCCAGCAGTTCGGGTTTGACGTCGCTCGTTGTGCAGCCGGGAATGTTATAGATATAAACCGGATAATCCGGCGGTACGCTCTCGACCACCGCGCTGTAATAGCCAAGCAGGGATGCCTCGTCCATAGGAAAGAATGCCGGCGACATCACGCCCACGCCATCCGCGCCGATTCTGACCGCGTGCCGCACATGAGAGATAGTCTCCGCAGTCGTCATGCTGCCGCACTGGATGAATACCGGAATGCGCTTTGCCACGGTTTCCACCATAATTTCCGCTGCCGTTTCGCGCTCCTCCCTGCTGAGCAGAAGGCTCTCCCCGTTGGTGCCGTTCGGATACAGGCAGTCCACCCCCGCCTGCACCAGATATTCCGTAAAGCCCGCCAGTGAGCGCTCATCCATTGATCCATCTTCGTGCATCGGCGTAATAGTCGGAATAACCACGCCGGATAATCTTTTTTCGTACATCATACTCTCCTTTTCCGTTATCTGCACCGCTTCAGCCCATAGCTCCGCTACGTTCCGCCGCCTGCTTCCAGGCCTTTCCCAGTGCGCTGGCCGCCTTTTGTCAAGTCCTGCTATTTTTCCAGCACCTCCATGACCTGCCGGCATGCCTTATGCCAGTTTTCGGGGATATCGGCTTCAATGGTCAGCGTGCCGTCATAGCCCGCCCGCTCCAGGCTGTCAAGAAACACACGGTAATCATAACCGTCCCTCACAGAAGGATAGTTTCTTTCCGGATAGGAAAGCGGATAATCCATGTGGATATGATGAATATACGGCAAATAGGTTTGCAAATCCTGAAACGGCTCTCCGGCCGCTACCATATGCCGAAGATCCGCCATGGTAAAAAGGTTGTTTATTTTTACTTTTTCTATCAGCTGCACCGCTTGTACAACTGTATTGATATAGTTTGAATATTTCGGTCCCAGCGGCTCCAGAATCAGTTCCTGATGATTTTCCTCCGCTTTACGCGCCATCAGGCGCAGCGCTTCTATGAACGCCTCTTCTTTCGGCCGTTCTGACGCCGTCCGTATCCAGCGCGCCTTGCCGTTCCCCAGGATAAGGGTACGGATACCAAGCCTCGCCGTTTTTCCGCAAGCCTCTTCCAGGTATGGCTCCAGCGATTCGGGTTTAAATCCCTCCTCGAAAAACAGCGGCTCTGCCACCGGCAGCAGGCGGGAACCAATCTGTATCGGCACGCCGATTTTTATGCTCTTTTTCAATTCATCCAGTGCTTCCCCGCTTAGATCCGCGATCTCGGGGACATCCAATTCTGCGAAATCATATCCCGCCTCTGCAATCGGCAGATAGTCTTTTATTTTGCCAAACCCACCTATTTTCATAGCAGCACCTATCCTTTCCGCATCCTGGAAACTCCAAGCCGGACGTTCCGGCCATTTCCCAGGCATAAAGATCATTTTTATTCAAACGGCCCTCATTCCTTCTCTTTTCTCAGCTTTTAAGATGAGTACAGAGCCGAAACGAGGGCCGCTATTCAGTTAACCGCTACCACATTCCATCCAGCGGCACGAATTAGTATTTTTCGCGGGTCGCAACGAGCAGCTCGTACAGTGCTTTCTGGCCATCGCTCGCCTTGGATAAAAACGCATCGACAACAGGCTGCGTCTTTGCCTGGAACGCTTCCTTGTCTGCTTCCAGGATCTCAACGCCATTTTCCTCCATGACCTTCAGGCCTTCCTCGGTGGCTGCCGGCCAGATCTCGTTATTCCACTGATCGGCAAACTTCTCGCCGGCTTCGAGGAGCGCTTCCTGATTTTCTGCCGAAAGGTTGTCGAACCATACCTTGCTGACGAAAACCGGATCCGGAATGGTAAAGTGCTCGGTCAGCGTGAAGTACTTGCACAGCTCATACCAGCTATTGGCGGCGATGACGGAGGGTGTGTGATCCAGACCGTCGATGGTACCCTGCTGCAGGGCGGTGTAGATCTCGCTGGAAGCCATGGGGGTGCCAATCGCGCCCATCGCGTTTACGGTATCCGCCAGAACAGCATCCTCCATGCAGCGCAGCTTCAGGCCTTTGAGGTCGTCAACCGTGTTCACGGCATGTTTCTGGTTCAGCACGCTGCGGCTGCCGATGTCCGTCCATGCGATGATCTTGAAGCCGTTTTCCTCCGCATTGGCCTCCAGCACCGCTTTTACCTCGTCATCCATAACGGTGTTCACGGCCTGGCTTCCGTCCTCCCACAGATACGGCAGGGAGAACACCGACCACATATCGTTGAAAGCGGACAGATCGGTGGCGGCGCATTCGGTCATCTCTATGGTGCCTGCCTTCAGCCCCTCAAAAGTCGCGGCCTTGTCGCCCAACTGGGAGGAGGGATAGAACTCCATTTTCAGCCGGCCCTCCGAGCACTCCTCGATCAGCTCAGCCAACACATTGGCACCATCCGCCTGCGTGCCGGTAGCGGGAAAGGTGACGGAATATTTTACCGTAATTGCACTGCTGGAACCATCGGAGGCAGGGGTTTGGCCGGAGCCGCCGCAGGCGGTGAGCATTGTCGTCATTGCCAGAACGCAGGCCAGGGCCAGAGTGAACTTCTTTTTCATGGTAAATCTCCTTTTCAATCAATAGTATGGTTGGTTTGGTAAGCATACAGATATTTCCCGGCGTTTACGTCCGCCAGAGAGCAGGATTAAATCGCCATGCCGAGGAAGGAGGGGAGCCCAAGAACCAGAAACGGGATATATGTAATCAGAAGCAGGCAGAGCACTTCGGCTATCATATAGGGAATGGTACCCTTAATTGCTTTTTCAACCGGAATACCGGCAATCTTGGAGGTGATGAACAGGCAATAACCCAAGGGCGGCGTGATGTTGCCGATGGTCAGGTTAAAGGCCATGATAATGCCGAAGTGAATCAGGCTGATGCCCATGGACGCCGCTACCGGAGCCAGGATGGGAGCCAGGATGATAACCGAAGCGCCGCCATCCATAAACATGCCCATGATGAGCAGCAGGATGTTGACCAGAAGCAGGAACATGTACTTGTTATCGATAATTGAGAGGATCAGGTCGTTCACAATCACAGGCATCTGCAGCGCGGTAAGGCCGTAGCTGAAAACCTTGGCGCAGGCGATGATCAGCAGCAGCGGGGCCGCGCTGTTGACACCCTGCAACAGGATCGGTCCAATCTCACGAATCTTGAGCGTTTTGGTGATGAACAGGCTAACCAGAAGCGCGTATACAACCGAAATCGCGCCGGCCTCGGTAGGGGTCATGATACCGCCCATAATGCCTCCAACAACGATCAGCGGCATACCCAGCGGCAACAGTCCGTCAATGATAGTCCGCTTGATCTCGCCCGCGGACAGGTGTTCCGTGCGCTTCGGGAAATGGACCACACGGTCGCGCAGCAGCACCACAAGCATCAGGATCAGGCCGCACAGGATGCCTGGCACGACGCCGCCCATAAACATCGAGCCGACCGAGACGCCGACCGCGGTCGCGTAGACCACCATGATAATGCTCGGCGGGATGATCGGTCCGCAGGTGGAGGCACTGGCAATTACGCCCGCGGCCTCCTGGGCCGAGTACCCCTCCTTGACCATGGCAGGGATCAGGATACCTCCCATGCAGGACGAGCATGCCTGCGCGGAGCCGGTAATGCCGCCGAAAAACATGCTGGATACGATGCCTGCGTGGGCAAGGCTGCCGGGCAGCCGGCCGATCAGCAGCATGGCAAAGCGGATGAGCTTTTCCGTGATGCCGCCTCGGTTCATGATCTCGCCAGCAAGCATAAAGAACGGGATTGCCAGCAGAGGCAGACTGCCAATGCCATTAAATATGGAGTTTGAAACGGCAAGGGTTGCGATGGGGGTATTGGTCGTCACGCCAAGCGCAACCAGGCTGAGCGTGCCGGTAAACAGCAGGGAAACATACACCGGAATGCCTGCCAGAATAAAGACAAAAGTCAGGATGACCAGCAGGGCGATAATTAAGCCTACACTCACAGGGGTTCGCCTCCTTTATTCTTGTTCAGTCGCGGGGTCATCGACGGTGCGGCTCTTGATCGTGCGCAGATACTCGTAGATCATCAGAGCAAAGCCTATCGGGATCGATACATAATAGTACATTCTGGGAATGCGCAGCGTGGTACTCAGCATGGTACCGGCGGCGGTATACTGTGCGGTCCAGATGAGCAAGAGCACCAGGAAAACAATGGTAATCGCCAGGAAGACCGACCGCAGCGCAATGCGCACCGCCTTGCTTTTTGGTTTGTTGACCAGCATTGTGAATTCGGTATGTCCGTTGGTGCGAACCGCTCGGGCGCTGCCGAACATGCCCATGGCCACCAGCAGGGCCTGATTGACCTCATCCGCCCACAGGAAGCCGGTTTGGAAAATATAACGCGCAATAACAGTGGCCGTTGCAATGCAGACGATAGCGGTCAGCGTTGCACCGCAGACGATGTTCTCAAGCCATCGGATAATCGTATCGATGCTGTTAAATAACTTTTTCATACTTTCTCTCCTATAGGCACTGTTTTGTTATGCCCACCACATTCCGGATGTTTCCGCAAAGATCGCGCAGCTTTTCACCATGTCCACCGCGTGCTGCAAACCTTCCAGCCGGTTGATCAGGCTGTCCTCATGCTCAATGCTGATCGTTCCGTCATATCCGGTCTTCCGCAGCTCGGAAAAAATATCTTTCCAGTACTTCGCGTCATTCCCGTAGCCTATCGTTCGGAAGATCCAGGAGCGGTGCGTCTCGTCGCTATAATGCTTTGTGTCCAGAACGCCGTTGCGCGCGGTGTTGTACCGGTCGATGCACACATCCTTCGCGTGTACATGGTAGATCATTCCCGCAAAGGCCCGAATCACGGCCACCGGCTCCATCCCCTGCCAGAGCAGGTGGCTGGGGTCGAAGTTGACGCCGATCTCCGGCCCGACCGCTTCCCGCAGACGTTTCAGCGTATCCACGTTGTAGACACTGAAGCCGGGATGCAGCTCCAGCGCGATTTTGCTTACGCCGCAGTCCTTTGCACTCTGAGCGAAGCTTTTCCAATACGGGATCAGGACCTTGTCCCACTGATATTTGAGAATATCCAGATTATCGTCCGGCCACGCACAGGTCACCCAGTTGGGATATCGGGACGCTTCGCAGTCCCCGGGGCAGCCGGAAAAGCAGGTGATGGTATCGACCCCCAGCTTTTCTGCCAGGCGGACGGTGTTGCACATATCCTCATGATACTCTTCCGCCTTCGCCGGATCGGGATGCACCGGATTGCCGTGACAGGAAAGCGCGCTGATCGTCAGACCGGAGGCTTGGAGGGTCTGCTGAAATTCCTCCAGCGCCTCGGGAGAGGCAAGCAGGCGTTCCGGCGCGACATGCGCCTTGCCGGCGAATCCGCCACAGCCGGGTTCTATCTGCTCAATCCCCATTTCCCGAAATATTTTTAACGCATCTTCCAGCGGCCTGTCCTGCAGTACATTTGCCACAACGCCTATTTTCAATCCATATTCCTCCTTCCCTTGTTCATCATATGCTTATCAGACAACAACCCACTTGCCGCTGTGGGCGCTCTCATACAATGCGTCGCAGATCTTCATCATATGAAGACCGTCCTCAAAGGTCGCAAAGGGGTTTTCCGGTGCTTCGCCGCGAATAGCCCCATAAATCGCTGTGAAATTCTGCTTGAAAGCATCGGGGAAGCCCTCCGCGTGGCCGCCCGGATATCCGATGACAGCGGCCGTCGCACGGTCTACCAGGGAGGGGTCCTTGGTCAACAGCCCGTTGGGACCGTCCCGATGGCCGATCAGCAGATCGTTGACCCGCTCGTTATCCCATTCCAGCGACTGCCTGGTGCCGGCCACCTGTAGCACGGTCTGATTCTTCTTGCCAGAGAATACTGCAGAAAACGTGGCGGTGCCGACAGCCCCGCCGTCGAACCGGAGCAGGACGCAGGAGAAATCCTCCGTATCAATGTCCACATCTTTTGGACCCTGCTCCGTCATTTGCGTGCGCTGTGGATAAACGGTTTTAAATTCCGCGAAAACCTCGGTCACCTGCTGGCCGGTGACGTATTCGGCCAGATCAATCCAGTGGGAGCCTAGGTCTGCGGTGGCCCGTGTCTTGCCGCACTGGTCGGACAGCAGCTTCCAGCTGAAATCCGTCTTGTACTGCAGCCAGTCCTGCAGATAGCCGCCCTGGATATGATAAATTTCACCGAGCTCTCCGTCCAGCGCCATGCGCCGCATCCGGTAGGGGATGGGGTAATAGCGGTTGTGGAAGTTCAATGCGCCGATCACGCCGCTCTTGCGGACCGCATCGACCATTTTCTGCGCCTCTTCCGCGTTTCGCGCCATGGGCTTCTCGCAGACGACATGAATACCCCGCTCTATGGCTGCCATGGCAATCGCCATGTGGGTGCTGTTGGGCGTGCAGATGTGAATGCAGTCAGGCTTGCAGGCATCCATCATTTCCACATAATCCGCGTAGCCCGCGGGAACGCCCAGCCGTTCGGCCTTTTCCTTTGCGCCAAACGAATCCGCAATGGCCACAACGTCCACATGGGGGATTCGCCTGAGCGCTTCCACATGGGCAAACCCGATAAAGCCCATGCCGACTACCGCTGCTTTTAAGCGTTTCATATGCTTCCTCCCTGTTTATCGTACTTATACTGCGATTGCAACCGCGCCCATCAGAGCGGCTTCATAGCCAAGGGCGGTCGGCAGGATCGGCACGTCTTTCATCTGTGCAAAGGTATACCGTTCCATAGACCGGCGAATGCCCGGCATGAGCAGGTCCAGCGAAGCCGATACCCCGCCGCCGATAATGACCGCTTCCGGATCAAGAATATTCGTGTAATAGGAAATGCCCTTGCCGAGATACTCGCCGACCTGCTGGAAAATCGCTGCGGCGGTCTCATTACCGTTTTTCGCCAGCTTCGCACAGGAAGCGCCCGAAGGGCTCTCTCCCAGCCGGTCGAAAGCCGCCCCGGAAAGCCGCGTCCTGCCGCGTCCGCTCCTCGATCAGCCGGTTCAGGGCCGTTCCGGAACCATGCGCTTCCAGACAGCCCTGCTCTCCGCAGGGGCAGCCGCAGGGCTTTTGGTATTCCACCTTGAGATGGCCGAACTCACCGGCATAGCCATGTGCGCCGCGAATCAGCCGTCCATCGCTGACGACCGCACCGCCTACGCCAGTGGAAACGGTCATCCACCCGAAGCTGGAAAACCGCTTCCCCAGCCCGAAGCGCACCTCTCCCACGGCGCAGGCGTTTACGTCATTTTCGCACACAACCCTGGCAATCCGGAGCTTTTTGGAAAGATACGCCCTCACGGGTATCTGGCTCCAGCCCGCGTAAACCGCCCGAAGCAGAACCCCTTCCCCGCGCTCCACAATGCCGGGAAGGTTGACCCCGATGCCGGCAATCTGTTCCATACGCAGGCCGCGTTTTTCTGCAAACCGGCAGAGGATTTCGCAGCATACATCCAGATGCCGCAGGCAGTCTCCGGTTTCGGTGGGAAACTGCTGTTTTTCATAAATTTTTCCGGCGTCGTCCGCAAGGGCGACAATGGTTTTGGTACCGCCGATATCAAAAGCCCCAATGTACATAGGCTTATCCCTGTGCGTTCTGGATGGCACGCTTCATATCCTGCGAGATGGCGTGCTCCAAAATCAGGTGGATGTCCTCCACCACGCCGTAGTTCTTTGAGGGGAGCACAATGGAAAGGTCGGACAGCCCGATCAGACTGCCGTTGTAATCGCCTACAATGCAAATCGTTTTAGCGCCGGCCGCCTTTGCATACTTTTGCGCCTCCACCAGATTGCCGGAGCTGCCGGAGACGGACAGAGAAATCACTAGGTCGCCTTCTTCCAGAAAATTTTTCAACTGCTCTACCATGGTCTGGTCATAGGCGTTGTCGTTGCCATAGGCGGTGAAAATAGAGGAGTGGTCAGAGGGGGCAAAGATCTTCAGCCGCTTGGAGTCCCCAATGTTGATGCCCTTGCCAAAGTCACAGACCCAGTGAGAGGCCGCGGCCGCGCTGCCGCCGTTGCCCAGCACGAACACACGTCTGCCGTTCTCGCGCGCCTCCTCCAGACAGGCCTCCAGCTTTTCAATGTCAGACCGGTCGATCGCTCCCAGCGTGCGCTGGAGCTCATCGCTGTAATTATCAAAAAACATGTTGCTTTACCCCCGCTTATTCGGCATGTTCGCCGTCATATGCGCTCTTGTCGTCATCCAGAACGTCATAGCCCGCCCGCATGTACAGGTCGAGCTGCGGCGGCGTCGCGATACCGAGCGTTACGAAAGGCTCTGTGTTTCCTGCGGGGTTGCGGGTGCCGTGCAGTACGCTGGGAGGCGCGAACACAATATCGCCGGCCTTGCAGGGGATCCACTTGTCATAGAGATAGCACTCGCCCTCGCCGGAATGAATAATCAAAATTTCTTCCGAAATAGGGTGCTTATGCGGTGCGAACTCTTTGCCGGGCTCATGGAAGCCGACCGCGATATTGGTGTTTTTGCATCCCATCTTGGGGTTCAGCGCGAAGTGAACCACATGGCCGTTGGGCATGGTCCAGGTTTCGCCGCCGCTGATGCTGAACTTGCCGCCATACTTCTGAACATATTCTTTCTTTGTCATCTCCGATATCTCCTTTATGAAAACTGAATCACTGCTTTGATGGCCGCGCCGCTTCTGGCGTCGGCAAAGGCCTGAAGGGCATCCTTATACTCGTAAACCGAAATGAGCTTCCGCAGATCGTCTTTCATCTGGACCACCTTTTCCACCACAGCCGAGGTTCCATCCGTTTTCAGCTGCGGCGCGGGACCCTTGGAGCCGATAATGGTCAATTCTTTTCGCATAATAGGCAGCGGCTCAAATCCATCAATGCCGCCGAAATACACACTGGGAACAACAATCTTACCACCGGTGCGGGCAGCGGCCATGGCGTCTTTCAGAACAGGAGGCGCTCCAGTCGCTTCGATGACGATATCGACGCCATCCTTCGCGGTCATCTCTTTAACCTGCTCCATCCAGGCGGGTTCGGATGTGTCTATCACATCCAGCAGGCCGGTCTTGCGCACCTGCTCCAGGCGCAACTTGCTGCGGTCCGCGCCGATCACCGTACCCGCGCCCATGGTCTTGAGGATCATGGCGGCCACCAGGCCGATGGCGCCCAGACCGATCACCAACACGCTGTCGCCGGGCTGGATATTTGCTTTCATTGCCACATGGTAAGCACAGTTGGCCGGCTCCAGAATGGAAGCGGTGATATCGTCCAGTTCGTCAGGGATGGGGCTGAGGAAGCTGTACGCATCCGTGTTGGTCACCAGCGTTTGCTCCGTGAAGCCGCCGGGCAGAAGGGCGTCATTCAGGCTCTTACAGTAGTTCTGCATGCCGTTGCGGCAGAACCAGCACCGGCCGCAGCCCTTGACCAGCTCGCTGGCGACGCGCATCCCTTTTTTCAGGCCGTTGGCGCCGTTGCCCACCTCCGTGATAACGCCGGAAAACTCATGTCCAAAATAGTGCTCACCGGAGAGGTCCCGCCTGCCGTTATACAGTGCCAAGTCGCTTCCACAGATGCCGCAGGCCTTTATGTCTACCCGAACGGTGCTGTCCGTGATTGCCGGGCGTTCATCGGTTTCCCGCATTTCCAACCGGCTGGGAGCCAGTAATCTGATTGTTCGCATTGCTATCGTACCTTTCTTCATCGATTAAACGCAGCCCGAGCCGTTTCGATGCCAATCTGCATCTGTCGGTCCGCTTCTTCCACGGTGTCGAACCATAGCTTCCATGGGTACAGGCCGAACACCTCGAACGAGCAGTACTTGTCAAAGCCCGCTTCCTGCAGAGCGCCCGCGACAGCCTTGAAATCAAAGTGTCCGGTGCCGGGCGCGTGGCGGTTGGAGTCTGCCAAGTGCAAATTCTGCAGCGCATATCCGTATTTCCGCACAGACTCGACAGGGTCGGCTTCCTCAATGTTCAGATGATAGGTGTCCGCCATGGTGCGCACATGAGGATGATCGACCTGCTGCACAAATTCGGTCGCCTGCTGCATCGTGTTCAGGAAGTTGGTCTCGTAGCGGTTGATCGCCTCGACCGCAAGGTAAACCTCCTTGCTTGCGGCGTATTCGCCCGCCTGGCGGATCACCTCCGCCATACATTTGACGGCTTCCTCGCGGTCGGTATCATCGTCCAGATGGCGGGTAGCGCCGCCGCTGCCGATGATGACGGTCGCGGCCTCCATATCAGCGGCGACATCAACCACCTTGCACAGATAATCCGCGCATTTGGCGTTGAGCGTCCGGTCCGCTGTGGCCAGCTTGACGCTTCCATCAAAAATGTAGTGGAGGGCGCTGCATGCAAGGCCCGCGTCACGGATCCAGCCCTTAACCTCGCGGCGGCGTTCCGGTGTGCTCTCTACGGGCAGATGCAGCGCTGCGGTCAGCTCCACTGCATCAAACCCAATCTTTGCGGCTCTGTTGATGGTATCATGCAGGTCATGCATGCCATAGACCGCCGTACACATGCTAAACTTCATAAATAGGCTCCTTTGGGATCTCATCAGTATCGTCTGTATGGGTCTGTGCTTCGATAGAAAAAAACTATTAAAAATTGTTGATCGTTTGAATCGAAATACATGCGAAGAATGGATTGGATTTTTTCACAGTACATTCGTGATTTCTAACAAAAGCTTTTGTTTATCTTCACCAATAGTGTAGCATGGTGATAGCGGACAAGTAAAATACTAACAAATTATTTTTTAATAGTTTGCGCTTATAACAGAGGAAAGCGCGCAATTCCCCATCGTTCGCTTTGTTGATTTTCAACATTTTATTAGTGTCTCATCCATTGACATTGCAGCACAGTGCATGTATAATAAGAAAAAACTAACAAAAAGCCCTGCGTAAGTTTTACTTTTATGATAGGGAGGATGCTCTATGACGCTGAACCAACTGCTGTATTTTCAGAAAATTGCCGCAATGGGCAATATGGGAAAAGCCGCAAAAGCGCTTCACATTTCCCAGCCCAGTTTGAGCGTCTCCATCTCCAACCTGGAAAAAGAGCTGAATCTCTCCCTGTTTCATCGAAACGGACACAATTTAGAGCTTTCCGCCGAAGGAGAGCAGCTTCTGGCGCATGCGGAAGCCATTTTAGCGGATTTACAGGCCGCGCAGCTACATATGCAGTCGCTCTCCGCCAATCGGGATATCCTGATCCGTATCGGCTGCATTTCACCGGTTTTATGGGAACACCTGCCGCGGATGGTCCGCGCGTTCCTGTCCAGGCCGGAAAACAGAAAAATGAAAGTCGAATTCATCACGGACAACACAGTTCCTCTGATTGCAAAGCTGCGGGATGGGTATTGCGATTTTCTCATTTGCTCGGCTTCCGACGAGGACGGTCTGTGTCAGACCGAGTTGATTGCGGAGCCCTTTGTGCTGCTCTGTCCGCCTGACGCCTATGTGCCGCAAAGCTGGGAAGACCTGTTTGCCTGCAGTGTGATCGGCTTTCAGAAACAGACCGCTGCGTATTATGAAATTTACGATATGCTCAAGCCCTATGGAATCGAGCCGGTTTATGGCCATATCGCCCCCGATGAGGCAAGCATCGCCAGTCTGGTCGCCCACGGCTTCGGTTATGGCATTTGTCCCCACGTGTCCCTTCTAAAGAATTACAACGTGCAAATCGCGCCCTTACCCCTCCCTAATAAGGGAATGGTGCGCCGGATTTACGTCACCCAACTGGCCAGCCGCCCACCGGTGGGCGCGGCCCAACGCTTCCTGAAATATCTGATGGCGTCGGCCGGACCAGACAAACAGGAAGCTCCGTTTACCGGAGCCCTGCTGTGAAAAAAGCGCCGTCCCATCGGTCATAACCGATGGGACGGCGCTTTTTAGGGGGATGTGCTGATATTTTTCTGTATGCTGGGCCGCGGCACACGTCCCGTTTACTGATTGACGGATTCCACGATGGCATCCGCAAGGGCATCCAGCTCCGCCGCTTTATCCGGCAGCAGCGCGGAGGCCATGGACAGCCGCTCGTTGAGCACGGTCATATTCTTGAGTTCCTCATCGATGAATTTCTGCATCAGGTCGCCCGACTTGACCGCCCACGAACCGTTTTCGATGATCGCAAAGGTGCGGTTCTGCAGGTTAAGCGCCTTCATATCCATCAGGTAGTTGTGCATGACCGGATAGATACCAAGATTATAGGTCACAGAGGCCAGCACGATATGGCTCAGCCGGAAGGTTTCGGAAATCAGCTGTGAAACATGGGTGTTGGATACATCGTACAGCCAGACGTTGCTCACGCCCTTTTCACACAGCTTGCCTGCCAGCGCCTGCGCCGCGGCTTCCGTATTGCCGTACATCGAGGCGTAAGCGATCATGACGCCCTTTTCCTCCGGCTCGTAGCGGCTCCAGTGATCGTACTTGTCGATAAAGTACATCAGGTCCTTGCGCCAGACCGGACCGTGCAGCGGGCAGATGAATTTGATCTGATCCAGGATGCCCGCCGCCTTTTTGAGCAGCAGCTGGACATGCGGGCCGTATTTTCCCACGATGTTGGTCAGGTAGCGGCGGGCGTCGTCGATCCAGTCGCGGTCGAAGTTGACCTCGTCCGCGAACAGCTTGCCGTCCAGTGCGCCGAACGAGCCGAACGCATCCGCCGAGAACAGCACGCCGTTTGTGGTGTCAAAGGTGACCATGGCCTCGGGCCAATGCACCATGGGCGCCGCGACAAAGGTCACAACATGCCTGCCGAAGCTCTGGGTGTCACCTTCCTTGACCTCGATCAGCTCATGGCCGTCGATGTCAAAGCCGAACTGGCGCATGAACATGAACGCCTTTTCGGTCGAGATCACCTTAACCGACGGATAGCGGAGCAGGATCTCCTCGACAGAAGCGCCGTGGTCTGGTTCCATGTGGTTGACGACCAGGTAATCCAGTGGCCGCCCGTCCAGCAGATGCTCCACGTTTTCAAGGAGCTGGCGGCAGGCCGACCAGTCTACCGTGTCGAACAGCACGGTCTTCTCATCCAGCAGCAGGTAGGCGTTGTAGGACACGCCGCGCGGGATGGGAAAGATGTTTTCAAACAGGGCGAGACGATGATCGTTCGCACCGACCCAGTAGAGATCGTCCGTTACATTGCGCACGCAGTACATATATTCTCCTCCTTATTCTTCCAGTCAGGCTTCAATGAACATATCCTTGCCTTCGCCGCACTCCGGACACACCCATTCCTCGGGCAGCTTTTCGAACAGCGTACCGGGGGCGACCTCCGCGTCCTCGTCGCCCAGTTCGGGGACGTATTCGTAGCCGCAGCCGCCGCAGACATAGCGCTTGCCAATCGGCTCGGGCTTGGGTACAGGCGGGCGTTTCATTTTGACCATGGGCGGGGCGGGCTGCTTTTCGCCGGTATCGAGCGCAGCGGTCAGCAGCGGCAGGATCTCGTTGACATCGCCCACGATACCGTAGTCGCAGTTTTTGAAGATCGGCGCATTGCCGTTCTTGTTGATTGCTACAATGGTCGAGGCATCCTTGATACCCTTAAGGTGCTGGATCGCGCCCGAGATACCGCAGGCAATATACAGGTTGCCCTTGAATTTCTGGCCGGACATGCCGACATAGCGGTCCAGCGGTACATATTTGAGCGTCTCCGCCACTGGGCGTGAGGAGCCGACCGCCGCGCCCGCGGCGCGCGCCAGATCCTCGACCAGCTTCATGTTCTCCCTGCTGCCAATGCCCTGTCCGGCGGAAACCACACGCTCCGCCTGCGTGATCGGAGTATCGATTGAAATGCCGACGGTGAAGTCGTGTCCGTCCTTCTGCAGCGCCGCCACCAGCGCCGCCACCTTCTCTTCCGGCGAGCCTTCCTTGAATATGTTGTGCTTGCGCACGCCCGTGACCGGCGCGGGCTTCTTGGGCCGGCTGGAGGTGCCGCCCTCGCTCTTGGGCGGCCTGCCCAGGATGTTGGACGCGATCACGACGCGCTGGATCTCGTTGGTGCCTTCATAGATGGTGGTGATCTTGGCGTCGCGGTACATGCGTTCCACATCCATGCCCTTGAGGAAGCCCGTGCCGCCGAAGATCTGCAGCGCGTCGTTGGTGACCTCGAGCGAGATGTCGGACGCATACATCTTGGCCATCGCTGCCTCCATCGCATACGGCTCGTGCGCTTCCTTCAGTTCAGCCGCGGAGTAGACCAGCATCCGCGCGCAGCGCAGCTTGGTCGCCATATCCGCGATCTTGAACGAGATCGCCTGCTGGAAGCCGATCGGCTTGTCGAACTGCACGCGCTCCTTGGCGTAATCCACCGCCGCTTCATACGCGCCCTGCGCGATGCCAAGCGCCTGCGATGCGATGCCGATGCGCCCACCATCCAGCGTCGCCATCGCAATCTTGAAGCCCTGCCCCTCCTTGCCGAGCAGGTTCTCCTTGGGTACTTTCACATCGTTGAAGATCAGCTCTGCGGTGGACGAGGAGCGGATGCCCATTTTGTCATAATGGTCGCCAAAGCTAAAGCCTTCCCACCCCTTTTCGACGATAAAGGCCGAAATGCCGCGGGTACCGATATCCGGCGTGGTGACCGCGAACACCACATAGGTATCCGCCTTGGGCGCGTTAGTGATGAAGATCTTGCCGCCGTTGAGCAGATAATGGTCGCCCTTATCGATCGCGGTCGTCTCGGTGCCGCCCGCGTCAGAACCGGCATTCGGTTCGGTCAGGCCGAACGCGGCGATCTTTTCGCCCTTTGCCAGCGGAACCAGATATTTCTGCTTCTGCTCCTCGGTGCCGAATGCGAAGATCGGCCACGAGCCGAGCGACACATGGGCGGACAGGATAACGCCCGTGCCGCCGTCCACGCGCGACAGTTCCTCAACCGCGATTGCGTAGCTCAGCACATCCTGTCCGGCGCCGCCGTATTCCTTGGGATAAGGCAACCCCATATATCCGAGCTTGCCCATTTTCCGGACGGCTTCTGCCGGAAATTCATTCTCCTTGTCCATGAGGAAGGCCTGCGGCTTGACCTCTTTTTCCGCGAAAGCGCGGATCTCAGCGCGCAGCTTTTCATGCGCGTCAGTGGTATGGAACAACATGGGGAAACCTCCTTATTTGATCCTTCTTGTGTTGCAAATGTTTTGTTATGCATATAGTATACCATTTTCATATTTTTTCTTGCAATGCCACTTTTGTACGAATCAAATGCCTTCTTTTTGCGTTTCTATCCAATCATATGCGCAATATATCCAAACAAAATATACTTTTTATGTGTGTTTTAGCATTTGTGGCTCCCGCCCGCAATCCCATTCGTTTTACGGGCAAAAACTTGCTCCCCACTGCCGTTCCAGAAGCTGGGAGCCTTATCGACCGTTTGCCCTCTTACATTTCCGGTTTTTTTCTCCGGTCGTGTTTTTCGTAATATTCTTTTTTTCGACATACCTTTTCCGCTCCGCGCCTTTTATCAGCAGCGGCATGGATGAGACGTCCCGCTCGCACTGGATTCCCACCGAGAAATGGTAAGCGTCTTTCGACTGGTCCTGCGCCAGCGCCTGGTGCCGGAAAAAGCCGGTCGGCTCAGGCGAGCCGCCACTGTGCGCTTTCCTGCTGCAGCTCCACCATGCGCCGGTACAGGCCTCCCTCGGCCATCAGCTGCGCGGGCGAGCCCTGCTGCGCCACGCGGCCGTTTTCCAGCACCACGATATGGTCGGCTCCGGCCACGGTGCGCATCCGGTGGGCGATGACCAGCACGGTCTTGCCGGCCAGCAGGCGGGAGAGCGCCCCCTGCACCCTGGTTTCGTTTTCCACGTCCAGGCTGGCGGTCGCCTCGTCCAGCAGCACGATGGGCGCGTCCTTGAGCAGCGCCCGGGCGATCGAGATGCGCTGCCGCTCGCCGCCCGAGAGACGGGCGCCGTTCTCCCCGATGGGGGTATGGTATCCGTTCGGCATTTTGCGGACGAATTCATCGCAGTTGGCGGCTCTGGCTGCGGCCAGCACCTCCTTATCGGTCGCACCGCGCCGGCCGAGACGGATATTTTCCAGCACCGTATCGTCGAACAGCACCACGTCCTGAAACACCATCGAGTAATCCGTTAGCAGCACCTCCGGCTCCACGGTGGCGATATCCACGCCGCCCACCTTGACTGCGCCCTCGGCAGCGTCCCACAAACGGGCAGCCAGCCGTGCGCAGGTGCTCTTGCCCGAGCCGGAGGGACCCACCAGCGCGGTCACCTCGCCCTCTTTTGCTGTAAAGCACACGTCGTGCAGCACCTTTTTCTCGTCGTAGGCAAACTCCACATGCTCGAATACAATGTCGTGTCCGTTGGGCTGAAACGCCGCCGCACCTTCTGCCACGGGCATGTCCTGAATCTCCATCATGCGGTCGGCGGAGACCTGGGAAACGAACATCTCCGCGATCAGCGCCAAGCTCTGGTCGAACGGCGCATAGATGCGGGTGATGACCAGCAGGAACAGGAACAGCAGCATAAAGTCGATGCGGCCGGAGAGAATCAGCTCCGCGCCCACGAGGATGGTCGTCGCCACACCAAGGCGCATAATCACGCTGGCCGCGTTCACCAAAAGGCCGGTGGATAATTCGCCGCGGATCGTGACCCGCTCATGTTCGTCGATCTTCTGCCCCAATTCTGCGAGGTAACGCGCCTGCTGGTTGGCGGCGCGGATCTCGCGGATGTTCTCCAGCGCCTCCTGCATCCCATCCGCCACGCGGACGGCGGCTTTTTTCGTCCGCTCGGCGCTGCGTCCCGCGAGCCTGCGGCTGCCGAACAGCAGGCCAAACGCCGCCGGCACCCCCCACAGGCAGGCGGCCGCCAGCCGCCAGTCATATACAAACAGGCATACGGCCGCGACCCCTGTGGAGATGTACGCGCCGTACAGATACCCCAGCACATGCGACCAGACGTGCTCCATGCGGTTCACGTCCCCCATAAGGGTCTCGGTCAGGTCGGCCAGATCCCGCTTGCCGAAATAGCCCAACGGAAGCTTGCGCAGGCGCTCCGCCAGACTGAGGCGGGTGGCCTTGACCTCGTTGTACACCAGGCCGTAGGTGGCGCGATACTGCTGCAAATGGGTCGCAAAGGACAGTAGGAGGAACAGCAGCACCCCCGTGATGAAAAGCGCCGCGTTGGGCAGCGGCTCCCCCTCGGTCAGCGCCCCCATAAAGCCGTCCATCAGCAGGTACAAGATGCTGATGCCTCCCAGAACGATCAGGTTGACGATGACCGTCCAGAAGGTGCCTTTTTTGACAGTTTGCACACCTTGAGCGGTCAGGGCGTATTTGCGCTGAAACTTTTTGCCAAACATGTTACTCTGCCTCCCTTTCGCTGGTGATCTTCCACTGGACCGCCGTGTTATAGTCCGCCCACATTCTGGCGTACAGCCCCGTGGCGGCGACCAGCTCCTCATGCGTGCCTTGCTCCGCGATGCGCCCTTCCTCCAGCACAATGATCTTATCCGCCCCCACGACGGTGGACAGGCGATGGGCGATCATGATGACGGTCCGGTCCCTGGTCAGCGCGGTGAGGGCCTTCTGGATCCGCACCTCGTTTTCGGGATCGGCAAAGGCGGTGGCCTCATCCAGCACCACGATGGGCGCATCCTTCAGGATCGCCCTTGCCAGCGCAATGCGCTGGGCCTCGCCGCCCGAAAGATAGGTCCCGTCCGAACCGATTCGGGTATCCAGCCCGTTCGGCAGCTTTTGCAGAATATCTCCGCATTGCGCTGCCGCAAGCGCGGCTTCCACCTGTTCCCGCGCGGCTTCCGGACGGGCGGCGCGGACATTTTCCAGAATGGAGGTCTTAAACAGGCGGCTGTTCTGGAAAACGAACGCGACCTGCTCCATCAACGTGTGCGGGTCAATCTGCCGCACGTCCACACCGCCGACCTCCACCACGCCCGACGACGCATCCCAGAAGCGGGGGATCAGGCTGGCGGCTGTGGTCTTGCCCCCGCCCGAAGGACCAACCAGCGCGACCGTCTGCCCTGGCTCCACTGTGAAGGAAACATGGGACAGCGCGGGCGTTTCCGCACCATCATAGGTAAAGCTGACGTCCCGAAACGCCACCCGACTGCCGCAGGGCGTCCGCGGATGCTGTGGCGACTGCAGGCTGGGGGCGCACATGACCTTATCGATACGGCTCAGCGCAGCGCTCGCCAGCATCATCCCCGAGGCGGCAAACATGATCTTGGCCAGCGCGGTGGAGATGATAGCCGAAAACACCGCGTAAAAGGCAAAATTGGTGATAAAACCGGCCAGACTGCCTGCGGCCAGCGCGCTGGGCGCGAGGAACAGCGCCGCGGGTACCAAAAACACGAACGCGCCCTCGGTGAAGGTCAGGTTTACGGACTGGGGTACTCGGCACACATCCGCCTGGTAGTACTCGGCCTTGGTGCTGTAATCCTCGATCGCCTGCTGGAAAGCCTTGAACGAATAGACCGTCTGCTGGAATATCTTGACCACCGGAATGCCGCGCACATACTCAGTACCCGCCTTGCTGATACGGTCCAGCGCGGCCTGATACTCCGCCATAATTTTGGCGTTTTTGCCGCCCATCATGGAAAACATGGCGATCACTGAGATCACCGCGGCCAGCAGGCAGGCGGCTCCCATCCGCCAATCAAAGGCGACCATCAGCGCCAGCATGCTCACAAACAGGACGATCGTTCCGATGATATCCGCCAGGTTGTGCGCCAGCAGCGTTTCGGTATCGGCCGCCGCCGCATCCAGCCGGCCGCGGATCAGACCGGACGCATTGGCGTCGAAAAAGCCCAGCGGCGCTTTCATCATATGGGCCATGCCCCGCTTGCGGATGTTGGCCGCGGTGCGAAACGCCGCCAGGTGGGTACACATCAGCCCCGCAAAATACAGGACGATGCCGCCCACCGCAAAGGCAAACGCCAGCCAGCCCCAGCGGGTAACGTTTTGCGCCCGCGTCCAGTCCGGTGCGGCGGCGATCAGATCGCGGGCGGCCAGCCAGATGCAGATGTACGGCGCCATGCTCAGTAGCATGGATACAGCCGACAGTGCCAGCCCCAGAAAGGTCAGCCCCTTTCGGCTGCCCGCATAGTCTAGCAGGATGGCCAGATCGCTCTTCTTTTTGTTTTTCATCTAAATAACCTCCTTTTGGTTAGCTTTTGCTAACTTTATGTCAAAACAACAGGGAATACGATGCCGCATTCCCTACTGTGTTCAACCAAACGAAAGCTCAAACAGACGCTCCCATCCGCCGGTGTAAAACGCCCGCAGCTGCTGCACATCCCGCAGCGCCTGGTCGTGCGGCATATCGTGGACCACCACCTCAAAAATGCTGTTGAACATGCCGCTGGCAATGATATGGCACAGGGAGCGATCCAACGGCGGAACCTCCTGCCCCGCGCGGCGCAGAACCTCGATATACTCGAGGGTTGCCTCGACCTCCACCTCCACCATGTTATGGACAAAGTTCTCATAGCTGGTGCCTTCCGCCCCGCACAGCAGCAGCTTTACCGGCTCCCGATGCTGGCAGATGTAGTCCACCATCCAGGTGAGATAGGCGCCGGATTCCTTCCCCACATGCGCCGGCTGCTCGGTCTCAGGCAACTCGGCAAAGGAAAGCTGCGCCTCCATGAACCGGCCCATCAGGGCGGCAGCGTGCGGCTCCACGATCGAAGCGAACAGTGCCTCCTTGCTGGAAAAGTAACCGTAAAAGGCACCGGTGGTCACGTCGGCGTTCTTGACAATCTGCCGCAGCGAAGCGCCCTGAAACCCCTTGTCCAGAAATTCAGCCAGCGCGGCCTGTTCGATGTTCTCCAATGTGGTGGTGGCTCCCTCTTCCATTTCGCTGCACCTCATAATAACACTGTTATATAACATCGTTATTGTACTGCGCGGCTTTGCATTTGTCAACCGGAAAACCATATTTTTGGCGCACCGGCCAAAAAGTCGACGGGAGGCGATATGCGACTCAACTGGTGCTTGCATTCCGGACAAATTTATAGTATCCTTTAGTTAGTTGACGCTAACCAATTATAAAGAGGAGGACATCCATATGTGGAAATACACGGTACAGGTCAGTGGGATGATGTGCGGGATGTGCGAGGCCCATGTCAACGATGCGGTCCGCAAAGCCTGCCCCGTAAAAAAAGTGCGTTCCTCTCACAGCAAGGGAGAAACGGAAATCCTCACCCCGGAAGAACTGGACGAGCAAGCCCTGCGGAACGCTATCTGCTCTACGGGTTATGAGGCGGGCGAAATCCGCAAAGAGCCCTACAAAAAACGGGGCCTGTTTGGCTAAACGCAATATATGAGGATTATGCCAGGCCGCGGAATATCCCCTATACCAATTAAAATACGTACGTTCTCTTCCATCGTGTCTCACCTTTTTGGGTCAGGTCCCTTTCAAGCGTCTTGCGGAAAAACCACAAAAACAAGCGGACAGACGACTACACAGCCCATCCAGGCGTTAGAATCAACCGCTATCGGTATGTTTTACTCGAAAATCACTTAAAAACCATCTGCACAAGCAGCATATAGCAGACGGTCCCGCCCGTGAGGGAGAGAAGCATCTGCTTTTTCCAAAGGTGCAATCCCACAACCACAGCCGCCGCAATCAGCTCCGTCAAACCGTGGTTCCCGCCAAAGACAGAGACATCTCTAAGGCAGTAAACCACCACAAGCTCTACCGATCCGGCAAAAACCAGCAGGCTCATGACCATCGGATATACAAAGCTGAACCCCGAAACGTTCATGTAGATGCCGTAGGCCAATCCCCAAAACCAAAATCCCGCAAAAATCGGGATGGTATATGGGAATACACATTTTAGCACGTTTAAAACGATATTGCGTTCCCTCATGGCAACCCTCTTGAAATTATAATAAACATAGTGCAAAATGTAACTTATTTTAAGCGAGGAAAAACTTTGGAGATTGGAAAAATCATTGCATACAACCTGAAACGGCTGCGGGAGGAACGGAATTGGAGTTTGAGCCAACTGGCAGAGATGGCAGGGGTTAGCAAGGTAATGCTGTCCCAGTTGGAAAAAGGCGCTTCCAACCCTACCATCAATACGGTCTGGAAAATCACCGGAGCCCTGCACGAGCCATACACCAGCCTTTTGGCGCTACCACAGGATCACACCATCCACATCCGCAAGCAGGACATTCAGCCATTGGTCGAGGGCAAGTATCACATTTTCAATTACTATCCCAAGGATGCGGACAGAGATTTTGAGTTATATCAAATCGAACTGGAGCCCGGCGGCCACGAATCCATTGGCCATCCGGTTGACAGCAGCGAATACATTATGATGATAGAAGGCCGTATGGAATTAAAGGCGCGGGAGAAAGTTTACCTGCTCTCCCCCGACGACGGTTTCTGCTTCAATGCCTCTGTTCCCCATGTATACCCGAGCCGGAAAAACCAGAACGCCAAAGCGGTTCTGATGATCTGCTATACCTGACACGGCGCCGACGCTGTTTTTTCAAATTTCACGGCCTTGGAGTAAAACGTGCTGTTGTTGGCAATCCGGTGCAGGGACACGTTTCCTTCAAAAGCGGCCACAAACTGCATATTGCCAGTGGCCTCTGTCCCGTCCCAGTCTTGTGCGGTCTTGGTCTCGCCGCCGTAGAACCAGCCCTTGAATACTGCGCTGGCGTTCTTCACCTCTGGGAAGTCGTCGGTGGAAAAGGGATCCTTGCCATCCTTTTTCAGAGTCAGGCTTGTGCTGTCGGTTTCGCCCAGCGTACCATCCGTGGTGATAAAGGTGATGGCGTAGTTGTCCTCACCGAACACGGCCTGGAAAGTCATGTTCTCCGAGATTTTCAGCGCGGCAAGTTCTTGGTCGGAATACTTCGTCTTAGTCGCAGCCGGATCGCTGGTCAGCAGCCATTGCTGGAACACCTTTCCCTCCGGTGTCTACGGTGCGGGCGGGAATGCGCCGTTGCCCGAGGTGACGGAGATCGTGGATGTACTGTCAGCGTTGCCGCCGAGGTTTCCGAATGTTACCTGATAGCTCAGCAGATCCCAGTTGGCAGAAGGGTATTCTGGGCTATACCGTGGCCTATGACAAACCCTCCGCCGTCACCGGTACTGCTTCGGCGGACAGCGCCATTTATCTCAACGGCGAAACGGTGATCGTCAGCACAGCCAAGCCCTACACCAAGGAAGGCTACACCCAGACCGGCTGGTCCTCCGCGTCCAACACCACCGATGTGGCGACGGTGAACAAGACCATCCCACCCTCTGCCGCTGTGATCACGAGAAGCGGCACCGACGTGACGAAAAACTATCAGATTGCCTATCCAGCGCCCTGACCGTCAACCGAGTCGCGCCCACAGCAAGAGATTTTACCTTCACCTCCGGCCAATCTGACCTATGACGGCAATGCCAAGGCCGCCGCCGTGACGGCCAATGCAGAGATCATGGGTATGGACGAGACGACAGTGAAGTATTCCGCCCCCTCCCCACGAACGCCGGAACTTACACTGTGTCCATCGACGTTGCCCTGGGCGCTAACTACACCGCAGCCAGCGGCCTATCGGATGCGGGCTGGATGTTCACAACCACCAAAGCGCCCCAGGACACGCCCGCCGCGACCTGTGGGAGCATCCCGATCCGGAAAAGCGCTGTCATGGAGGACGGCGTGGAAACCAGTCTCTCCAGCAATGTCGTAACTATCTCCATCCCGTTCAGGCCAGCCGCTCCCACGCAGGTCCGCGCATCGGCCGAGACTGTAAAAGAAAGGGCGGATGGCGGCTTTGTCTTTACCGGCGGACTACGAGTACAGCAGCGATGGAGATCCCACCTAGGTCGCCTGCACGGGCGGCGAAAAGCTGGCCTCGGCAGCTATCAGGTGCGGGAAAAAGCTACCGGCAGCAGCTTTGAAAGCGAAACGGTCACCCTTACCGTCACCGCCATGCGCTTCGCCCAGCTTCCTGATGGTGGGAACGAAAGAGCCTGGTACTACGCGCAGATCATCGGGGCGGAGCGGTACGGCTGAGTCGGCGGCTATCCCGATGGGACCCTCCAGCCGCATAACGCCGTTGCCCGCGCCGAGGCCACGAGCATCATCAACAATACGCTGGGCCGCAGCGCGGACAAGGCCATATCGACGCGCATTTGGACGAAATGCGGCAGTTCTCAGATGTAGATGACACAGCCTATTGGACCTACTATGGCATCATGGATTCCGCCCCCCCTCACACTCACAGAAAGACGATGGCGGCGAAAAGTGGACAGGGCTGAAATAACGCTCGCTGCCGCCGTGTACAGGAGCTTTCTTGTGAGGCGATCCTACTTTCATTCGAGAGCAGCCGTCAAAACAGGTACACGGACAGGCAGAGATGCCAAAATAGTAGCGGAATATGTCAGCACATTCCACTACTATTTTTATCGTGCCAATCAATCGGTCAAAGCAATTGTACGCGCGAAGTGTCCACAGCGACTACTTCTGGAACAGGGAAGCTGCCTTTCTTCAAAGTCGTGAAAAAGCTTTCCATGCGTGCGTTGTCAAAGCAGCATTATGTGCGGCTCATGCAGGACAGAACCGAATCCAACGATCACTCCGTCGCAGCGGCAGGATACAGCTTTCCATCCGCGCTGCGACGTTCTACCGCTTGCTTCAGCGACTCCCCCAGCTGTATGCCCCGCACCTCTCTTTTTTCAGCCGTTCTTCCCACTTCCAGTTATACTCCGTTTTCGTCAATAATCCCAACTACCATAGCCTTGTGTTTACAAACGAATTGAGTAAATCACTGAACCGCCGGACGGTCTACAAGCATCTGAAAAAGATTCTGTCCAGCATTGTCTTGGATGACTGTTATTTTCACACGCTTCGTCATACGTTTGCGACGCTTTCCCTGCAAAACGGCGACGACGTGCTAACCGTCAAGGAGAACCTCGGGGATCATTCCGCTGCATTTACCCTGAACACCTACGGGTATCTGATACAAGCCATGCGCCGCGACAGTGCAGAACGCATGGAAAAAGCTGTTCCAAACGACTGTGATCGCCAAAAATGCGTGATTGTCGTCAGGAAAATTGTCCCACGCAAAAATGTTCCATGTTTTTGCACAAAACAGCAAAAACCGAACTTTATCTTTCGATAAAGTTCGGTAATCTGGCGGAGAGTCAGGGATTTGAACCCTGGAGACGCTCATCACGCCTACACGATTTCCAATCGTGCGCCTTCGACCACTCAGCCAACTCTCCATAGTCTGCTGCTCTCACAGAGGACGAGATATATTATATCCTATATCCTTGCTTTCGTCAAGCCTTTTTTCTCTTTTTTTGCAATTGTCATGCGCAACAGCAGTACCCCCAACAGAAAAGCCTTATGCATCTTTTCACGGATGCACAAGGCTTTTTTAGAATCTCATAGCATTCGGCCGCACGACGCTGCACGAAAACGGATATACTGAACCGCCCAGGGTGGCTTGCAATCCGCGTCATTCCGCCACAACCTGCAGCCTTATTTCTGGAATTGGGAACGCACCTGCATATACTGCACAATTTCTTCCACCACGCCGTCGAAGCCCAGCACACCGCTGTTGAGCGACAGATCGTAATTGCGCGCGTCATACCAGTCGCTTCCCGTGTGGTGCTTGTAATACTTGGCGCGGTATTCGTCGATCTCTGCGATTTTTCTGGCCACCGCATCCTCCGGCATCGAATCTATTTTCATAGCCTCCTGCAGGCAGAACGCCGCGTCCGCGTGGACGAACACCCGAACCACGTCCGGCCGCCCCTTGAGGATATAGTCCGCGCAGCGCCCGATCAGCACGCACGGCCCCTGATCGGCCAGCTTGCAGATGATTTTCGCCTGATAGTCGAACAGCGCGTTGTCACGCAGATAGGCCTTGGAGGAGTCATTGATTACGCTTGTATCTCCTTTATAGCGGCTGCGCAGGCGGGTCAAAAAGTCGGGCTTGAGTCGTTCGTCTGAAAACAGCATGGCATTGATACCGCTGTCCTCGGAGGCCATCGTGATAATCTCCCGATTATAGTACGGGATATCCAGCTTGTTCGCCAGCATTTTGCCGACCGTTTTGCCGCCCGACCCATACTGGCGGGCGATCGTGATAATATACGGCTTCATTCGCGCTTCCCCCTTACTCTCCCAAATAGGCTTTCTTGATGGAATCATCGTTCAGCAGATCAGACGCCTTGCCGGATTTTACGATCCTTCCGGTTTCCAGCACATAGGCGCGGTCCGCGATCGAGAGCGCTTTTTTCGCGTTCTGCTCAACAAGCAGGACGGTCGTCCCCGCGGCAGACACCTCCTGAATGATTTTGAACACCTCGCCCACAAACAACGGCGACAGACCCATGGATGGCTCGTCGAGCAGCAGGATGCGCGGCTTTGCCATCAGCGCGCGGCCCATGGCAAGCATTTGCTGCTCGCCGCCGGACAGCGTGCCTGCCGCCTGGTTTTTGCGCTCCTCCAAGCGCGGGAAGCGCTTGTACACCTCCGCCAGAGATGCCTCAACCTCGCCTTTCGGTCGGGTATAGGCGCCCATTCGCAGGTTTTCACGCACGGTCAGACCCGCAAATACCCGCCGGCCCTCCGGCACATGGCTCATCCCCAGCCGGACGATCTCATGCCCGGGCTTTCTGGTGATGTTTTTGCCCTCAAACGTCACCGTGCCGCTTTTGGCGGGCAACAGTCCGGTGACGGTATGCAGCGTCGTAGTTTTACCCGCGCCGTTCGCGCCGATCAGCGCGACGACCTCACCCTCGTTTACCGTAAAGGAAACGTCGCGCAGCGCGTGGATCAGGCCGTAGTACACATTGATATCCTTTACTTCCAGCATTGCCATACTTCGTTTCCCTCCTTATTCGCCAAGGTAGGCCGTGACGACCTCCGGATTTTTCAGCACCTCGCCCGGCGTCCCCTCGGCCAGCAAACGGCCGAAGTTGAGCACATACAGGTATTCACAGATGCCGGAAACCAGCTTCATGTCGTGCTCGATCAGCAGCACGGTCACGCCGAAGCGCTTACGGACGACCTCGATCGTCTCCATCAGCTCGGCGGTCTCGTTCGGGTTCATGCCCGCCGCCGGCTCATCAAGCAGCAGCAGCTTGGGATTGGTCGCCAGCGCGCGGGCGATCTCCAGCTTGCGCTGTTTGCCGTACGGCAGGTTCGCCGCCTGGTAATCCGCCACGCTTTCCAGCCCGAACACGCCCAGCAGCTCCATCGCGCGTTCATTCATGGCGCGTTCCTTTTTGCGGTAGGAGCCGACATGGAACAGGCTTTCCGCTAACGAATAGGTGATCTCGTTATGCAGGCCGGTCTTTACGTTGTCCAGCACGGTCAGCTTGGAAAACAGGCGGATGTTCTGGAACGTGCGCGCCACGCCCATTTTGCAGATATCGTGCGGCTTTTTCCCGATCAGGTTCTGCCCGTCCAGCCGGATGCCGCCATCCGTCGGGCGGTACACGCCGGTCAGCATGTTGAACACAGTGGTTTTGCCCGCGCCGTTCGGACCGATCAGGCCTACCAGCCCGCCCTCCTCTATTTTCATGGAAAGCTCGTCAACAGCGCGCAGGCCGCCGAACGAAATCCCCAGCGAAGTCACTTCAAGCATTGCCATATCACGCGCCCTCCTTCCCGTTCTTTTCCAGCTTGCTCATCTGCTTCATGCCGCGCTTTTCCAGCAGCCGCGCCTTAAGCGGCGAGTTGTTGAACAGCATCATCACAATCAACAGGATCGCATAGATCAGCATGCGGTATTCGCCGACCTCACGCAGCACCTCGGGCAGGATCGTCAGCAGCGACGCGGCGATGATCGAGCCCCAGATATTGCCCAGCCCGCCGAGCACGACGAAAACAAGAATCAGAATCGAGGTGTTGAAATCAAATTTAGCCGCGGTAATGGTAGTGTAGTTCATGCCGTACAGCGTGCCGGCCATACCAGCGAATGCTGCCGAAATGACGAACGCCATCAGCTTATACCGCGTGGTCGAAATGCCGATCGAATCCGCGGCAATCTTGTTATCGCGCACGGACATGATCGCGCGGCCCGCGCGGCTGTTAATCAGGTTCAAAATCAGGAACAGCGTGATCAGCACAAGCACAAAGCCGGTGGTGAGGGTCGACAGTCGGGATACGCCGGACACGCCCATCGGCCCGTTGATGATCATTTCCCCACCTTCCGCCAGCTCAAACCGCTGCTCGAGCAGGCTGAAGTGCAGTCCCGTGCTGTCCAGGCCGATATACAGCACATTGATGATATTTTTTATAATCTCGCCAAATGCGAGTGTGACGATCGCCAGATAGTCTCCCTTGAGACGCAGCACCGGCACGCCCACGATCACGCCCGCGACCGCAGCGCAGATACCGCCCACAAGGATCGCGACCGCCAGCCGGAGCGGCGCGGACGGGATCGCTTCCGCCAGGCAGGTCGTCGTCACGACGCCCGCGAACGCGCCGACCGACATAAAGCCCGCGTGGCCGAGCGACAACTCGCCCAGGATACCCACAGTCAGGTTGAGCGAAACCGCCATGATGACATACGCGCAGATCGGCACAAGCAGGCTTTCCAGCAAGCTGGAGATATTGCCCGTCGCCACCATCACCTGCAGGTAGATGTAGCCGGCGATCACAATGCCGAAGGACAGCAGCGTATCGCGTCCGGCCTTAGAGGCCGCATATTTCTTGAACTTTTTCATCGCAGCGCCGCCCCCTTAAACCTTTTCGCTCACGCGTTTGCCGAGCAGCCCGTCCGGCTTGACCAGCAGCACGAGGATCAGCACCGCGAATACGATCGCGTTGGAAAGCTGGGTTGAAATATATGCGCCCGCGAAAATCTCGATCACGCCCAGCAGGATGCCGCCGACAAACGCGCCCGGGATCGAGCCGATGCCGCCGAACACTGCCGCGGTGAACGCTTTAATGCCGGGCATCGAGCCGGTCGTCGGCATCAGCGTCGGATAGGCCGAACACAGCAGTACACCCGCGATCGCGGCCAGGCCGGAACCGATGGCGAACGTCAGCGAGATCGTCGTGTTCACATTAATGCCCATCAGCTGCGCCGCGCCCTTGTCCTCGGAAACTGCACGCATCGCCGTACCCATTTTGCTCTTGTTGGTAAACAGGGTCAGCACGATCATGATAACAATGCAAGCAAGCACCGTGACCAGCGTGACCGGCGTGACCGTAAGCTGTCCGTCAAACAACTGGAACGGGCTGCCCTTTACGACCGAGGTAAAGCTTTTCTGCCCCGAGCCCCAGATCAGCAGCGCCGCGTTCTGCAGGAAATAGGAAACGCCGATCGCCGTAATCAGCACCGCCAGTGACGGCGCCATGCGCAACGGCTTATAGGCCAGCCGTTCGATCACAACGCCAAGCGCTGTGCAGACAACGACCGCGAGCAGTACGCCCGCCGGAGCGGGCCAGCCCAGATAGGTCGTGGCGCAGAAGCACATATATCCGCCCACCATGATCACATCGCCGTGGGCAAAGTTTAGCATCTTCGCAATACCGTAGACCATGGTATAGCCCAGCGCGATGATCGCATAGATGCTGCCCAGACTCACGCCGTTGATCAGATGATTCAGGAAACCCATCATTCGGAACACCTCAAATCTCTTTTATTTCTCTTTTTGCTTGTGGGTTGGGGCAAGGGCTCGGCAAGCGGCGTCGAGCCGTCGCCCCACCCCATAACGCGGTGAATACCGTGGAATAGACGCAAAGGAGGGCCGTAGCGTTCTGCTGCAGCGCCCTCCTTCGTTCTTTCGTTCAACTGTTTTCAGCGGTCCGTTACCCGAACGCGCCGAAGGCTTTTACATGCCTACATACGCGCCGTTTTCAATAATCATGCCCTTCGGGCTCTTGGATACCGCACCGTTGGAATCCCAGGTGATACCCGCGCCGTCGCCGGTCAGGCCCTCGAACGTGATGGTCGGGAACGTCTCGATCATCTTGTCGCAAAGGTCGGAAGCAGACATATCCGGCGTGCATTCCGCTTCCTCAAGCGCCTGCTTGTAAGCGTAGATGCAGTCATATGCGTCAGCCGCGAACTGGTTCGGGGTCTCGCCGTACTTTTCCTTATACTTGGTCACGAAGTTTACGGTCTTTTCATCGGTCGCATCCGCATTGAACGGGGTCAGCAGCATAACGCCCTCTGCCAGCGTGGTATCGAAATTCTCGACAGTCAGGATGCCATCCATACCGTCCACGCCAAAGAACTTGGGCGTATAGCCCATCGCGTTCGCCTGGGTCAGGATCAGGGACGCCGGGGTGTAATAAATCGGCAGGAACAGCAGGTCAGCGCCGGCGCTCTTGCACGCGTTCAACTGCACCGAAAAGTCGTTCTGCGTCTCCGTCGTAAACGCCTGTTCGGTCACTATCTCAAGGCCCTTTGACTCTGCTTCAGCCTTGAACTGCTCCAGAATACCGGTGGAATACACGTCGTCGCTCTTATAAATAACGCCAATCTTGGTGCCGAGCTGCTGATCCGCGATATACTCCGCGGAAGCCATGCCCTGATTCGGGTCGGAGAAACACATCTGGAACACAACGTCGTTGCCCTCTATATTGGCCGGAGAGGAAGCCGACGGGGTCAGCGCGAAAATGTGATCCTCCTCGTGCAGCGGCGCGATCGCTTCGCCCGGCTTGGAGGTTACCGCGCCGAGGGAAAGCTGGATGCCCTCGTCCTTGAGCGCGTTGTACGCACTGACAGCCTTTTCCGTGTTGTGTTCATCATCCTCGAAAATGACCTTGATCTGAATATCCCCGCCTTCCGCGTTGATCTCCTCCGCCGCAAGCTCGGCGCCGTTCTTGACCGCGTTGCCGTAAATCGCCGCTTCTCCGGTCAGCGGCGCGGTGCCGCCGATCAAAAACGCGGTTGCTGCAGCATCCGTGTTATCCTGCCCGTCGCCCGCGCCCTGCGTATCGGTATTGCCGCCGCAGCCCGCCAGCGCTGTTACCAGCATCGAGCCGACCAGAAGCATGCTCAGACTTTTCTTCATGGTTATCTTCTCCTTTACAAACCTAATCCCTCGCCCTTTCCGATGTGAAATCATTCGGGCGCTTGGATTATTTTTTCTTATTATACTACTCTTTCTACGATTTGGCAGACTTTTTTTCGCCTTTTGAGCAATTTCGGGCAAACTACCTATTATCTTTTCGTAAGAATTGCAAAATTTGTGCTTTCTTCCGAAAAACATTTGTCCGCGGTGCAAGGAATCATGCAACCGATTTCAGTGGCGCAGCCCTTTCTTCATGTTCGGCCCCCTTTTGCCCGAGTGCAGAGAAAAAGGCAGGCCGCGAATGCGGCCTGCCTGCCAAGGTGCCCGGCTCCGGCGGACGCTCCCTCCGCCGCCCTGGAACAGGGCCGCCGTTTATTCCAGCTCGAACGCGCCGGTATAGAGCTGGTAATACTTTCCACGCTCGGCAATCAGCTGCGCATGGTTGCCGCGCTCGATGATATGGCCTAGCTCAAGCACCATAATCACGTCCGCGTTCTGCACAGTCGACAGGCGGTGTGCGATCACAAACACGGTGCGGCCGTACATCAGGCCGTCCATACCCGCCTGCACGATGGACTCGGTGCGGGTATCGATGCTGCTGGTCGCTTCGTCCAGGATCATAACCGGCGGATCAGCCACCGCCGCGCGCGCAATGGACAAAAGCTGGCGCTGACCCTGTGACAGGCTGCCTCCGTCCCCGTCAATCACCGTATCATAGCCGTCCGGCAGACGACGGATGAAGTCGTCCGCGCCCGCAAGCTGCGCCGCGGCTTCGATCTCCTGGTCGGTCGCCTCCAGATTGCCGTACCGGATGTTGTCGCGGATCGTACCGGTAAACAGGTTAGTGTCCTGCAGAACGATGCCAAGCGAGCGGCGCAGGTCCGCCTTTTTGATTTTGTTGATGTTGATTCCATCGTACCGGATCTTGCCGTCCGCCAGATCGTAAAAGCGGTTGATCAGGTTGGTAATCGTGGTCTTACCCGCGCCGGTCGCGCCGACAAAAGCAACCTTCTGCCCCGGCTCGGCGTACAGCGTGATATCATGCAGCACGATCTTCTCCGGATTATAGCCGAAATCCACGTCGAAAAACCGAACGTCGCCCCGTACCTGCTGGTAGGTGGTCGTACCGTCCTCATGCGGATGCTTCCACGCCCAAATGTTGGTTTTTTCCGGCGTTTCCACCAGTTCGCCGTTTTTATCGTACTTGGCGTTGACCAGGGTGACATATCCGTCGTCCGTTTCCGGCGCCTCATCCATCAGCTCGAAAATACGCTCTGCGCCGGCCAGCGCCATGACAATGGAGTTGAACTGCTGCGAAATCTGTGTAACCGGCTGGGTAAACGATTTGGTCAGCTGCAGGAAGCTGGCGATCACGCCGATGGTGATGCTGCTTCCAACCACACCGGACAGCGCCAGCGTGCCGCCGACCACGGCCACCAGCACATACAGCAGGTTGCCAATGTTCATCATGATCGGCATGAGGATGTTGGCAAAGGTGTTCGCGTTCTTCGCATTTTCCCGCAGCTCATCGTTGAGCGCGTCGAACTGCTCCTTGCACTTATCCTCATGGCAGAACACCTTGACAACCTTCTGCCCGTTGATCATTTCCTCGATATAGCCGTTAACCTTGCCAAGCGAGGTCTGCTGCTCCAAAAAGTATTTTGCCGACTGCCCGCCGATCCGCTTGACCACCACCAGCATCACGGCGACGCCTGCCAGCACGAACAACGTCAGCCACACATTGGTCGCCAGCATGGCGATAAACACCGCGATGATCGTCATTATGGAGGAGAACATCTGCGGGACGGACTGGCTGAGCATCTGCTGCAGCGTGTCTGTATCATTGGTAAAATGGCTCATCAGGTCGCCGTGGGTATGGGTGTCAAAATAGCGGATGGGCAGGGTCTGCATACGCCCGAACATCTCGTCGCGCACCTTTTTCAAAATGCCCTGCGAAATGGCCACCATCAGCCAGTTATACAGGAAGGTGGAAACAATGCCTGTCAGATAGATCAGGCCCATCAGCAGGATGGCATGTATCAGGCCGGTGAATACGGGCGCGGCTTCCAGCAGCAGCGGCGCGATATAATCGTCGATCAGCACGCGCAGGAACATCGAACCCGCTACGTTCACAACTGCGGAGATCAGAATGCACACCAGAACCACGCCGAACTGAACCGCGTAGCCATCCCTGATATAGTGTAGCAGCCGGCCCAGCGTCTTTTTCGGATTTTTGCTGCGTTTACCGCCGGCCATCTGTCCCCGGCGGCCAGGGCCGCCCATTGCGGGTCTTGCCATTATTCCTCGCCCCCTTTGTTCATTTGCTGCTTATAGATCTCCTGGTAAATCGGGTTGCCCGCGAGCAGCTCCTCATGCGTGCCGACCGCATGGATCGCGCCGCCGTCCAGAATGACGATCTGGTCCGCGTCCTGCACGGACGAGACGCGCTGCGCGATAATCAGCTTGGTCGTACCCGGGAGCTCCTCCGCGAACGCCTTGCGGATCAGCGCGTCGGTCTTGGTGTCGACCGCGCTGGTCGAGTCGTCCAGAATGAGTACCTTGGGCTTTTTCAGCAGCGCGCGGGCAATGCACAGACGCTGCTTCTGGCCGCCAGATACGTTGGTGCCACCCTGCTCGATATAGGTATCGTATTTCCCCGGCATCTGCTGGATGAATTCATCCGCCTGCGCCAGGCGGCACACGTGCTCAAGCTCCTCGTCGCTCGCGTGCTCGTTGCCCCAGCGCAGGTTCTCCTTGATCGTGCCAGAGAACAGCACATTCTTCTGCAGCACCATGGCGACCTGCTCGCGCAGCGCTTCAATGTCATAATCGCGCACATCCACGCCGCCCACCTTAACCGAGCCGGTCGTGACATCGTACAGGCGCGGGATCAGCTGTACCAGCGTAGACTTGGCCGAGCCGGTGCCGCCCAGGACTCCGATGGTCTGCCCCGCCTTGATGTGGAGGTCCACGCCGCGCAGGGCAAGCTTACGCGCATCGCCCTTGTAGCTGAAATTGACGTTATCGAAATCGATATCCCCGTTTTTTACCTCGGTCACCGGCTGCGCCGGATTATGGAGGTCAGGCTGCTCCTCCAGCACTTCGACGATGCGCTCCGCGCTCGCCTTAGACATGGTAATCATGACGAATACCATCGCGACCATCATCAGGCTCATCAATATCTGCATCGCGTAGGAAAACAGGCTGGTCAGCTCGCCGGTCGTCATGCTGCCGCCGACGATCAGCCGCGCGCCGAACCAGGAAATCAGCAGCATGCAGGCATACATGCAGAACTGCATGAGCGGCGAAACGCCCGCCATAATCTTCTGCGCCTTGGAAAACGCCTTGTAAAGCCGTCCGGAAACGTTTTGAAACTTTTCGGTTTCATATTCCTCACGCACATAGGCCTTGACCACACGGATGCCGCGCACGTTTTCCTGCACGACCGTGTTCATCTGGTCGTAGATCTTGAACACACGCTCGAAGATCGGCCCGACAAACTTCATCAGCAGGCCCATGCCCACCGCCAAAACAGGAAGCACGCCCAGGAAAATCAGCGCCAGCTCGCCGTTGATCTGAAACGCCATGATCAGCGCGAACACCAGCATGACCGGACAGCGCACCGCGATGCGCGTACACATCTGGAACGAGTTCTGCACATTGGTCACGTCGGTCGTCAAGCGGGTGACGATCGAGCCGGTCGAAAACTTATCGATGTTGGAAAAGGAAAAATCCTGCACCGCATAATACATGTCGTGCCGCAGGTTGCGGGCGAAGCCGGTGGAGGCGCGCGCCGCATAGGTGCCTGCCGCCGCGCCGAACACCAGCGCCAGCGCCGCGCACGCCACGAGGATGGCTCCGTATTTCCAGATCTCTCCCATATTTTGCGCATCAATGCCCTTATCAATCAGAAGCGCCATTACTGCGGGGATAACGACCTCCATCACAACCTCGAGCACCACAAAAAACGGCGTGAGCAGCGCATCCTTTTTGAACTCGCGCACGCTTTGTAACAGCCTCTTTATCATTCTTGTCCCTCCGAAGCCCTGCGTTGATAGTTTTCCAGATTCGCGCGGATCCTGCCGCACACGCGGAACCAGGCGTCCATGTCCTCCTCGCTGATGCCGGCACGCATCAGCGTCTCTGTGTCGCGGAACTTCTTTTTGATCCGCGCATCGAGCGCCAACGCTTTGTCAGTCAGCACCAGCCGTTTGAGCCGCCCGTCCTGCGGCACCGGCTCGCGCCGCAGCAGCCCGTGCTGCTCCATGAGCTGCAAAATGCCGGTCGCAGTCGAACGCCGGAAGCGGAACTGAGTCTCCACATCCTTTTGGAAGCGGTCGCCGTCTGCAACCAGCAGGTAATGAATAATCATCCCCTGCATACCGGTCACCTTGCTGAATTCCTCGCCCGATTGGCACGCCATCTGCCGCTTGAACAGATTGTTCAGCATGCCGAGCTCGCCGCAGATCGTTTGCTCCTGCATCAATTGTTAGCCTCCTTACTGTTAGCTTACTAACACAATATACACCGATTCGTTGTGTTGTCAACAGATTTCACAAAAAGTTCAAAAAGGGCGTTCCCTCTGCCAAACGGAACGCCCTTTCTTCTCTGTAATTTATGCACTTTTACGGCTTATACGGCTTTTCTAGATACATTTTCTGTAAAAATGAACGGCCAGTCTCTGTACGGAACACCCGTTCCCCCGCCGTTCCACAGGCCTCCGGCGGCAGGGCGCTTTCATATGCGTTGACCAGAAAATCCGCCTCAAGCAGGATGCGGAAGGCAAGATCCTCCGAAGCGTCGAAACTGTGATGATGCGCGATCAGCCAAGCAATTTTCTCCGCCTGCGCCGCCGAAGCGCCGGCCTGCGCGAGCAGCGGCGCGGCGACCGCCGGCCCCTCCAGCTCCTGCCACTTCCCGCCGGAAGAGCCGTGCTTGCGCTCCGCTTCGTGAATGCCGATATCATGCAGGAGAGCCGCAGCCTCCAGAATATTCTGTTCTTCCTCCCCCAGGCCCTCGCTTCGTCCTAACAGGCGGCAGAACGCATATACTTTCATAAAATGCTGCACCCGACGCGCGTCCCCCGCATCATAGGCGACTGCCAGCGCCGCCAGCTTTTCCAGATCGATCATCGTCAAGCTCCCTCCCAGCGGAACCGCTCCATATCCACCCGCCCGTCGGCGGTAAACTCTATCCCGTCCGCCTCCAGCATTGCGCGCTGTATATCCGCGCCGCCGAATGCAAAAGCTGGAGAGGTACGGCCCTCTTTGGTCACCACGCGGTAGCATGGTATTCCTTCCGGATCCGGATTCGCGTGCAGCGCATAGCCGACCACCCGCGCCCAGCGCGGATTGCCCGCCAGCAGCGCAATCTGGCCGTAAGTCGCGACCGTGCCGCGCGGGATGCGCCGGACGACCGCATAAATTTTGTCAAAACTGTTCATTTTGCAAGTCGCACCCCCTCGCGCTTCATTATATCAGGTAAATCTGACAATTTCCATCCCCATTCCACAAGTAAAAAATGTATATTTTTAACACGCTAAATTGTTGCACACATTCGCAAAATACTATATAATAATTACACACTACAGCATGTATGTAAGTTATTCCGCACTTTTCCCTGATTATTGGAAAGAGGCTGCGGCAGAAATGTAAGGAGGACAAATCAAATGGCACTTACCAACACTTACCTCAAGCGCGTATACGAAACCATGCAGAAGCGCAACCCGAACGAGCCGGAATTTCAGCAGGCGGTTCTTGAAGTACTCGAAAGCTTCGAGCCGGTCGTAGAGGCGCGTCCGGAGTTGGAGAAGAACGGCATCATCGACCGTATCGTCGAGCCGGAGCGCATGGTAATGTTCCGTGTTCCGTGGGTGGATGACGAGGGCAAGGTTCAGGTCAACCGCGGCTTCCGCGTGCAGTTCAACTCCGCAATCGGCCCCTACAAGGGCGGTCTGCGCTTCCATCCGTCTGTCAACGCGTCGGTCATCAAGTTCCTCGGCTTTGAGCAGTGCTTCAAGAATAGCCTGACCGGCCTGCCCATGGGCGGCGGTAAGGGCGGCTCGGACTTCGATCCCAAGGGCAAGTCCGATGCGGAAGTCATGCGTTTCTGCCAGTCCTTCATCACCGAGCTGTCCAAGCACATCGGCCAGTTCACCGACGTACCGGCGGGCGATATCGGCGTCGGCGGCCGCGAGATCGGCTTTATGTACGGCCAGTACAAGCGCCTGCGCAACGAGTTCACCGGCGTACTCACCGGCAAGGGCCTGTCCTACGGCGGCTCGCTCGCGCGCACCGAGGCGACCGGCTACGGTCTGTGCTACTATATGAAGGAAATGCTCGCTTACAAGGGTACCTCGTTTGAGGGCAAGACGGTCGCCATCTCCGGCTCGGGCAACGTGGCGATCTACGCCTGCCAGAAGGCGACCGAGCTGGGCGCCAAGGTCGTTACCGTGTCGGATTCCAATGGCTTCATCTACGACCCCAACGGCATTAACCTCGATGTCGTCAAGGACATCAAGGAGGTCAAGCGCGGTCGCATCAAGGAATACGCGGACCGCGTGCCGGGCAGCACCTACACCGAGGGCCAGCGCCCGTGGAGCGTCAAGTGCGACGTCGCGCTGCCCTGCGCAACCCAGAATGAGATCAGCGGCGACGACGCCAAGGCCCTGATTGCGAACGGCTGCAAATTCGTGGCCGAGGGCGCGAACATGCCGTCCACGCCGGAGGCTGTGGAGGCGTTCCTGGCAAACGGCGTCTTCTTCGGTCCTGCCAAGGCGGCCAACGCAGGCGGCGTCGCCACCTCCGGCCTGGAGATGAGCCAGAACTCGCTGCGCCTGTCCTGGACCTTCGAGGAGGTTGATCAGCGTCTGCACGATATTATGGTCAACATTTTCAAGACCTGCATTCAGTCCGCTGAAAAGTACGGCCACAAGGACAACCTTGTCATGGGTGCGAACATCGGCGGCTTTGAGAAGATCGCGGACGCCATGCTCGCTCAGGGCGTTTGCTAAATCTCCTCTTTCTTCTGCCAACTGAACAGAAAAGGCTTCGGAACATCGTTCCGAAGCCTTTTTTCTCTTTGCCAGCCTGTCCACGTGTTCTTTCCAAAAACCGGCCATACTTTGTCCGCTTTTTGTGCTATACTACTGGTGAGGGGTGAAGCCATGCAAAGCGGACGCTTGTTTGAGATCTTATATATCCTTTTGGAGCGCGGTGGCGCGACCATACCTGATCTTGCCTGCCAGTTGGAGGTATCTGAGCGCACCATCCGCCGCGATATTGACGCGCTCTCCGCGGCGGGCGTGCCGGTTTACGCGGCGCGCGGGCGGCGGGGCGGCGTGCGCCTGATGGACGGCTTCGTGCTGTCCAAATCCCTGCTGTCCGCGCGCGAGCAGGACGAAATCCTGTACGCCCTGCAAACCCTTCGCGCCACCGGAGCCGTGCAGGATGGCGCTCTGCTCACTCGCCTGTCCGCCCTGTTCCGGCGCGAGGCCGTGAGCTGGATCGACGCGGATTTCTCCGATTGGGGCGACTCCGGCGAGCGGCGCGCGCTGTTCGAGCTGCTCAAGTCGTCTATCCTGGAGCGTCGGGTGCTGGCCTTTGACTATTACGGGCAAAATGGTGCTGCGGCGCGGCGCACCGTGGAACCGGTCAAGCTGCGGTTCAAGGGAATTTCGTGGTACCTACAGGCATGGTGTCGGGATCGACGCTCTTTCCGCACCTTCAAGCTGTCGCGCATGGAGCGTATCGCACTGCTGGACGAGCGCTTCGCGCCGCACGGAGACCCGCCCCCGCTGGACGGGAATCAGGCTGTATCCGTGCCGACCACCCGCATCGCCGTCCGCTTTTCCCCCGCCGTGGCATTCCGCGTATATGATGAATTTGAACGCGCCTGCATCTCCCCGCAGCCGGACGGATCCCTGCTGGTGCGGACCGAATGGCCGGTAGGTGCCTGGGGTGCCGGTTATCTGCTGTCCTATGGCTCGCATGCCGAAATCCTGTCCCCGCCCGCACTGCGCCGCCACATCGCGGCGGAAGCAAAAAAAATCGCCGCGCTTTATCCAAATGCGGACGCGCCCTGTCCGGTATCCGATGCTACAATGGAGCCATCAAAACCGAAAGGATGAACGCTATGCTGCAATATGAAACCGTATCCCTGCCCGCCCGAACGCTGGTTGGGCTGAAATGCCGCACAGGGAACGCCGATCCCGCCTGCGCGCAGAAGATCAGCGGCCTGTGGGAGCAGTTCATGCGCGCCGGCCTGATGGCCGGACGGGAAGGCGCGCCCTGCTACGGTCTATATACCAATTACGGCTGGGACGACGAGAGCTACGACGCGGTCGTGGCCTGCGAAAGTGAAGCTTGCCTCGCGGGGTGCGTACCAATCGAGATACCGGCGGGCGAATACGCTAAATTCCATTTTCACGGCGATATCCGCGCGATGCCGATGCAGGCATGGGGCGAAATCTGGTCCCTGCCCCTGCCGCGCGCCTACGGCGTGGACTTTGAGGAATACCGCAATTACGAGGACGGGCAGGCGGATATCGATATTTACGTCGGTCTGGCGGACATCTGCCAGTCCTGCGGCATGCCGATGGCCAGGCCCGCCGACCGTGGCACCGAAGCGGATGGCACGCAAAGCCGCACCTACTGCACCTACTGCTACCAGAACGGCGCGTTCACCTACGACGCAACCATGGAAGAGCAGATAAAGCACAACCTCAACTGCGCACCCGAGCTGTACACCGACCGCGAGCGCGCGAGAGAGCAGATGCGGGAATATTTCCCCACTCTTACGCGCTGGAAAGGGGAAACGGAGTAGTGAAAGGCTATGACAACTTTTTCCTGCCCGTCGATGATCTGGACGCGGCGAAACGGTTTTACGGCGGCGCGCTCGGGTTGGATCTGAAATTCGACTTTTCCGACAGCGGGATGTCCGCCTACCGTGTCGGGCAGGAGGAGCCGGCCATTATCCTCAAGGACAAGTGCCGCTTCCCAGTCCAGAAGCCCGTGACCTGGTTTGAAGTCAGCGATGTCAAGGCACAGTACCGTCGGATGCGCGCGGACGGCATCGCATTCCTTTCCGAACCGTTCCATATGCGGACCGGCTGGACCGCTGAATTTGAGGACCCGTTCGGCAACCGACTGGGCATCACCAATTATCTGCAATAATACAGCGCGCCGCTGCAAGCAGCGGCGCGCTTTGCTTGGCGGAGTGTAATATACTGCAAGAATTTTGGCGCGCGGTATGCTATACTGTCTGCAGACTATGAAAGGAGGCCGCGTCATGCCGGATGAATCCCGTACCGTCTGCTACGACCAGGTGCTCGGCATAGAAGCTTATCACCTGCAGGGCGTCGTGCAGAAATTCCCCAACCACTTCCACGAGTATTATGTCATCGGCTTCATCGAAAGCGGCGGGCGCCATCTGTGGTGCGGGGGACAGGAATACGATATATCGGCCGGCGACCTTGTGCTTTTCAATCCGCACGACTGCCACTGCTGCGCCCCTGTAAGCGGCGAACCGCTGGACTACCGCGCGGTCAACATCCCACCCGACGTTATGTGCCGTGCCGCAAGGGAGATCACCGGCAGGGAGCAGCCGCCCCGTTTCACGCGCAACCTTTTGCCGCAGAGCGAGCTCATGCACGCCCTCCGTGCCCTGTACGACGCGCTTGTGCGCGATGCGCCCGCGCTGGAAAAGCAGGAGGCGTTCTATTATCTCCTCGAACCGCTTCTGTCCGGCTGCACCCTGCCGCCAGCCGGAGTGGAGCCGCCGCCCGCGCAGAACAGCCAGATCCAGATGCTCTGCGCCTATATGGAGCAGCATTACGCGGACAGCATCACGCTCGACAGCCTGGTTTCCATGACAGATTTCGGCAAATCCTACCTACTGCGCCTGTTCGCGCGGCAGGTTGGCGTTTCTCCCTACCGGTATCTGCAGAATATCCGGCTCAGCCGCGCCAAGGAGCTGCTCGAGCAGGGCGTTCCTCCGGCCGACGCCGCGTGTCTGACCGGCTACGCCGACCAGAGCCATTTCACGCACTATTTTAAGGAGTTCATCGGGCTTACGCCCGGGCAATACCAAAAAATCTTTACCGGAAACGATATGCAGAAGGAGCGGTAATCATGGATACGCAAACAGAAAAATGTGTGCTGGTGATCGACGGGACGCTGCCGCTGGGCCTGATCGCCAATACGGCAGCCATACTCGGCATCACGCTGGGCAAGCATCTGCCGCAAGCGGTGGGACCGGATGTTCGCGACAAAAGCGGCCGCGCCCACCTCGGCATCACCGCCCTCCCCGTACCCATCCTGCGGGCAGACCGGCAGACGCTACGCGCGCTTCGCCGGAAACTGTACGAGCCGTGCTTCGCCGGCTTGACCGCCGTGGATTTCTCCGACCTCGCACAAGGCTGCGGAACCTACAGCGAGTTCACCCGTAAGGCCGCGGCTACCCCCGAGGAGGAGCTGTCCTATTTCGGCATCGGCATCTGCGGCGCGAAAAAGCTGGTCGGCCGGCTGACCGGCAACCTGCCGCTACTGCGCTGAAGCCCTCCATGACACAACGCCGCCCGCCGTTTCCGCACAAGACAAGGAAACAGCGGGCGGCCGCTTTCTGTTTTAATGGAATTTTGCCCGATAATCCCCCGGCGACATCCCTTCCTGCTCATGGAACAGCCGGATCAGCACCTTGCCGGATGGCAGGCCGACATGCATCGCGATTCGCTCCAGCGAATCGTTTGTCGTCCGCAGGTACTTTTTCGCATATTCCATGCGGATCACGCTGACCGTATGCGCAAACGAGCGGCCGAACATTTCCTGAAACAGGCGGTTGACGTGGCGCGGCGTCACGTTTAACTGCTGGGCTACCATGTCTATCGTCAGCTCATCCGCATAATTGGAGTGTATGTACTTCGATGCTTCCAGCGCGATATTCTTATAGCCGAGCGGCGTTTTCACGTCCGAAACCACCGAAGTCGTCTGCCGCAACAGGTTGAGGACGAACAGGTAATATAAAATGCCGATCTGGCTGGCCCATCCGATCTTCCTGTCCTGTATCTGCTTGTGTATATCCGCAAGAAGCGCCTGCTGCGAAACCGCGCGCGGCAGGTAAATATATTTATTGGTATCCGCTTTATCCAACGCTTTGGCGATTTCCCGATACTCAAGCTCCGCGTCGATCGACGAATTGCCGCTTTTCGGAATAATATCAAAGATCATTGTGAAATACACCGCGGGCTTTTCCGGCATATAGCGCAGCCGGTGCAGATGGTTCTTGCCCAGCAGCACCATGCTGTTTTCATATAATGGCAGGCTGTCCTGTCCGCAAACCACATTGGCTTCCCCTTCTATGCCGTAGAAAATCTCATACAGGTCGTGCTGATGTTCAAATACCGGTATGATCTGGCTCATCTGCTCCGCATAGTAAAGAACAAAATCAAAAGCGCCGAAAGGAATAGTCGTAATATGATTATGATATATCTGTTGATTGCGGTACTCTGCCAGCAAAGCGATCTTTCCTCCTTTTTCTCTCCTGTTATCAGCCCTCATTCTCATAATGCAAAAAACACAGGTTATTTGTTATTTTTGCATAGTGATTTTATTTTACAGGATTTCGCTGTGCTTTGCAATAGCGGCATGCAGCTCACGCCGGTTGGACACATGGCGCAGCAGGACGCTGGAACGGGCGTCCCCTCCATCCAGGAACAGCACGCGGCTGAGCAGCATTTTTTTGAGCTGGGCATGCGGCAGGCTGAAGCGCTTTTCGCCCACATGGCCGAACGTGCGCCGGTCGGTGACCAGAACGCACGAATTCTGCGTCAGATACAGGGTATGTGCTGCGCTCGCCATCATCCACATGGAAAGCACGCTCGACAGCAGGACCGCCGCGTGATAGCCGGAAAACAGCCGCCCCGCAGCAAACGAAACCGCGGCGAATGCAAAATAGCCGCACATGGTCGGGATGGAATTGAACAAAGCCACATCCTCCACCTGCTCGCCAGGCTCCAACTGGTCAGCCAGCTCATCCACCATCTTCCGGTATCGCGTCGTCATATAACACACCCGTTTCTCCTGTTTTTTTCATTATAACATGGGATACCACACTTGTCAGGGGCGTTTGCTATAGAAAAAAACGCGAAATTTTCTATTCCCCAAAAGGGACATGTTTCCCGCGAAAATGTCTGAAATATAAATTGACTTTGACTGAAATGCTTGGTATTGATTAATATAGCGCTGTGTACAGCGTTCGGAATTCTATACTTTACATAAGGCAAAGGAGGCAGTTTGTGATGAAGACATTATGCGGCGTATTGGTTGGCGACATGAAAGATCCCAACCCAGAAACACGCGGCAAGGTAGCCCTGGTGGATATCCCATTCCCTGCCATGGGACCGCAGGATGTCCGGATTAAGGTCGCGTATTGCGCGATCTGCGGCTCGGACCCGCACTGTGTTGCCGGCTGTTTCGGCCAGCCGAAAGGCTCCACCGAGCCGATCCCGCTCGGCCACGAGATTTCCGGCGTCGTCGTTGAATTAGGGCCGGAGGCCAACCACAAGGGCCTGAAGGTCGGCGACCGCGTGGCGGGCAATTTCCTGCGGTTCTGCGGCGGGTGCTATTATTGCCAGAACGGACAGCAGCAGTTCTGCGTCAACGCGCAGCAGTACAACCGCCCCGGCTACGCGCCCGAACTGATCTGGCACGAGGACCAGGTCTACAAGCTGCCTGATTCGGTCAGCCTGAAAGAAGGCTGCCTGCTCGAACCCATGTCGATCATCGTGCGCATGATGGACAAGGCGCAGATGAAGGTCGGCATGCGCGTCTGTGTCTGTGGCGGCGGCCCGATCGGCCTGCTGGCCCTGCAGACCTTCAAGCTGTACGGCGCGACCGACCTGACCATGATCGAGCCGATCGCGGACCGGCGCGCGCTGGCTTCCGAGCTTGGCGCGGACCATTTGATCGACCCCGCTTCCCAGGATGTTGTGCAGGCCGCGATGGAACTGACGGGCGGCCTGGGCTATGACGTTGTTCTGGACTGCTCCGGCTCGGTGCGCGCGGTCACCTCGCTGCCTGATATCACCGCCAACTGCGGCATGCTGATCTACGGCGCCCAGTATCCGAACGAGTACGAACTGCCCTTCAACATCTCGAAATACTGCTACTTCAAGGAGATAACGGTGACCGGCGTAATGGTCGCCCCCTATGCGTATCCGCGCGCGCTGCAGCTCCTGCCGCGCCTCAACCTCAAGTGCCTGACTGAAACGGTGTTCGACCTGGATGACGGCGTGGCCGCGTTTGATGCGCAGCTGACCGGAAAATACCCCAAAATCCTTATCAAGTGCAATCCCGACCTCGAGTAATTTTTCCTGAAAACGGCCGGAGGCCTCGTCCTCCGGCCGTTTTTTCTCGCCTTCTCAGGACAGGAGCGCAAAATCCGATATGTGCAAAAAGCACACCCGTTTTTTTGTAAACATTTCACAATATTCCAACTCTATACCGCTTATTTTGGACACAAAATGCAATTTCATGTCCGTAAAACCAGACGACAGACACTAAAAACCGTCGTATGATACTTATACACAAGGGGAGCGTCGAATCCGCATTGTCATTTTTCACAAAACGCAGTCGCAAAATACGATAATTCAACCATATCGTTATTTTTCTGTCAATATAATTGTGAAAAAGTTCACACTTCCCCTGCGCGTATTCAACATTCAAGGAGGTATTGTGATGGCAGACAAACAGGAAGTAAAGCGCTTAAACGACTTGGCGTATGAAATGCGCACAAAGCTGATCAATCTATGCGGCGTATACGAGGGTGCCGTACATATTGGCGGCGACCTGTCGATGACCGACCTGCTGATCGGTCTGTTCCACCACGGGCTGAACGTTGACCCGACCGACATCAAAAATCCGAGGCGCGACCGCTTCGTCCTTTCCAAGGGGCATGGCGCGGTGTGCATGTATATCGCGATGGCGCTGCGCGGCTTTTTCGATTATGACGAGATCGTGCGCACCTATGGCCAGATGGACAGCGCCTACGGCATGCACCCCTGCAAGGTACATCTGCCGGGCGTGGAATGCTCCTCCGGCTCGCTGGGACAGGGCCTATCCATGGCGGTCGGCATGGCCATCTCCGCCAAGGTCAAAAAGGAAAGCCACCGCGTCGTCTGCATGCTGGGGGATGGCGAGAGTTGCGAGGGCTCGGTCTGGGAGGCCGCGATGTCGGCGCGCTCCTACGAGCTGGGCAACCTTGTCGCGGTCATTGACCGCAACAAGCAGATGATGTGCAGCTATACCGAGGAAATCACCTGCATGGAGCCGTATGCCGACAAATGGAAAGCGTTCGGCTGGAACGTGATCGAGATTGATGGACACGACATGAACGCCATCGTCGACGCGCTGGACAGCCTTCCGCCCGTGACCTCCCTGCGTCCGACGGCGATTGTGGCGCACACCACCAAGGGCAAGGGCGTGGACTTCATGGAAAAGGTGATCGGCTGGCATGCCGGCAGCCTGAACAAGGAAGACTGGGACCAGGCGCTCAAGGATCTGGCAAAGAACTACGGTAAGGAGGCATAAAGATGGCTGGCTCATTTAACTTTGGAGAATGGATTTCCGCGCGCAGCGTGATCGGGGACACCCTGGATGAGATCGGCAAAACCAATGAAAAGCTGTTCGTCTGCACGCCCGATGTCGGCATGAACCTCAAGCGTTTCCGCGAGCATTATCCAGACCGGTATATCGACGTCGGCATCGCGGAGCAGAACTGCGTGGGCGTTGCGGCCGGCCTTGCGCTCGAGGGCAACATTCCGGTCATCATGGGCATGCTCCCGTTCCTGTCCATGCGCTCATGCGAGCAGGTCCGCACCGCGGTCTGCTATCAGAACCTGCCGGTCCGCATCATCGGTACGGGCGGCGGCCTGACCTCGGGTGGCGGCTCGACCCACAACGCGATGGAGGATATCGCGATCCTCAAGAGCATGGTCAACATGACTGTGCTGTCCATCGGCGACCCGAACATGATCCGCGACATCCTGCACCTGTCCATGGACTATGCCGGCCCAATGTACATCCGTCTGGCGCAGGGCAAGAAGGACCGTCAGCTTTATGAGCCGGGTACGATTGAATACAAGATCGGCGGCAGCGTGACCGCGCGCGACGGCAAGGATTTCACCATCCTTGCGCATGGCGAAATGGTAGGCGAAGCGCTTGATGTGGCGGAGGAGCTTGCGAAAGAGGGGATCGACGTCCGCGTGATCGACATGTATTCCATCAAGCCCTTCGACGAGGCGGCCGTCCGCAAGGCGGTTGAGGAGACGGGCAACCTAGTCGTCTGGGAGGACCATCTGATGAGCGGCGGCCTGGCCAGCACGCTGTCCGACTTCTTCACGGACAACCACATCCAGCCCAAGTCGTTCCGCCGGTTCGGCATCCCGCAGGTCTACGCGGGCTTCGGCAGCGGGGAGGAGCTGCGCCGCAAATACGGCTACGCCGCGGAAGACATCGCCGCCTATATCCGCTCGGCCGCGAAGTAACCCTGTCCCTCGGCGCATCCTGTTCCTGCGGAGCCGGCCGGAATCCGTTTCCGCAGGGGCAGGCTGTTTATCCAACAACACGGAGATAAGAAAGGGGATTTTTCATGAGCACACAAACGACCGCAACCTCATCCGCTGCCGCAGTGAATGAGTATACCAAGCTGAATATCCCTCGCAAAATAGGCTACGCCTGCGGCGACTTTGCCTGCAATATGAGCTGGACGTTGGTCGGCTCCTACCTGGTGTTCTTCCTGACCGATATTGCGCTGATTAACGCAACGACGGTCGGTTTGCTGATTTTCATTTCGAAGTTCTGGGACGCGGTCAACGACCCCATCGTCGGCTCGCTGGCTGACCACACGCGCACCCGCTGGGGGCGGTACCGTCCCTGGGTCATGTTCTCCTTTATCCCAATGCTGATTTTCAACGTGCTGACGTTCACCACCAATCTGGAATGGTCGGAAACCGCCCGTACTTGGTGGGGTCTCGGCATGTACTTCATCCTCGTACTGGTCTATACGATGGTGAATGTTACTTACTCCGCGATGCCCGCCATGATGACCCGCGATACCGAAACGCGCAGCGCGCTTTCCAGCTACCGCATGACCGGCGCGTTCCTCGCCATGACCGTACTGTCCTATGCGACGCTCCGCGTCGTCAACGCGATGGGCGGCGGCGCGACCGGTTACCGCAACGCGGCGATTGTGTTCTCCCTGCTCGCAGTACCATTCTTTATTATCACGGTCGCTTCCTCCAAGGAGGTCGTCACAATCGACGACACCAAGACCGAAAAGGTTTCCTTTATCAAGCAGTTCAAGGTGCTCAAAGGCAACTGGCCGGTTATCCAGCTTGCCATCGCCTACCTCGGCTGGGGCATCATCCAGGGCGGCATGACGTTCCGCCTGTACTTCTGCACCTATAACGCCGGCGACGAGCTGCTCTATGCGAACACACAGACCCTATGGTCGGTCATGGGCATGGTGGGCGCGTTCTCAGTCAGCTATCTTGTCACCCGCGTCAAGAACAAGGGGACACTGGGCGGCGTTTCCTTTACGCTGATCGCCATCTGCTCGATCATCTCGCAGTTCCTGCCGATCACCACCTCGGGCGGCCAGATCATCTATTATGTGATGATGGGCGGCGTGGGTCTCGGCTCCGGCATGATGCTGGGCAATGTGTTCGGCATGATGCCCGACACCGCCGAGTATACCTACCACAAGTGCGGCGTTTACTGCGCCGGCTTCCTGTCCACATTCATTAACTTCATGCTCAAGGTCGGCCAGGCGGTTTCGATCGCGGGCGCTGCGGCCCTACTCGACGCACTGGGCTATGTGGCGGGCGCGCAGCAGAATGCAACCGTGCTGTTCGCCATGAACTTCGGCTCGCATATGTTCATCGGCCTCTGCTCGATCGTATGTGCGATTGCACTGTTCGCATACAAGCTGGATAAGGCCACTTATGATAAAATTGTCGCCGACCTGCGTGAGCGCGGTATGGCGAACTGAGTACCTGTCACACGGATTTTCTGAAAGGAGTGTCTATATCATGGCAACAATGAAGCAGCTCTGGTGGGTGGATTGGGACCAGATCGAACTGCGCGAGGTCGAAATCCCGCAGGTCAAGCCCAACGAGGTCAAGGTCAAGGTCGCATACGCCGCGCTTTGCGCGACCGACGTGCATCAGGTGACGATGGGCGTCATGAACAGCAAGCCCCCCGCCCCGCTCGGACACGAGGCCTCCGGCACGATCGTCGAACTGGGCGAGCAAGCTGCCGCCGCCGGCTATAAGGTGGGCGACAAGGTTACGATGTTCCCCGTTTCCCACTGCGGCGAATGCGAATGGTGCAAAAAGGGCATGACGCAGTACTGCATCAATTCCAAACCCACCGGCGCTTTCGCGGAATATGTCGTCACGGATGTCAAAACGATCTACAAGCTGCCGGACAACGTTGAGCTGCGTGATTACGCGATCGTGGAGCCGACCAACTGCTGTCTGCGCGCCATGGACCTTGCCCCCATCCGCCACGGCGCGACCGTATGCGTCGCCGGCGTCGGCGGCATCGGCTCAATCATGCTCAACCAGATCCTGCTCTCGGGTGCGGCTCGCATCACAGTCATCGATCCGGTACCCGAAAAACGCGAGCTGGCGCTCTCCATGGGCGCGCAGTACGCGATCGATCCCTTTAACGAGGACGCGGTCGCCCGCGCCATGGAAATCACCGACGGACTGGGCTTCGACTATGTGTTCGAGATGTCGGGCTCCCCCAAGGCTTCCGAAACGCCGCTCAAGATCCTGGCCCGCTGCGGGACCGCGGTTTACTTCGCGGTATTCCCGCCCAAATTCGAGATGCCGCTTAACCTGCATGACCTGTACATGAAGGAGGGCCGCATCCAGACCGTATTCACCACGACCACGATCATGAACCGCTCCATCAACATGATCGAGCGCATGCAGACCGACAAGATCATCGGCAAGATTATGCCGCTGAGCGAGGCGGTGGAGAGCTTCGAGGTATTCAAAACATCCAAATACCCGAAAATCCTGCTCGACTGCAGCAAACCGTAAGCCATCCTCTTTCTTTCACAATCTACAAGCTTCCGGCAGCGGAGGTGCGTCCAGCGTACGCGCCTCCGCTGCCGGACTTTCTTTGTATAGCATATGGCCGCGCAGTCATATTCCTGTCCCCTTTCTCATACCCTTTCATCAGAGGAAAGGAGGCGGCGAACATGACAGGAAGACGTCCGGCGCGCAAACGCGCCGGCAGCGGAAAAGGGCTGCTGCTCGTGGTGGTACTCGTTCTCGCCGCGGGAATCATCAAATATGCGGACGCGCCCCTCGCCGTTTCCGCGCGCGAAAAAGCGGCGACGGCGCTGGCCGGACTGCCGGGCGCGGACCGTATCCTTGCCGTGTTCGGCGGGGATGATACGGTGCAGGATGTCAGCGAGGTATTCGGCGCACAGCCGGACAGCCAGGAGAAGGAGCCAGACTATGCCGTATCCTCCGGCGGCGCGGACGACATCCTGGGGCGGGAAAAAACGTTGTTCCCCGATACGGTCGACCAGACCGTCTATCCGATGGAATTCGAACACATCCTGCCCGCCGAAGGCACATTGACTTCGGACTTCGGCAGCCGTCTCAGCCCGACCACAGGACAGCCGGGCTTTCATTACGGCTTGGACATCGCAGCGGATGAAGGCGTCCGGATCGGCGCCTTTGCGGATGGGACGGTGCGCGAGATCGGGGAGTCGAGCTACGGCAATTATCTAATTGTAGACCACGACGACGGCTTTTCCACGCTTTACGCGCACTGCAGCAGCATCTCGGCCAAGGTGGGCGATTCGGTAAGCTGCGGGGAGGAAATCGCACGCGTCGGCCAGACCGGCAACGCGACCGGCCCGCACCTGCACCTTGAGCTGTGGAAGGATGGCGCCGCCCTTGACCCATCCGATTACCTGACCGAGTTTTAAGTGAAAAGGCTTGAGGTCCGCGACGGGTTCCTCGTGCTGCTGGCCGCGCTCTGGTGTGTGGACGAAACCAATACCCTGCCGCTGTTCCTGCTTGCCGCGGCCATACACGAGCTGGGGCATGTGCTGGTGCTGTCCCTTGCGGGCGGTCGGGTGCTTCGGCTGACGCTTACCGCCTGCGGCGCCGTGCTTCGCTGCACCCTGCCAGAGGGCCGCTGCGCTCGCGCCGCAGTCTGTCTTGCCGGTCCGGCGGCCAGCTTTGCGCTTACCGCCTTCGCCGGAGAGCTTGGGCTTTACCGCCTTGCGGGCGCAAGCATGTTGCTCGGCGCGTTTAACCTGCTCCCCATGCCGCCGCTCGACGGCGGCATGGCGCTTTGCCACCTCGCCGGCGGCCGGTTCCCATTCGCGCGCGGCGCGCTTTCGCTGGCTGTCATGGCCGGACTTCTCACCACAGGCTGCTGGCTGTGGCGGCAGGGCGGCGGTGCCTGGCTGCTGCTCATCGGCGCACTGATCAGCGCCCAAACAATGAAAAACCTTGCCAAAACCACCGAATAGGTGTAAGATAAAAATACCATCAGAGGTTTGCTGGAACGGAGGCTACATGTTTCACATCGGCGATCAGATCGTACACCCTCTGCACGGCGCAGGCGTAATCGAAGATATTGTCGAGCGCACCATTGACGGTACGCCCGCGCAGTATTATGCGCTCCGCCCCGCGTTCGGCGACACGCAGCTCTTTATTCCGGTCGATTCCTGCGAAAAGCTCGGGATACGTCCGGTATGCTCCAGAGCGCAGGCCGAGGCTTTCCTGCACAAGCTGGACGACGTTGCGCGCAGCGAGGATAAGGGTTGGAACCAGCGCTATCGGGAAAATATGCTGCATATCCGTTCGGGCGACCTGCTCGAGGTCGCGCAGGTTGTCAAAAACCTTGCGGAGCGGGACCGCGAACGCGGCCTGTCCACTGGGGAAAAGAAGATGCTCGCTTCCGCCAAGCAGATCCTGGCCTCCGAGCTGGCTTTTTCGCTCGGCATTTCCCCCGAGGAGGCTGGGAACCTCATCCGTCAAAGATTATGTATCTGAGCAAAGGCTTTGCATTGCTGCAAAGCCTTTTTTAAGGAGCGTATGCCATGTTTGGAAAACGGAAGAAAAAAGCCGTACCCGCCGCGGTCTGCGCGGTGATTGTCGCCGCCGGCTCGTCCCGCCGTATGGGCGGGGAAAACAAGTTGCTGCTGCCGCTCGGGGACGTCCCCGTGCTGGCGCATACGCTGGCCGCGTTTGAAAAATGCGCCGATGTGCGCGATATCGTGCTGGTGTGCCGCGAGCAGGATATCGTCCCCTATACCGAGCTTGCGCGGACGTTCGGCATCTCCAAGCTGCGCACGGTCACGCGCGGCGGGGGTAGCAGGACCGCCTCCGTCTTGGCCGGCGTCAACGCCGCGCCGGAGGATACGGCGCTTGTGGCCGTGCATGACGGCGCGCGGCCGCTCGTCTCCGAGGCGGTCATCTCCGAGGCGGTCTATGCGGCCGCTGCGCACGGCGCGGCCGCGCCGGTCGTTCCGGTCAAGGACAGCATCAAGCGCATCGAGAACGGCGTCATCGCGGCCGACGTGCCGCGCGACACCCTTGCGGCCGTGCAGACACCGCAGGTATTCGCGCGCCCGCTGCTTCTGCGCGCGCTGAACGAGGCTGCGCGTCAGGGACAGGCCTATACCGACGACTGCGCCGCAGTCGAAGCGCTCGGCCAGCCCGTATACGCCACCCACGGAAGCTATGAAAACATCAAGATCACGACGCCCGAGGATATCGCGGTCGCCGAGGCGTTGCTGCAAAAGGAGGAAATCTGAACATGCGGATCGGGCACGGTTACGACGTACACCGGCTGGAACAGGGGCGCAGGTGCATCATCGGCGGCGTGGATATCCCGCACAGGACGGGACTCGCGGGGCATTCGGATGCGGATGTCCTCACCCACGCGGTGATGGACGCGCTGCTCGGCGCGCTCGCGCTCGGCGATATCGGCAGGCATTTTCCGGATACCGACCCGCGTTACGCGGGCGCGGACAGCCTCGCGCTGCTGCGTCAGGTAGCCGCGTTGCTGCGGGAGCGCGGCTGGCAGCTGGGCAACCTGGACGCGACTGTACTCGCCCAGGCCCCGCGGCTCGCGCCGCACATCCCACAGATGCGTGAAAACCTAGCCGCGGCCATTGGCTGCGAAACGGACCGGATCTCGGTCAAGGCCACAACCGAGGAAGGGCTTGGCTTTACCGGAACGGAGCAGGGCATCGCCGCGCACTGTGTATGCCTGCTGGAACCGGAATAAAAAGCGTGGAGCCTATGGCTCCACGCTTTTTTGCTGCATATTGCGCGTAATCCGACGGAAACGGAAGAAAAACAGGACCGTGGTCGTCGCCGCGGCAAGGAAATCCGCCACCGGCTCCGCAAGGAACACCGCGAACAGCTTATCCTCAAAGAAGCGCGGCAGAATCAGGATCAGTGGGATCAGAAGGATGATCTTGCGCTCCAGCGCGAGGAACAAGGATATTTTCGCCTCCCCCAGAGCGACGAACGACTGCTGGAACCCCCACTGGAACGCCGCAGTAAAGCCCACCGCCATATAAATCCGCAGCGCCCACGCGGTCATCTCGACCAGTTCCGGCTTGTGGTTGAACAGGTATACCACCGTCCGCGGGGAAAGCTGTACCACCACCCAGACGCAGCACACAAACACCGCGCCGATCAGCACGCTGTACCGGATAACCTCCTTCATCCGCTTACTGTTCCCCGCGCCGTAATTGAAGCTCAGTATGGGCTGCGCGCCCTGCATCAGCCCCAGCAGCGGCATCTGCATCATCTGCATGACCGAGGTGAGGATGGTCATGGCGCCGACCGCGAGGTCGCCGCCGTACTTTTGCAGGGAGACGTTGAACGTCACCGTCAGCAGGCTTTCTGTCGACTGCATGACAAAGGGCGACGCGCCCAGTGCGACCGCGGGCCAGAGCAGGCGCCTGTCCAGCCGGAAAAAGGCCTTTTTCAGCCGCAGCTCGCTGGAAGAGCCGACCAAAAACCGGACTACCCACAGCGCGGACACCGCCTGCGAAATCACGGTCGCGACCGCCGCGCCGCGCACCCCCATGCCGAACAGGAAAATGAACACCGGATCGAGCACAACGTTGAGCACCGCACCGATCAGCACCGTCTTCATCGCCACGCCGGATTTGCCCTGCGCGGTGATAAAGCCGTTCAGCCCCAGCGCGGTCATGACGAAGATGGTACCCAGAACGTAAATGTTGAGATACTGCATCGCATAGGGCAGCGTGTCTGCGGACGCGCCGAACAATACAAGGAGCGGCTCCTGGAACAGCAGGAACACCGCCGTCAGCACGACCGCGAGCGCCCACAGCGCGGCCGTACAGGTGCCGAGCGTGCGCTCGGCTTTTTCGTGCTCGCCCGCACCCATGGCAATGGAGGCGCGCGGCGCGCCGCCCATGCCGATCAGCGCCGCAAACGCCGCAATCAGTGTGATAACCGGAAAGGTCACGCCCATGCCGGTCAGCGCGAGCGCCCCCTCGTCCGGTATGCGGCCGATGTAGATGCGGTCCACGATATTATACAAAAGGTTGACCACCTGCGCGCAGATCGTCGGCAGCGCCAGGCGGACGAGCAGCGGGCCGACCGGATCTCGTCCCAGGTCGGCCTCGCGCGTATCGTTTTTTTTCTTGTTCATGCCTGCGCTCCGTCCTCCCGAATGAGGATACGCAGCGCCTCGACCGCCGCACGGACACCGCGCTCGGACGCATCGGGCGGAATATTGGGCGCCTCGTCGTTATCCGCGTTCCACAGGACGTTGAGTACCGCGCCGCATCGCACATGCAGCACCTGCGCCACAATGAACAGCGCCGCGGTCTCCATTTCGCTCGTCAGCGCGCCTGCGGCCTTCCACGCCTTCCATTTGGCGAGCAGTTCCTCCGCAACAGGTTGCTGCGCGGGCCGTATCTCACCGTAAAAGCTGTCCTTGGACTGGATCACGCCGATATGATGGGTGAGGCCGAGCCGCACCGCCGCCTCCCGCAGTGCGGCAACAACCGAGAAATCCGCCGCCGCTGGGAACTCGATGGGCAGGTATTCGCGGCTCGTTCCCTCCTGCCGGATGGCCGCGGTTGCGATCACGATATCGCCGCCGCACACCTCGTCCACGATGCCGCCCGATGTCCCCACGCGGATGAACGTGTCCGCGCCGCACTCGACCAGCTCCTCCAGCGCGATCGCGGCGGACGGGCCGCCGATGCCGGTCGAGCATACCGCGACGGATACGCCGTCCAGTCTGCCCGTCCACAACGTATATTCGCGGTTCTGCGCGATCTGCTTCGGCTCCTCAAAGTAGCGCGCGATCTTGCCGCAGCGACCCGGGTCGCCCGGCAGGATGACATACCGGCCGATATCCCCCTTTTGAATCTGAATATGCATCTGTTTTCCATCGATCAGCATACAATCGTCCCCTCCCGTTCTATGGTACGTATATTTTTTTCCGCCTTGCTGCGCGGCAGCATGACCTCATGCCCGCAGCCCAGGCATTTGAGCTTGAAATCCATGCCGGTGCGCAGTACCCTCCATTGCTTGGAGCCGCAGGGATGCGGCTTCTTCATGGTCAGGACATCATTGACCTGTACATCCACGCAATCACTCCTCCCATATGCCGCGGGGCTATCCCTCCGCGGCGGCTTATCGATTCCTCTTTATAATCATACCACATCCGCGGTGCTATTCCCAGCCGTTTTTTCATATAGTAAGGCAGACCCCAAAGGAGGCTCGGCTTTTATGAAAACAAGCGAATCCTATCTGCCCGAGGGCAGTTACGCCGCACTTCCCGCTGTGCGGCAGGCGTTTGAATCGGTCGACGGACTGCGCCGCGCACAGGACGAGGGCATGATCCTGGAGGCGGTCACACAGCGATGCACCGCCGCGCACGACCTGTTGTTCGATTTTGGCTTCGCGCAGGGCATCATGCCGCGCTCATGCTGCGCGCTCGGCGTTGCGGAGGGGGACACCAGGGAAATCGCCATCCTGTCCCGCGTCGGCAAGCCCACCTGTTTTGTCATCACGGAGCTGGACGAAAGCACCGCGCCGCCGACCGTCTGGCTTTCCCGCACGATCGCCCAGCAGCGGGCGCAGGACCATTTGCTCGCATCGCTCCGGCCGGGCGACGTGATCCCCGCCAGGGTGACCCACCTGGAGCCGTTCGGCGCGTTCGTGGATATCGGCTGCGGCGTGGCCTCGCTGATCGGCATAGAGAACCTTTCGGTTTCCCGCATTTTCCATCCGCACGACCGGTTGCGGGTGGGACAGCACATCTATGCAGCCGTGCGCGCGGTTGACCGCGACGCGCGGCGCATTTCGCTTACCCATCGGGAGCTGCTTGGCACCTGGGAGCAGAACGCCGCCCTTTTCTCCCCGGCGAAACCGTACGCGGCGTGGTGCGGTCGGTGGAACCTTACGGCGTGTTCATCGAGCTTGCGCCCAACCTTTCCGGCCTGGCGGAGCCGCGCGGCGACCTGTCCGCAGGCACGGTGGTTTCCGTGTATATCAAATCCATCCTGCCCCAGCGCATGAAGATCAAGCTGACCGTGATCGATGTGCTCGCCTGCCGCGAGCCGCCCCCGCCGCCGCGGTATTTCATCACCGACGGGCATATCAGCCAGTGGGTCTACACGCCGGACTGCTGCGACCGGAAATACATTGCGACGGAATTTGAATAACAGCCAGCGGGAGGGGGGCGGCCCCTCCCGCTGGTTCTGTCCGCTACCCTTTTATTTTCTCCCAATACGCCTTGGCCGCCTGCTCGGTCTTGTTGGGTCCGTACTCATAATACCGCGCGCCTTTCAGCTCGTCCGGCAGATATTGCTGCGCGGTCCAATGGTGCGGGAAGTCGTGCGGATACCGGTAGGTCAGTCCGCGTCCCAGCTTGGCCGCGCCGCCGTAATGCGCGTCCCTGATATGCGCGGGGATGTCGCCGGTCCGGCCTGCGCGGACATCTGCAAGAGCCGCTTCCATCCCCATCAGCGCACTGTTCGATTTCGGCGCGGTCGCCATAAGCACAGTCGCCTCAGCCAGCGGAATCCGCGCCTCCGGCAGTCCAAGCTGGAACGCGCTGTCCACACACGCCTTAACGATGGCCACGCACTGCGGATAGGCCAGCCCCACATCCTCGCTCGCGATGACCAGCATGCGCCGCGCGGCGGAGATCATGTCCCCTGCCTCCAGCAGACGCGCGAGGTAATGCAGCGCCGCGTCCGGATCCGACCCGCGGATGGACTTCTGTAGCGCGGACAGGATATCATAGTGGCTATCCCCATCGCGGTCGTACCGCATATGCGAGCGCTGGGCGGCCTGCTCCGCATCTGCAAGGGTGACACCGCTTTCCCCCGCGCCCAGAACAAGCAGTTCAACCGCGCCCAGTGCCTTGCGCACATCGCCGCCGACCGCCTGCGCGATGTGCGCGGCTACTCCGTCCTCGACAGGGATGTCCCGCTCCCCGATGGCGAGCGCAAGCGCCCGCTCGACCGCGCGCTTCATATCCGTCGGACCGACCGGCTTGAACTCGAATACCGTGCAGCGACTGAGGATCGCGTTGTAAATATAAAAATACGGATTCTCGGTCGTGGACGCGACCAGCGTCATTTTACCCGTTTCTATGAACTCAAGAAGGCTCTGCTGCTGCTTTTTGTTGAAATACTGGATCTCGTCCAGATAAACCAGCGCGCCATTGGGGGCGAGGAAGGTGTCCAGCTCGTCGATGATGGCCTTGATATCCGCGATGCCCGCAGTCGTGGCGTTCAGGTGATACAGCTTGCGGTCGGTCTGCTTTGCGATGATGGACGCAACCGTGGTCTTGCCCACGCCGGACGGGCCGTAAAAGATCAGGTTGGGGATATTTCCGCTCTCGATCACGCGGCGCAGCAAGCCGTTCGGACCGAGCAGGTGCCGCTGGCCGACCACGTCGTCCAGCGTCTGCGGGCGCAGCTTATCGGCTAAGGGTTGGTACATAGCGTTCTTTTCCTCCATCCAGTCAGGTTTACAGGGGATGCGGGCGTATGCATTTCTATATGTGTTGATTATACCACACCTGGCAGTCCAACACAAACAGGGCTTGACTTTTTCGCTTTACTGTGATAAACTATCCGCAGTCAACAAACTGCAACAGGAGAGTGCCTTATGGACAAGCCTTTTCTCGATAAGCTCCGCAAAATCGACCCCTATGTGCCGGGCGAGCAGCCACAGGCCGCCGATATCATCAAGCTGAACGCCAATGAGAACCCGTATCCGCCCGCGCCGTGCGTACAGGAAATCCTGCGCCGCTTCGACGCCGCCCAGCTCGCCCTCTATCCGGACGCAAACGGCAAGGCGCTCAAGTCCACGCTGGCCGGACGCTTCGGCGTAAAACCCGCGCAGGTGTTCCTCGGAAACGGCTCAGACGATGTGCTTGCGCTTGCCTTTCAGGCGTTTTTCTGCTCGGACCGGCCGGTCCTTTATCCGGATATCACCTATTCGTTCTATCCGGTCTGGTGCAATCTGTTCCGCATCCCTTACGAAACCGTGCCGCTGGACGGGGATTTCCGTGTGCGCGTCCGCGACTACGACCAGCCGAACGGCGGCGTTATCCTTCCCAATCCAAACGCGCCGACCGGACGCGGCGTAACGCTGGATTTCCTTGAGGATCTTTTGCAGCATAACCAGGACTGCGTGGTTATCATCGACGAGGCCTATGTCGACTTCGGCGCGCAAAGCGCCGTACCCCTGCTCGGCAAATACGAAAACCTGCTGGTCGTGCAGACCATGAGCAAATCCCGCTCTCTCGCGGGTATGCGCATCGGCTACGCACTTGGCTCAGAGGTGCTGATCTCCACGCTCGAAGCGGTCAAAAACTCCTACAATTCCTATACAATGGATGTGCTCGCGCTCGCGGCGGGGCAAGCCTCGGTCGAGGATGAGCGGTATTTTCAGGAGACCTGCCGGCGGGTGGCGGAGACGCGCGACCGTTCGGCCGCAGCGCTGCGCGGGCTGGGCTTTACCGTCCTCCCCTCCCTGACCAACTTCCTGTTCGTCACGCACCCCAAAAAGGAAGCGCCGGTCATTTTTGAATATCTGCGGCAAAAAAATATCTATATTCGCTATTTCAGGCTGCCGCGCATCGAAAATTATTTGCGCATTACGATCGGCACGGACGAACAGATGGACCGGCTGCTCGACGCGCTGCAAGCATTTCTGTAAGGCGGCGCGGATATGCCGCCTTCATCCATGCTGTCAAAAAACTCGTGCCGCGGAATCCCGCGGCACGAGTTTTCCTATTCTTTTATCACCAGCCCCAAACGCTTTGCCAGCATGGCCGCCTGCTCCGCTGTCACAATCGCGCCGCGCAGCTCGGCATTGGTGTCCGAAACCACAAGCCCGTCCAGCTCACAGCCGGTCAGGTCGAGCCCCGCGAGCGGCGTGTGCAGGAAGCTGGCTTCCCGCAGGCGTGTTTTGTCCAGGCTCAGCCGCTTCCAGGTGCATTCGTGAAACGCAGCATGGCTGAGGTCGCAATCGGAAAAGGCCACCTCGCGCAGGCGCGCGCGGTCAAACGTCGCATAGGCGAGCGCACAGGCCGCGAACGCGGCCTGCCGCCATCCGGTTTCGGCAAAGCCCGCCCCCACCGCCTTGCAGTCCTCAAAGACCGTGCGCTCCCAGAAAGCGTCCCGCCAGCCGCTGTTCGACAGCTCGCAGCGCCGGAACACGACGTTGCCCAAATCCGCACGCTCCCAGCGGCATCCGGTCAGCCGGCAATTCTCAAACAACACGCTGCGCAGCCGCAGCCCCTCATAGCATGTGCCGGACAGATCCGCGCCGCAGAGATGCAGCCCCTCAACCGTCCGCTCCTCCTGCTCGGCCCATGCGAACCGTTCCGCCGCGTCCGGCACAGGTGCAAGCGATTCGGGCAGCCGCACGGTCATGACCGGTCGAGCAGCTTGATGATCTCGTCGATCTTTTTCTCGCGCGCCTGCTCGTCGCCCGTTTCAAACGCCTCCTGCACGCAGCCGGACAGGTGCGCGTGCAGCACCTCACGCTGCGCCTTGTGTACCAGTGATTCGACCGCCTGCAGTTGGGTGACGATATCCATGCAGTAGCGGTCGCACTCGATCATTTTCAGCACGCCGTCGAGCTGTCCCCGCGCGGTACGCAGGAGCGGCTCCACCTTTTTTCTGTCAGCCCTCATGCAAAGCCGACCACCTTATAGCCGGCCTGTTCCACCGCCTCGGTCAGCTTGGCCTCGTCCGGTATCACGTCGCCCTGCAGGGTAGCCGTACCGTTCTTCAGGTCCACCTCGACGGCCACGCCTGGGAACACCTCCAGCGCCTTTTTGACGTGCGCGACACAATGCTCGCACATCATTCCCTCGATCTTGATCACCTTTTTCATTTTTGCTTCCTCCTTTGGCAATACGAAATATTGATCCGGCTCGACCGCCGGCTTAGGGGTACTTTGGAAAAACTTGAGCCGCAGCGCGTTGGACACCACGCAGACCGAACTCAGGCTCATGGCCGCCGCGCCAATCATGGGGCTGAGGCCGATATGCAGTGGCAGCCACAGCACGCCCGCCGCGATCGGGATGCCAATGCAGTTATAGAAAAACGCCCAGAACAGGTTCTGCCGGATATTCCGCATGGTGCGGCGCGACAAACGTATCGCATCGACCGCGTCCATCAGGTCGCTTTTCATCAGCACCACATCTGCGGAGGAAATCGCAACGTCCGTCCCCGCGCCGATCGCGATGCCCACGTCCGCGCGGGCGAGCGCCGGTGCGTCGTTGATGCCGTCGCCGATCATGGCGACCTTGCGGCCCTGTTCCTGCTTTTCGCGTACCACGCGCTCCTTATCCTGCGGCAGCACCTCGGCGACAACATCCCTGACGCCCAGCTCGCCCGCAATCGAACGAGCGGTCGCCTGGTTATCACCCGTCAGGAGCGTGACCTCGATATTCAGCCGCTGCAGCGCTTCGACCGCCGCACGGCTGGTCGGCTTGAGGACATCCGCCACGGCAAAAATGCCAACCACCTGCCGGTTTGCTGCAAAATACAGCGGTGTTTTTCCCGCCGCGGCAAGCGCCTCGCCCATTTGCTGCGCGGACCGAGACAGCGCAAGCCCGTTTGCCAGCAGCATGCGGCGGTTGCCCGCCATGCAGGGTACCCCGTCGATGCGGGCGCGCACGCCCTGCCCTTCCACCATCTCGAAGTCCGTCGCCGTGCGTTCCCGCACCCTGCGCTCCCGCGCATACCGCACGACCGCGTCCGCAAGCGGATGGTCGCTTTTCGCTTCGATCGATAAGGCGAGAGAGAGCAGGTCGTCCGGCTCCACGCCAAAGGATTTGACATCGGTCACGACCGGACGCCCCTGCGTCACCGTGCCGGTTTTGTCCAGAATCACACTGTTTACGTTATGCAGGTTCTCCAGCGCCTCGGCCGACTGGAACAGCACGCCGTTCTTCGCACCCACGCCCGTGCCGACCATGATGGCGACCGGCGTTGCCAGCCCCAGCGCACAGGGGCAGGATATAACCAGCACCGCGATCGCGCGGGTGAGCGCGAAGCTGGGCGTTTCGCCATACATCAGCCAGACGATGGCGGTAAGCAGCGCAATCCCCATCACGACCGGCACGAACACGCCCGCGACCTTATCCGCCAGCTTGGCGATCGGCGCCTTGGAGGCGCCCGCCTCCTCGACCAACCGGATGATCTGCGACAGCGTGGTGTCATCGCCCACGCGGGCGGCTTTCATCACAAAATAGCCGCTCTTGGATACCGTCGCGCCGATAACAGCGTCTCCCGTATGCTTTTCGACCGGCATGCTCTCGCCGGTGATCGCGCTTTCGTCCAGGAAAGCGTTCCCTTCCGTGATCTCGCCATCCACCGGAACGGACTGCCCGCCGCGCACGACCACCAGATCGCCCACGCACACCTCCTCGATCGGGACGGAAACCTCCTGCCCGCCGCGCAGCACATTTGCCGTCTGCGGCCGCAGGTCCATGAGCGCGGCGATGGCCTCGCCGGTCTTGCGCTTGGCACGCGCTTCAAAGAATTTGCCAAGCGTAACAAGCGTCAGGATCATGCCTGCGGACTCAAAGTACAGGTCGTGCGCATAGGTGTGTACCGTATGCATATCGCCCGCCGCGCACGCATAGCCGATCTGAAACAGAGCATAAACGCCGTACACCAGCGCCGCGCCCGAACCAACCGCGATCAGCGCGTCCATGGTCGGCGCGCGATGAAGCAGCGTCTTAAAACCGTTGATGTAGTATTTGCGGTTGATAAAAACGATGGGCAGGGTGAGGAGGAACTGCACCAGCGCAAGCGCGAACGCATTCTCCGTGCCGCTGACGAACGCGGGCAGCGGCAGGCCGAGCATCGGCCCCATGGAGAACACCATTAAAATAATCAGGAATACCGCGGAAACGACGATACGCGTTTTCATTTCCCTGAGCTCGTCGTTCGCTTTCGGGTCCTGCGCGGGCGCGGCCTGCTGCTTCCCGTCGTCCGCCGCCGCAGTATAGCCGCCGGACTCTACCGCATGGATGATCTTCTGCGCATCGCATACGGTTTCGTCATACTGCACGGCCATGCTGCCTGCGAGCAGGTTGACCTGTACCTCGGAAACGCCCGGCACCGCCGAAACGCTTTTTTCCACATGCGCCGAACAAGCTGCGCAGCTCATGCCGCCGACGCGGAATCTTTGCTTCATATCTGGATCTCCCATCCTTATTCCCCTCCCCCAGGAGGGGGTGTGTTCTATGGTCAGTATACGGCAACCGGACCATTTTGTCAAGTAGTTTGCGCAATGGAAAATTCAGATATGCAAACCGGCTCCGGTATGAGCCGGAGCCGGTTGAAAGCGTATATATTCGGATAGTGCAACGCGGGGCATCCGCCGCAGGCGGGCAACCGAGCGTTTAGATACCGCCGCCGGATAAATTATATTGGTCGGTTATATCCCTGTTGTTTTTATCATAAAACGTTATTTCGCTTCGATCCACATGTTTTTCCTGCGCCTGATCGCTGATCTCTGTACAAAGCAAAAAATGATCTTTTTGTTCCGGCGTATATAATTCATAGCGCTCACCGCCGATTAAAGCTGTGGCTTTGCAAATTCGGGCCGTGATATCCCTGCCCGCAAACAAAAAATACTTTTTCCCACCGCTTTCAATAATGCCGTCCCTAAAATGTCCGCCACCATACGACATGCGGGCTATCCTATACCGGCCAAACACACTTTTTTCCAAAGCCACGCTGCCGAAATCCAAATCTTCGCCAATCTCCATCAGGCAGTAGGTTTTATCGCCAATATTCACGCTGTCATACAGCGCAATATAGGGGGAAACCTCCGTTTTTCTCCCTCTGTTATAGAATTTTGAGATATGTTCTGTCAGGTTGGCCATATCCGGTTGAATCGGATAGGAGAGGTAGGCGTCTGCCACTTTGCAGGCAACTGCTAAAAGCAGAACCGCTATCGCCCCTATTATCAAGCCTTTTCTTTTCCCCATCTAACCCTCGCCTCGCTTTGCCGCAGCACAATCACGATCCTATCAAGCCGCACCGCCGTATGCTGTGCCTGCACGCGCAGCACTCATGCCGCTCCGCCTCAGTCGGTTATTGTTGTGGAGAACGAAAGCGTTTCTTCCTGCCCGGGCTGCAGGACGCGCACGCCCACCTTGTTTTCGATCGCGTGATCCAGATAGCCGCCATCCGGCAGGGTACTCCAGGGCTCAAGGCAGACAAACGGCACGTCAAAATCCTTATAAGGGCTCCATAGTGCAAAGTACGGAAAGTCCGAAAAGTCCATGGTCACCCGCTTGTCATTTTTCCGGCAAACAATCGAGGCGCGCCGTACCGGCAAATCATCCAGGATCATCGCGTCCGCGCGGAATGTCTCCCTGCCGATTGGCAGACAGCCGTCCACGAGCGGCAGGTCGCCATGCTCCCTGCTCAGCATTACGTTTTCATCCGTGATTACCGGATGCAGCGCCTGCACCCCTTCGAATTCCACAGCGTAATCCGTGATCTGCTCCCCCGTCTTCCAGCACAACGTATAGGCGTCATGCCCACCGACCTCGTAGTACATCGGCGTATCACTTTGGTTGCGGACCGCATGCTCCTTTTTCAGCGTCGCGCCCTCCAGCGTATAGCGCACCGTACAGGCAAAGTCCCACGGATACATTTTTTTCGTATATTCGCTCTGTTGCAGCAGGAACTCCACGCAGGTATCGCCCACGCGGTTCGCACGCCATTCCAGATCGCGGCCAAAGCCATGCTGTGTGATTTCATACGCCGTACCGCTGACTGTATAGGTCTTATCCTTGAGCCGCCCCACAATTGGGAACAGGATCGGCGCATGGCGCTTCCATGCAGCCGGATCGGCCTGCCAGATATATTCCGTACCGTCCTTTTTGCTATAAAAGCTGGTCAGCTCCGCGCCCATTTCGTTAACCGTCACCTTGAACCGTTTGTTTTCCAATACCTGCATATTCATTCTCCTTCCCGATGGTTGAATACCATCAGCGTACCTCTTTTATGAAGGAAAGTCAATACGCACCCGCGCGTATCCGCACATTTATGAGCCCATGGGCCGAATAGGCTGAATTGCGGTGTTATCAGCAAACAGAATGGGAGAGCAAAGCTGTCAGGGCCGGAATAGAATGATAATGCTTGGAGGCGCGTTGTTCTCCAGAATAAAATGCCGTACGCATAATATGGTTACCTCCAAGTCTGAGAATCTATTCAAGCGAAGGTTGACTATTATGAATTGTTATGGATATAAATCCTGCTGCCCCTCCATGTCAAGCGAAGATCATTTCATTCCGGGGCCACAAGGTCCGCAGGGGCCGCAAGGACCACAGGGGCCACGGGGGGAACGCGGACCTCAGGGAGCCCGCGGTGAAAAGGGTGAAATGGGCTGCCCTGGTCCTGTTGGTCCAAGAGGAATGATGGGGCTTCAAGGGCCGCGAGGGCCACAAGGTGTCCGTGGTGATATGGGGCCAAAGGGTGATCCAGGTGCTGTCGGACCGCAGGGGCCGCGCGGCAATCCGGGGTCCCATGGGCCCGCAGGGTGACAGGGGTCCGGCCGGCCCGAAAGGAGACGCCGGTCCTGTAGGGCCAGCAGGCCCCAAAGGGGATAAAGGTGAACCTGGCGAACGTGGGCCAGCCGGAGAACAAGGCCCGATGGGTGAACAAGGCTTTGCTGGGGAAAGAGGCCCACAAGGCCCGCAAGGGGATATGGGCTGTCCCGGTCCGCAAGGCGAACAAGGGCCGCAAGGTGAACAGGGTCCACAGGGCGAGCGAGGGCTACAGGGCGAAAAGGGTGATACCGGTCCGCAGGGCGCAACCGGTGCTACGCCCACCGTAACCGTTGGAACGGTAACTGCCGGTGATACAGCGGGCGTTTTGGCAAATGAGACCGACACCGGCATATCTCTGGATTTCGTCCTTCCCGCCGGCCCTGCCGGTCCACAGGGCGCAAAGGGTGAGGCTGGTGAAAAGGGCGATACCGGTCCGCAGGGCGCAACCGGCGCTACGCCCACCGTAACCGTTGGAACGGTAACTGCCGGTGATACAGCGGGCGTTTTGGCAAATGAGACCGATACCGGCATATCTCTGGATTTCGTCCTCCCCGCCGGCCCTGCCGGTCCACAGGGCGCAAAGGGTGAGGCTGGTGAAAAGGGCGATACCGGTCCGCAAGGCGCAACCGGTGCTACGCCCACCGTAACCGTTGGAACGGTAACTGCCGGTGATACAGCGGGCGTTTTGGCAAATGAGACCGACACCGGCATATCTCTGGATTTCGTCCTTCCCGCCGGCCCTGCCGGTCCGCAGGGCGTAAAAGGTGAGGCTGGTGAAAAGGGCGATACCGGTCCGCAAGGCGCAACCGGTGCTACGCCCACCGTAACCGTTGGAACGGTAACTGCCGGTGATACAGCGGGCGTTTTGGCAAATGAAACCGATACCGGCATATCTCTGGATTTCGTCCTCCCCGCCGGCCCTGCCGGTCCGCAGGGCGCAAAGGGCGAGGCTGGTGAAAAGGGCGATACCGGTCCTGCACCAGCCATTGAAATAGCAGAGGACACCGTCACCTCTTATAAATTGCGTTTTAAAACCTCCGCGCAGGATATTGTGAGCCCCAATTTGCGTGGCACCTCCATCACGTATAATGCCGACCTGTCCAAAGCCGGCAGTACGACGGAAGTTCCTCTTGACGCGCTAACTTTGTCAGCGGAGTATGTTTCAGCCGATGCAATACGGTTATCGATCCGCCCAAAAGAGACCGGCACTTCAGTGCTGGCAGATATACGCCGCGTCAGCATCTACGACGGAGGTGTATTTGATATTCAAACGAATGACAATACGACCATTACTACGCGTATGGTGCTGGACGATACGCTTTTCAGCCACTCTCGCGAAATGCACTGGATGAACATTCGGATTCAGAACCCATCTACCGGCCTGTGGTCCATGTGTGTAGTACGCACCTTCTGTTCGCTGAATGGAAGCCGCACTTCGATTTGCGTTGACTGGCTATATACAGGCGTATCTTTTAAGTAAGGCAAGTAGAGCCGTGAAATCAGGCGGCTCTACTGGTTGAAACAAAAAGCTCTGCCAGTATGTTGGCAGAGCTTTTTGTTTTTCCTACTAAAGCAGTTCCATCTTGGAGTCCGCTTCGGTGATGGGGCGCAGCGGTCTGCACGGCACGCCGACAGCAAGGTAGCCCGCTGGAATATCCTTTGTCACCACACTGCCCGCGCCGATGACCGCTCCATCACCAATCGTCACACCGCCCAGCACCACAGCGTTCGCTGCGATCCAAACATCGTTTCCAATATGGATATCTTCTGCATATTCGGACATGGAAACATGCCCATCCGGATAGCGCATGCTGGTACGTTCCGCTGCAATCAGCGGGTGGTTGGTCGCCATGAGTGAAACGTTCGGTCCAAGCATCACATTATCGCCGATATAAATGCGCGCGTCATCCATCACGGTTAGGTTAAAATTGCAGAAAAAGTTTTCCCCAATAAAGGTATGCGAACCATAGTTGAACTGAATCGGCCCCTGAAAATAATATTTTTCCCCGATCGCGCCGATAAACTCACGCACGACTGGCAGCCGCGCCGCATCATACTCGTCCATCTGATTGAACCGCTGGCACAGGATATGCGCCTTATGCTTGATATCCCGCAGTTCCCTAGTACGCGCGTCGAACAGCTTGCCCGCAAAAATCTTTTCCTCTTCCGTCATCTGTTACCGCCTCCAAAACAGTCCTTTTGTCTGCGGCCGCCCGTTCAGTCGAGCGCCTTTTTCAGCTCCTCCACCTTATCGGTCTGCTCCCACTTGACGCCCAGCTCCTCGCGCCCCATGTGGCCATAGGCGGCGAGCTGCTTGTAGATCGGCCGGCGCAGGTCAAGCGTTTCGATCAGTGCCGCCGGACGCAGGTCGAACACGCGGCGCACGGCCTCGGCCAGCCGGCCCTCGTCAACCACACCCGTTCCGAACGTTTCCACCATGATGGATACCGGCTCCGCTACGCCGATCGCATAGGCCAACTGTAGCTCGCAGCGCCGCGCCAGCCCCGCTGCGACGATATTCTTCGCTACCCAGCGCGCGGCATACGCCGCGGAACGGTCCACCTTGGTCGGGTCCTTGCCGGAGAACGCGCCGCCGCCGTGCCTGCCGATGCCGCCGTAGGTATCGACGATGATCTTCCGTCCGGTCAGGCCGGAGTCTCCCTGCGGGCCGCCGATGACAAAGCGGCCAGTCGGGTTGATATAGTATCTGGTGTTTTCATCCAGCAGATGACTCGGGATGACCGGACGGATCACCTGCTCAACCATGTCCTTGCGGATTTGCTGGAGGGACACCTCGGGGCTGTGCTGGGTGGAAAGCACAACGGTATCGACCCGCACCGGCTGCCCATCTTCATCATATTCGACCGTGACCTGGCTTTTGCCATCCGGCCGGAGGTAGTCGAACATGCCGTTCTTGCGCACCTCGGCCAGACGCTTGGCCAGCTTATGCGCCAGCGAGATGGGCAGCGGCATCAGCTCGGGTGTTTCATCGCACGCGTAGCCGAACATCATGCCCTGGTCGCCCGCGCCGATGGCGAGGTCCGCGTCAGCCGCGCCCGCTTTGCGCTCCAGCGAGCTATCCACGCCCAGAGCGATGTCGGGCGACTGCTCATCGATCGAGGTCAGCACCGCGCAGGTGTCGCAGTCAAAGCCGTACTTGGCGCGGTCGTAGCCGATCTCCCGAATCGTGTCGCGCACGACCCTGGGGATATCCACATAGCAGGTCGTGGAGATCTCGCCCATGACCTGTACCATGCCGGTCGTGCAGGTCGTTTCGCAGGCCACGCGCGCGTACGGGTCGCTCGTTAAGATTTCGTTAAGGATTGCGTCCGAAATCTGGTCGCAGATCTTGTCCGGATGCCCCTCCGTGACGGATTCCGATGTAAAAAAATGATGTGCCATAGCGATTTTATTCCTTTCTGCATTTTTCGGGAGAGCAACAAAAAACGCTCCCTTTTGGGAGCGAAAAGTGCGTTTTGCCCCCTCATCTTTCGTGTTCATACGCCGGATTTGGCACCTTACGCATGGATTTGCGCAGGTTGCCGGGTTTCACAGGGCCGTTCCCTCCACCGCTCTCGATAAGGAAATTTATTCATTTACGCAGTCTATTTTATATAAAAATACGCGCTTTGTCAAGGCGTATTTTCGGCAGCCCCGCACCTTTACAGTGGATTGACATTTCTCCCATGCGCGTATATATTAAATAAGTAAGATTGCGGTCTTGCGGCGGCTTTCCCCCATTTATACCAGTTCAGGAAAGCATTTCCCAGCGAAAACCCCTGTTTTCTGCAACGCAGAACGCATCTTGCCGCAATTTTCCATGCGTCTTGCGGCGCATTGTTTTTTACACGGGAGAAAAAGGATACTTATGAATGTAAACGTAGGAATCGACATCGGCTCGACGACCGTTAAGATCGTTGTCGTGCGCGATGGGGAGATTATCCACAAACATTATGAGCGCCACTTTTCCAAGGTGCGCGAAAAGGCTGTCGAGCTTGTGACAAATGCCCGCAGCCTGATCGGTGAGGACGCCGTTATCCACTGCGCGATCACCGGCTCGGCTGGCCTCGGCGTTGCCAAGGCGTCGGGTATCGACTTTGTGCAGGAGGTATTCGCCACCCGCAAGGCGGTCGGCGTCCATGTCCCGCAGGCCGACGTGGTTATCGAGCTGGGCGGCGAGGATGCGAAGATCGTTTTCCTGACCGGCCAGCTGGAGGAGCGCATGAACGGCTCCTGCGCCGGCGGCACGGGCGCTTTCATCGACCAAATGGCGATCCTGCTTGACGTGACGCCCACCGAACTGGACGAACTGGCGCAGGGCGCGGAGCGTATCTATACTATCGCTTCCCGCTGCGGTGTGTTCGCCAAGTCGGATATCCAGCCGCTGCTCAATGAGGGCGCACGCAAGGAGGATGTTGCCGCCTCCATTTTCCAGGCGGTCGTTAACCAGACGGTCGCGGGGCTTGCGCAGGGGCGCGAGATCAAGGGGGACGTCCTCTTCCTCGGCGGTCCGCTGTTTTTTTTCAAATGCCTGCAGCGACAATTCCAGAAAACCCTGCAGCTCGACGACGACCATGCGCATTTTCCGGCGCTCGCCCCCTATGCTATCGCGGCGGGCGCGGCGGAATATGCCAAAGACACCCGCTCCACCTATTCCGTCGATTCCCTGCTGGAAGCGCTGGAAAAGGCCGCGGCCGCGCCTCTGGTGGCCCAATACTTGCCGCCGCTGTTTGAAAACGACGAGCAATACCAGGCCTTCAAGCGCCGCCACGGGGTACACGACGTAATGACGGAAAACGTGACCGTTTATCAGGGCGACGCTTATCTGGGCATCGATTGCGGTTCAACAACTACCAAATTGGTATTAATCGGTGAAGACCATCAGATCCTGTTCCACCATTACCAGTCCAATAAGGGCAATCCGGCCGACGTGATCCGCGAGCAGCTCACCAAGCTCTATGAGCTGTGCGGCGACCGCGTGCATATCGTGTCCAGCGCAGTCACGGGCTACGGCGAGGCGCTCATCCAGAACGCCTTCGGCGTGGATTTCGGCCTGGTCGAAACGGTCGCGCACTTCCGCGCGGCGCGCCACTTCTGTCCGGACGTGGACTTCATCATCGATATCGGCGGGCAGGATATCAAATGCTTCAAGATCCGCAACAAATGCATTGATAATATTTCGCTCAACGAGGCCTGCTCGTCCGGCTGCGGCTCGTTCATCGAAACCTTTGCCCGCTCGATGGGCTATTCAATCGAGGAATTCTGCAAGCTCGGCCTGTTCGCCCAGCACCCGATCGACCTTGGCTCGCGCTGCACGGTATTCATGAACTCGTCGGTCAAGCAGGCGCAGAAGGACGGCGCGGGCATCGACGCGATCTCGGCCGGCCTGTCGGTTTCGGTCGTCAAAAACGCGCTGTACAAGGTCATCCGCGCTCACTCGCCGGATGACCTCGGCCAGCACATCGTGGTGCAGGGCGGCACCTTCCTCAACGACGCCATCCTACGCTCGTTCGAGCAGGAGATCGGCCGCGACGTGACCCGTCCCGCGATCTCCGGCCTGATGGGCGCATACGGCGCCGCGCTGCACGCCAAGGACAACCGTCCCGCTAAAACCACGCTGATTGGCATGGACGTGCTTTCCCATTTCCGCCACACGGTCAAATCCGCGCGCTGCGGCCTGTGCGAGAACCACTGCAGCCTGACGGTCAACGATTTCGGCGGCGGGCGGCGGTTCATCTCGGGCAACCGCTGCGAACGGCCGCTCGGCGGCACAAAGAAGGCCGAGCTGCCCAACCTGTATAAATGGAAGCTCGAAAAGCTCAAGAGCATGGGCGAGCCGAGCGGTAAGCCCATGCCGAATGGCACAATCGGCATCCCGTTCGGCCTGAATATGTATGAGCTGCTGCCGTTCTGGACCACGTTCCTGCGCGCGCTCGGCTTTGAAACCGTACTGTCCGACGTATCCACGCGCGATATGTATATGCGCGGGCAGCACTCCATCCCGTCGGACACGGTCTGCTATCCGGCCAAGCTGATGCACGGGCATATCGAAAACCTGCTCGACAAGGGTGTGGACGCGATTTTCTATCCCTGCATGACCTATAACATCGACGAGGGCCGCGCCACCAACTGCTACAACTGTCCGGTTGTGGCCTATTATCCCGAGCTGCTCAAGGCCAACGTGAGCGCGCTGCAGGACTTTGACTTTATGATGCCGTATTTTGAACTGACCGAACCCAAGCGCTTTGTCCAGCAGGCGGTCAAGTACTTTTGCGGGAAATACCCCAGACTGAAGAAAAAGCAGGTGGCCGCTGCGTCCCAGGCCGCGTATCAGGCGCTGGCGGACTATTATGCACAGATCCGCATCGAGGGGCAGAAGGCCATCGCCTACGCGGACACGCACGGGCTGGATATCGCGGTCATCGCAGGCCGGCCGTACCACGTCGATCCTGAGATCAACCACGGCATCGACCAGCTCATTGCTTCATTCAACATGGTTATCGTGTCCGAGGACGCGGTCTGGCAGCTTGCCAAGGTACCGGAGGTCCATGTGCTCAACCAGTGGACCTACCATTCCCGCATGTACGGCGCGGCGAAGTATGTCACACGCAAGGAAAACGCGCAGCTCATCCAGCTCGTATCGTTCGGCTGCGGCATCGATGCGATCACAACGGACGAAATGCGCGCTATTTGTGAAGACGGCGGCAAAATCTATACACAGCTTAAAATTGACGAGATCAGCAACCTGGGCGCGGCCAAAATCCGCATCCGCAGCATGCTGGCCGCAGTAGAGGAGGGCAGAAAGCTTGCAGAACAACAACATATCAGCTAACCCTCCGGAGCGGCCGCGGTTCACTGAGGAAATGCGCAAGGATTATACCATCCTGGTACCCAACATGCTGCCAGTCCAGCTCGGCTTGATGTGCCGCCTGATGAAAAACTACGGCTACAACATGGAGCTGCTGCATACCGAAGGCCCGAACATCGCGGAGCAGGGTCTGCGCAACGTGCATAACGACACCTGCTATCCGGCCCTGCTGGTCATCGGCCAGCTGCTGGACGCGATCGAATCCGGCAAGTATGACATCCATAAGGTCGCGCTCATTCTACCGCAGACGGGCGGCGGCTGCCGCGCCTCCAACTATATCCATTTGCTGCGTAAGGCGCTGGATAAAAACGGATACGGGTTTATTCCCGTCATATCGCTCAACTTCGCTGGACTCGAGGCGGACATCAACCCCGGCTTCAAGCTGACCAAAACTATGGTCATGCAGATCGCCTACGCGCTGCTGATCGGCGATCTGATCATGATGGTCGCCAACCAGTGCCGCCCTTATGAATGCGTTCCCGGCTCGACCGATAAGGCGATCGACATCTGCATGAGCGCGGTCACCTCGCGCTTTACCAGCGACCGCATCATCCGCTACGGCGAAGTCAAGCACCTGTACCGGTATGTGCTGCAGGTTTTCGGCAAGATCAAGCTGGACAAATCGCAAAAAAAGAAGATGGTCGGCATCGTGGGCGAGATTTATGTCAAATTCTCCCCGCTCGGCAACAACCAATTGGAAGCGTTTTTGCTCTCCGAGGGCTGCGAGCCTGTCCTCCCCGGTCTGATGGACTTCTGTATGTACTCAGTCTACAACTCGGTCATCGACCATGAGCTATACGGCCGCTCGGGGGCGCGCGCCGCGACCTATAAGGTGATTTACCAGTTCCTGCTCAGCAAGCAGGCGGATATCATCCGCCTGATGAAGCGGGACGGCAACTTCCGCCCGCCCATGCCGTTTGAAGAGGTGCGCAAAAAAGCGCTCGACATCATCGGGCCGGGCGTAAAAATGGGCGAAGGCTGGCTGCTGCCCGCCGAGATGGTCGAGTTGATTACCGAGGGCGTGACCAATATCGTTTGCACCCAGCCGTTCGGCTGCCTGCCCAACCACATTGCCGGCAAAGGGATGATCCGAAAAATCCGAGAACTGTATCCGCAGGCGAACATCGTCGCGGTCGATTACGACCCCGGCGCGTCAAAAATAAACCAAGAGAACCGCATCAAGCTGATGCTATCCTCCGCCGAATAACCCTGATACGACCGAAAAATGCCGCTGACGCGGCGTTTTTCTTTTTTGCGCTCCGCTGCGGCGCGGGGTTTTGCCGCGCTCCGGATGTCACGCCGCCCCCCCGCCGCATAGCATGAAGTAACCGCCCTTTCCCTGCGGAAAGCGCGGCCAAATCCTAAATAGGGAATGATAGCATGAACCATGAAACCTTTTTCCCGCTGCCCGACCTGCCGGAAGGGATGGGCGCGCGCGTGCGCACGTTACACCTCTCGGGCGGAATGCGCCGCCGCCTGCAGGATCTCGGCCTGGTTGACGGGACGCGGGTGACCTGCATACAGCGCGCCGCCGCGGGTGATCCCACCGCCTACCTGATCCGCGGCGCGGTCATCGCCCTGCGGAAAAGCGACGCCGCACAGATCGAAGTCGGGGTGGTCCCTTGAGGCAGCGCACCGGAGCGCCGGTGGTCGCGCTGGCCGGCAACCCGAACGTAGGCAAATCGACGGTGTTCAACGCGCTCACCGGCAGCCGCCAGCACACTGGGAACTGGAGCGGCAAAACCGTTGCAAACGCATACGGCGTGATGCGCTGCGGCGATACAGGCCTGACGCTGGTCGACCTGCCCGGTACTTATTCCCTGCGCGCCCGCTCCTCTGAGGAGCGCGTTGCCCGCGATTTCCTCGCCTCCGGCGATGCGGACGCAGCCATCCTTGTTGCGGACGCGACCTGCCTGGAACGCAATCTGATTTTGGTCCTGCAGGTACTCGAGGTCATGCCGAACGCCGTACTCTGCCTCAATCTGATGGATGAAGCGCGCAAAAAGCGTATCCGAATCAACACCGAAGCCCTGCAGCGCGAGCTGGGCATTCCAGTCGTCCCCTGCGCTGCGCGGCGCGGACGCGGCCTGCCGCAGCTCACGCAGGCGGTATGCTGCGTGCTGGAAAACGATTCGTCCGGTCCGGTCGCTGCGATCCGCTATCCGGATGTGATCGAAAACGCGCTGCAGCGGGTGGGCGGTACACGCGGCGAAGCGCTTGCCACGCTCGCGCTGCACCCGCCCGGCGGCCTGACCGGACAGCAATTCGACGACATGGTAACCGCCGCGGCCGCGCTGCGCGCGGAGGAGATCGCCCTCACCTGTGTCCAGGTACCGGAGGCTGCCTGCGCCCGCGACCGGCAGCTCGACCGCATCCTGATGAGCCGCCGCCTGGGAATCCCGCTCATGCTCCTCCTGCTCGCCCTGGTCTTTTATATCACCCTGTTCGGCGCAAATGTGCCAAGCGAATGGCTCGGCACGCACCTGCTGGGCCTGACCGCGCCGATCGCGGCCGGCTTGTCCGCGCTCGGGCTTCCTCCCTTTGTTGTTTCCATGCTGGCCGATGGCGTATGGCGCGTGCTGGCGACCGTCGTATCTGTCATGCTGCCGCCCATGGCGATCTTCTTCCCATTGTTCACGCTGCTGGAGGATGCCGGCTATCTGCCGCGCGTGGCCTTCCAGCTCGACCATGCGTTCCAGCGGGCGCACGCCTGCGGCAAGCAAAGCCTAAGCATGTGCTTATGGAAAAAGTGTATGCGGCCGCAGCCGCTTGACAGGCGCGGCGCCATCGCGTATATTTGATTATAACAAAAAGTTAGCAATATCTGCACTTAACAAAGAGGTTCAAGGCCTTTAATCAGATCTCAGGAGTTATAAAGAATGACAAAAATATTATTCGTGTGCCACGGCAATATCTGCCGCAGCCCCATGGCCGAGTTCGTAATGAACGACCTGCTGCAGCGCGCCGGCCTGTCCGGCTGCGCGCAAGTCGCTTCCGCCGCTGTGAGTGCGGAGGAGCTCGGCAATCCCGTCTACCCGCTAGCGCGCCGCAAGCTGGCCGAGCACGGGATACGATGTGACGGAAAAACCGCCCGCCTGCTGCAGGCGGCGGACTACCAGACCTACGACCTTCTGATCGGCATGGACCGCCGCAACCTCGAGGCGATGCGCCGCATCTGCGGCAGCGATCCTGACCATAAACTGTGCCTGCTGCTTGATTTCACCGCCCAGCCCCGCGATGTTGCCGATCCCTGGTACACCCGCGACTTTGAGCAGACCTGGCTGGATATCACAGCCGGCTGCACCGCCCTGCTCCAGACATGCTTCAGCGCGCAGACGGGACCTCTATAACCACACCCACGCCAGCCAAAGAGCGGCGGTAAAAACTTACCGCCGCTCTTTTGTATCCCCTGTTTGCCCATCCCGTGCCAGCAGCCCGCGCAGGCGGTTCCGGTTATAGACCAGGTGCAGCGTCATTGCATCCTCTGCGGCAATCGGGTCGTTTGCACGGACAGCCTCCACGATGGCACGATGCGAGCTGATCGTTTCTTCCTTCAGGCGTGCGTCCGTCAGGTCGATAAACAGATCGATCGCCCCCAGAATGATCGGCTCCAGATTCGGAATCACCACATTGCCGCTCAGCTCGCCGAGCTTGGCATGGAACGCGGCGTCCTCCTGCGTGTGCCGCGCGCCGGCAGCATACCGCTGCTCGACGGCCAGCGCCAGCGCGGCCAGCTCGTCCGCCTGCGCGGGGGTAGCGCGCAGCGCGGCCAACGCGGCAACACGGGGCTCGAGCATCATGCGGAACTCCACCAAGTCGGCAGCCAGCTTCTGTTTATCACGGATAAAAGTGAAGCCCAGCGGATCGTCCGATACGCCGGTGTTCCCGCTGACGAACACCCCCGCCCCCTGCCGCGCCTCCAGGATATTGCGCGAGGACAGCATGCGCACCGCTTCCCGCAGCGTGCTGCGCCCCACTCCCAGCAGGCCGGACAGTTCCCTTTCGTTGGGCAGCCGGTCCCCCTGCTCCAGCCCTCTGTCCACGATATATGCGATCAGCGCGTCCGCTGTCTGGCCGGCCAGCGACCGGTTATCCTCCGCCATGGTGCCGCCTCCTTTCCTGTCTCTATTGTATCCCAACCAACCGGCGCGCGCAAGCACTTCCCAGCATTTCCTCCCCAAATCATCAGATATATTCCATCTTCTTTATTTTTTGTTTGTGTTATTTTCCCGATTTTTTGTTTTATTATTGACTTGTCCTACTGGAAGCGTCTATAATAAGCTTAAAGTCATCAGATGAATTTGATGGGTGCGTAAAACAATCAGGCAAAACACGTTTGAGAGAAAAGGAGCGGAACTGGTATGATAAGTCAGGAGATTCGCAAGCTCGCGCCGGAGCAGGACCCGCTGCGCATGGGCATGGGCTGGACGGTGGAGGATCTGTCCAAGCCCCAGATCATGATCGAGAGCACATTCGGCGACAGCCACCCGGGCAGCGCTCATCTGCTTGAGCTGGTTGACCGCGCGGCGGATGGCGTCAAGCAGGCGGGCGGCCAGCCCGCCCGCTATTTTGCCACGGATATCTGCGACGGTATGGCGCAGGGGCATGACGGCATCAACTATTCGCTCGCCTCGCGTGACACGATCTGCAGCATGATCGAGATACACGCGGGCGCGACGCCGTTTGACGGCGGTATTTTTGTGGCCTCCTGTGACAAGGCGGTACCCGCGCACCTGATGGGGATCGGCCGCGTCAATATGCCTTCCATCCTGGTCACGGGCGGCGTCATGGACGCGGGTCCCGACCTGCTGACGCTCGAACAGATCGGCAAATACAGCGCCATGTGCCAGCGCGGCGAGATCACCGAGGAACAGCTCACCTATTACAAGCAGCACGCCTGCCCCTCCTGCGGCGCGTGCTCGTTCATGGGTACCGCCTCCACCATGCAGGTCATGGGCGAGGCGCTCGGCCTGATGCTGCCCGGTTCGGCGCTCATGCCCGCCACCTGCGAGGACCTGCGCGACGTTGCGCGCCGCGCGGGCGAGCAGGTCATGCGTCTTGCGCAAGCCGGTCTCAAGCCGCGCGATATCGTCACGCGCGAGTCGTTCGAGAACGCCATCATGGTGCATGCGGCGATCTCCGGCTCCACCAACTCGCTCATCCATATGCCTGCGATTGCGCATGAGTTCGGCATCGAGCTGGATGCCGAGCTGTTTGACCGCATGCACCGCGGCGCGCATTATCTGCTCGATATCCGTCCGGCGGGCAAGTGGCCGGCGCAGTATTTCTATTACGCGGGCGGCGTGCCGCGCATCATGGAGGAGATCAAGTCCATGCTGCACCTCGACGCGATGACCGTCACCGGCAAAACGCTGGGCGAAAACCTGGAAGAGCTGCGCGCCAACGGCTTCTATGACAAGTGCGACGAATACTGCGCCGCGCACGGCGTGACCCGCGACGACGTTATTCGCCCATTTGACAAGGCGATCGGCACGGACGGCGCGATCGCGATTCTTAAGGGCAACCTCGCGCCCGAAGGGGCGGTCATCAAGCATACGGCCTGCCCCAAGGAGATGTTCCAGGCGACGCTGCGCGCCCGCCCATTCGACAGCGAGGAAGAGGCGATCGACGCGGTCCTGACCCACAAAATCCAGCCCGGAGACGCGGTGTTCATCCGCTACGAAGGCCCCAAGGGCTCCGGCATGCCTGAAATGTTCTACACCTCGGAGGCGATTTCGTCCGACAAGGAGCTTGGTCGCTCGATCGCCCTGATCACGGACGGACGCTTCTCCGGCGCGTCCACCGGCCCGTCCATCGGCCACGTTTCGCCCGAGGCGGCCAGCGGCGGCCCGATCGCGCTGGTCGAGGAGGGCGACCTTATCCGCATCGATATCCCCGCGCGCGTGCTTGCGATCGTCGGTGTGAACGGCGAGGAAAAAACGCCCGCCGAAATGGAGGCAATCCTGGCCACGCGCCTCGCCAAGTGGCAGCCGAAGCCGGCGAAATACACCTCCGGCGTGCTTAAGATCTTTTCCGAGCACGCGGTATCCCCCATGCAGGGCGGTTACATGAAATAACGCGCAAACAGGCTTTCCCAACCGCCTGCGGCGACCAGCCGCAGGCGGTTTTCCTGTCCGCGCGGCAATGTTAATCACGCTTAAAATGTTCGCTAAGCCTTCGCAAGAGCCGTTGAACCGCGTGCTATGCTCTGCAAATTTATGCTGAAAAAGTTTATCTATAACTATCGCGATCAAGGCTTGTACTTTAAGCCTTACTGTGATTATACCTACTTATTCGTCTGATACACGCTCGAAACAATCCGCAATGTCCCGATTCCGTCCTATAAAAACGGCCGGCCTGCTATATAGTATCCTTAAAAGCGCTCCGGCACGGTCCCTGCGTGTCGAAGCGCTTTTTCGTGTTATTATGTGGAGTTATGCCGCGTCCTGCAGTTTCTGTGCGGCGCGGTATCCCTCCGCCACAACGACCGAACCTGCCGAATTACCCAGTACCATGACCGCCATGGACAGCCACGCCTGCCCGCTGTCCCACACGCCGGCCAGCGAATAATAAAACATATTGGCAACACAGTGCTCAAAGCCGGAAAGGATGAACACTGCAACGGCCAAAAATACCGCAGCGTATTTGCCCAGCGCAAGCTCAAAAACGCCAAACCCATTCACGCCAATGTACATCAGCACGCCGCAGAACACCGCTAGGATAAAAACGCTGACCGGCTCGTCCTGCAGCTTTACCGCACTCAGCTCAGCCGCGCGTCCAACCAGATTTGCCGCTGCGCGCGTCTGCCGAAGCAGCAGCGCTGTGCCGAATGCGCCCGCAAAATTTCCCGCAAGCGTCAGCAGCAGCTTCGCGGCATAGTCGTGTCCGCCGCGGAACAGATACCCGATCTTGCCGGTATACAGCCACAGCCGCATGGAAACCACAAAAAACAATCCGATGCTGAACAGCGAAGCGCCGACCACCTTGCTGTCCACCGATAAATATACCGTCCCGCCAACCGAGATCATCATGCCGGCCAAAACGCCGGACAGCAGTATCCCCATATACGCCCTTGCACCGCCTGTTTTCTTATCCATATCCGTCGTCCCTTTTCTCTGTTTCGTTTTTTATTCATGCTAACCTTTTCGAAAGCAAATAAATTCAGGTAAAATCAAAATTTATGATTTTATACCGCCATGTCATAAAGATAAAATTCCAATTCGCCTTTTTGTCCTTTCATATGGACAAGGTGTTTGTACTGCTGTTGGCGTACCATGCCCTGATGCTCATAAAATCCGAAATTACAGCTTGTATCGGTATAAAGATAGAAATCGCTAATACTCCGGCTTTCCATATAGGCTAATAAACAGCGGAACAGCATTTTCCCGATCCCAAGCCCTCTATATTCGGGGGACAGGGCAAACAGGGCAAGCTCCCCTTTATAGTTTTGCTGCACTGTCTTAAGAGCCGGTTGTCTATATCGTCCACATTCTTATAGAAATTCAGTATTTCACGCCCCTCTTTAGAAATCAGCAATCCGCATAATGCGGATATTTGGCGCAGGCGATATTTCGGCGGACAGTGATGTTTTTCTATATCCTTTCCCAAAATCAGTCCCACAGGAACACCGTTGACTTCCGCAACTCGCGTATAGGTCTGATTTGTCAAACAGGTTGCAAGATAGACTTTTGCAAGCTTACGAGCTGTCTTTGGGGTTGCAAATCTGTCATAATTCCATGTTTTTCTTATCACATCTTCCAATGCTGGTACATCTTCTTTCTTTAACTCTCTTAATTTTATGTTATTTTCCATATCCGGTCAAACCCCTTTCCTTTTGCTTTCATTTGGCATATACTTATCATAAACTATACAGTAAGTGTAATGTCAACGAGGTAATTTATGGAAAATAAAACCATACGGCTTACAACCGCACAGTTCGCAGAATTACACAATGTCAATAAAAGGACGTTGCATTATTACGATTATATCGGTTTGTTTTCTCCACGCTACAAGGGGGAGAACGGATATCGATATTATGACTATTCACAGAGCATAGATTTTGAATATATCCGTATGCTGAAAGAACTCAATCTGAGCATTGCGGAGATCAAAGCATTTATCCATTCCTTTGACGAACAGAAATTCCTTGAAATTGTTTCTGTCAAGCAACGGGAAATTGATGCGGAAATCCGAAAGCTGAAAGCGGTCAAGTCTGTTCTAAGCCAGAAAAAAGAACATCTTTTACTTTGCCAGCAAATCAGCGATATCCATATAGAAATAGTTTATCTGAAAAAAGAATATCTGTTGACCGTCCCTTATGAATTTGAGGAGGATAACCTTATCAAAGTCTTTACATATGTTCAAAGTATCTGGCCGCCAGAACAGTATCGCTCAGGCGTAGGGAGCTATATCTCTCTATATAAGCTTCAGGAGGGACAATTTGACAAATATGACGGCTTATATACGGTGATAATGGAACATAAAAAGCAAAGCGGTTTTATGATAAGGCCAAAGGGAGCGTATCTGTGCGGCTATCTAAAAGGTGGATGGGACAGACTTCCTGAATTATATAAAAAAATGCTAAATTATGCCAACGAACACAATCTACAGCTTACAGGATATTCCTTTGAGCGCGAGCTTACAGACTATATGATTGCCAACGAAAAAGAATACATGACGCAGGTTCTGATTAAGATTGCAGATTAGACTTGATACATATTATATCAAATCAAAATGTGTCTGACAAACCATACGCTGTGCAACCCCTGCCGCCCAATCGGACATATAAAAATAAAAACGGATATCTTGTCGTATTTCGGCAAATAAAGCTCTTGTAAAGTGCGAAAGATTTGTTACAATTAATTTGTATGCGGCGCGGTCGTGGCATTCGGGCGCGCGTCCGCCGCAGTCAGGGGGAAACCAGCCACAAAAACCGCGGGCCGCACCGCCCGCACCAAAGAAGGAGGAAGCATGAGCAAAATAGAACCGTATATCACCAGCATTCCGGATTTTCCCGAACCGGGCGTGATCTTCCGCGACATCACCACCGCCATCGGCAACGCGGACGGTCTGCAGCTTTCGGTCGACGAGATGGCCGCGCTGCTCGAGGGGGAGCCGTTCGATGTGGTCGCGGGTCTGGAATCCCGCGGCTTCCTGTTCGGTATGCCGATCGCGTACAAACTGCACAAGCCGTTCATCCCCATCCGCAAGGAGGGCAAGCTGCCCCGCGAGACAGTCGGGGCGACCTACAGCCTAGAGTACGGCACCGCCACAATCGAGGTCCATAAGGACGATATCAAGCCCGGCATGCGTGTCGTCCTGATCGACGACCTGATCGCGACCGGCGGCACGCTGGAGGCGGCGGCGCATCTGTTGGAGCAGCTCGGCGCAAAGGTCGTCAAGATCGTCTGCCTGCTGGAGCTGAAGGGCCTGCATGGGCGCGACCGTCTGAAAGACTATCCGCTGGCGACCGTCGTATCCTACGACGGCAAATAAGAAAGGGAAACCAGAGAAAGAAAAGGGGCTGAAAAACAAAATGTTGGAAAGAGTATTCAAGCTGTCCGATAATAAGACCACCGTCCGGACCGAGGTCATGGCCGGCGTCACCACGTTTATGACCATGGCGTATATCCTCGCGGTCAATCCAAGCATTCTCGGTTCGACCGGCATGGACCCGACCGCCGTCCTGCTCGCTACCGCGCTGGCTTCGTTCATCGGCACGGTGTGCATGGCGCTGATGGCCAACCTGCCGTTTGCCCTGTCCGCCGGCATGGGCTTGAACGCTTTTATGGCGTATACGGTCGTCGCCGGTTACGGCTACAGCTGGCAGGTCGCGCTGCTCGCCGTCTTTGTCGAGGGTCTGATCTTTGTCGTCCTCTCGCTGACCAATGTGCGCGAGGCGATCTTCAATGCGATCCCGCTGACGCTCAAACGCGGCGTTTCCGTGGGCATCGGCCTGTTCATCGCCTTTATCGGCCTACAGAACGCGGGGCTGTCCGTGGATTCCTCCACGCTCGTTACCATCACCAGCTTTACGGATAACTTCCATACCGCTGGCATCTGCGCGCTGCTCGCGCTGGTCGGCCTGTTTATCACCGCCGTGCTGTATATCCATCAGGTCAAGGGCGCTATCCTGTTCGGCATCCTGCTGACCTGGATCATTGGCATGGCCTGTCAGGGGGTCGGCCTGTATGTTCCAGACGCGGAAGCGGGCTTCTACTCCCTGTTCCCCGCGTTTGGCATGACCGATTTCACCAAGCTCGGCCTGACGTTCGGCCAGTGCTTCAACGTGGACTTCAGCACGGTCGGCATCATCAATTTTATCGTTGTGATCTTCTCGTTCCTGTTTGTAGATATCTTCGATACCCTGGGTACGCTGATCGGCGTTGCCACCAAGGCGGATATGCTGGATAAGGATGGTAAGCTGCCCCGCATCAAGCCCGCCCTGCTGTCCGACGCAATTGCGACCTCCGCCGGCGCGGTGCTCGGCACCTCGACCACGACGACGTTCGTCGAATCCGCCTCCGGCGTTGCGGTCGGCGGCCGTACCGGCCTGACCGCCCTCGTCACCGCCGGCCTGTTCCTGGTATCCACCCTGTTCGCGCCGATTTTCACCGCGATCCCCTCGTTCGCCACCGCGCCCGCGCTCATCATGGTCGGCTTCCTGATGGTTGGCACGGTGACGGAAATCCGCTTCGATCTGGACAACCTGACCGATGCCATTCCGGCTTACCTCGCCATTCTTTCGATGCCGCTGTTCTACAGCATCTCCGAGGGCATCTCCATGGGCATTATCTCCTATGTGCTGCTCAACCTGGCGGCCGGCAAGGGGAAAAAGGTCGCGCCGCTGATGTATGTACTGGCGGTCCTGTTTATCCTCAAATATATTTTCCTCTGATACATTCGGGAAATGGAACGGGCGTCCGGCGTTGAGCCGGACGCCCGTTTTGCGTATCCCCGATTCAATAGAAAGCGGGACGCATCCGATCTTCATCGGCATGCCCCGCTTATTCAATCCATTCCACTTCACAGGGCTCGGGCAGAAAACGGAAAGAGATCGAGAGCTTCTGCCGTTTGGCCCTACCCCTTTCTGTTTTTTCGTATGTACCTTGCCCTACTTCGATCCGCCCGATCAGTTCAAAGAGCAACGGCGGCGTCAACTCGTCGATATCCTTATACTGGCGGATCAGGGCGCGCAGATGCTCCTGCTGCTGCCACAGGCCCGCATCTCCGGCATCCGGCTGCAACGCATCGCGCTGTTTTTGCAGCTGGGCCGTTTTCTGTTCGTATCTTTCGAGCAGCGGATAGAAATTTGTCCCTCCTATCCTGCCCGCTGAACGATCCTCATAAAGCTGTGCGACCAGGCGCTGCATACGGGCCAGTTCCTGATCCAGCCACTCCCGCTCGCGTCCGGCTTCCTGTTCCCGCTCGGCCAACCGCAGGCGGCGGTTCAGGCGTTCAAACAGGTCGTCGCATTCCTTCTCGGACAGACAGGCATACCGGCGCACCGCCTCCAGCACGCAGCGATACAGGCTCTCATACGCGATAAAATGATTAGAGCAGGCCGATGTGCCGTGCAGCTTGTATGCGCCGCAGGCCAGATTCGCGGCCGAACCCTTTTTCCGCGTACCGACCGTGGACATGGCCTTGCCGCAGTCCATACAAAACGCCAGGCCCGAAAAGAGATTTTCAAACGTCCCTTTCCGGCCACAGCGGCGGGACGCGCGCTGGTGCTGTACCGTCTCAAAGGTCTGCACCGAGACCAGCGGCTCATGCCGTTCCGGTACAACGATCCATTCCTCCGGCTGCTTTTCCCGCGTTTTCTTACTCTTGAAGCTGATCTTATCCGTCTTCCCCTGCACGATACAGCCCAGATAGACCGTATCCCGCAGGATCCGGCTGACACCGCCCGCAGTCCATTCCTTGTGCTTTGAGTAGCAGTCCGGATTCAGCTCAGGATGCGCCTGGCAGCGGTATAATGCGGGCGGCGGTTCCCCGCGCTCACCCAGCCTCCGCGCGATCTCCGCCGGACGGGAGCCCGCCGCCGCCCAAATAAAGATCTGCCGCACGATCTGCGCCGCATACCCGTCCGGAATCAGATGGTTTTTATCCCTGGGGTCTTTTTGATACCCATAGGGTGCGAAATTCCCGACGAATTTCCCTTCCTGCATTTTCGCGCGCAAGGCGCTGCGGATTTTCCGGCTGGTATCGCGCGCATACATCTCATTGACAACATTGCGGAACGGCGCCATATCGGTATCCGCCCGCGCGGTATCGAGCCCGTCATTGACCGCGATCAGACGCACGCCGTGTTCTGGGAACACCAGCTCTATATATCGTCCGATCTGGATATAATCGCGCCCCAAGCGGGACAGGTCCTTGACCAGCACGATGTCGAACCGGTGCTGCTCCATATCGCGCAGCATGTCCTGAAAGCGAGGGCGGTCGAAGTTCGTCCCCGGCCACCCGTCGTCTACATACTCGTCCGCCATAGAGAAGCCTTGCCGTGCGGCATACTCCCGCAGCAGGGCACGCTGGTTATGGATGCTCTCGCTCTCACCCCGGTTGGCGTCATCGCGGCTCAGCCGCAGATATAGTACCGCCCGGTTGGCGGCAATACGATCATGCAAGCGAGCCTCCTCCCTTCGTTTTCCGCCTGCGAACGGTCACGACCGCTTATGTAGCTGTTTTCTCCATTTCAAATTGTGCGGCGATCACGTTCTCCAGCAACTCCAGTAAGGTACTGCTGTGCTGTGCCGGACGCGCTTTGGGCTTGGAGTCAGTCATGCGCATACCTCCTTTTTTGCATCCTTTTACTCGTACAGGTTCTTACATATCTATAATATGTATATAACACCTTCCTGATTACGGTTTTCCGCGGCAAACACAGCATTTCCCGCACTTTCTCCGCCTCTTTTCCCCAAAATAACGCTCGATGCCGTGCATGCTGGCGCTTGAGCTTGTGGCGGACTGCCTTTTTCCTGCCGGAGTGAGTCAAGCTCCTCCTTTTCACTATATAAAAAAACGAACAAAAAGTTCGCATCCACTTTTTCCCCAAGCATGTGCATGGGGTTTGGATGCAACGCCTGCGGCGTTGTCGGCTGCCGCATCATCGACTCCCCGCGCGAGCGTCTGATCGCCATGCTCACCAACTCGTTCGCCCCCTGCAACGGGCGCTTCCCGCTGCTGATCTTCCTCTGCTCGGTCTTTTTTGCCGGCAGCGCCGCCGGCGGCTCCCTGCTGCTGACCACGGTCATCGCAGGCAGCGTGCTGCTCACGCTCGCCGCCTCCCGCCTGCTCTCCGCGACAATACTGAAAGGGGTGCCCTCCTCCTTCACCCTCGAGCTGCCCCCCTACCGTGCGCCGCAGATCGGCAGGGTCATCCTGCGCAGTATATTCGACCGCACCCTGTTCGTCCTGGGTCGGGCGGCAGCGGTCGCCGCGCCCGCTGGGCTGGTGATCTGGCTGCTCGCCAATATCACGGTCGGCGGCATTCCGGTTTTCAGCCATCTGACTGCTTTCCTCGACCCCTTTGCGCGGCTGCTCGGCCTGGATGGAGTCATCCTGCTGGCTTTCGTGCTGGGCTTCCCCGCCAACGAGCTGGTCATGCCGCTGATCGTGATGGGCTATCTGGCAACCGGTACGCTTGCGGACATCGCAGACCTTGCCTCGTTCCATACCCTGTTGCTCGCCAACGGCTGGACGCTGACAACCGCGCTCTGCACGCTGTTCTTTGCCGTTGCACACTGGCCTTGCTCCACCACCTGCCTGACGATCTGGAAGGAATGCCGCAGCGTCAAATGGACGCTTGCCGCCATCGCCCTGCCCACAGTTTTCGGCTGTGCGCTGTGCTTTATCGTGCATACCGCGAGCCTTTTGCTGGGCTTTGCCTGAAAAAAACCGCCCTGTCCAGGGCGGTTTTTTTATCGGCGTTTTGGTCCGCGCCAGCGTATCAATCGCGGAATTCCAGCAGCTTATACGCAGGGAGCTCCAGCGCGTCCGCGATATCGAACAGGGTATCCATTGACGCACCTGCTGTCGCGCCCTCGATTTTCGCGATCGTGGACCGGTCCACATCGATTACCTCCGCCAGTCCTTCCTGCGTGAAATGCCGGTCCTTCCGGTAGTATGCGACATTAAGCCCGAGCTTCCTGTATTTATCGGAATGCCTGAAATCCATTCTTATCACCTCATGGTAATAAGTCTACCCATGTAATGCCCCGATAAAAATATCATGCTATTCTACTTTTGTGCGTTTACACTCACCATTTGTTGAGTTAAACTCCACAAATGCCTATTTTTATTCCACAAAAATACAAAAAAGGAGATTTTATCATCCTGCGGCACTCCCGCAGGGTCGGAACGGGAACATTTGTTTTCCCTCTGTTTTTATGCTATACTGGTTTTGTATCTCCATCATGAAACGAGGAAACCTATGGAACCGACCAAATTCGACCTGAAGTACGCGTCCATACGGCGCGCCATTATAGAGCGGCGCTTTTCTTCCCTGAACGAAAAGCAGCGCGAGGCGGTATTTGCCACCGAGGGGCCGCTGCTTATCCTTGCGGGCGCGGGTAGCGGCAAAACCACCGTGCTCATCAACCGCATCATCAATATCCTGCGCTTTGGCGAGGGGCTGGACAGCTCCTATGCGCCTGCAGGCGCCACCGAGGAGGACCTGCTGTTCCTCACCGAATACCTGACCGCCCCTCAGCCGGAAAATCGGGAACACGCGGAGCGGCTGTGCGCCATGCATCCGGCAAAGCCGTGGGAGGTCATCGCGATCACGTTCACCAACAAGGCCGCGCGCGAGCTGCGCGAGCGCCTGCAGGCCGCGCTGGGAGATGAAGAATCCGCCTCCGCCGTCTGGGCCTATACGTTCCATACCGCCTGCCTGCGCATCCTGCGGCGCCATGTCGACCTGCTCGGCTTTGAGACCGCTTTCACCATCTATGACGAGGACGATAAAAAGCGCGTCGTCACGAACGTGATGAAATCGCTCAACCTGGATACCAAAACGTTCGACCCGCGCACCGTCATGAGTATGATCAGCCGCGCCAAGGACAAGCTGATGACCCCTAGGCAGTTCCGCGCGGACGGGGCGGGCGACTACTTCCGCGAAAAGGTCGCGGAGGTGTACCAGCTTTACGAAAAAGAAATGAAAAAGGCCTGTGCGCTTGATTTCGACGACATTATCATGAAAACCGTCCTCCTGCTGCAGAGCAATCCGGATGTGCTGGAATACTACCAGCGCAAATTTCGCTATGTGCTGGTGGACGAGTATCAGGACACCAACTACGCCCAGTATGTGCTGACCAGCCTGCTGGCGGGCTATTACGAGAACATCTGCGTTGTCGGGGACGACGACCAATCCATTTACAAATTCCGGGGAGCCACCATTACCAATATTCTCGAATTTGAAAAGCAGTTCAAGGACGCGAAAACCATCCGTCTGGAACAGAACTACCGTTCGACCGGCAATATCCTGAACGCCGCCAACGAGGTCATCCGCAACAATGTCGGCCGCAAGGGCAAGGAGCTGTGGACCGACCACGGCGACGGCGCCAAGATCCACCTGCACCGCTCGGACAGCCAGGAGGGCGAGGCCGCCTACATCGCGGATACCATCCGCGAGGGAGTGGAGCAGGGACTTCGCTGGGGTGATTTCGCGGTGCTTTACCGCAACAACGTCCTGTCGGACAATATCGCGGCCGCGTTCATCCGCGCGGGCATCCCCTACCGTGTGTACAAGGGACGCGACTTCTTCTCGCGCGCCGAGGTGCGCGATATGTTCGCTTACCTGTGGGTGCTGGAAAATCCAGCGGACGAGCTGCGCCTGCGCCGCATCATCAATGTACCCGCGCGCAAGATCGGCGACAAATCGGTTGAAACGGCGGCACAGCTCGCTGTGGGAAACGGCGTGACGCTGTACGAAACGGTGTGCCACGCGTCGGACTATCCCGCCCTGTCCCGCGGCGCGGCGGCGATGGAAAAATTCGGCGAAATGATGGAAAACCTGCGGAAGCAGAAGGAGTTCCTCTCCCTTTCCGAGCTGTACGACGGGCTGCTCGACCAGACCGGCTATCTCGCCGCGTTGGAAGCCAGGGGCGGCGCGGAGGAGCAGAGCCGTATCGAGCATATCGAAGAGCTTAAATCCTACATCGTCAGCTATGAAAACGACCATGACGACGCTTCTCTTGCGGGCTTCCTTGAGGAAATGGCGCTGTACACAGACGCCGACCAGTCCGGCGAGGAGGAGGACGCGGTCCTGATGATGACCATGCACTCGGCCAAGGGGCTGGAATTTCCGGTCGTATTCCTCGCGGGCATGGAGGACGGCCTGTTTCCCGGCTTCCGCGCGATGGAGCGCGACGAGGATATGGAGGAGGAGCGCCGCCTGTGCTACGTTGCGGTGACGCGCGCCAAGGAGCAGTTGTACCTGACTTGTGCCGAACGGCGCATGCTGTACGGCCGCACTCAATACGCGCATCCCTCCCGCTTTATCGACGAGATGCCGCGCGAGCTGCTCGACAGCAACATTGTGGAGCGCCGCATGTTCCAGCAGGTCACCCAGCCCGACCCCGGGCTGTCCCGCGCGCAGGTCGCGCGGGCGCGTTATGTTTCCCCTGCCGCGGCCGCCCCCTCCTTTGCCGCTCCCGCGGCACAGCCGGCCGGTTCCCCCCTGCCCGATTTCTCCGCCGGCTGCCGCGTACGCCACAAGGCATTCGGCGATGGGATGGTCGTTTCGGTCAAGCCCATGGGCGGCGACGCGCTGCTCGAAATCGCCTTCGACCAGAAAGGCACCAAGCGGTTAATGGCAAAATCGGCCGCGCAATTTATGGAAAAACTGATATAAGGCTGGAAAAAGAGGACGGACGCGATGCGCCCGCCCTCTTTCTTTTACTAAAATTCAATAAAGTCAAATGCCACGTTCCTTTCGATCACCTGTATCAATTCGTGTGGCTCCATATCCAATGCAAATGCTATTTTAAAAATCGTATCAAGCGTCGGACTGCGCAACCCCCTCTCAATCTTACTGTAGTGCGTGCGGTCAAGAGCAGCCAAACCGCTCAGTTGTTCCTGCGTCAACCCTTTTTTCCGCCGCAGCCCCTGTATTGTTTTACCAACAGCCTTGGTATCCAGCATGAATGTACCCTCCTACTGTTTTCCATAATAGCAAGGGCTCATTTTGTTTCTGAGGTCAGTTGACCTCAACCAGAAACTGTGATATAGTTTAGGTAGTAATCCAAAATCAAAACACAGAAAGGGCGAAAAAGATGAAAAAAGTATTATCACTGTTATTCTCGGGTGTCATAACGTTTTCCCTGTGTGCATGTGGACAGGGGAACTCCAGCGGTTCCCCCACAGACGAGGATCTAAACAATGCGGCTGGCAACCTCTATCTGGCTGAGGTGGCGATCGATTCTGCCGCATCACTTCTACTGGAGAACTGGACGACAACAGGAAGTGTCATGAACTGTTATTTTGATGAAAGCGCATACGAAGAGTTAAATAGCGGTTCTCTCAAAGACCGCGCCCAAAGCGTCCATGATTTCCGCAGCTACGCCAAAGATGTTATGGACGATGCCAAAACACTGCTTGGCACAGAAGGCACCGGCGACTTTTATGATGCAGCAAAAAACTACTATCTAGCTGTCAACGATTATTACAGCCTGATCTCTGCTTATCCCAGCGGCTACTCCAAGCTGACCTACTCCAGCGCCATTTCCGAAAAGAAGGGTGAATGCCAATCCGCTTTCAACGAACTGACCTTTTACACATCTGCGGATTCTGTGGAAGCAACTGAATCAGAATAACCCAAGCGGGCTGTCCCTCAACGGACAGCCCGCCTATTCCATCAGCTTTTCCCGCAGCGCCTGGATCGCCCGTTTTTCAATCCGCGACACCTGCACCTGCGATACTCCGATGATCCTGGACACCTGCTGCTGTGTTAGGTCGCGCGAGAAACGCAGCGCCAGCACCTGCCGGTCGCGATCCGGCAGCGTCCTCAGCGCCTCGCCCAAGGACAAATACAGGCAGGCACGCTCCTCCATGCCCTCGTCGCCTACAATATCGCCCAGCCGCCCGCCGCCGGATAGCTCGCGTTCAAAGGAGTCCACGGCTACGTCCGCCTGCTCGCATGCAGCAACCTCTTCCACGGTCAGACCGGCGGCTTCCGCCAGCTCGGACACGGTTGGCGAACGACCGGTTCTGCTTTCCAGCTCGCTTTGGATGCGCCGCACCCGCACCGACCGCTCCTTGACCGACCTGCTGACCTTGACCGCGCCGTCGTCCCGCAGGAAGCGTCGGATCTCGCCCGCGATCTTGGGTACCGCATAGGTGGAAAATTCGTTGCCCAGCGCTGGGTCAAAGCCGCGAACCGCCTTGATAAAGCCCACGCAGGCGAGCTGGTACAGATCGTCCGGTTCGGCGCCGCGCCCATAGTAACGCCGCGCGATCGACCAAATCAACCCGCTGTTTTCCTCGATCAGCCGAGCTTCCGCGCCGCGGTCGCCCGCGGCGGCCTGTTCCAGCAGGCCGCGCATGCTGGTCGTCACGCGCCGCGCTCCTTAAGTACCTTGACCATGGTCACCATCGTCCCCTTGCCGGGCGTGGAGCGCACGCGCAGCTTATCCGTAAAGGTTTCCATGATGGTGAAGCCCATGCCGCTGCGCGTATCGTCGCCGGTCGTGAACATGGGCTGGCGCGCCTGCTCGACGTTCTCTATGCCGCGGCCGGCGTCCTTTACCTTTAGCTCCAGCACCCGCCCTTCCAGCAGGCGCACCGCGACCGTGATAAAGCCGGCCTTATCCGCGTAGCCGTGTACGATCGCGTTTGTGACCGCCTCGCTCACCACGGTTTTGATATCGCCCAGCTCCTCCATCGTGGGATCGAGCTGCGCCACGAACGCGCCTACCGACTGCCGCGCGAACGCCTCATTGACCGAGCGGCTTTCAAATTTCAGGCTCATTTTGTTAACGACAGCGCGCATCTTATTCCCCCCTCTCAAAAATCATAACCTGCGGCAGTCCCGCAGCCTCGAACACGCGCATGGGCTGCGGCGGCGCGCCCCGCACGATAAATTCATAGCCGCTGCGCGCGCAGGTACGGTGCAGGTGCAGCACGACCGCCAATCCCGAACTGTCCATGAACGTCAGTCCGGACAGGTTGAGGATCAGCTTTTCGCAGGGGTAAAGCACAAGCAGGTCCTCCGCCTGCTCGATAGCCGCACGCGCCGCATGGTGGTCCAGCTCGCCGGAAAGCGAGATCATCAGCGTACCGTCCCGCTCGGCCTGTGTGATATGCAGCATATATATTCACCTCGTTTGTTCTCCCAAAAAGAAAAAGGCCTGTACCCTTGTACAAGCCTTATATTACCAATATTTAACTGTTTATTCTGCCGTTTTTTGTCGCGTCCGCAGGATTTTTTCGGCCTCTCCAACCAGAAACAGCGAGCCGCACACCAGAATGCAGTCCTCCTGCGAGGCATTCCCCAGCGCCGCGGCCAGCGCACGCTCTACCGTATGGCAGTCATATACCTCGGCGCAGCCCTGCTCCGCCAGCGCGGCAACCGTCTGTTCGTTCAGGGAACGGTCCTCCGTATCCGGCGCGCAGGCATAGAACACGTCCGCGCGCCGCGCCATCCGCCGGACGCAGACCTCGTACTCCTTATCCCGCACCATGCCCATGACCACATGCAAGCGGCGCATTTTGAGAAGCTCGTCCACCGTGCGGCAGAGCGCCTCTATCCCCGCCTCATTGTGCGCCCCGTCGAGCAGGACGAGCGGCTGGTCCACCACGCGCTCCAGGCGGCCCTGCATGCGCGCCCGCGCCAGGCCGCGCACCGCGGCCTCCACCGGTATCTCCCAGCCGCGCAACCGCAGAGCGTCCACAGTGCGCAGCGCGGTCATCGCGTTCTGTAGTTGGTGGCGGCCGGGCATGGCGACAGTGTATCCCTGCCCCCGGCAGACAAAGGCCGAACCGTCGATACCGCAGCGCAGCAGGCGGCATTCGCGCTCTCCCTCATACCACACCGCACCCAGCGCTTCGCACGCATGGTGGATCACGACCTGCGCTTCCTCCGGCTGGCCGTCTGCGCACACCACAGCGGATGCCGGCTTGATGATCGCGGCCTTTTCCCCCGCGATCTCGGCCACCGTATCGCCCAGCACCGCCATGTGGTCGCGTGAAATCGGGGTGATGACGCTGACCTCGGTCGTCCGCACCACATTGGTTGCGTCGCACCGGCCGCCCAGCCCGGTTTCCAGCACCACAATGTCGCAGCCCTGTTCCGCGAAATACCGGAACCCCAGTGCGGTGGTGAACTCAAATTCGCCGATCGTTTCCCCAGCCGGCAGGGACAGGCCTTTCGCCGCAGCCGCCACCTCTCCGGACAGCCGTGTGAGATCGCCGTCCGATATCAGCGCGCCGTTTACACGGATGCGCTCATGGAACTGCACCAGATATGGCGAAGTATACAGCCCCACCCGATAGCCCGCAGCCTGCAGGATCGACGCGGTCATGCACGCGGTCGAGCCCTTGCCGTTCGTACCTGCGATATGGACGAAGCGCAGCCCGTCCTGCGGGTCCCCCAGCGCCGCGCACAGCGCGCGGATGCGGTGCAGCCCCGGCATGCCGGTAAAGCGGCCGAGGGCGTGGATGTAGTCAATTGCTGTTTTGGGCGTTCCGCTCTGCATCATAACCGTACTGTTTCCCATCCTTTCCGTTTTCCGCTACCATTCGGATCTGTTTGTCCAGCTCCCTGTAAAACGCGGCGATATGTATTCCGTCCACCAATGCATGATGGCACAACAGAGAAACCGGCAGCAGGGTCCTCTGCTCCCGTGTGAAATATCTGCCCCATGTGATGCGCGGATTGCTGTCCGCAGGCTGCGGCACCGGCTGCACCAACGCGGTGTAAGTCAGCCACGGCAGCGTAGATACAAAAAAGCACGCCTCCGCATCCTCTTCGCTCTCGCCCAGCGAGCGGGCGGTGGCCGCCCGCTCCTGCACTCGCGCCGCATAGGACAGGAAGTCCCCAAAAGCCATCCCGCTGTCCAGTGTACAGTAGCAGTATGTGCCATCTTCCAGCGCAACAGTATGCGATGTCATACACCTGTCAAATTCGATGATCTTGTCCCCACGAATCCGCTGGCGCAGCTGCGGCACCGCGTTTGCCGCACGGGCCGCACAATAGCAGACCGTTAGGAAAAACGGTATCCTCTCTCGCTCCATCCGTTGCATCAGCAATGTAATATCCACCTCCGCCGTCAAGCCTACATAGGGATAGGCAAGGCCGCGGAAATACGCAAAATGCTGGATGCGCGGATAGTTCTCCATATCAATCCATCGGTAGCCCAATCGTTTCCGCCTCCTCTCTGTGAATACGCGCTGTCCACGAGGATATGCGCCTGCCGTTTCGGAACGACACCCCAACGTTTTCATACGTCTGCCCGTCGAGCTGGCGCAGCGTTTCCGTACCGCTGTATCCGTCCTCCGTGGAGCGGTATATTGATACGATGCACGGGCCGACGATCTCAAATGTGCCGCGCAGCGTCCCCAGCGCGGGGTTGTACGATTCCCAGCAAAGCGTGTCTGGCGTTTCCGTACGCGCGATGCGGTAGCTGTTGGAAAACTGAACCGGCGGGTCGGACCGCACGGTGAGCGTGCCTGCCAGCGTCCATTCGGATGCCGTGCGCCGCACCTGCACCTCTCCCATTAACAGGAACGACCGCCCCTCCGCATCATAGTAGGTGCCGCTGGCCCTCCATACTGTTGTTTGGAAAAAATAAGTATGCTCCATGCCTTTGTCTCCGGACTCCGTTTTATTCAGTATTATAACACACTTTTACAAAAAGAAAAGGAGGAAGCGCGGCTTCCTCCTTTTTCCTCTGTTCGTTTTATCCCAGCGCGGCGATAGACTCCTCGAGCTTGGCGAGGTGCTCGCGCAGCTTTTCCGCCTTCTCCCGCTCGACCGCGACGATCTTTTCCGGCGCCTTTTGGGTAAAGCTCGGATTATCCAGCTTTTTCATCACAAACGCGATGTCATCCTCGACCTTGGCCTTCTCCTTTTCGAGGCGCGCGCGCTCGGCGGCGAAGTCGATCAGGTCACCCATCGGCATATAGAGCTGCGCGTCGCCCGTGACGACACTTGCCATTTTGGCCGCGTCCGCGGGTACTGCGTCCACCAACTCGATCGCGGAGGCATAGGCCAGCTTGGGGAAGAAGCCCGCACCGGCGGCGAAGGTATCGCGCTTCTCGGTCAGGATCAGCACCTTGGCCTTTTTGGAGGGCGGCACGTTCATCTCGCTGCGGCGGTTGCGGATCGCGCGCACCGCGTCCATCAGGGTCTCCATCTGCGCTTCCTCTTCCGCAAAGCGCAATGTTTCGTCATACTGCGGCCATTGAGACACCATCACCGACGGCCCCTCGTGCGGCAGCGCCTGCCAGATGGTTTCGGTGATGAACGGCATGAACGGATGCAACAGCTGCATCGCGCCCGACAACACATAGCATAGCACCTGCTGCACTTTCTCGTCGCCCGCCTGCAAGCGGGTCTTGGCGATCTCAATATACCAGTCGCAGAAGTTATCCCAGATGAAGTCGTTCAGCTTCGCGGCGGCCAGGCCCAACTCATACTGGTCGATGTTGCGGGTGACCTCGGCCACCAGCGTGTTATATTTGGAGACGATCCACTTGTCCTCAAGCGCGAGGTCGGCGGGCAGCGACGCCGCCTTGTCCCTGCCAATCGTCAGGTTCATCTGGATGAAGCGGGACGCATTCCAGATCTTGTTGCAGAAGTTGCGGCTCGCCTCGACGCGCTCGGTCGAGAAGCGCATGTCATTGCCGGGGCTGTTGCCGGTCGCGAGCGTGAAGCGCAGCGCGTCCGCGCCATACTGGTCGATGACCTCCAGCGGGTCGATGCCATTACCGAGCGATTTGGACATCTTGCGGCCCTGCGCATCGCGCACCAGACCGTGGATATACACGGTCTCGAACGGCGTCTCGCCCATATGCTCGACGCCCGAAAAGATCATGCGCGCCACCCAGAAGAAGATGATATCGTACCCCGTGACCAGCGTGGAAGTCGGGTAGAAGTAGTCAAGCTCCGGCGTTTTTTCCGGCCAGCCGAGCGTGGAGAACGGCCACAGCGCGGACGAGAACCAGGTATCCAGCACGTCCTCCTCCTGGCGGACGTTTTTGCTGCCGCACTTCGGGCAGACGTGGACGTCTTCCTTGGAGACGGTCATTTCGCCGCAGTCGTCGCAGTAAAACGCCGGAATGCGGTGGCCCCACCAGAGCTGACGCGAGATGCACCAGTCATGCACGTTCTCCATCCAGCGCAGGTAGGTCTTGGCGAAGCGGTCCGGCACGAACCTGGTCTTGCCCTCGTGTACCACGTCCATTGCGGGCTTCGCCAGCGGCGCCATCTTGACGAACCACTGCGCGGAGGTCATCGGCTCAACGGTCGTGCCGCAGCGGTAGCAGGTGCCGACGTTGTGCTCGTGGTCCTCGGTTTTGACAAGGTAGCTGCCCTCCTCGAGGTCACGGATAACCGCCTTGCGGCATTCGTAGCGGTCCATCCCCTCGTACTTGCCGCCGTTTTCGTTGACGGTCGCATCCTCGTTGAACACGAGGATCTGCTCAAGGTTGTGGCGCTGTCCCATCTCGAAGTCGTTCGGGTCATGGCATGGCGTGACCTTGACGCAGCCCGTGCCGAATTCCATATCGACGTACTCATCGCCGAAGATCGGGATCTCACGGTTCATGATTGGCAGGATGCAGGTCTTGCCGATCAGATGCTGATAGCGCTCGTCGTTCGGGTTGACGGCCACGCCGGTGTCGCCCATAAAGGTTTCCGGACGGGTGGTGGCGACCACCAGGTCGCCTGAGCCGTCCGCCAGCGGGTAACGGATGTGCCACAGCTTGCCCGGCTGGGTTTCGTACTCAACCTCGGCGTCCGAAAGCGCGGTCGCACAGTGCGGACACCAGTTGATAATGCGGTGTCCCTTGTAGATCAGGCCCTTATCATACAGGTTGACGAACACCTCGCGCACGGCCTTGGAGCAGCCCTCGTCCATGGTGAAGCGCTCGCGTTCCCAGTCGCAGGAGGAGCCGAGCTTTTTGAGCTGGCTGATGATGCGGTTGCCGTACTGGTGCTTCCAGTCCCACACGCGCTCGAGGAACTTCTCGCGGCCAAGGTCATAGCGGGTCTTGCCCTCCTCCTTGCGGAGCGTCTCCTCCACCTTGATCTGGGTGGCGATGCCCGCGTGGTCGGTGCCGGGCATCCACAGCGCCTCATAGCCCTGCATACGCTTGGTGCGGATGAGAATGTCCTGCAGCGTTTCATCGAACGCATGGCCCATGTGGAGCTGGCCGGTCACGTTCGGAGGCGGGATAACGATGGTGTAGGGTTTCTTGTCCGGATTGACCTCGGCGTGGAAAAAGCCGGAATCGTTCCAGAAGCTGTACAGCTTGTCCTCGACCGATTTCGGGTCGTAGGTCTTTGGCAGTTCGCTCATTGGTCTGTCTCCTTTTCGGTTTGATTGCGGAAAACAAAAAGGCACGCTGTCCGTACAGGACGAAGCGTGCTCCGTGGTACCACCTGAATTCGCGGCAATGCCGCCGCGCACTCGTTTGCCCGTAACGTGGGCGGGACGGGACAGCCTACTGGCATTCGGCCTCCTGCTCCAAAGCGACTTTCTTCCCTCCGCCCAAGGGCTTGCACCGACCGCCCTCTCTCTGCAGCGCGCGAAGCGGGAATACTCCTCTTTTTCATCGCATTTTGCATATCAACTTTAACAGTATATCCAAAAACCGCAGATTTGTCAAGCGGCGCGGCACCCCCTCTTTCCTGCCTGTCAAAAAAAACATGCCTTCCACTTGCAATCCCCCGAAAGATGTGGTTTAATATTACTGTCTATGAATACCAAACTGCGATGAACAGGGAAAGTAACGCCATCCCCCTCTTTTCAGAGAAGGCGGCCTTTGGCTGCAAGCCGCCCAAAGAGACATGACGCGAAGTTCCCCTGCGAGCACCGGCGCTGAACGGCTTTTCCAGTAGGCGCAGGCGGGTTGACGCCCCGTTACCGGCGTTCAATGAGCGCCCGGCTCCGGCTGGGAATCAGGGTGGTACCACGGAAGCTGCTTTTATGCCTTTCGTCCCTAATTCATGGGACGAAAGGCTTTTATTTTGTCCCAAACGCTGATTTTTCATATAAAAAGGAGAGGCAACCATGAAAGAAAAGCTGCAAGGCATCCTGCAGGCCGCAAAGGAACAGCTTGCCGCCGCCGCGGACCCGCGCGCGCTTGACGAAGCGCGCGTCAAGTTCCTTGGCAAAAAAGGAGAGCTGACCGCGCTCCTCAAGGGCATGAAGGACGTTGCCGCAGAGGAACGCCCGGCCGTAGGCCAGCTCATCAACGACGTGCGCGCCGAGATCGAAACCATAATCGAAAAGCAGAAGCTGGTCATTGAGCAGGCCGCGCTCGCGCACAAGCTGGAGGCCGAAACAATCGACGTGACCCTGCCGGGCGAGGAGGTCGTGATCGGCAAAAAGCATCCGCTCAACATCGTGCTGGATGAGTTCAAGGAAATTTTCCTCGGCCTGGGCTTCTCGATCGCAGAAGGTCCGGAGGTCGAGCTTGACCATTACAATTTCGAAGCACTCAACATCCCCAAGGACCATCCTGCGCGCGACACGCAGGACACCTTCTATATCTCGGACAACGTGGTGCTGCGCACGCAGACCTCCCCGATGCAGGTGCGCACGATGGAGAAGAAAAAGCCGCCCATCCGCATCATCGCGCCCGGCCGTGTGTACCGCTCGGATGCGGTGGACGCGACCCACTCCCCGCTGTTCCACCAGATCGAGGGGCTGGTCGTCGATAAGGGCATCCGCATGTCGGACCTCAAGGGTATCCTCGAGCTGTTCGCCAAAAAGCTGTACGGCGAGGACACGGTCGTCCGTTTCCGCCCGCACCACTTCCCGTTCACCGAGCCGTCGGCGGAAATGGACATCCAGTGCTACCGCTGCCACGGCGAAGGCTGCCCGCTCTGCAAAGGCGAGGGCTGGATCGAGATCCTCGGCTGCGGCATGGTACACCCCAAGGTACTTGAGATGAGCGGTATCGATCCGGAGGAATACTCGGGCTACGCGTTCGGCATCGGCCTGGAGCGCATGGTCATGGGCCGCTTCAAGATCGACGACATCCGCCTGTTCTATGAAAACGACGTGCGGTTTTTGGAGCAATTTTAACGCGCTCGCGTGCTTATAAGGGACTTCACAAGTCCCTTATATACGAAAACCGGTCCCGAAGGAACCGGTCTTCGACACCCGAACGTCGCCGCCCAGGGCGGCTGGGTCGGGGTGTCAAAGATCAGGCATGTCCTCACTTTTGACGGGCGCGCCATGCGCGCATAAAACAGAAAACCGCGAGCATGTATCAGGGTTTTGATACCAGAGCGGAGAAAAGTTTCGCCCGTCGGAACCTTTCGCAGCCTAGAACGCGTCCGAACCATGGTTCGGCGCGTCCCCCTCGATTGAAACCGTGGTTTCAATCGAAAAATTTCAAGGAGGAATTTTTGTGAAACTGTCGCTTTCCTGGCTTTCGGATTATACCGATATTTCCGGCGTCACGCCCAAGGAGTATGACGCACGGCTTACCATGTCCGGCTCCAAGGTCGAGGAGGTTTTCTACCTCGGCGCGGAGATCGAAAACGTCGTGACCGGCAAGGTGCTGTCGGTCATTGACCATCCGGACTCCGACCATCTCAAAATCTGCCAGCTCGACGTGGGGCAGGGCGAGCCTGTCCAGATCGTCACCGGCGCGCCCAACGTGACCCCCGATTCGGTGGGTGAGGTCTGCCCTGTCGCGCTGCACAAGTCCACCCTGCCCGGCGGGGTCAAGATCACCAGAGGCAAGCTGCGCGGCGAGGTCTCCAACGGCATGATGTGCTCGTTCCAGGAGCTGGGCCTGACCCACGGCTGCGTACCCTATGCGTGCGAGAACGGCATCCTGTTTCTGCCCGCGGGTACTCCGGTGGGCGAGGATATCAAAAAGGTACTCGGCCTGGACGAATATGTCGCGGATTTTGAGATCACCTCCAACCGTCCGGACTGTCTGAGCGTTATCGGCCTGGCGCGTGAGACCGCCGCTACCTTTGACCGCCCGTTCGCAGTCAAGTCCCCCCTGGTCAAGGGCGTGGGCGATGATATCAACAAGCATATGTCGGTCGAGGTCAAGGATCCTGACCTGTGTCCGCGCTACACCGCACGTCTGGTGCGCAACATCAAGATTGAGCCCTCGCCCGTGTGGATGCGCGAGCGCCTGCATGCCTCCGGTGTGCGGCCGATCAACAACATCGTCGATATTACCAACTACGTCATGCTCGAGTATGGCCAGCCCATGCACGCGTTCGACTATTCCTGCCTGTCGGACGGCAAGATCGTCGTGCGCCGCGCGCGTAACGGCGAGTCCATCCAGACCCTGGACGGCCAGGACCACGATCTGACCGACAAAATGCTCGCCATCTGCGACAACGACAAGCCGGTCGCGGTCGCGGGCGTGATGGGCGGCGCGAACTCCGAGATCGAGGACGACACCAAGACCGTTGTGTTCGAGTCCGCGTGCTTCCACGGCGCGACCGTCCGCGTGACCGCCAAGGCGCTCGGCATGCGCACCGAGGCGTCCGGCCGCTTTGAAAAGGGCCTCGACCCCCGCATGACGCTCGACGCGGTCAACCGCGCCTGCGAGCTGGTCGAACAGCTCGGCGCGGGCGAGGTCATCGACGGCATCATCGACGTGGACAACTCCGACCCCAACCCCAAGCGTCTACCCTTTGAACCGGATAAAATGAACGGCCTGCTCGGCCTGTCCCTGTCCGATGCGGAGCAGCAGGCTTACCTCGAGAAGCTGGGCTTCACAGTCGAAAGCGGCGAGGTCATCGTGCCGAGCTTCCGCACGGACATCGCGCGCATGTGCGACCTCGCGGAGGAAGTCGCGCGCATGTACGGCTACGACAAGATCCCGACCACGCTGTATGCCGGCGAGATGGTGCAGGGCGAATACACGCCCAGGCAGCAGGCCGAGCGCGCCGCGGCGCTGGTCTGCCGCGAGGCGGGCTTTGACGAAGCCATGAGCCACTCGTTCATCTCCCCGAAGTTCTATGACATGATTGGCTGGGCCGAGGACGACCCACGCCGCATCTCTACCACGATTTTGAACCCGCTCGGTGAGGATTTCAGCGTCATGCGCACGACCGTGCTGCCCTCGATGCTGGAATCGCTTGCGCACAACCACGCGCACCGCAACCCGACTGCGTCGCTCTACGAGCTAGGCACAATCTATACCCCGTCCATCAAGGACGGCAAGGCCGATCCGGACGTGCTCCCGCACGAGGAAAAGGTGCTGACGCTTGGCTCGTACGGCCGTCTGTCCTTCTTCCAGCTCAAGGGCGTGATCGAGGCGTTGTGCCGTGAGCTCAACATTAAGGGCGTGCAGTTCGTGCCGGAGAAGGCGAACCCGTCCTATCACCCGGGCCGCTGCGCAAACGTGCTGATCGGCGGCGAGCAGGTCGGTGTATTCGGCACCGTGCATCCCACGGTCGCAGACCGCTACGGCTTGTCCGGCGAGGTGCTGGCGGCTGAGCTGCGCATGGATGCGCTGTTCGCATCCATTGATCCCAGCAAGCTGTACCACCCGCTGCCCAAGTTCCCTGCGTCGACCCGTGACATCGCGGTGCTGGTGGACGATGCCATTCCAGCGGCCTCTATGCAGGCTGCGATCGAAAAGGCTGCCGGCACGATCCTCGAGTCGGTCAAGCTGTTCGACGTGTATAAGGGCAAGGGCATCCCGGAGGGCAAAAAATCCGTGGCCTACTCGCTGTCCATGCGCGCGCCCGACCGCACGCTGACCGACGAGGAGTGCGACAAGGCGATGAAGAACGCGCTGGCGGCACTCGAAAAGTCGTTCGGCGCGGTCCTGCGCAGCTGATAACAGACCGGTTTTCCAGAAGCGGGCGGTATAACCGCCCGCTTTCTGTTTGGGTTCGCATGCCCCCGCTGTGCAGGGGGAGCTTTTCCCAGACTTCCCTGACGGTAACCAATCCTGCCACAGTACGGCTTGCGAACCGCACTGTGGCAGGGTTGGAAAAAGATTTCGCCCCCATTTCGGCCGATAAGGGCTTTACTTTTCCGTTGTTTTGTATTATGCTGTTTATAGCAAAAACCAACCGGTAGGATCGGAAAGGAGACAGACATGCTTGACGGCACAAGAAAATTCAGCCTTGTAGACGAGTCCAACAAGGAGATGAAGCGCACGCTGACCGCAGTATATGACGCGCTGAAGGAGAAGGGTTATAACCCGATCAACCAGATCGTAGGCTATCTCCTCTCCGAGGACCCGACGTACATCACCAACCACAATAACGCGCGCAGCCTGATCTGCAAGATCGACCGCGACGAGCTGATGCAGGAGCTGGTGCAGTTCTACCTCGATAACTGAGGCGGGGCTTGACAAACGGCGCAGGACCGTTATAATGAAAAGTAGCAAAGGGCAGTCCGGCAAAGACGGTTGACCCTAAGTATCTATCATTTCAAAAAATGACCGTACCCGGGGCAAGTGGGCGGTCATTTTTTTATGGTCTTGACGATTTCAAGAAGGCGCAGCATCAAAATAATCTGCCGCACACTCTCCATAAAACCACCTTCTCTGCAGGAGCGTGGCCAACCGCTTTTTCGTCTTTCCGGACCGCTTACTTCTATGGTATACGTCTTTTCACGCTTTGCAAAGCGAAAGGGGATTTATGAACGGTTTTCTCCCGATTTCCAAACAGGATATGCAGGATCGCGGCTGGTTCTACTGCGATTTCCTGCTCGTCACCGGCGATGCCTATGTCGATCATCCCTCGTTCGGCACCGCGATCATTTCTCGTGTGCTCGAGGACGCGGGCTACAGAGTCGCCATCCTCAGCCAGCCGGATTTCCGCGACGAGCGCGACTTCCTCGCCATGGGCCGGCCGCGTTACGCGGTACTTATCAACGGCGGCAATATCGACTCCATGGTCGCGCACTACACCGCAGCCAAAAAGCGTCGTTCGGACGACGCCTACACCCCCGGCGGCAGGGCGGGCAAGCGCCCCGACCGCGCGGTGACCGTTTACGCCATGCTTGCGCGGCGCGCATTTCCGGAGGTGCCGGTCTACCTCGGCGGCATCGAGGCCAGCCTGCGCCGCTTTGCACACTATGACTACTGGGCCGACCGCGTGATGCCCTCCATTTTGGAGTCCACGGGCGCGGACGGGCTGATGTACGGCATGAGCGAGCGCTCGGTGCTCGAGCTGGCGCGCAACCTGAAGCACGGCAAAAAGGGCGCGGACGCCTGCGTGGGTGTGCGCGGCACGGCCTATCTGGCGCACGATGTGGAGGGACTGGCGTTCGACGCGGTCGAATGCCCCTCCTACGAGGATGTATGCGCACGCAAGGCGGACTACGCCCGCTCGGTCAAAACGCAGTACGACGAGCAGGACCATGTGCGCGGCAAGGCGATTTTACAGCGCCACGGCAGGCGCGTGATGGTCCAGAACCCGCCCTCCCTCCCGCTGACCACCACGGAGATGGACCATGTGTACGCCCTGCCCTATATGCGCGCCTACCACCCGTCCTATGAGACGCTGGGCGGCGTACCCGCGATTCAGGAGGTGCAGTTTTCCATCATCCACAACCGCGGCTGCTTCGGCGCGTGCAATTTCTGCGCGCTCGCCTTCCATCAGGGACGGTACATCCAGGCACGCAGCCATGAAAGCGTGATCGCGGAAGCCAAACAGATCGTGCAGATGCCCGGCTTCAAGGGCTACCTCCACGACGTCGGCGGGCCGACCGCGAATTTCCGCTTCCCCGCTTGCAAGCAGCAGGAGGAACACGGCCTGTGCAAAAACAAGCGCTGCCTCTTTCCGTCCGCGTGCCAAAACCTCGAAGCCGACCACACGGATTACCTGAGTCTGCTGCGCGCGCTGCGCCAGCTCAACGGCGTTAAAAAGGTATTCGTGCGCAGCGGCCTGCGCTATGACTACATGATGGCCGACCATAACGACGCGTTTTTCCGCGAGCTGGTTGAGCACCATATCTCGGGTCAGCTCAAGGTTGCGCCCGAACACATGAGCGATAACGCATTGTATTATATGGGAAAACCATCATTTTCTGTATACGAACAGTTCCGCGAGCGGTACGCCCGCATCAACCAGAAGCTGGGCCGCAAGCAGTATCTGGTCCCCTATCTGATGAGCTCCCACCCGGGCGCGACACTGGACGACGCGATCCTGCTGGCGGAATACCTGAACAGAGTCGGCTATATGCCCGAGCAGGTGCAGGACTTCTACCCCACCCCGGGTACGCTCTCGACCGCGATGTACTACACCGGACTTGACCCGCGCACGATGCAGCCGGTCTATGTGGCCAAAACACCCGAGGAAAAGGCCATGCAGCGCGCGCTGCTCCAGTGGCGGCGGCCGGACAAGCGGCCGATCGTGCTGGCGGCGCTCAAAAAGGCCGGGCGCGAGGATCTGATCGGCTACGGCAAGGGCTGTCTGATCCGCCCGCACCGCGGCGAGCAGCCGCCCACGGCGGCGAAAAAGCCATCCGCCCCGGCGAAGAAGGCCGCGGCCGGCCGCGCGCCGGCCCGCACAGGGATGGGCCGCCCCTCCGCACCCAAAAAGAAAGGCTGGGCCAAGGCCAAGCGCAAAAAATAAATCCACACCGGCCGTTGACAAACGGCCGGTGTTTCCCTGGCAAACATCATCCTCGACCCCATCATGATCCTTTCGCTGGATTGGGGCGTGGCCGGAGCCGCCACCGCCACCGTGATCGGCAGCATCTGCGCCTGCGTCTTTTACCTGTGCTACTTCCTGCGCGGAGTGGTCAATTTCTTGGTCGTCTGCACCACGGTGAGGCGCGCGGTTCTGACCGCGGCCTACTACTTCGCTGCGGACCGCATCATCTCGGTGTTCATCAATGACGCAGACGTGATCCAAGCGGGCGTACCCATGTTGCGCGCGCTGATGCTGTCCATGCCTGTACTCCGCATCCTGTTCGTGCTGCAGGCTATGGGACGCGCGGCCGCGTCGCTGGCGCTGGCAGGCAGCCGGCAAGGCTTCGTATTCGTCCCCTGTCTGTTCCTGTTCAACGCCCTGTTCGGGCTGGACGGCATTATCTTTACCCAGCCGATCGCCGACCTGTTCTCCGTGGTCATGTCGGTGGTGATGTTCATAACCATCACTCGCAAGCTGACGCGGCAGGCGCAGACCGCCTGACTCCGCCGCCCCGCCTTTCTCAAAACCGGACTGCGGCCGCAGTCCGGTTTGCTTTTCCGGCGCTTCGGACGGCGTACACAGTCTGCTTTCGCCGTTTTTCATAAAAACCCGCCCCTTCGGTGGGATTTCTTTTGCATTGCGCCGCCCGCTTTTTGGTGTTAGAATAGATACTGATAAATTGTGTAAATCTCTCACAGAACGAGGAATGTGTTTATGTGGATTGCGGACAATTGGAAAGATTACGCTGTGCTTGACTGCGGCGGCGGCGAAAAGGCCGAACGCTGGGGCACTCAAGTGCTGGTGCGGCCGGACCCGCAGGCCATCTGGCCGCGCGAGGCGTCCTGCCGCGCGTGGGACAGGCCCAACGCCATCTACCACCGTTCGAACGCGGGCGGCGGCAGGTGGGAAATCCGCAGCCTGCCCGAGCAGTGGGCCATCCGCTACCGTGAGCTGACGTTCCAGCTCAAGCCCATGAGCTTCAAGCATACCGGCCTGTTCCCCGAGCAGGCCGCCAACTGGGATTTCATTGACCGCATGGTGCGGAACGCGGGCCGGCCGGTAAGCGTACTCAACCTGTTCGCCTACACGGGCGGCGCAACGCTCGCGGCAGCGGCAGCGGGCGCGTCGGTCTGCCATGTGGACGCTTCCAAGGGGATGGTCCAGTGGGCGCGCGAAAACGCTGCCTCCTCTGGCCTTTCCGACCGCCCGATCCGCTGGATCGTGGACGACTGCAAAAAGTTCGTCCAGCGCGAGATCCGGCGCGGCCGCAAATACGACGCGGTCATCATGGACCCGCCGAGTTACGGACGCGGCCCCTCGGGCGAGACCTGGAAGATCGAGGAGGACGTGGCCGAGTTTGTCGCAATGACGATGAACGTATTGTCGGATAAGCCGCTGTTCGTACTGATCTCCAGCTATTCCACCGGACTGGCTCCGTCCGTCATGGCCTATCTGCTCGGCATCACGGCGGCCAAACGCACCGCGGGGCGCATCGAGGCGCAGGAGCTTGGCCTGCCGGTCGAGTCGACCGGACTGGTATTGCCGTGCGGGTCGAGCGCGCGGTTTATTGCGGCGGAATAACGGATACGGCTGTATCCAGCGTGTAAAACGCAGGGTACGGCACGAACTGCTTTCTGATGGAGGAAGGTGGGAAAACTAATGCTGCAAAGTTTGCTTTTTAATTTGTTTATGTATCTCCCTGATATCCTTTTCCTGATTCTGTTGTATTTTGTCGTCAAAAAAGCGGTCAAGGACGCGATTGACGAGTCCAACCGACCGAAATTCTGATTGTTTTAAGGATGAAAAAGCTATGTCCGAGATCATCAAAACAGAAAACCTGCAATACGCCTATCCCGCGGAGGAGGGACAGCTTTCCGTACCTGTTCTGAAGGGCGTGGACCTTTCGATCAAGCGCGGCGAATTCGTCGCCGTGCTGGGGCATAACGGCTCGGGCAAGTCCACCCTCGCGGGCTGCTTCAACGCCATCCGTCTGCCGACGGGCGGCGTGTGCTATGTCGATATGATGGACACGCGGGACGAGAGCAACACCTATGAGGTGCGAAAGACCGTCTCCATGGTGTTCCAGAATCCGGACAACCAGCTTGTCGCCACGGTCGTGGAGGAGGACGTTGCGTTCGCGCTCGAAAACATGGGCGTGCCGCCCGCCGAAATCCGCAAACGGGTGGACGAAGCGCTCCGCGCGGTCGGCATGTACGAATACCGCAAGCAGGCGCCGCACCGCCTGTCCGGCGGACAGAAGCAGCGTGTGGCCATCGCGGGCGTGATCGCCATGATGCCGCGCTGCGTGGTGCTTGACGAGCCCACCGCCATGCTCGACCCCCAGGGGCGGCGCGAGGTCATGGCGGTCGTGCGTGAGCTGAACCGCCAGTACGGCATCACGGTCATCCTGATCACGCACCACATGGACGAGGCCGTGCAGGCGCAGCGCGTGGTGGTCATGCATCAGGGGAACGTGCTGATGGACGGTACGCCGCGCGAGATATTTACGCAGGTGGACACGCTGCGCGCCGCGTCGCTCACCGTGCCGCAGACCATTGAGGTGCTGCACAGCCTCAACCGGCAGGACGGCGAAGCCTTGCCGATCGACGCGCTTTCCATCGGTGAATGCGCGGATATCCTGGAGCAGTATCTGGCATAGCGGCCAGAAGTGCCGCGCGCCTTTCACCCCGCACATCAATCCATATGGGAGGAGAACCCATTGTCAACGATTCTTGAAACACGGGGCCTGACCTACGTTTACGGGGCAGGCACCCCCTTTGAGCGCACCGCGCTCGACCATGTTGACCTGAAAATACAAAAGGGCGAGATCCTTGGCGTGATCGGCCACACCGGTTCGGGCAAGTCCACTCTGATCCAGCATTTTAACGGCCTTCTCAAGCCCGCCTCAGGCGAGGTGTTGCTGGATGGACAGCCCATCTGGAACGAAAAGGGCAAATGCGCGCGCGAAACCCGTTTCCGCGTCGGCCTGGTGTTCCAGTATCCGGAATACCAGCTTTTCGAGGAGACGATCGCCCGGGATATCGCTTACGGCCCGACCAACATGAAACTGCCGCAGGATGAGATCGACGAACGCGTGCGTGAATCCATGGATGCGGTTGGACTGGACGCAAGCCTTGCCAGCCAGTCTCCATTTGCGCTGTCCGGCGGCCAGAAGCGCCGCGTCGCCATCGCGGGCGTAATTGCCATGCGTCCGGACGTGCTTGTGCTGGACGAGCCGACCGCCGGCCTCGACCCTGCCGGACGGGATGAGATCCTCAGCCTTGTCAAGCGGTACCACGACCAGTCCGGCGCGACCGTGCTAATCGTTTCGCACTCCATGGAGGACATCGCCCGGCTGGCCAACCGCCTGCTCGTGATGAACCACGCGAAGATCCTGTTCTGCGACACCCCGCGCGAGGTATTCTCCCACGCGGAGGAGATCGTCGCGGCCGGTCTCGACATCCCCATGATTACCAAGGTCATGCTCGAGCTGAAAAAACGCGGACATGCCGTGGACACCTCGGTATTCACCGTCGCGCAGGCCTTGGAAGCGCTGCGTGCCTGCAAGCGGAAGGAGGCGGCGCACTGATGCTCAAGGACATTACCATCGGCCAGTTTTTCCCCGGCGACAGCGCGGTACACCGGCTTGATCCACGGGTTAAGATCGTATTGACAATCGTGTTCATCATCGCGCTGTTTCTGGCGGGCGGTCCGGTTTCCTATGCGGCCGTGATTGCTTTCCTTGCCGTGGTCATCGGCATTTCCGGCATTTCCCTCCGTCTTGTCGTGCGCGGGCTTCGGCCGGTCCTGTTCATCATCGCGTTCACCGCGGTGCTAAACCTGTTCTACACGCCCAGCGCCACGGGCGAATATCTGTGGCAGTGGGGCTTCCTGCATATCTCCTGGGAGGGCGTCAAGGTCGCGTTCTTCATGGTGCTGCGCCTGATGCTGCTCATCATCGCGACCTCCATGCTGACTTATACCACCTCCCCCATCCAGTTGACCGACGGACTGGAGCGCCTGCTCTCGCCGCTGAAAAAGCTGCACGCGCCCGTACATGAGCTTTCCATGATGATGTCGATCGCGCTGCGCTTCATCCCGACGCTGATCGAGGAGACCGAAAAGATCATTTCCGCCCAGAAAGCGCGCGGCGCGGATTTTGACTCCGGCAATCTAATCCAGCGCGCCAAGGCAATGATCCCCATTCTGGTGCCGCTGTTCATCTCGGCGTTCCGCCGCGCGGATGAGCTGGCCACTGCGATGGAGTGCCGCCTGTACCGCGGCGACGTGGGGCGCACGCGCATGAAGCAGCTCCATATTGAACGCGTGGATATCTGTGCGTGCGTTATTTTCGCGGTTGTAATCGGCGCGGTGATCGCGCTGGGGCGGTACGGCCTATGAACATCGCGCTTATCCTCTCTTACGACGGGACGAACTACAACGGCTGGCAGGTACAGAAAAACGGTCCCTCCATCCAGGAGAGCATGGAAACCGCAGTCTTCCGTCTGCTCGGCCAGAAGGCGCATGTTTCCGGCGTGGGGCGCACGGACTCCGGCGTGCATGCGCGCCGGTATGTCGCAAGCTTTCGGGCGAACTGCACCATCCCGATGGCGCGCCTGCCCTATGCGCTGAACAGCTTCCTGCCCGATGATATCGCGGTTTCCGGCGCTGCCGCCGTTCCGGAGTCGTTCGACGCCCGCTTTGACTGCACCAAAAAGGAATATGCGTACTATATCTATCCCTCGGCCCTGCGCGACCCGTTCCATGCCCGCTACGCCTACCGATACCACTACCCGCTCGACCTTGCGAAAATGCAGCAGGGCGCGCAGCGCTTTGTCGGCAGGCAGGACTTTGCTGCCGTGCGCAGCCAGGGTTCGCCAGTCAAAAGCACGGTGCGCACCGTGTTCTGGTGCGAGGTCGAGCCGGTGGGCGGGCTCATCCGCATCCGCGTCTGCGGCGACGGGTTCCTGTACAACATGGTGCGCGCCATCGCAGGCACGCTGGCCTATGTGGGCGGCGGGAAGCTGACACCGGACGACGTCACCGCGATCCTGCGGTCGGGCGACCGAGAGCAGGCCGGCCCCACCCTGCCCGCGAACGGGCTGTTCATGAACCGCCTGTGGTATGAGCATACCCCCGCGCTCGACCCGTTCCAGCTCGGAAGCTGAACCCGTTTTTATGCGGCCTGTTCCATATGCGCCCGATAATTTAATTTTTATTCACATTTTTATCCCCAAAACGCGATACAATGAGGAGGCGGAAGCATTTGACCACAAAGACCAGGAAAACAAAACAAAATATCATCCGTTTCCCGTCCTCCAAAAAAGAACGGCGCAGGCTACTGCTCGAAAGCAAGGATATCCGCGTGCGCATTGTCACCACGCTGCGAACCCGCCTGCGGCTGGCTGCTTGTGATCGCGGTTTTCCTGTTCCTGCTTTCCAATTACCGGCTTTTCACGCCCGCTTCCATCCAAAGCCTTGCCAGCTATGCGATCGCGGGCCTGCGGGAGCATGGGGGCGACGCGACCACAATCGCCTATGAAAACGGCTCGTTTTCCGATGCGGCGCTGTTTGAATCCGGCCTGGCCTATGCGGACAGCGATTCCCTGTTCCTTGCCAAGCCCGGCGGCCTGGTAACGCTGCGGCAGACGCTCGGCTATACCGCCCCCGTGGTGGAAGCCTGTGACGATTACGTTCTCGCCTTTGACTGCGGCGGCACGAAAGCCGTGCTGGCCAATTCGGTCTCCGCCGCTGCGGAGCTGGAGCTGACCTCCCCAATCATCACCGGCAGCATTGCCGAAAACGGCCATTTTGCGCTCGTTACAGACGAGCAGGGCTACCGCACCGCGGCGGCCGTATATGATACCAGCGGCAAAGAGGTTTTCAAATACCAATCCTCGGAATACTATATCGTATCGGCCGCGCTCTCGCCAGATGGCAAAACGCTCGCCGCGCTGGCCTTCCGGCAGGACGGGGTCATGCTCGACTCCCACCTGCTGCTTTATACCGTTTCCAGCGGCGAACTGGCTGCGGACGCGGTGCTGGAAGGGACGCTCGGCATTGACGTCCGCTTCCTGTCCAACGGTACAGCCGCCATCCTGGCGGATGACGGGCTTTATCTGGCCGACCGGAAGGGTGGAACTGAACATGTGCTGACCTTTGTTTCCAGCGACCTGCTCGCCTTTTCCATGCAGAACGGCGCGGTCGTACTCGCCACCCGCTCCTATTCCGGCGGCGCGCGCAGCGACCTGTATACCGTACAGGAGGATGGCGTGCTGAACGGTCCTTTCTTCCTGTCCGAGGAGCCGTCCGCGGTTTCCCTGTCAAACGCGGGCTTTGCCGTGCTCACTTCCTCCGGCGTATCGGTATATGACAGCAGCGCTGCCCCGCTCTGGCACAACAGCGAGGCTGTCGGCGCGCGCAGCGTGCTGCTGACGGATGACGGCACTCTGTTCGCCCTATACGCAAAAAACACGCGGCTGTTTACCGCGCATTCTGAACAATCCGAGGATATCTCCCATGCAAGCTGATCTATTATTAGACCTGCTCAACCTGCCGGACCTCGTCATTCTCGCGGTGGTGCTGATCTGTATGGTTCTGGGCTTCCGGCGCGGCTTCTTCGGTTCGCTGTACGGCTTGGTCGGTAAGCTCATTGCCCTGGCGGCGGCGTTCTTTGCCGCGCGCGCCGCCGCCCCTATTGTTGCCAAGTGGGTCGTAACCCCCATTGTGGGCGATATTTTTCAAAATCAGGCCGCGCTGGGCGAGGCCGCCGGCCTGCTTGACGGGCTGCGCCAGACCGTGACCGAGGCCGCGACCAGCATGGCCGAAAGCATCGCTTTTCTGCTTCTGCTTCTGCTGTGCGCGATCCTGTTCGGCTGGATCATCAGCTTTGCGGCCAAAAGCCTGCACTTTATCGCCCACCTGACGCCGCTCGGCATTCTGGATTCGCTCGCCGGCGGTATCGTTGGCGCCGCGACCGGCCTTGTTCTGGTTGCCCTGTTGCTGCTCGGCATTGAGTGGTTTTTCCCCATCACCTACTCCTCGCTCGGCTGTCTTTCGCCTGAGCGAGTGTCAAATACCCTACTGCTGGCAAAACTGATGGATATACTGCCGGTGGCGATCTAACCGCGCCCCCCTACTTCCGAAAAGGAGATTTCACATTATGAACATGCCAATGTGCTCGCGATGCAAAAAAAATATCGCGGTCGTCTTCATCACCAAGATCGAAGGGCCGGACAAAACGACCCAGGAGGGCCTGTGCCTGAAATGCGCGCGCGAGCTGGGCGTCAAGCCGCTCGACAATATCATGGAGCAAATGGGCATCACCGAGGACGACCTCGAGGCCCTTTCAGGCGAGATCGGCTCGCTGTCCGACCTGAACGACCTAGTGCCTGCCGGCTCGGACGGGGCGGACGACGACGCGCCTCACGAAACCGACCCTGCGGCGCCGGTCCCGTCCTCCCCCGCCCCACCCCTGCCGCCGCAGACGCCACTGCGCGACAGCGCACGCACGCGCACGCAGGCGCCCCCGCGCGAGGATAAAAAGCGCAAATACCTGAACAACTACTGTGAAAACCTGACGCGCAAAGCCGCCGAGGGCCGCATCGACCATATCGTCGGCCGCGACCGCGAAACCGACCGCGTCATCCAGATCCTCAACCGCCGCCAGAAGAACAACCCCTGTCTGATCGGCGAGCCCGGCGTGGGCAAGACCGCCGTGGCCGAAGGGCTGGCGGTGCGCATCAACGAGGGCAAGGTGCCGTTCAAGATGCGGAACAAGGAGGTCCACCTGCTCGATCTGACCGCGCTCGTCGCGGGTACGCAGTTCCGCGGGCAGTTTGAGAGCCGCATGAAAGGCCTGATCGACGAGGTGAAAAAGCTCGGCAACATCATCCTGGTGATCGACGAGGTGCATAATATCGTCGGCGCGGGGGATTCCGAAGGCTCGATGAACGCGGCCAACATCCTCAAGCCCGCGCTCGCGCGCGGCGATATCCAGGTCATCGGCGCGACCACGCTCAAGGAATACCGCAAGTATATTGAAAAGGACGCCGCGCTCGAGCGCCGCTTCCAGCCGGTGTATATCGGCGAGCCGTCGGTCGCGGAGACCACCGAAATCCTCAAGGGCATCCGCTCTTATTACGAAACCTTCCACGGCGTGACCGTGTCCGACGAGATGTGCCGCCGTGCCGCCGAGATGAGCGAGCGCTATATCACCGACCGTTTCCTGCCCGACAAGGCCATCGACCTGATTGACGAAGCCTGCTCGCGTCTCAATCTGGACTCCCCGCAGCTTTCCGAAATCCCCGCGCTCCAAGCGGAGCTGGAAAGCCTGCAGACCCAGCTCGACCTGCTGACCCAGTCCAGCGCGCGCACCGATCAGGAGGACACTTACGCCCGCATCGCCGCCTGCCGCCAGCGCCTGCTGCAGGTGGAAGGCCGGCTGCACGAGCTGCTGACCCAGCCCGCCCCAGCGGTTGACGAGCAGCTCCTCGCCTCGGTCATTGAGATCTGGACCGGCATTCCAGCCTCCAAGGTCGCGGCGCAGGAATCCGCGCGGCTGCGGGATATGGAGAGCCGTCTCAAATCACATGTGATCGGCCAGGACGAGGCCGTGGACGCGGTCTGCGCGTCCATCCGCCGCTCGCGCGCGGGCATCAGCCCCAAGCGCAAGCCCGCGTCTTTCCTGTTTGTCGGACCGACCGGCGTGGGCAAAACCGAGCTGGTCAAACAGCTCGCGCTCGACCTGTTCGATTCGCCGGACGCACTGGTGCGGCTGGATATGTCGGAATATATGGAAAAGCACACGGTTTCCCGCCTGATCGGTTCGCCCCGGGCTATGTCGGCTATGACGAGGCCGGGCAGCTGACCGAAAAGATCCGCCGCCGCCCATACTCGGTCGTGCTGTTCGATGAGATCGAAAAAGCGCACCCCGATGTGCTCAACGCCCTGCTGCAGATCCTTGACGACGGCCGCCTGACCGACGCGCATGGCCGCGTGGTGAGCTTTGAAAACACGGTGATCGTCATGACCTCGAACGCCGGCTCCGCGACCGGCGGCACGCCCGCGGGCTTCGGCCGCACGGTCTCCCAGCAGAGCAAGGAGCGCGCGATGAAGGCGCTGGAGGATATCATGCGTCCTGAATTCCTCAACCGTATCGATGAGATCATTGCGTTCAACCAGCTCACAAACGCCGATTTCCGCCGCATCGCCACCATCATGCTGGGCGAGTTGCGCGATACCCTGGCGGGCAAGCAGCTTCGCCTGACCTGGGACGACACGCTGCTTGACTACCTGACCGAAAAGTCGTTCTCCATCAAGTTCGGCGCGCGCAACCTGCGCCGCCTGATCGAAAAGGAGATCGAGAACCCGCTTGCAACTGCGATCGTCACAGGCGAGCGCCCGCTTTCCGGCGCATACCTGCACGCTGGGAATGGGAGGATCATTCTGGAAACGATCTAACCTTCTCCTCTGCTTTTACCACAGCCGGACGAATATCGTCCGGCTGTTTTTTTTGTAAAACATTTATGAATTACAGCATACAGACAGGGACAAACCGCCGTTCATAGAGTATAATAGTGTTCATTCAAACACCATATTCCATAAGGAGGACGCATATGAGCCAATTAAAGGATTTTATTCATATCCTTTCCGGACGCTTCAACAACGCACAACAGTTCCACCTGCTGCAGGAACAGGGTGTGACGGACTTCCCCTATGCCGAGCATGTCAACACCCCGTGCAACAACAAGATTTCGGGCCTGCCTGAGGATTTTTCAGGTGTGTTCCTCATTGAGGAAAGTTATTATACGATCAACGGCCATACCAACGCTTCGTCACACCTGTTTCTTTTCACCGAAGAGGCACACGGGATTTGCCTGACTTCATTCGATCTCCCCTCAGGCTGCAGCAAAACCAATTTCACCTATGAAAGCATGCAGCCGGTCGCCTATACGGCGCTACGCGCATCAGAAAAGTTCACGCCTGCGGTCTACCGTCTGAAGGATGGCGTTTGGGAGGGCGGCAGTGAAAGTATGTTCACCCCCACGCTCAAATTCAAACTGTTCGAGCGTTTTTCGGATGAATTACTTGAGGTATCTGAAGTTATGGAGATGAACGGCAAGCGTACTTTCGGGTATGACCAGCCTATCCTTTACCGTCGTGCGCAATAAACAAAACCGCCTCTTTGGGGCGGTTTTTCCGTCAGCCGACACAGGAAAAACCAGGCCGGCCTATTTGCTCTCCCCACACAAGTACCGCGCCATAAAAAATCCCCCTGATCGGGAACATTCCCCCTCCCACACGCATCCTTATAATGTCCGGACAATGGAGACGAGGTGAAACGATGGAAATGATATTGACTGGTATGCAGGAGGATGCGCGCGAGCGTTTTGCCGCCGCAGTGACCGCACACCGGCACGCTATGTACCGCGCGGCGCGCGCCCTGCTCGACAGTGACGCGGACGCTGAGGACGCGGTCAGCGAAGCGACCTTACGCGCGTGGCAGGCATTCGGACGGCTGCGCGAGGAACGGGCGTTCAAGGGCTGGCTCATCAAGATCACGGTCAACTGCGCTTACGAGCATCTCCGCAAGGGCGCGCGCGTGACCTATACCGACGACCTCGAGCCGCTCGCGGGCGGCTCGGAGGATAAACACGACCTCGGCCTGTGGGACGCGGTCTGCCGTCTGCCGGAGGATCATCGGATCGCGACCGTGCTGTTCTATTACGAGGATATGACCACCGCCGAGATTGCCAAAACGCTCGGCGTGCGCGAAGGCACGGTGCGCAGCCGCCTTTCCCGCGCGAGGAACCGTCTGCGCATGCTGTTAAAGGAGGAATAGGGTATGACATTTGATGAAAAGCTGAAAGCGCGCGCCGCGCGGGAGGACTGCCCTACGCCCGACGGCTTTGACAGCCGTATGGACGCGCTGCTCGATACTCTGCCCGCGCGGACGGCACAGCCCGCAAAAAAGCGCCGCCCGCTCCGCATGGCTGTGTGCATCGCCGCAGCGGCCGCGCTGGTTGTAGGGGCTTCAGCGGCTGCACCCGCGATGCTGGAAATGACACGCAACGCAATCGATTACTTCAGCGGGAACCGCACTTCGGAATACGCCGCCCACCAGGAACGATATAAGGCCTATAACGCGGCGGTCGACACAAGCCAGACCATAGACGGCATAACGCTGACTATTGATAACATCGCGGCTGATGACAGCTATATCAATATTTTCTATACTATGTCGAGCAAGTCTCCGCTGGAACAGATTGGTGACAGCAGCGACCCCGAAAGCTGGCGTGCCGCTTGGTCTGCGCCTGTATTCTGGGCGGCAGTTGATGGCAAGGAACTGGATACAACAGGCGCTATTTTGAACGAGGCCTATTTTGAGGACGACTGCACGCTCAAGGGCCTGCATCGGCTGCCGCTCAAGCAATCGCTCCCTGACCAGTTTAACCTGTTACTATATACCGGCGGCAGCATCAATGGCATGCAGGACGCAGATTTTAAATTCGCGCTTTCGGTCGATAAAAGCTCAGTGGGTAGCCTGACAGTCGAACCGGAGCAGGACTTTACCGTCCGTTTCTCCGGTACGGACGAGAGGGGCAACGCCTATACGGTAGACCGCACGCCGCGCGTCGAGCGCGTATCTATCTCCCCGCTCAGTTCGTCCATCACACTCAGCGAGCGCGTGTCCGGCGATGCTATGCCATGGGACAGCTTCGTCCTGCGTGACGACAAGGGCAATTACCTGCCCCTCATCAGCGTCGGACTAACCGCCAGCGGCTTAGGCCGGTCGGTGAATCAGTTTGAATTTATCGGTGCGGACGAGGACACCAAATCTATCACATTGATCCCGTTCATGTCCAGCTACCATGCCCACGAGGTCAAGGGTGCGCTCGATGCGCTTCCGCTGACCGACCAAGGCAAAAACGGCCTGACACTCGAAAGTCTGGAGGTCGGCGCGGCCAAGGCTGTTGCCATCTTCTCCACTCACGGCGCGACCTGGATGGAAAACGGCCAGTTTAATCTGACAGACGCGGCTGGGAACAGCCTGTCGTTGAACAATGACGCTTACTTTGACAGCTATACCGACCGTGAGACTGGGAATATCATCGCCACCCTGTACTACCCCTGCGCGGCCGAGGAAGAGCTTTCCAGGGTCGCCGGCGTGTCCTTCTGGCAGCCGGACGACGATATGGAGCTGCTCGAAGAGCAGGCCGTTACGATCGATCTGCAATAAAATCCATACGTAATAAAAGAGCCTCAAAAGAGGCTCTTTTATTTTGCTGCCGCACAATATGAAAAAAAAGAGAAGAAAAAGAAGAAGCATTCGGTATCCCACATTAAGGCTGTAGTACCACCTTAATCAGACCAGGTTCTGCCGCATGCAGCCTATCAAACCATTCCGCACCGTCTGCAAGCGGCACGGCCGCACTGATCAGACTGTCTACATCAACCATCCGGTGTGCAATCAAATCAAGACAGATATCGTATTCCCCTGATGACGCACAGCTCCCATATAATGTAATCTGCTGTGTAACGCATTTCTGCAGTGGCAGCTCTGCTTTACGCGCTACATTACCGACCATAACCACACTTCCCCCCAGACGCACGCTGTCGATCGCGGTGTTCAACGTTTGTGAGATCCCAACCGCCTCAAAAGCGATATCCGCCCCGCGGCCGCCGCAGAGCGCACGGATTTCCGCAGCCGCATCCTCCCGCCCGGAGTGAATAACATGCGTTGCCCCCAATGCTTTGGCCAGTTCCAGCTTACGGTCATCCAAATCAACGACAACCAGTTCGGTTACGCCTGCGTTCCTAACCGCCTGCGTAAGCAGAAGCCCGATTGTCCCCGCGCCTATCACCACCGCTCTGTCCCCCATACGAATCGGCGCAACAGTGGACACGGCATGTACTGCAATGGACAGTGGCTCAACCATCGCAGCCTGCTCAAAGCTGACTGCATCCGGTATCCGGAATAAGGTTCTCGCCTTGATCGCCGCATATTCCGCCATTGCGCCCGCATTGGTATATTCGTCGCAGGAAACACCGAGTACCATCCGATTTTCACAAAGGTTGATCATACCATGCCGGCAATACCAGCAATTCCCGCAGAACACGGTAGAATCAAAGGTAACGCGATCGCCCACGGCAAAGCCTTTTACCGCGCGCCCCACCTGCTCGATCACACCGGCCGCTTCGTGTCCCATGATGATAGGAGGCTGCCGGCGTCCGCTCCCCCCGTCATACCCGTGTACATCGCTTCCACAAATCGCACACGCTTTGATATGTACCAGCACTTCATCTTCCGCAGGCACCGGCTTCGGAACCTCCTTGAGCTGAAGCTCATTATAAGCAGTCAATACCAGAGCTTTCATCTACCATACATCCCCTTTCACGCCTCATCCCAAGCCTGTTTGACAAAATGATAGGCGTCACGGATTCCTGCCAAGCCACAGCCGCTTGCTTCTTCAATACAGAGCCAGTTATCGAAGCCATGCCGCTTGATGTACTCGAAAAATGGCCGATTTGGCGTCACACCCGTTCCTATGGCCGCAGGGCAAAAGCGGCCGCGCTGCTCCATGTCGGTCACATGAATGGTTTCCAGGCGGTTTACGACAGATGGTACTACTTCGAGTGGATCTCCCCCAAAAGCAGTGATGTTCCCTGTATCAAAGTTCAGCCGGATATCTGTATCCTCTATCTGCCTGCAAATATCAAGGAAAACCGCCGGATCATATGTAAAGTCCACACGCGGCCATGCGCCCGGCTTGCCATGGTTCTCAAACACCAAGCCCACGCCATACTCTTTTCCTATTGGCGCAATGCGATGGAAATAATCCGATACCCATGCGATACCCTGCGCGCGATCCAGCTCCGGATGTGCCTGTCCCGCCAATATGCGCAGATAGCGAATATGCAGCTCTGAGGCAAGCGCAATATCCGCCTGCAGGTATAGGAATTCGCGCTCCCGCTGCACCGGATTTGGATTGGTAAAATCCGGATAGGTGGTCATCATCACAATCGGCATTCCGATTTCCTGCAGCTCCTGTTTCAAGGCGTTCAAATAGGTCGGTGTTCGGTTTTTGATGAACATAATGCTGATATCAATGCCGTCATAGCCGATTTCCTTTGCTTTGCGCGCCCACTGAGGCAAACTCATGCGCCCTGAACAAATCTCATCAAACAGCGAGACAGGCAAACAACTGATTTTCATACCGTTCTCCTTTTCTTATCCAGCGATTTCTGTACTACCGGTACCATTCGCCCGCGCGTGGGACTGCAGCATGACGACGAACAAGAGCAGCAGTCCGGTAATGATCGACTGCCACCATGAACTCAAGCTGCCTTGCAGATTAATCATGTTCGAAATCACACCAATGATAAATACGCCGATCGCCGTCCCCCCAAGGCCGCCGCGGCCGCCCGAAAGCAGGGTGCCACCAATCGCGGTCGCCGCAATCGCAGTCATTTCCCAACCGTCACATGTCACAGGCTGACCCGCACCTAAACGGGAAGCCAAAATCAATCCTGCCAGCCCTGCCAGCAAGCCATTTACCGTATAAACAGCGATCTTAATTTTTTCAGGTTGCAGCCCCATCATGCGGGCTGCTTCTTCATTCCCGCCCACTGCGTAAACATACCGTCCGGACCGTGTCCGGCGCGCAATATACAGCCCTGTAACCAGCAACAACACAAACAGCCATACCGGCGCCGGCACCCTCAACAGATAGCTTCGGGCAAACAATCGGAATGTTTCTGCCACACCTGTGTCCACACTGACCGAAACGCCCCCGTCTGTCATTACCAGAGCAATGCCGCGCGCCGCCATCATCATCCCCAGCGTAGCGATAAAGGGGGCGATTTGCAGCTTCGCAATAATGAGTCCGCTGAGCAGACCCATCGCCGTACAGACCGCCAACGGCACCAGGATCATTATTGCAAGACTACCCTTTGGGCTTAGGACTGCCGCCAGAACACTGGACAGCGCCGCAAGCGAACCAACTGAAAGGTCTATGCCTCCCGTCAAAATAACAAAGGTCATACCAAGAGAAATAATGCCGATCATGCTGTTCTGATTCAGGATATTCGTCACATTTCCGTACGATGCAAATTCCGGAAACAGCAGAGCCGCAGCCAGTATAAGGGCCAGCAGCGCAAACACTACGCCGTGCTTCTTACAGAACGCATAAAACAAGTTCTTTTTTTTCATACGATCCCCCCTAACGGCGTTTTTCCCGCTGCAAATAAACTGCGAGAATAATAATAGCGGCTTTAAAAATGCGGGAATACGCAAACGGGATGTTGTTCATATTGACCATAATTGAAATCAGCTGTATGATTAAGGCTCCGAATATCGTCCCCATAATCCGCGCTTTGCCGCCGTTCATGGAGGTCCCCCCAATCGCAACGGCCGCGATCGCATCCATTTCTGCAAGCTGTCCAATCGCATTGGGATCTGCACAGCTTGCACGGGAGCATTCAAACAGACCTGCCATTCCCGCCAGCAGCGCACTGATCACATACACCGAGATCAACACCTGCGCCGTACGAATGCCCGATAATCTTGCGGCTTTCCCGTTTTCTCCAATTCCCTGCACATAATATCCAAATGTCGTCTTTTTAAGCAGGAATGCAATTATCCAGACAAACAGTATGGATACAAATAATTGTACCGGTACCAGGCCGCCAACGCGGTATAAGCCGATTTCCGTAAACGTATTTCCATAAAACACGATTGTGCCGCCGTTATTCATCAATTGTGCAATACCTCGTCCGGCAATATAAAGAATTAGGGTTACAATGATCGGCTGTATTTTAAAGCATGCTACCAGAACACCGTTGAACAATCCCAACACCAATGCCACAACAAGGGCGGCCAGCACGGCCATGCCAGTATCCGTTCCCAAAAGCGGTGTTTTCCCAGTCAGCACCAAACCGCTCGTAACGGCGGATATCGCCATGACCGACCCTACCGAGATATCAATCCCTCCGGAGGAGATCACCAGCACCATCCCCAACGAGGTCAGCATAGTTGGCAGTACCTGAATCGTCAGGTTCCACAGGGTTCCCATGGAAGCAAAATTGCGGGTAAATAGGATATTGAACATAACCAGCAGCAGGAATGCATATATTGTACCATATTTTCGTATGTTCTGTCCCCAGTCAATACAGGTATGCCCGTTTTTTGCAGCAATGCTGTCCATCATATGCAGGCTCCCCCTTCCTGCAGGATGTCTTGTGCAATCGTCCGCATGATGTTTCCTTCTGATAGCATATCGCTTTCCAGCTCCCCGATATTTTTCCCATCCCGTATAACTATCACACGGTGACAGTTGCGTACCAATTCCTCCAGCTCAGAAGAAATCAACAATACACTGATGCCCTGCCCAGCGATATCCTGAATCAGCGCCTCGATTTCTGCTTTCGCGCCGATATCGATCCCCCTTGTCGGCTCGTCCAGTATGATCAGCCGCGGCTCCATGCACAGCCAGCGCGCTAAAAGAACTTTCTGCTGATTACCGCCTGACAGGTTTCGGATCAACTGCTCCTGCCCTGGCGTTTTGATGGACAGGCTCTTGATATAACGATCTACAATGTCCTTCTGTCGGCCGACGTTTACCAGCCCCCGCCGTGCGATCCGCGGCAAAATCGCCATCGTCATGTTTTCCCGCACGGACATATGGGGAAAAATTCCTTCCGCTTTGCGATCTTCCGAGCAATAGGCAAATCCTTTTGCAATCGCATCCCGTGGAGCTTTCCAGCGCACCTCCTGCCCATTGACCGCCAGCGTCCCTGTATAATCCGGGTTATCTCCAAAAATCACCTTGGCAAGCTCGGTCCGCCCCGCGCCAAGCAGTCCGGCCAAGCCCACTATCTCTCCCTGCCGGATTCTCAGGCTCACCCCCCGCAACTTCTCCTTGTCTGTAATCCCATGGGCTTCCAGCACAGGTACTCCTCCTGTTCCCTGATAAACCCCGTTTTTCCTTCGCAACACGTCAGTCGCATCGCGTCCAATCATGCGGGACACTAGCTCCAGCTTACTCAATTCCGCCGCCGGACTTTCGCTGACAAGCTTTCCGTCTTTCAGAATCGTAACCGTATCACATATCTCAAACACCTCATCCAGACGATGGCTGATAAAAATAATTGCGATGCCTTTTTCTCTGAGTTTACGCATTTGCCGGAATAAAATCTCTACTTCCTTTTCATCCAAAGAGGAAGTCGGCTCATCCATTACAATCAGTTTGGCCTGCACCGAAATAGCACGAGCAATCGCCACCATCTGCTGCACTGCCGTTCCATAGCTGCAAAGCGGCTGGGTCACATCTGCCTCCACTCCCATTTCGCGCAGTATCCGCTCCGCTCTCTGGTTCACCTGTTTCCAGTCAATTCCTGTACGGTTCATAGGCTCCCGCCCAAGATGAATATTTTCCGCAATACTCAAATACGGAATCAGATTGATCTCCTGATAAATTGTACTGATACCGGCTCGCTGTGCCTCCAACGGGCTGTTGAACGAAACCTGCTGCCCGTCCAAGATAATTTCGCCCGTATCTTTCCGGTACAAGCCGGTCAGAATTTTCATCAAGGTGGACTTCCCTGCGCCATTTTCACCCATCAACGCATGGATCTCGCCCGCGCGCACTCGAAAATTCACATGATCCAATGCATGAACGCCCGGAAACTGCTTGTCAATCTGTCTCATTTCCAACAAATACATGGCTTCCATTCACTATCCCTCCTTTCATAGGGGAGAGGGGCGTTTCGCCCCTCTCCCGAACGCTATTTTAAGATGCATAAACGCATCAATACGCCTCGTCCAAGCATTCCTCTGCATTTTCAATCGTATATAGCTTACCTTCATTTTTAACGAACGCCGGTACCTCTTCACCCGCTTCCAATTGGTCAATAATCGCTAAAACACTGTCTCCAAAGCGCGGTTGACAGAGCACGCTCAATTCCATATCCCCATCAATGATCGCCTGCAAAGCATCTTTCTGCCCATCCATGCTGTAAATCTTGATGTCCTCGCCCGGTTTGAGTCCCGCAGCCTTGATCGCCTGTAAAGCACCGATAGCGTTATCGTCATTATGCGCAAATACCGCATCGATCTCATCCCCATAGGCCTGAATCAGGTTTTCCATCGCTTTTTGTGATTCCGCACGGTTGAAATTTCCAACCTGGGAGGCGATAATCTTTATATTGTCATAGTTGGCGATCTCCTCGGTGAACCCTTTATTGCGGTCGATCGTACTGGTGGCGCCCGGTGTTCCGGTCAGTTCCACAACATTGCAGCGTTCGTCGCCAAACTGCTCTTTCATATACTGGGCGCAGGTCTGCCCCTCCCAAATCAAATCGGCGCTGTTCAGTGTTGTATAATCCACGCCTGCCTCACCATTGATGCCGCGGTCAACCAGAATGACCGGAATACCGGCATCCATTGCGGATTTAAGCACGGGCGTCAAACCCTCGGACTCACGCGGAGATACGATCAGGTAATCCGGCTTTTGAGAAATAATATCCTCAATATCGGACATTTGTTTTGCCGTATCGTCCTGTGCGTCCGTATAAATATATTGGTATCCTCTTGCCTCTATTTTTTCTTTCATATCATTTGTTTGAACGACTTTCCAGTTGTTCTGGTTGCCGCACTGCGAAAAGGCTACCGTCAGCACCTCGCTTTCGCCGCTGTCCACTCCCACATCCGCATCTGGTACGGCCGTGTTCTCTGAATCGGTTGAACAACCTGTACCTGAGCCAATTAGCAGTACACTGGTTAGAAGCATTGCGAATAATCTGGTCTTTTTCATACGAAACCCTCCCGTTTTCTATTTTTCTCTTTTCTGAATGTGCTTTCATTATACCGATTGTTCCTATAGTGGTAAATCAACATATTTTTTTAATATTTCAAGATTTTTTCTGTTTTGCCGCCCCGTTTTCTTTCTGTCTCTGTCGATACTCCGTGGGCGAAAAATCCGTATTTTTCTTGAAGAGCGTACTAAAATAGTTGGGGTTGTCATATCCAACAGCCAGTGCAATTTCATAGGAGCGCTGATCGGAATATCGTAAAAGCTGCTTGGCCTTTTCCATGCGCAGGTCAGTCAGGTAACTGATAAACGATTTGCCGCATTCCTGCTTAAACAAAATACTGAAGTAACATGACGACATATTGACCGAAGCGGAAACGCTTTGCAGAGAAATGGAATGGTCGGTATAATTCTGCTCGATATACTGCCGCGCTTTTTCGATCAATGTATGATGCGCCGCGCCTTTTTTTCCATGTACATAGTCGCACACCTTCCCCAGCAGTTCACTGAGGCCGCTAATCTGCTTCTGCAGGCTGCCCGCCGTAATGATCATGCGGTATTCTTCCACAGGATCTTCAAACACCTCGGACAGATCGATCCCAAATTCTTTCAATGCGCCGGTGACCTGGCTGTACACCGATGCAATAAACATTTGGCCATACAGAATGGAATATCGTCCACTTTCTCGTATATTGTCTGTGATGAGACAAATATTCTGCTCAATCAGACCTTTATCAAAGGTGCGTATACAGTCGACAAAACGCGCTATATTAGCAGCAATCTGCGTTCCGTCATCCTGGCGTATTCGCTTCAGCTCCGCGTAATCCAAAAAGCTTGTCTCATCATAAAGGAAAGCATACTGCAGCACTTTTTGACAGTGGCCGTACATCGCCTGTAGCCCCCATACGTCTCCCGACACACCATCTGTAGCGCAAAGAAAGGGATACTCATTTTTCAAATCCACATCCTGGCGCAGCGCCCTGCAAACAGCCTGCATATGCTCTGCTGCCTGCTGGGCATTTCTTCCCGAAACAACGATTAGGACACGTCCCTCTGTCTGAAATTCTTCATAAAAAAACATGCGCTCTGCCGCACATTCTTCTACTTGCGCAGCGAACCGGCTAAAATATTTCTGTAGCTCCTGCTCAGTGAACGTATCCCGTGCAAACCGATAGCCCAAAATATCGATCATAATACAGGCATAGAACCGCTCCACAGGAATACCTGCCTGCGCAAGCGCAGCTTCCTCAGGCTGTTTATCCAAGTCAGCGTGCAGCAGGCAGGAAAGCAGTTCCGTGCGCTCCTGCTTTATATTTTCTTCCTGCCTTGCTTTATATTTTTCAAAAATCTCGTCCAACAGGCTCTCCATATAAGCCAAATCGATCGGCTTGAGTATGTAATCCTTTACGCCCAGCTTAATCGCACGTTTAGCATATTCAAATTCATCATAGCAGGTCAGCAATATCACGCAGATATCCGCCTGCTCCCGCAATACATTTTCCACCAATTCTAACCCATCCATAAACGGCATACAAATGTCGGTGATTAAAAGATCCGGCCGGTATTGCCGCGCCAGTTCCAGCGCCTGTTCCCCATCCTCCGCTGTTGCTATAACCTCCATTCCATGAGCCGCCCAAGGCACATTGTCCCGCAGTCCCTCTCGAATCAGATATTCGTCGTCTGCCAGCAATACCTTCACTCTGTTTCCTCCTCCCAGCGCATCGGCAAGGTAATGCGGAAGCAGCTTCCCTCCCCCTGCCGGCTTTCAAACGTCACACCGTACGGCTCTCCAAACAGAATACGAATCCTTTCGTTTACGTTCACCACACCATAACTCTCTGCGCGCGGGCCGCTTCCGTGCCGCAGCGTATTATTCAGTGCCGCAGAAGCCTCTTCTGTCATGCCCACGCCATTATCGGTTACATCTATCACAATATTCTTTTCCATTGGCCGTACCCAAATTTTTAAATGACAACTCCCGCGTTTAGGCTTCATGCCATGGTAAATAGCATTTTCGATCAACGGCTGTAAGACCAGCTTGGGAATCAGACAGGAAGCGATCTCTTCTTTCAAATGTATCTCATGCGTGAACTTTCCTTTATACCGTATATTCTGTATAATCAGGTAATTGCCGGCATGCGCCAGCTCCTCACGCAGTGTAATAACCTCCCGCCCCCTGTTCAACCCAATTTTTAGGAACTGCGTCAAGGCCATTACCATGCGGACCGCACCATCCTTGTCTCCCGACCGCACCATCCAGATAATAGAATCCAGTGTATTATAGAGGAAATGCGGCTTGATCTGCGCCTGTAATGCCTTTAGTTCGGTCAGGCGAAGTTTCTTCTGATTTTCCACCTCATGTTCCATAAGAATATGTATAGTATTGAGCATCATGTTAAAGCGGTTGGTTAACGCGCCGATCTCATCGTCCCGTTCTGGAACGGCATGCACATTCAAGTCCCCCTGTTCCACCAAACGCATTTTTTCATCCAATTTTGTGATAGGGCAAACAATATACGCGGCGACTCGATAGGCCAGCAGCAGCGCAATTCCCATAACGCCAATTGAAACCAGGCTCACGATTTTGATAATCAAAAGAACGTTTTGCGCCAGTTCTCTGCCCGGCACGGTACATACCAGCTTCCATCCCGTCTGTAAAACCGGTTGTTCAATCCGCAGATCATGAAATATGGCATCTTTCCAGGAATAGGACGCATTTTGCCGGACCCTTTCCGACAATTGGGCAGCGGTCATATCCGCAGGGCCAATAATAGGCCGTCCATACGTATCCTGTATATATAAAAAACCACTTTCGCTGACTCTGGTATTCAGAAAAGAACTGACTTTTGCCGCTTCCAGTTCCACCACCACAATCCCGCGGTACTCTCCGCTCCCCAACTCCTTTACCGGCGTGACCGTAGTCAACAGCGTTTCTCCTGTTGTTACGGCAAATTGCGAACCTTGTTCAGGCGGCAGCCAAATAGTGTGTTCTGATTGCAGGGCTTTTTGGCAATACGGGTTGTCCATTGCTTTTTCATTTATAAAAGAGTAATACTGTGATTTTGCCGCTATACCATTATCTGCAAAAAAATACATAGCAAATATACTGCTGTTATACTGGTTCAGCTCCGAAAGGTATGCGTCCAGCTCAAAGCGATCGCTGAACTGCGCTTTATATTGTGGATATTCTGTACGCATGACCGACTGGACACCGGCTGACCGACTGATAATCCGCGACATGGATATCATATCTTCCAATAGGTTATCAACTTCATCCGCTGTTTTTTCTACGATCTGTTCGCTTGTCGTGACCGCCATTTCCATCACATGGCGATAGGACACAATGCAGGCTGCCGCGGCAACTGTTACGACAGAAATAAGGGAGAAAGCACCAAAGAATCGGAACAGACGTTTTTTCATGGATTGTTCATGCATTTCAGACTCCTCCCCGCAGAAAATAAAAACTGCCTGTCAAAAGAGCATCTTCTTATGTCAGGCAGCTTCTCATTGTTCAATTCCTCGGCACGAATGCAAACGGGCGGATTGGAGATCCTGAACCGTTTCTGATCTTCAGCGGTACAGCTATGAAGTAAGACCGCACCGGCAATTTATCCAGATTCTGCAGTTCCTCCATGATCAGGATATGATTGGGGAGCCAGTGCATATGGTGTCCATAGGATTCCATTTCCTCCCCAGCAATTACAGGAGTATCACAGGCGATCGTATCGCTTCCTACCGCCCGAACCCTGCGCTCCGCGAATAGCCGGACTGCATCTTCTGAAAGCCCGGGTTCATTTTTGGCATAGTACTTCCAATCGGCTCCGGCCGACCAGTAGCGGAACCAATGGAAATCCAGCAGAACGATCTCATCTTCCCCCGCTGCCGTTCCCATTTTCGCCTCAAGTGACAATATCTGATCCGCTGTGATCCTCTGACCAGGCTTGGCATCCAGTTGATACAAAGGGTATGTAACCGCCACGCCGCACAGATAGTCCGGCGGATAGGTTTCAATCGTACTTTCCATCATTGCGGATACCTGATGGGCGGGAGCATCAACATGCGCTCCAGTATGCTCTCCCAAAAACATTGTCTGGCAGTAATATCCATCATGCGCATGTGTGACTGTCGGATGGATGACCAGCGGGGGATGCGTCGGCCAGCGCGGGATATCATTTTCCAATACTGGCGACAAATCAACTACATTACAGGCTGAAACCGCTTCACGAATTGTATATAGAATATCTGACATAACCATTCCTCCTTTTTATAGCACTAATTATACCTTGTGTGTTGTGGAAAAGAATCCGATATTTTTTGAGTTCTTTCAAATAATTTTAATTTATTATAACATACCCTATTTTTTCTTTTCCATGGAAAGCCTTTCCTGACACAAGTACATTAGTTGGAAAAGATGCAGAAAATAGTATTGACAAAATCGCTGATTATTGGTATACTGTTTAAGCGTCAGAAAAACCCGCGGGTGTAGTTCAATGGTAGAATGTCAGCCTTCCAAGCTGAACACGTGGGTTCGATTCCCATCACCCGCTCCATTTTCTTTCCCATGCGCGGGCTGGAATTGATATGCGCCAGTAGCTCAGCCGGATAGAGCAACTGCCTTCTAAGCAGTAGGCCGGGGGTTCGAATCCCTCCTGGCGTGCCATCTCTCCAGTTGACTACAGTTTATATGGTGGGTATAGCTCAGTTGGTTAGAGCATCGGATTGTGGTTCCGAGGGTCGAGGGTTCGAGTCCCTTTACCCACCCCATATGAAACCATGTGACGCGCTGCTTGATGCAGCGCGTTATAAATATAAGGACCGGCTCCATGCAATCCAGCCGAATACAGGGGCGTCGCCAAGCGGTAAGGCATCGGCCTTTGACGCCGACATTCGCTGGTTCGAATCCAGCCGTCCCTGCCATTTCAACTTAACACGATCCAGTAGCTCAGTCGGCAGAGCACCTGCCTTTTAAGCAGGGTGTCCGGAGTTCGAATCTCCGCTGGATCACCAACATTTACCCCGTGCAACATTAAGTTGTGCGGGGTTTTTGCACATAACAAGAACTTTTTATTAATATTTTTCATATTCTTTGAAAATTATAAACGTCCATTTTCAGCCAAAACAAACCGTTTAAGTGTGTCACTTGATGTGTCACCTATTAAAAAAAGGGGCGGTTTCCCGCCCCCTCTGTTCAATGCTTCACTACATACTCGTAATATGCAGAGAGCTTGTCGCTTACCGCATCCTTATCATCAAGCCATGCCTTTGCCATATCGGCATAGAAGTCGATCTTGTTTACGCCATGCTTCTTGAATACCTCGCAGAAATCCGAGTAGAGCATGTTAAGCGCGGCATAAAACTCAGCAGGTTCGCATTGGATACCATGCTGACGCATGACCTGTTCTGCCTGCTCCATCGTCCAATGAGCGCCGGTTGTCCCGTCCTCATTCTTCATGCGCCGCGTCCAATCCTCTGCGGTCTGGCGGTCCATCTTCCCAACGCCGCGCATCATTTGTGCATGGCCCATCATGCGCCCGTTCCCGCCGTGCAGTTCATCGCCTACATAAGAGCCGCCATGCATATCCATCCGATCATCACGAAACCCAATCGGCTGCATATAATCGTCCTCCTCATACATAGGGGAATGATAAACCGGCGGGATGTAACCGCCTGGATATCTGCTTCTTGGCGCAAACCGTCCGTCAGAGTACCGGCGGTATCCACGGTCATAAGGCTCCATCATTTCGGAGCGCGGGGCGAAACGGCCGTCGTCGTAATGTTCACGGCCGCGACGGTCGCGGAATTTGTCCTCTACATAATCGCGCGGGTAATCCTCGTATTCTACGCCGATCCTACGGCGGCCACGGCCGGAAAGCATCATCATCTTTGCGGTGCGCGTCATTTGCTCACCGCCCCTCTGGTCGCGGGCGCGGGAGCCGCGCCGCCGTCAATGCTGGTCAGGTTGTTGCTGGGTGCGCAGCAGGGATTGCCGAGCATCCGAAACGAGCCGCCGGTCGCAGACGTGGAAACACAGGTCGAATACCGCGTACGGGTGCGGATGCCGCAGGCCGTCACCTGCGCACAGTTGCGCTTAGTCAGCGGATACAGCGTCGTACCCGTGCCGATAGTGATATACACCGGCGCATTGATCGTGGTCGTGTCGGGGATTGCCTGCGCTACAACAATGCAGTATTTCTCGCAGTCGTTGTAACTTCCAGCCGGAAGGTTGATCTCCAGATTGCCGCCCGTGAACGTCACCGCCTGCGAGATCACCAGATTGGGACACAGCTTACATACAGGTTTGCAAGACATAGTTTTACCTCCTGAAAATCAAGGGCGGCAGACTATTGCCCGCCGCCCGAAGTTATCACGGCAGAGCCGGAAAGTTAAAGGGGTCGATTTCGACCCGTTTAGCAGCCACAGCCGCAGCCGCTGTTGTAGGTTCCGCAATAGGGATACGGCGCGGGAACCTGATAAGCCGGTACCGGCATCGGGTTGATGCGGCGGATCAGCTCATTGGTCTGCGCGTCCAGCGTTGCGGTCAGGTAGCTGTTCTGGTTGGCCTGCGAAGCTGCCAGCTTGAGCGCCTGATTCTCGGACTGCAGCGAATCGATCTTGGACTGTACCATGAAGTCCATCAGGCCGCGATAGTTCGCGTTCTGGTTGTCGATGATGTCACGGGTCGAGTTCTGGATCGTGTTGCGGGTGTCGCAAGCCTGCGTCGCCATGTCATAGCGCACGCCCTGGATCGCGTTCTGGGTCTGGCAGCAGCAGTCCTGCAGGTTGTAGCCGAGCTGGCACAGGGACTTGTCCACACCGTTAAAGCCCTGCAGCATCGCAACATTGGTGCTGTTGAAGCCGCCGGTAACCGCGTTGTTCAGCGCGTAGGTGGAATCGCAGATGCCCTGCTGGATTGCAGAAATGCCGCGCTCAAGTCCGTTGAATGCAATCGCCTCGTTTACATCAGCGCGGGTCGCAATGCCCTGCAGGCCAGGATCAGTGGACGCGCCGCCGCCGAAGCCGCCGAAGCCAAAGCCGCCGCGTCCCCAGCCGAAAATCATGGCAAAGAGGATAATGGCCCACCAGCCATCACCGCCCCACATGCCGTTTCCGCAGTTGTTGTTACCGCTGTCCGAACCGAGTGCATAACCGGTTGCGAAATCGTTATCCATATTAAATTTTCTCCTTTTCGTGTATTTACATCGGGGCCGCGCGCTCCCCTGATGTTCAATGGGAAGCGGTTTTTTTATCAGGAACCGAGTAAACCGAAAAAGAGACAGATTTTCAGAAGTATCTCTGCCTTATTTGAAAAGTTGGTTTGCCTGCCGCATGAACTGCTGCGGGTCCAGACCCGCTTCTTTCAGCATGTTCATTGCCGCCTGCTGGGGATTGCCGCCCTGCATGATCTGCCGCATCTGCGGATTGCTCTGCGCCATCTGCTGCAACGCCTGCTGCGGGGTCATGCCGCTGTTTTTCATCTGCATGATCTGGGCGACCATCGGGTTATTTGCCGTCAGCCCCTGCATGAGCATTTGACCCATGTTCATTTGTTGTCCCTCCTAACTGGTCGCACAAGGCGTTAAACCGCCTTGCGAGTTCGTCAAAGTCAGACTTCTTCACATATTCCGAAAGGTTAATGTCCTGCTGCGGAGCCGCCTGCTCCTGCACGCGCTGGTAGGCTGCGAAATCCGCGCTGCCCGTCTGGAAATTAAGCTGCTTTGTATAAACGAATCCGTGCGAAATATCCGGCATGATCGTCAGCGCCCCGCCGAAATCCGTCTGTACTGCTCTTGCTTCATCCAGCGAAGCTACCGGCCGGACGATCGGTGCCGGAGGCTGCTGCGGCATGGGCTGCTGCATCATCGGCTGCTGGTATGGCATCTGCTGCATTCCCTGATTGGGCAGATATGTTTGATAAGGATACGCCATCAACCCAGCACCTCCGTTACATGTTCGTTGATAGAACGTTTTTCGCTCTCTTTATAGTTGATATAATCCGCTAAATCCTTGAGCTTCCCTGTGGAAGTAAAATCGTCCACAATGCGCCTTGCACATTCCGGCGCATATCCAAGCCGCTCAAGGCGCTCCTCGTAAGCTACCATTCCAATCACGTCCTCTCTTTGGAAAACGGCGCTCGGCGACGTGAACCGAGCGTTTTTCCGTTCTCCATGATTTAATTGTAGGACAAACCGTGATTTGATGTGTGCGCTTGTGTTGCGTTTGTGTGCGGTTGTGTGCAAAAGCAAACCCCGTGGGTTCTCCCACGGGGCTAAGCCATATGCAGTATTCGGGCAACGTCGATCAGGCGTGCAAAGATATCCCTGGAGCGCCGCGAAACAACGGACCTGTCGTACCCGATTTCAGCGGCAATGTCTGCCTGCGGGTAGTGGTCTATCAGCGTCCTGCGGGCTATGACCGTATTCTCGAAACCCAGCGCGGCCTCGTCTATCACGGTCAACCGCTGGCTCTTTGTCAGCCGTTCCAGTTCTTCCGGCACCTTTGCACGTCCTGCCATGTTGCACCTCAGTCAATCATTCTTCGCATCATAATAAGCATGCGCGCCATGTCCTCGGTCAGGTCAAGGCCCTTATCCGCCTCGCTGCCTCCCTTTCCGGTCAGCACCTTTTCGTCAATCAATACCTGCATGTCCGCGCGCATATACTCCGGCATATCCGATACCTCCCTGTACCGCTTCGGCTGCATTTTGTTTGCTTCCTCTTTGGCAATTGCTCTGGTTTGTGCTTCGGTCATATCTGGTTCCTCCTGTTCATATTTTGGATTGCCGTAGCCGTATATGCTGGGATACCCCAGCGGGTAGGATTTGCGTGCCACACCGCCGCCGTTCGCTACCACGCCGGACGCGCCCGAGGTATTCCCCTCGATGGTGTAGACATAGCCGTTTTCCACCTTCTCCACGATACCTACATGCCCGCCTCCGTTCGGATACTGGCGGGTGGAGAAATATACGACATCGCCCGCTCTCGGCGTGTAAGCCGCCCGCAGGTGGAAGCGCCCGCGCTCCGCGAACCAGTCCTTGCCGTTATAGCAGCTTGCCGTGCGCGGGATGGTTCCGGCATTACCGGACTGTGCCGCGCACCAGCTTATAAACATATGGCACCAGTAGGCTTCCGGTCCGTTCAGGCCGTACCACTTGCCGTATTTCGTCCAGTTATTCGAGCCTGCGTTTGCGGTCTTGCTGTCAAGGCCCGCATTGCTCGCTTTCTCCAGATAGCCGACCTCTGCGGCGGCAACCCTCAAAATACCGCTTGCTTTTCCCAAATGATTCACCTCAATTTCAAAACAAAAAGCCCCACCTTGACACAGGCGGGGCTTGTGGTATAATATCTATACAAAGGGGCGCTGCCGACGAGCGGTTGACCCTAAGAGTTAACTACAAAGTAGCCGCATCTATTTGGTCGTAGGGGCGGCTACTTTGCATATGTAACAAAAATGTGTAACAAGATTGCTGCACATATTGAAATCCTTGCGAATCTCAAGCCCATATGCACCACCCCTTTCTCAAGGAGTGGCCAACCGCCCGCCGCTGGGAACGACAGCGCCCGACATATTATACCATCGCACGCCGCGCTGTGTCAATTTGCCGCCATCGGGCGGCTTTTTTATTTCTGTCCGAGCTGTTTGACAATCTGGTTTACACCCGTCGCCGCAAGGCCGGACACAATGCCGATTGCAATTGCCGTCAGCGGGTCGTTTGCGCCATACTCCGGCATAATCCGCATCGCTACAATTCCCAACACCGCGCCGGAAATGCCGCAGATGATCGGCAGCCACTTGTTGTCAAGCGCCGTAGCCTTTACGATCTGTGCGATCAGATAGCAAATTACCGTGATTGCCGGAATCGCCGTAAATCCCAAACTTTCCATAAGTACGCTCCTTTCAAAGTCCAATTCTTGCAAGCAGGAATGCGATTACTGCCGCCAGCACTGCCCATACCGACTTGTCCACAATGCTTTCCCACCGTCTTGCAGGCTTGCTTGTAACCTCCGCGACGGTAGCGGTCAGGCTGTCCAGTTTCTCAATAATGGTGTTATACCGTTCTTCCTGTACCGCGCTGTCCTGCTCCAATGCGCGGATACGGTCAAAGAACTCCTTGTGCGTGTCGCTCGCCCTGTCCATCCGCTTTTCCAACGCTTCCACGCGGGCAAGCGTGATGCACTCGTGCGGATTGTTTGTGCATTGGTTTTCCATAGGCAAGTGGGGCGCTATACCCCGTCCCCCCCTCTCATTTCATCATCTCGCGGATAATATTCAGGATGCTCTTGTGGAGACGCGCCTGCGAGCAGGCCAGCTCTTCGCGTGTAGGAAAATCCCGCGGCCGGAACTTCCCGTCTGCATCCCCTTCCATAATGCCGTACTCGTTACAATACCTTACATTTTCCTTTGCCCATTCGGAAATCTGATTTTCGTCCTTGTACATCGTCTCACCCCCCTCTTTCGTCTGGTACTTCCAGACGTTGATCTCTGACGGCTCCGGCAGGATAACCATACCGTGTCCGGTTTTGCTGTCGAAGCCCTCCGCCCCAATATCCACACAATGATCCCTGAAAAAGCGCATCATTGCCTCGTGGGTCAGCGGCTTCCCTGTTTTGTCGATAAAAAAGTCATTGACCAGGCACGCCATACCGCAGAGCCATGGAGCCGCGAACGACGTTCCGGTCTGTTTGCCATATGTAGTCACGCCGGTTTCTTTTGCGAATTTCACAACCTGCCTGTCCGGCGCGGCAAAATCAAGATATTCCGTCGTAGAGGAAAAGTCCTCCGGAATGGCTTTGTTATTCTGGATGTAGTACGCTCCAACGGTCGTCACGGCATCGCACCGCGCCAGCTCCACATAATCCGTGGAAGAATCATTACCCGCCGCGACAAACAGGTTAAATGTCCCCAGCCCATCGATCACCGTCTGGTATTTCTGGGCAAGGTATTTGTCGCAGATCATGTCAAACGAGCAGAATACAGAGGTGATGCCGTATTCTTCGATATATGGCAGGCAATCATCCTCCAGTCCGCAGTAGCAGTCCTTCCCTGTCCTCGCCCTGCTGATTTTGGAAAGCTGGACTAACCGTGATCTGGGCGCAACCTGAAAGAATGTTGCCGCTGTCTTGCTGCCATGCCCTCCCGAGAAATTCCCCCAGCCGTACCCATCCCCAAACGGGATAATGACCAGATCATCCGGATTATAGTTTTTGATGCTCCAGTTCTCTCCGGTAGCCGCCGTGACGCGCTCCCCAAAGTATCCCGCGTTATGGAACCTGTCCACACCCGTAAACTTGCGGATGTAGTTGTTTTCAGTGTGCAGATTTGTTGTTTCAGTAGCCACGTTATACCTCCCCTTTTCCTGTCCCGTACTGCTTACCCGTAATCTGTTCGTACTTTTCATCCGAGAGCTTCCCCGCCGTGTAAAGCTGGTCTATCCGGCCAATGTCCCACAGCTTGGGATAATAATGCCGCGCCATTTCAAATACTGTCATAGCTCCACCCCCGTCATAGCCGCGATAAAATCCACGTCCGCGCGGAGCTGTTCTTCCCGCGTCGGCTCCGGCTCCGGTTCAGGAGGCCGTGCGGTCGGCGTAATATCCACCAGCTCGCCGTCCTCGATCGCCAGTTCACAGTACGGGCAGTAGGCACGCGCGCAGGGTTCAAGGCTGACAGGGACCGGAATCCACCCGTCCGGTGCTTGTCCGTGGTGGAGGGTGCGCATCTGTCTGGTTTCCGTGTTGATAATTAGCATTGGCGTTACCTCCATGCGATATAGCGGTAAACAGAACCACTGGCATTCATCTGTCCTGATGCGGAATTAGCATAAAACAAAATTTGTGATTCATTAACTGACACATTCACTGCTCCACCATTAGGCAAAGAATACGAAAGATTCACGCCATTAAGCAAGACAAAAACTGCTCCGGTTGCACTATTGGCAGATTCGGCTCCAATAATTAAACATTCCGGCCGAAATCCCACATCAATTACTGTAGGGTTACCAGCGCCATAAGTACCGTTACCCGTATACTCTCCTGTTACATATCCTTTCGCCCACTGATCCTTGATTTCCAGCCACCCATCCAGCGGGCTATACGCCGTCACGCCCTCTGAATCGATCGTCTGACCTGCGGTTACGCCCTCACATGCGCAGTACCCACCAAAACCGAGTTTGATGGTATCTCCGCCCTTTCCGGATTCAAGAGCGATTGCGTCTTTGGAGTTGTTCAGGAACGAGCCTGCGATCTGGTTACCGGAGATTTCCAGGATGGTGGTGGTGCCGTAGGAGGAATTAGACCTGTTTGCAAATGCAATAAGTATTTTTGACTTTTCGATAGCAGCAGCACTCAAACAATCTGGATTATTTGCATTATAGCTGTATGCCGTAACAAGGCCTAAAACTCCGTCAGAAAATTCAAACAATTTCGCATAGTTATCTATTACACAGGCAAATTTATCATCATCATAAACGATCGCCTGCACTGAAACTACATTACCCGTATTGTTATTTGACTCGTTGCTTATCGGGTTTAGTTCTGCGTTGAGTACAACGAATATTGTAATTTTGCTTGCTGTATCTTGATTACGGATATACCCAACAAGAATATTGCCTGTTTTATCTGCCGCACAGCTTGTTGCATAAATGGTGCCGTCAGAGAACGTCACCACCTCCCCAAATGTCACCGCATTCGCGCTGTCAATCGTCGCAATAACCGCCTTGCCCTTGTTGCCGTCGCCGGTATCGGAAAAGCAGATGCACACGCGCTTGTTTCCGCTGTCATCGTCGGGGATGCGGGTTGCGGAGATGTGGCCAGCGTTAACATTACCAGGAAGATAATAAGTCTGTTTTTGTGTGATTGTAGTTCCGTTCACCAGCGATATTCCGATGCCCAACTTGCTGCTGGATGTAAAAATCGACATTATGCGATCCGCCTCCAATGCAACAACCGGCGCATTTCCAATAACCGCAGAGATTATATTGGTTTGTTCTCCAAACGAAATCGATGTTCCATTTACTGTGCCTATTTTAGCAAACAAGGTCGTTTGTGTTAGCGCCTGCACCACGAAATGCGTATCATCCAGCCGATCGCCTGAAATAGATAAAACCGCAGATGAATAGGCACTTACACTATAAACACTCTTTCCTGTTGTGTTGTCTATCAGGTATGCCACAGGATTACTTGAACTATTGCCAATCAAAATACTATAGCTTTCATTCAGTTTGAACAGGTCAGAATCGGTCATGACAACCGTGTTTAATCGGTTCTCCACATTCTTCTGCGCCACAACGTCGCGGTAGATTTCCCCGTCCTGAACATTCACCACATCCCCCGCCGCGATACTCTGGCCATCCCGCACGGTGCCGGTGCGAACGTCATTCACCGGCAAACCCTCTGCTGTTGGATTGCTGCCGATATTCGCCAACGCGGAAATGAACTCTTCCTCTGTTCCGGTATAGCCGCCCTCCCGCGCCTGCTCATACGCGCTTTTGCCAAGTCCGGCGACCAGCAGGCCGTTTACTTTGATTGCCAAGTTATCCCCTCCTTTTTCGGTTTGTTGATAATCTTTGGTTAGAGTGTTTCCAGCGTGCCAAGTTGGATTTTGGTTAGGGCAAAATTGAGCATGCCTGTACTTATTTGAACCCATGTATTGCAATATGTTATCTTATACCTGGCGCTTGCTGCTGTCACAAAAACGTATGGAACATCATTCACATAAAACGGATTAACAATTTGTGTGCGGCCGTCCTTGTCAGTTAAAAGAAGCAGTTCGCTCCCGCTTGCCGAAATATCCAGAGTGTTTTTATTCAGCGCCGATCCGGTATAGCTCACCCGCGCCGTAAACTTCATCAGCCCTTTGGTCGATTCGCCCACTATGATCGGATTATGGATCACGCTCTTACCTCCTGTACGGTCACATAAACACTGATTGCCGCCGCAGGCTTGGTCTGACACTGGAATGTCAGCGTATTCGCCGCCTGTCCTGTGCATTGAATACCCGCCGCGTTATATGCAGCCATACTCGCTGCGGCGGGCATTGGAAGAATCAACTGCGCACTTTCATTTGCCGATATGCCGGAAACCGTTACGTTTTGTGTATATGGAGCCGCGCTTCCACTCCAACCTGCTGCCGGAAGGGAAACAAGCGCCGCCTTGGGCTTTCCCGCTTCCACATCAGCCTTTCTCGCCGCGTCGCCGTCATTTACCGGCGCGGGCAGATTGGTCACAGCGTTGCCGCCCATATCGACCGCGCCCGTCAGCGTACCGCCCGCGAGCTTGAGGTACCTTGCGTCCGCTTCCTCCTCCGTCATGCCGCCCGGGCCGCCGGACGAGGTTTCTTCTGTGAACTCAATCACATAGGGGCCGCCCCCAAGGCTTTCCGCCATGTCAAGCTCACCGCCGTTTGATGCGGTTATTGTATTTTTTGTTTTGGCGATCGCTTCATCGATCTGTGGTCCTGTAAATGTTCCGTTATATCCTTCGGTCGTTGGCATGTCATCACTCCCTCATGCAAAGATACGGTTCCCCATCCGCGCAGATATACATTGAACTGTCCTGCGGGATGTAATAGTAATTATCGTTCCAGCTTCCGTCCTCGCCTTGGGCATAAAGCGAAATCCGGTATTCCCCATCGCCTTTCAGCAGGAAATCGTCGTAAACATCAAATTGCCGCTGTGTATTAGCTGGGGTCTGGGAAAAAGACGCGATCAGCGCCCCTTTCCCTCTGCCCCAATCTTCGTCTACTTTCGTAGCGCGGCACTCAAAAGCTTGATAAGATATATCCGACTGAAAAGCCACAATTACCTTGTCAAATCCCGAAACCGCTGAAATCTTTTCCCCCGTAATGGAGAATGTCAAATGGGGTGCGGCCATCAGGCTACACTCCAAATGCCTGCGGCGGTCTTTACAAACACCTTGACGATCTTCACGCTGTCGCCAGAAGATGCAGTCTCAAGGTCGGTACCGGTAATAGTGACTTCGATGGGCGTAGTCTTAGGATAACTTCCATCGGAACCGCTCGTGTTAATAGAACCGGCAGTCGTGGGAATGACCGTACCTGCATCCTGCGTGGAGCTGGTCTGCGGAACAACGCATACCTTGTATTCCGCGAAGTCAACATCACAGGTAAAGGTGATCTTGGACTTGTTGAATCCCTCAACCTTGGAAATCTTCGTTTTGTCGGGACCAGTAATCGTCACAACCGGAACCGCAGTATTCAGCGTAATATCGTCCGATACTTCCTCGGTTTCATTGCCTACATCGTCGCGCACCTTGATATGTACGGTTTTCAAGCCGTCGCCGCTTGTCAGGTTGACGCTCTTTGTCTTTGCAAAGGTTTCCCAGCTTGCCGATGCTTCTTCATCCACACCGTCAATGCCCCAAATCTTCATCTGGTAGCCGGTGGTCACTTCATCCGATAAGCCGACCGTCAGCTTGACCGCCGTACTGGTTGCGTACAGCGCTCCGTCATTAATACTTAACGTCAGGCCAGACGGAGCCGTGGTATCAAGGGTTAAGTTAAAATAACTTGCCATTTATTCATTCTCCTTTTCATCCGCATTCAGTTCGAGGTAAAAGTATCCTCCTTGGCGGGTATAAATGATTTCGTTTCCAATTGCTGCGGTTTTTATCCCCATATCCTTTATAAACAATTGGGATATTGCATCAGCACCGACACTTATCATCCCCTCACCCCCTGATCAGGTACAGCGTCCTTGCGTCCTTTTCAGGAAGCTCCTCATATTCCGCAAGGTCTAATACCTTTATCACGTTGATTTCTTTGGACGATACATTTCCCGAGCCTGTACCACTCGGAAGCGGAACGTCGGATTCTTCGTATTCATGTGTGTCCGTGTTCCAGATCAGCCAAAATCCATTGTCGCCCGGCATCGGGGGATGGTCATTCAGTTCTTCCAGCCGCTTTTCATAGTCGGAGAACTCAGATGGAATCGTCGGCCACTGTGCATCCCCTGAAAGGCTGTCCGGTATGTATGGATAAATCTTGTTCGTGTGCCGGACAACATCCCCTTGTGTCCCTCTAAGCTGCATGGTGTAAGCCACGTTGCCGAATGCAAGCTGGTCGTCTGTCAGGACAGCACCAATGCCCTCATCCATTGGCGACAGGCGTATGATATTGAGGTTGTCCCCTACGGACACCAGCATGTCCCACTCGTATCCCTCCGGCAGCTCGCCAACAACATAGAGGGCGCGGGAGTTATTATCATACTGCCGCGCAATTACGTCACATGACGCGGAGAGCGTCCAGTTATAGAAAGTAATTTCAGGATAATTCACACTGTAACCTCTCCCTCCAACGCCGCAATGCGGGTTTCAAGCTGCTGCACCTTTTCGGACAGTGAGACATTGGCTGCGGCCAGTGATACGTTTGAAGCTGCCACCTTGTCAAGCAGAGCATCCATTTCTTCGCCACCGTATTTGCTGGTGTAATATCCTGCTGTTCCTGCGGTCAGCGCATCCAGCAGAGCATCAATTTGCTCGCTTGTATATTTCCCATCGTAGGCCATTAAACCACCAGCTTTCTTGCGTATTTATCAAGGATGATTTTCCCGTTTTTATCTTTCACAGCACCGCCCAAGCTGCCCTCCTTGGGTTGGGAATAATACAGGATAACGCAGCCGTCGCCAGCCGCACCTCCTGGGCCTCCGGAGCCGCCGCTGCCACCAGTTCCAACCCAGTCTGCCGATGGAACTGTACCGCGCGGATAACCGCCGCCACCGCCACCACCGCCACCTGCTCCACCAGTCCCGCCTTGCCCGGGCACTGATTCCTTTTCTGGCGGTATATTTGCCGCGCCTCCGTCGCCACCTGCTCCACCAATACAGTGGTATCCTGGACCATTGCCGGTAATATCATCCAACCAATCTACCATGCCATCATTGCCATCTTCTCCGTTTCCACCGTTTGCAGCGCCGCCACCACCGCCGCCGCCTGCATAGCCGCTCTTCCCTGCGTGTGTTCCACTTTCCCGCTTTTTGTATTCGTAATTACCACCTTGCCCACCAAAGAAGCTTAATACATCTGCACCATTAGAGGCTCGCGTAGCTGTTTCGCTTTTTGTTCCATCGCCGCCTTTACCGCCTTCCATTCCGTTTTCTCCTTTGGCCGCATAGGTCACTTCTGTGAAGGGATCTGTAAATCCATTGGGTGAGGAGGAACCGCTTGCAGTAGACAAGGAGCCGAATGTTGTATCCGTTCCGTTTACTCCCGCAGCGCCTCCGGTTCCTATAGTAACCGTAAAGGTGTCACCTGGATTTACATTTAAAGTCGATTGAAGGATTCTTCCCCCATTTCCTCCCTCTCCGCCTTTTCCTCCAGCTCCGCCTGTGCCTCCCTGGTTACTCTGTTTGCCATCTTCGCCTTTTTCTCCCGTTAATCCACCCTGTCCACCGCTGATCAACACAGCCCTGACACTTGTCACATTGTCCGGCACTGTCCAGTTACCCGAGGCGGTCAATATCTCCGATTTGTCGTAATACTCCACATCCCCTATGTTCTGCGGCTTGTACCCGACAAGGACGCTCTCATTTGATTTCAGCTTTTTCGACATTGTAATATCCGAGGATTCAATGCAGCCCTCTACCGTACCGCCGTATGGATGTACAATGCTCACCACATCGCCTGGGGATTCGCTTTGCACCAGCACATCGCTTACAATGCGCTCGTTACATGAGTAATAGCTTACAAGCCTTTCCGCAACGGCGTTTGAGTTGGCAAGCGAAACAAGCGTTGCACCCTCGACCTTTACCACGCTGTCCGACTGGTCTATCAGGTCCCGCGTTTTCGGCGCGATATCCTTGATTACTTGTCTTGTGGTATGCACATACTTCTTGCCCGTCAGCTTCCCACTGCCCGCAGTTACAATCGCGTAATTTGCACCGGATTCCGTAATCCTGAATCCGTCTGCAACGAGGTCATAACACGGTTCGTCGAATGTGATCTTATCGCCGGCCGATGCGGTACCCTCAAACAGGTCTACGGTTTCTGTTGCAGTCTGGTTATAAGCATGCTCGGTTACGATAACCTGCGTCACGGGCGTTGCGTATTCGACCGAACCTCCGCTGTACATATGGTCTGCATCGATTTCCGCTGACTGGGAATCCCATAACCCCTCTATGCGGATTACCCCGTTATAATCCACCTTGAGCGTTGCGCCGATCGCAAACAGGACTTGCGTCAGGTTCTCGCGCTTTGTGGCGATGGGGAGCCAGCCATACAGCTTGATACTCTTGATATTGTTCTTTACAATAACGAGATACGGACTGCAAATATCCGTAACCACCTCATCTACCGTCTGGCCGGTATAGATGCCTCCATTGTGATATGATTCGTCTAACAGGCCGACGGTGGAGGTGCAGTCAAAGCGGTAGGTGTTGATATTCTCTCTGGATATCTTTTGGACATAAAAAGTCCCCATTTGCGTATCATCGTGAAAATACGTCAATGGGGTATTCCTTTGAAATTGTGTCAGCGTCGTATCGTCGCTTGTTACCTCAAAACTGAACGTGTCGATCTCAAGAGAACTCGACAAAAGCGACCGCGCGTAGTAAGGGTTGCCGCTTTTTATTTCAGTACCCTCAAAGGTTTTATCCAAGTATTCGATTCTGTTTCCCATATTCATGTCCTCTGCGGTTCCATAGCGATAAACTGAACAGAAAGCCCTGTCCAGTAGGTTCCACTTGCGTTTTTGCGTGCAAGCGTATCCTGTCCGGTTGTTACATACATTTCAAATGTAGACATGCCCTGACCATATGGTAAAACGGCCATATGGCTGTCAACCGGAGCAGAAAGCACTTCATACAGACTGTCATAGTCTGAATAGTGGCCAATCTTTGGGTATATTTGCAATTCATAGTTATAGAATGTACCTTTAATATCTCGCGTCATTCTGCCGGACATTACCCGCCCCGCGTTCTCGCCATCCATAACCTGAAAGCTGCGCTTTACACCACCTGCAGGAACGAGTACGTCATACTCCACATTGTCAACTGTCAATATCATAGCGCGCCCCCTGTAACAAGATTCATCCCTCTGCGGCGCGTTTCGGATGAATTATAGTTTCCGGTAATGCGCGCGAATTTCTGACCATCAATGTACAGATCGATAGGCGCGCTCCCATTCGCTCCACCGCGCTCTGCCAGAACCTCGGAAAGCGCCTGTTTAATCGTTGAAAGCGGCGCTTCAATATTTGTTCCTGCTTTTTGGTCGCCCAGAACGGCGAGGAACTCATTATTGGGGCTGATTACTGCGCCGGATGCGAGATGGGGGAGATTATCAAGAGAGTACAGCGATTTAGGCAAAGGCTCTGCGTATAGCGAGTATGTGCTTGTTCCAATGCCAAAAAAGGAAGATAGCCCGCTCGAAATTTTATCTCCGATAGCTCCGAAGAAATTTTTCACCGCATCTATTGCCTTTTGAATCGCTTCTACGATAGCGTTAAATACGTTTATAACGGTTTCTTTTACCTTTTCCCAATTAGCAATCAGTAGAACTATTCCGGCAATAATACCTGCTATTGCAATTAAAATTGGATTTCCCGCAAACAAACCGATAATTCCAGATATTGTTTGAGCCATTTTCCCCAACTGCACAATAATTTGTGCAATCTTCCACGCCGCCACAAATCCAATTACAAGAGCTGTAACGGTTTGCAGAACGCCTTCATGTTCTGCCAAAAAATTGATTACATTGCCCAATAAATTCACAAGTGTCGGGAGTGCTGTTTGAATAACCCATGTTAACAGTGGAAGTATCACATCTTCATATATCCTCGAAAGAATACCACCAATTGTATCTATAAGACTTTTAATAGCTTCCAGTATGTTTTTTACCGATGCCATTAACGGCTCAAAATTGATTTGCGCCGCCCACTCAGCCGTTGCCTGTGTGATCTCATCAATCGTGCCGACAATGCTATCGATAATTCCAAGAATCGCCTCCCATATCTGAACGCCGTTGTTGTTGGCCTCCCATGCAATTTGAAGCTGTTCCGCTATATTGCCGATAGCCGTAGCGGTATTTTGCACGATGGAAAGAATATGCGAGAAAATGGATTGTCCCAATCCCGCTTCATTCCACGCTGTCAAAAACGCCTGTCCTATGGAATTTGCAAAGCTGGCTATCTGCTGTACCATCGTCATGATCGCGCTCAACATAGCCTGTCCGGCATTACCATTTTCCCACGCAGCGAGGAACGCCTGACCAATGGATGCTATGATCTGGATTATGGTATTGAGCAGATTCATCAGGGTTTGCAGCATTTGTTCGCCGACGTTGTTCTGCTCCCACGCCGTCCTAAAGGCATTTGCAATAGCGCCTACGATACCAAGGATGGTTTGAAGCAGAAATTGCAGGTTATTCAGTGTTGCTACGCCCGTGCCATTCGTCCAAATACTCATGAATGACTGGCCAATTGCAGAAACCATGCCTTTCAGGGCTTCCAACGCGGCTTTCGCTGAATCAATAGTCGCCTGCCCATATTGCGCCCACGAGTCCTGAAACACTTTCCAGAAGTCGGTCAGCCATTGCGGCATGGGGATTTTCGAATAATCCGTATCAAATTGCGGTTCGCCTGGCTTCGGCTGCTCCTGCTTCTCCGTGCTATTGCCAAGCTTTTGAATGGTGTCGAAGCTGGCAAGGGCTTTTTCCGCATCCTTTGTCGCCTGCGTTGTCTCTTCCGTCGCCTGCGCCTGCTGATGCAGGGCATCCGCATTCTCCTGTGCCTTTTGTGCAGTAGTGCCGAATACAGACGCTACAAACTGCGCCATCTGCGCTGTAACCTGCGCCAAGGCTTTCATCAGCATGTTGAGCCACGGCAGGATCGTGTCATATATTGGCTGAAACGCTGTCAGCAGATTGCTCTTGATCTGGCCGAATGATTTTGCGAAATCCTTATTTGCAAGCAGCGCCTTTCCCAAGTCCTCGGTCAAGGCGGTCAATGCTCTTGATATGATATTGAAAAACAACGCGCCCGCAACAATGCTGCGGAGGCGGACTGCAACGGCGCTTGCCTTTTTTCCGGTCTTATCTAGCGCTTTGGCGCTGGATTTTCCGAATGAACTGATTTTGTTTTTCGCCTTATCAGCAGCCGCCCCGATGCCGCTGCCGAGATTCTTTTTCAGGCTCCCGAAGGTGTTGGCAAGGGCAGTTTTCAGTTTTCCTATAACACTGTTGTTCTGCCTTATTTTTTCATTTACTGTATTCGAGAAGTCGGAAAATTCAGCTTTTGACTGTTGCAGCCCCGCACGCATGTTCTCGAGCTTGGTCTGCTCATTAGACAAGTTTCCCGCAATATTCTGCCCAACTGTGCTGTTCCATGCGCTCTCAACCGTTTCTGCCAGCGTTTGACGAAGCTGCTCGGCTTTTTCGTCGGCTTTTCTCAATCCCTCGGCGAGGCGGTCTGATTCTGCGGTAAGGGCATTCAACCTTTGCGCGGATTCAGAAAACTCTTCCTGTGGAATCGCGCCCACGGCAGCCTGTTTGAGCTTTTCGCTATATTCGGCCTGCGCAGAATATGCTTTTGCGTTTACCTCTTCAAGCTGCTGCGCCAGCTTTTTTGCCTCGGCTTCCGTCGCTTCCAAATCAGACTTCATTTTCAGCCCGCGCGCGCCGCCGGAGGACACCTTTTCCCATTGCGCGGCAAGCTTCTTGACTTTCTCGGCCTGACGTTCTACGGCGGCAGTCTGCTTCTCAATATCCTTTGACATTTGGGCGATCTGCTTTTTAGCCTGTTCGTCGCTTACGGTAGCTTCTATTCTGATGGAGCCGTCTGCATTTGCCATTCAATCACCCCTTTCTTTTAAAAATGGGCATAAGAAAACCACCCTACGATGTGTAAGGTGGTCTATGTGTTGAGTTGTTTCTGCCTTGACATTGGCAGCACGCATGATATAATATAGATACAAAGGGCGCAGTCGGTAGACGGTTAGCCCCAATGGTTCAGCTAAAGTAGCCGCTTCATTTGGACGTGAGGGCGGCTACTTCTTTTTATTGTCTAAAATACGCTCGATAAGTACAAGTATAATAACAAGTATTACGAGATATTCCATACAACCGCCCCCTTTCAGGGGCAAGACTTAACCGCCTACCGCTGGCACGACTGCGCCCGCCCCCTTATGGGGGCTTTTTTATTATATCATAGCGCGCTGTCCAGTGTCAATTTATGAGGTTTTTTGCAAATGAAATAGTAGTTACCCATCAAACTGCGCCCAAAACGCTTCTACCGCCTCTTTTTCTTCATCGGAAAGCGCTGGCGCGGGGGTCAGATTCCGCTTCAATCGTTCGTAATCATGCTTTTGCTTGCCCTTCATTTTGCTGGTATCAGTACCCCGTATCTGTATGGCATGCGATAGCGCGCTGCATTCATCAAGGCTTTCCATCAACGCCACAAACTCAAACCAGTGCAGTTTGGTTTTATGCAATTCGATTCCAAACGTTTGTCTGAATGATGAATACAGCCGCGCTGCGTCAAAATCGAACCACATAAGGCGCTTGCCGCCGCTTTCCATCTCCTTTTCCTCTCCGCAGCGCATGAACCATGTCATGCCGGCAAGCGCAGTTTCAAGCGGAGGCATGCTTTTCCCATAGAGGAGGCACAACGCAACCCATATCCGATCTTCTTCTGATAGATTGGGATCATCCAGAACGAGGGATATCTGGATGCCGATACGGTAATCCGTCCGGATCAGATATCCCTCATAATCCTCCGGAAGCCGGTCAAGCAGCATGTTATACACTGCCGACACGCTCCGCGCTGTACTTGTTCATATTAGCGACACGCTTGTTGGTATGATCCTCAATAAATGGCAGCAGTTTGGTAAACAGTTCAATGAACATATCAGAGGACGGGAGAACATCACCAAACACCTTTTTACAGGTATCTTCCCCGATCAGCGCATCCGTCTTATCGCGTACTTCCTCATCAAACTTTACAACGTCGTCAATTGTTTCTGCAATATCGGCCTTCTTAGCTGAAATCGCCTCTGCCTGCGTTTTGATATCGTTCAAAAGACCATAAAAGCCTTTTACAAAGCTGTCGTCAGACAGCGGCAGGCGGATCGTATCGCCTGCGTCGTTTACCTCGATCACCTTAACGCCATTATTAATTCTGATGCTGTCCATTTATTACACCCCTACTCCATCAGCCGTAAATGTCGGTTTGCCAGTCGTAATTTTTACCGTCCCTGGGATCGGGTCGCCTACATAGTTAAGCGTGAACTCCAAGGTCGGTGTCTCGCCACCTGCGCCGCCATAGGTATCGACCTGTACGGAAACCTCCTGTACTTCTGCCTTGTATGTGATATCAGGGCTTTCCCCTGTAGAATCCCACATATCAATATTGAGCAGCCAGGAATGCGAGCTTCCAAGAGTGGCACGACCTCTCCGTTTCTGGTTCACATACTCAAACACCTCGTCGCCCTTTGTACACTGCTGGGATACGCTCATGGTGGGCTGGTATCCGGTAATTTCCGTTGTGGCCGATTCCGAGATAATGTCCTGCTCAGTTTCGGTCTGTGCGCCATAGTCAGTTGATGCCTCGGTAACGTTTTTGCCAAGGCGCGCCCATGTTGCCGCCGAATATTCCCCAAACGTCTCTCCAACATCAAGAAAATGTGCGATCAGCGGTCTTTTGATTTTTTCTGTTACTGCCATATTAACCTCCTACTTCATATTCCATTGTCATCAGTATTTGATAATCTTCTACGTTGTCATCATACCTTGCAAGCAGGCTCGCGGAAGATGTGCGCTGCACGGTGGTGACGTTTTTCTCATCGCCCAAGTCCGGCCAATTCTCCTCTGCCCATTCGCCAAGTTTATTCAATTCGCTTTCCGCGTCTAACCGTTCTTCGCTATCTGTGGGCAGGGACCTGTACAGTATCCCGAATTGGTATTGCGCCTCATAGCTTCCATCGATATACTGTGCTGTCTTATACGCCCCTTGGATGGTCGTCAAGCTCATCCCCGACCTTTCTGGCGGGAGATATTCAAACTCGATATCAGGGTTATGTTTTTTCAGCCATGAAAGGACGGCACGCGATATGCCCTCCTGTTCACGTGCCGTTACATAGCTTATCTTTTTACTTGTCGGCAAGGATTTTCTTCACCCCCTGCTCCCATTTCTCTTCGTTCACGGATTTGCTTACTTCAAACCAGTGCGAGGTCGCTTGTGGATGCATTGACTTATTAAATACTAAGTTCTTATCTGTCAGTGCTTTCCTTGATCCTTTTTCTGGCATAGCTGCTTCCCGTTTCGGGGTCTATCATCAGCTTCCCATAATACAAATAGCGCGCATATGGCATTGCGTATACAATGACATTCCCGTCACGATGGACATTGGTTGATAAGGTTCCTGTGAGCGCAGGTAAAAATTGGTCGGTGTCTTTAATAATTTCTTCCTGCAACCAGGCGTTCGCTTTTTTTATCCGTCCATCCAGCATATCATCCGGAATATCAATAGCAAGAGAGTACCGTATCATTTTCCGCCCACCTCCCAATGCCGCATCTGGGGGGAGCCGTAGTCATACCGCGCAACCGAAGTCACGCGGTACACCTCGTGCTTTTCCCTGTTCGCCTGATAGTTCCCCTCGTCCGGCACGTCGCCATAGGCGAAGTAATCCGTTTCAGGGTCGAGCCGCAAATCCGGCGCAACGGAAAACGGGATATGTAACGTCACTGTATCCGCACTGTTCATCGCTGTTTTGGATACGGATGTGCCGCGCGTAGATTCCAGCAGGACACCGGAAAGGACTGTCCGGCCGGACGGCTGGAATAACGTCACTGTATGTGGCAGTTTCATTCGATCACCTTTGCCCTTTCAAACTGTGTCGGCAGCTTTGCAGCCTTAGAGAACGCCCGATATTTAGATTGTAATGCGCGCAGGCGTATCTTTGCATTATTGGCCTGCTTCGCATTCCCTGATGCGTTAAATGCAATAATACGTCGCTCCTGCTTCCGCATTGCAGTCTCAAGCCTCCGCTGCATCTGCGTTGCATCATAGGCACTGTATGTTTTGCCCTCGTATTGAAACGGAGGTGGGTCGAGCGCTTTCAATTCTTCATCGGTATAGGCTCGTTCAGATACACCCTCTAAAAAAGCGTACTTCCTATGCCGGCAATTGGCTCCTTCAAGCCCGTCAACAGCACCTAAGCCGCAAACCGTGTATATGTTCGGGTATTTGCTGTCCGAGCGCGTACTGTAAACTTTGCCTTGCCAGTTTTTATGATCTTGCCATCCAGTACCCTTGTCTCGCGCCCCTCGATGGGCTGTGACCTCATACAGATCGGTTTCCAATACTTCCGCTGCTGCTTCTGAATATTTTGCGGTAACCTGATTCAGCCCCGTCATTATCGCGCGCCTTGCGGCTACATCTGCATGGTTCATCCATCCACTGGCATAATCTACGGTTCGGATGCCGCTGTCTGCCATCTCGCGAACAGCATCCTCCAATGCCTGCTGAACCGTAAATGCTCCGGAATGTACTTTCATTTCTGCTTTATCCAATACCGCCTGGTATGTTCTTGCAATCGGTTGAAATGTGATCCCGCCGCCTGTCTGTACGGCAAATCCAAGAGAACGGGTGATGTTCCGATATCCGTCCAGCATTTGCGACCGGATTAAGCTGATATCATAAGCAGAAACGATATGCGCAGGCATTGTAATGCTTGCTTTGCTGGCCAAATCATTGTAATAAGTGCGGTTAAGCTCAACCACTCTATCAAGCGCAGCTTGAACTTCCGGCACTGTTGATCGGGAATGCTTCGCGATCATCCTCTCAATGGTTTTCATATCAACCCCGTACCCGCGCAATACGCGGATATCGTTGATCGCTACCTCATTCAATTCACCAGTCAGCCGAAAGCGTGAACATATTTCGCGCAGGATATCCATTTCAAGCCCGTTGATTGCATCCACCAGCGGCTGCGGTGCTGCATCCAGATATTCCGGCGTGACAGGGAATTTCATTATCCTACACCGCCATACAGCAGCCCCGTTCCAAACAGGTATTGAGCTATCAGCGATTTTTGCTGTTCCGGAATGCTTTGAACCTGTGCGGATATCGCTGAATTTGCGCCGTAGCTCCGCGACCATGAACCAACGCTTTCAGATGAAATCGCCCCTCCATCAGAAGAAAACACTGCGTTTATTGCTGCTTCCTGATTTTGTACCACCTCTGCAAGCGCACAATTAAGTTTTTTTACTCGATTCATGGTATATTCACTTAAATTCCCATCAGAGCGGCCAAGTGTTGCACAGGAGATGATATCCGCCGCGCGCTCAGATAAACGCTCAAAATCATCTTCGCTTATGGTATTGCCTTTGTAACATGACTTGTAGAATATATAATCCGCGTACACGGCGGTCACTCCTTTCTATTACGAGGGAAACGTAACAGTTGCCACAAACAGGCCGTTCGGGTCGGGCAGCACAGGGATAAACATGCCGCTGGCCTTTGTCCAGATCGCTACCGGATCGGGGGTCTGCCACTGCGTCATGGTGATGTACTGGTCACTCGATGCCGCGGTAAACGCGCCTTGCGCCTCCTCTTCCGGCGTTACACCCCACAGGCCTGCGCCAATAGAGCCATTGGCGAGCGTTGCCATGAAGCTGATCTTATTCTGCGGGAAATAGCGTGCGGTGGTCAGTGTTCCAGCGGCCTTTTCATAGTTGTAAGTCAGATCGTTGATAGTGATACGTTCGATGCCAAACAAGCGTGTGAAAAGGCTGGTTACTTCATCCTGCGTCGCCAGGCGGCCTACCGAAGCAGAACCAAAGAGCGCAGTCTGTACAATCTCATTCTTGGCAATGGCATTAAACACCGTCGACGAAGTCTCAATTTCTCGGATGATGCGTCCAGTTTTGGACGCTGCATCTTTGATTTTCTGGAAATCGTCCAGAATTGACTTTGCTTTGGTGTTGCTGGACCAGTCAAACGTGTATCCGACATTTGCGGACGGTACGCCGAAATCGATTTCCGCATCAACATGGTTTTCGTCGATGGTGATATTACCAGACGATAGCAGCTCCTGCTTTGCAACCTCGGTTCGCGTTTTAACGCCCTCTGCCAGCCGCCCCATATCGTCATAAATATAATCGAGAATCTCATTGTTCTGCACGCCGTGGTCGCGCAGCAGACGTACACGCTCAGACATATTGATCTTGCGCTTAATGAGCAACTTCTCGACCGTGATAACGCTCGCGGTCGGGCGGGAACCAATTTCCGCCTCTGCATCCAGCGCGTGTACCGTCGCCATCGTCGGCAGGTACGCGCTGTCCGCCATTGCAAGATATTTTGCAGCAATATTCTGCGTCTTCATATCCGGCAGCAGTCGGTCGCCGGGCAGCGCCGGTCGTTCAATACTAAAATTCCGGCCAAAGTCGATAAGTTCAGCCTCTTTCAGCAGTTCAATAAATTCAGCCATATTCTTTCTCCTTTACGCTCTCGTAGTCTCGGGGGCATCTTCAAATACAATGCCGCTCTTCTGTAAGGCAATAACTGCGCTATCGCTTTCCCCAGTTCCAGCGACAGGCTCAGCCGGCAAGCGATTTTTATAAATTCGGCCGGCAACGATCACGGAGGCGATGCGGTCGCCGTAAGTCACGTCTACATCCTCGAATACAATGCCCTGCGCTGTTTGGTCATTTGCAGGGAACACGGTGCCCGCTTTTACGATTTTTCTCGTCCCGTCTTCCGCTCCCATCGTGTCGGGAATCAACCTTGTTTTCTGTACCAAGCCGATCTCGCTTGCAAGAAAGTTCGGCCTGGTCTTACCGTCGATTTTGTTTACATAAGTACCCATTTCTTTACTCCTTTACTTTAGGTGTGAATTGTGCAGAATACTTCTGCGCTGCCAGCCCCGCTGCGCTTACCGGTTTGGGGGCTGGGTTTTGAATTGGATTGACAAACGTCGGAGCGGGCTTTTCACTCTGGAATGCGTCTGGGTCGGATTCCTGCTGTTTCTTGCAGTAATCGTCAAATCCTGTCAGCGTTCCGTCCTTAAGTTCCAGCTTATTAGCTGTTAAATCATTGATAAACGCCTTTTCTGCCGCCTTGGATGTGAATTTCAAGCCTTTCGCTGCAATGTGTGATCGTACTGCATCAGCATAGTCACGCGCATTAAGCTTGTTTTGAAACTCCGTTGTTTCGGTGTTGTACTTGTCCTGCAATTCGCCGAATTTCTTCTGCAGGTCTGCGTTACCTTCTGCTTTCTTTTGCAGATCAGCAATGTCAGCATCGCGTTGCTCAAGCTGCGTTTTCAGATCTTCAATATCCTTTTTTGCATTCGTAGCTTGCGCTTTATACCGCTCGACATCCTTTCCGTTGATGGCAAGGACCTTGCTTGCCTGCTCCTCGGTCAACCCGATTTCCAGTAATTCTTCTGTTTTCATATGACCTCCTTTGCGGGTAGGCTTTTTAGGTCGTTGCCGTGACCTCCCGCCCAGCACTTTTAGGCTTGCTGGATAGCCAATTTTGACATTCCGTAGTTTAATGTCATTGCGGACAAGGTATAAGAAAAGCGCCATGAATTACACACGGCGCTCTGCTTATTTTACTAACCCTTTTCTACGATTTACAATAACATCATAATACGGTGGTATTCCGATAATTTTTTGTCCGCACTCTTTTGGAACACGTCCATAGCAAATAACACATAATGGCTTCAATCGATCCATCATCTCTTCGTATCCCCTAATAAATAACCGTTTACTCTTTTTGTCAGCCTGTGTTCCAACGCTGGAAATCGCCACTACACTTCCCCTCGGTTCGCCGTCAAAACACCATTCAAAGCTTCTTTCATCACTCCATGATATGGATGGATAAACTGTGATCCCATGGCGCTGCCAATATGCAGCTATCCAATGTTTACGATAGTGGTTATATATTTGCATCGCAAGCGGCATATCTGTATATGTTGAAAAGTCTGGGGAACAAACAGCACGAAACTGCGATAACCTCTGAATGTAATTATCCGGCCGGTTCCAATACCGAGAAAACTGATAATCATGCACAAAACAATGTATTATTTTCTCCGCCGGATTCTTTTCTTTGTTTGCATAGTTCATTGGAATAAATTCCCCATCGGGATATTCTGTCACCGGCTCAATCTGAGGGATATCGTAATATCCAACACCATGAAATAGACATTTATCAAGGTTTTCAAAATCAATCACAATATGCTCCATTAAACAAAAACGCCGTAAGATACATTTCTGCACCTTACGGCATAACAAGCGTCCGGACTCGAACCGGAACCTCCTCCAACAAGGCGTGCTGCCCTTACACCACTACTTGTTATGTCGATTGTACCATATTTTTTTTACTCGCTCAACCATTTCCCTTTCTTTGCTTGTCAGTTTCGCATACCCTTTCGCGCCATCTTTCTCGCTATGAATGTAACCATGATGCGTATGCGGGGAAACTTTATCATGTGGTCTGTCGAGGTCTATCTGCTTTGTTCTCTTATTTTTTGTGTCGTAATATGTAATATGCTTCAATGTGCCAGCAGCATTTACCGTTACATAAACGCGCCCATGTGTCATTGTCTCCTGGGGGGCTTTTGCTGACATACTGCCGTTGTACTGAACGAATTTGATGTTTCCAGATTGCAGAAGCGTCCTAAACTCACTGCCATAAGGTTTTCCTCCGCTCCTGCCGCTGCTTGCTCCGCGTCCTCCCACTATTCTTCCCTCATTAGTTTCTCTACCGTTGGCATCATCGTTTTTGCCTCTTCTTCTGTTACGCCATATTTTTTGGCAATATATAATTCTCCGCGAATCAGGCCGGCGCTCACATCGTTACGCATGTCGGCAAGCTCTTTCTGCTTGCTTTCGGTATCCTGCACAACACCGTCTCCCCAATCACACTTCAAGGTCCAATCTCCTGCCGGCGCAAGCCCATACAGCGTAGCATAAACATCCATGCCATATAACAAACCATTCAGCGCATGTTCTAAAGCGGCTTGTGTATCGCGCACTGTCACATACATCGTCTGTTTGCTTGATACAATTTCAGTCGCTGTAGCGTTAACTGTCTGTGGGTCGGAAAGCGTACCGAATGATAGCCCGCAATTCAATTCAATCAACTTTAACGTATCTTGGAACCCTTTGTATAAGCTATCATTGCGAAACTCCGGCGAAAACGCCTGATAAAAGTCTTCATCCCCGAACGGCATGTGTCGGAATAAACGATCCCGTAATAGTGGGTTGACATGTGGAAGTCCGCTCTCATCAAAAATTTGCGGCGGGATCGCGCTGTCGCTCATAAGGATTCGACGTTCCCCGCTCTCGAACTCCCACATCAACCGCTCCCACTGTTCATCTGCTGATTGAATAAGGCCAACCGCCGCACCGCTATAAATAGATACCCCAAGCGGGCTTTCCGGCTCAATGTTATTCGCCATTGGGACCTTAAAAAAACCAAATAGAGGACGATCTACGTTTTGAATATGGATTTCCGGTGTAATCTGTTCCCACCCTGATACAGTTCCAAGAGCCACTTCATTTCCTATATTCCCGTTCTGATCAGATACAAAAGCGCGATTGCGGATGGTGTATGTTCCATTTTTCAGCTCATGAAATTCCAGCTTTGTATAATACCGGTTCTTTTCGCGCTTCGTATCAGAAAATACCGCTGATGCAATTTCTCCATTTGAATCCACGCTGACCGGATATGCTGTCCCAACCGTATTGAAATCAACAAGAATACGGTTCCCGTCCACGAATGGCTTGTAGAAAAAGCCACCCACAGAAAGCCCTTTTTCCACATCCGTTCTTATGTGTGGGAGCATTCCTTGTACGCTGCCATTCAGGTAAGCCGCTCGCGTTCCGCCCTCAACGGTTATCGTACTTTCTATCGTGGCCGGTCGGGCGACCGCACGGCATATCGCCGCAGGCAAACCGCACGACTGAACAGTACGGTTTCCATGTTTCCCAAGCCATTCAGCATTATCCATGTACATGCTACGCCATAGCGCGATATGTGTCTGCATCACAGAATCGTATAAAGGTGCTGCGCCTGTCAGCTCTTCAATTTTATTTGCAGGAATCATCGCTGTCCTCACCGCCCGTATAAATTGTTTTATCCTCTCAAACATTTATGATCCCCCTTGACCGCACCTCTTTTCGCACTACTGTCTGCACATAATACCGTGATGCGTCCATGTCGTGGTCATATTCTTTGATAACTTCGTCTTCTTGAGATTTATCATCCCACATATACATACCGAACTCGTCAATTGCGCTGGTACAGCTTTCATGGTATTGCAGATAGCCCGCCTGTAGAAGCGTACCCATCAGGCGTATCCCATCCAGCACGCTGTTGTCTGCATCACGCACCAGATACCGCCCATGTCGCCGGATGGTTTCTTTAAATGAAGCCGCTGACGGGTCTATGATGATATACTCGACATACTGCCCTGAAAGGAACTTTTCCAAGTCGACGTAGTATTCTTCATCTGTTTTCTGTCTCTTTTCTTTCCGGCTGTCATGGCGGTACGCTCGCACGCAGGTAGATTTACATGTCATCATATCAAATCGCCAAAGCTGGAACACCGTCGGATTAATTGTACCGTAGTCACAGGAAACAAAATATCGGTTCCCTGATCCGCTTTCTCGCGTTACATGCCTGTCTGCAGAAAACATCGGATACACAAGCCCTTCGGCTACTCTCCGAAGCCCTAATATATCCCGTTGATACCATATGCTCTTTCGATCGTAGGTCGCGAGAATTTCCTTGAGCTTATCATCGGATACAGAAAGGTTGTCCGCTATCGTAAAATGCCCATAATTAAACCCATACTCCGGATTCTTTCTCTGTCTTTCCGCATGGAAATTCAGCACATCCGTATAGTATGGGTGGTTTTCGCCTTTTGGGTTTAAGTCATGATAAATACCACGGTCGGCACTGGTTAATGTTCGGTCGAATACCTCTTGAACGAATTTGGGGTGGCACTCATTTGCCTCTGTGATGTATGCAAGTCCATAGGTATTGCCTTTGATGGACTTTTCATCCCCGTCCTTTCGCCCACCAGATACCAGGACTATCTTATCCCCCGAAACGGTCCTGACATAAATACAATCCCGATTTTGATATTTACCGACGCGACAATTATTCTTCCCGAAATAATTAATCATGCCGTATCCGTCGCAGTCTATGATATTCAGCATGGCTGATGCTGTAGATACCCCCGCAATCAGATGGAACCGGTTCGGATGCTTTTCCAACCGCGCACAAAACGACATGGTCTGCAATACGTTCTTAGCGCCGCGTTTTCCTCCCTCTGCTACGTTGAACCAGCTATGCAGCGATCGGTTGAAATATTCAATTTGCCGCTCGGTAAATGGAGCTGGTATATTATCCATCTTCAAAATCCTTTATATCTCGGTTTGGTTTGGGCGCTCGCAGCATGTCAGCCAACGCTTGTTTTCCATAGCTATCAGGTTCCGGCTTTTCTTTTCCATCAAACACACCCACATGCTTCCCCAGCAATTCAAGCGCTTTAATTTTGTTTGAATATTTCAAATCGCTATCCTGCGCATCCGAAGCTGTTTTGTCCGCTATTTCTTTTAGTTTAAGCAGCACATAGTCTTGTGTGATTTCGGTTCTTTCTTGTCTTTCCGCTTTTGCTTCCCGTATTGCTTTTGAAACACAAGTTTTCCCAAGTAGTTCAGGACCGATCCTATCGGCGGTTTTACGACTGTACCCTGCACGGATTGCCGCTTGTGTCGCGTTCAAGTCAATCAAGTATTCATTTATAAATCGTCTCTGTTTATCCGTCAGCCGCGCAGCCATAACGCCACCTCCAATCTGCGCAAAACAAAACCGCCACCCGTCAGGATAGCGGCTTATGATATGTAACATGGTGGAAAGGGCTGGAATCGAACCAGCAACGTTGACACGCGTCCATCCCGCTTTTCCGTTAAGCTACCTTCCCGTATACCCGCTTATCGCGGGTATCGCCCGCCCTGCACACACTACGCCAAGGAAAGGGATTTCCACCTCTTTTCCATGTATTTTCAGGCACATACATGGTGCGTGCTGTGCAGGTGCGGACAATTCAAGCCAGTCTTTTATATCCCGCTGCTGGCACGCGGCCTTGCTCATGAGCTTGCGCTTGCCCCGTGGCCTTTGGTGCTTTGGCTTTCGCCTCGCCCCGCGTGGGCGATGATATCCGGTTTGCACGGTTGCCCCACTTATTTAACGACAGTTGGTAACTCCCTTTAGTCGGCGCGTCTTTCCGCGCTGTCAGTACACCGAGCGCTACGCGCCCAGCCTTTTGCCCCGCCGCCCTCATGCAGGCTTAGGGACGCAAAAGACCCGCCTTGTTACGCATATCATTGCTTTTACGCAACGCCATAGGCTTGGCGGGTTCAGTCTCCTGATATGCGGGTGAGGATTTGCACCTCACATGAGTGGATTGCTGTCTAACGCCCGTCGCGCATTTCTGCGGCCTGCAAACACGAGGGACTATACCCGCACCGCCAGCAGGATAATAGGTGCCACTCTACCCGTCACCATAGCGTCTACCTTATTCCGCCACCGCATACTCTACATTTGTTCTTTTATGCTTCTGTCAAGCTGTACCATTTTGCATCACCTACCTCATGGGGCGGCGTGACGGTAATGAGCCGCCGCACTTCGCAGTTTGTGCATGCCCGCCCTGCGTCGCTTCGCATCATGCTCGCCGCATATTGCCCGAATAACCCGTCGGGCGCGGGAAAAACTATGGCTCCCCCTCTGCCTCATGCAGCTTCGGGGGCATATCCCGCCCAGCACCGGCCGGACGGGTAGAAATGGAGGAAAACATGAATTTCAGGCTTTTGAGTTTCAGCCCCTCGGGGCTTTGCTCAATATCATTGTACTACATTTATTTCGTCTTTTTCGTCAACTTCACTTTTCCGTAAAAATGTGTTATGTTTGCGCCTCGGATATTGCTCGTCCGTTTCGCCCATACTAAACGCCACCTGTTGCCAAGACAACCCATTCACATACCGCAAGGATAGAATCATCCGCATCTGCGCATCATCTACACTTGCTATGTATCGATTCAGCCGGTTATATTCTATTACCGACTGACGTACCTTGAGATCGATCAAGTCCCTCTGCTCGGCGATCAGGATACCCAAGTCACCGATTTTATCATGTACGCCCGACACATGCGGCAGTCCAGTGATCTTTGCCGTACATCCTGCTGCTGCCGCCTCAAGCTCTGACAGCTTCCGTTTCTCTTCCTCTATTTCCCTGTTCAGCCAATACAGTTGCGACAGTTCCTTTTTGGTCAAGCCCTTCTCCCCTCCACTCGTCATATTTTCTTCTGCGCGCGAGCATTTCAAGCATTTCAGGTGAGTAGTCAGTCACTTTGTTCCTGCTCCCACATCTTGAATGCTTCCTCTGGCGGCTCCGGCAGCGGCATCCAGTGCGTAACGACAGGATGCTCAAAGTAGCTCCATCCCCACAGCGTCCAGTCGCTGGCCTCCGTTTTCACCTTCCAAAAGTTCCCGCTACCGTCATCTGCGGGCACGCCCAACAATTTCCCTAAATAGTACCCGCTTTGTCTGCATCCCTCTCGCGGCGGCACATAGCATAGTACGTCATATTCGTGCGTGTTTTTCCCATCCGTATCCGGCAGTCTCTCCTTAACGCTAATCCAATTGCTCATGCTGTCCACTCTCCTCATCACTTTTATATCTCATAGTCGGGAAAAACCACATCCAAAGAAACGCCCACCACATACCGAAGCGGCAGCAAAACAGAAGGACAAATGCCAGAAATGCTATGTAGGATAAACAGGCAAATGCCATTTCGAGCGCCTTCACTGTCCACCCTCCCCGTCGTGGATGGAGCCAATTCTGTTTTCCAGCCGCTCCAGTTTGTCCTGCTTATACTGTGCTACAATGCTTTCGCAATCGTGCAATATCATCATCTGATCGAGCATGATAAGCACATCGGCGATTTCTTCAGCAATGGAAAGCTGATTGTCTTTCCCTCTGGCGTGCTTGCACAGTTCCTTTTGCAGTTCGGACATTTCTTCCATGACCATGAGCGTTTGGGCTTCTGCGCCGTATGTAGAAAGGGCGAGACGGTATAGTTCGGTGTTAGTCATTCCGCACCTGCCTTTTTCGCTTCTTCTAATTCGTCAAATAATTCGAAGAGGTCGTACATCGCAACGCTGGTCGGTGAGCCTTGCGCGCGCAGCGCTTTCAAATCTTCTCGTACAAATTCAATCTCAGCTTCTATTTCTTTTATTGTTCTCATTCCACGCCTCCGATGATCTCGTCCAGCTTGACGGTTTCGCCGGGGCGGAGCGAGGGGAACAAAGCAGTATCAAGCGTTGCAATAACAAATTTGGTGTTCAATACCTTAATTTGCGGGTCACATTCATCGAGTTTGTCTGCCTCTGGGTACAGTACCTTGATCGCTTTCGCCCTCTCCACCTCCTGCTCCGTCCAGCGTGGCTTGTGGATGATGCGGTAAGAATTATTAATCATGCAACAAAGTTCTTCGCTGCTTACCAATCCGCCTTTAACATTTTCAATTTTCCCGTTTTCGTTTATACGATAATAATTAAATACAAAATCGTTAAATCGGAAATGCTCGTTTATTTCAACCCCCAGCACCTCGCAAATGCGGGGCTTCTTCTGCTTGTCCATGTTGGCCTCCTTTGGTTCTACAGGTGGCAGAGCCGGATTATACTCTGCCGCCAACTCTTTTCGGATTTCCTCTTTTTCTTCGTCCAAATAACTCGTTCTCCAATATCTTTCGAGTTCAATGATGTGCCTAACTTGTTTATTGGAAAAAAGATATAAATGGTCTTTTGCCACGTCTCGCCTCTTACTCCAGTCTGGATGGGCAGACCCACCGAAACGGCATTGGCAGTGCTCGATATCGTAATCACAAATAGGGCATTTCTCTTTCATGTTGGCCTCCTCCAACTGTCCGAAGTTTCCGGATGGTTCATCCTCCACCACCTCATAGCCCATCAGGCGGGCGGCTTCGTGGGGATGTTCAACCGCCCAAACATCGCATTCGGCCGTATCTTCACAATCAATGATATGGTTCCTGATCGGGCATTGCCCGCATGCTCTTCCACGACAAAACGCCTTTTGGAGCCGAAGAATTGATCTATAAACCAATTCCCCCGTCTTACTCCGAAACTTCATGGTCGGCCTCCTCAAATTTCACCGTCCCGCATTTAGGACAGATATACAGATTTTTGTGCGCCTCTACTGTGTATATATTTCTCATCATGCCAGACAGGACGAAGTTTTTATATTGTTCAAATGGCTTGTCTTGCTCGTATCCACAGATGCACTTCATTTCAACATCCTCCATTCATCCGCACATCGCGTGGCCGACACCAAGAACAACCACGGATATCAAGAGCTTCACCGATTGCATGTATACCTCTTTCTTCTCCTCCGGCCAAAATTCCGCAATGGTGAGCGCAGAGCCAAATAACATAAGGTGTCGAATCGAACAAAAAATACCTATGCATGTAAGTATTTCGCCGATTTCATGCATTTTCGTCCTCCTTGTCCATGCGAGCGCCGTAAGAACAAAAGTCGTTATCCGTTTCCCATGTATGCTGTTCTCCACAGTTACAACAATAAAACATAGCGCATTCCTCACGCCCACGCCAAACGCAATCCTTACAGCGTACCACCTCCGCAACGGCGGCGGCGGGTTTCCCATCAACACAATGTCTGGCTATTTTCTGCATCAGCAAATAGTAGTCTAGATTGTCGGTGTCGAAATTTAGGCGGTATCCATCAGGCCCACTCTTAGTGCTAAATCCTGTTGCCATTCCGTTCCCTCCGTAGTGCGGCCTCGGCCTCTTCGCGGGTCAGAAAGACGGATTTTCCCAGTGCGGAAATTTCAAATCCATTCAGATTGGAATAAATTCCATCAATCAAATTCCACCCTACCAAGACAGAGCAATAAGAAATATGGACTGAAATAACCTCGTATGTGGAAACAACCCCCCCCCGCTTGTTTGGCTCATACACTTTTTTTCCAAGAAGTCTGTCTGCCTGTGCCAGTTCGCGGAGGCGGTCAACTGATACTCCAAAGGCATCTTCAATGATTTTTGCAAAGTCCATATCAAACAGACTGCACTTGTTCACTTTTCAAGCCCCTCCATCCTGCCTTTCAGCTCGATGATCTCCTCCGGCTCCATCCCCGTTTTCTCATAAGCAGCAAGGCGGTCAACAGCTTTGTTTATCACCTCTTGTTGGATAGGGCTGATACAATCAATACAATCTTCCAGTACATACCTTAATTTCTCCGTCAACTTTTCCATGTTAGCCCTCCTTCTGGCCGCGCCTTAAATACTTCGGCATACACTCTTTCCACGGCCCCAATAGGCGTTCTGCTTCTTCCAAGGCTTCTGTCTCGTAATTGTGCGGGTCTTCCTTGTCGCTGTTGACGTATGCGAACCACATCATAGCGAGGGTCCGTTTCACCCGCTCCAGCTCGGCCCTAATCACTCTCCACTCATCATTACCCAAACAGTCTGGATTTGGCGCGCACTCGGTAAGCAAGGCCAAGGCAAGACCAGCGTTCTTTTCTTTGCATCTCTCCAGCTCAGCCCGCAACCTCTCGTTTTCGGCCTGGAGCGTGGAGAGGGCGGTGGCGGCGTCTCGCAGTGTTTTCTTTGCTTGACAGCCAAAGTTAGTTCGGTCACATTCTTCTGCCCACCATTTCATCTGCTCAATCAGCTTTTCGTTGTCCATCAGGTGTCCTCCTTTGCTGGCTGCTGGAGCCATTGCAAATATCCATCCTCTAATGGTTGCTCATAGAGTTCGAAAATAAATTGCGCAAGTTCCTCATCGCTCATAGACCGGATGCGGTCGGCGTTGGTCATAGGCGGCTTGTATGCCCCACACTTAACAACGATCTCGTTCGGGTTTCTTTCGTGCCTGCAATCCGCAGCACACCGATCACACAAATTAAGTCCCATTGGTGGCCTCCCCTCCCTCCGGCGGGCGGCGGTATAGGTTGTAGTCTACGCCCATACCACTAATAGGCACATATACCGTATGCCACCCTCTGAAAATGATTTTGTCCTCTGTGACAGTTTTGATAATATGCCATCCACTCTCAATCCGTGGATCAAAGACTTTTAGATATGCCGGCTCCCCGTCCATCTCCCGCAGTTCCTCCAGCGTCAACGGCTCGTTCGGCGGGGTGAGGATTGGCGCTTCGTCAATATACTGTTCTACGGTTGCCTGAATGTATAACGGCGCATCCTTAATCGCTCCCAACAACGCTTCTTTCAGAACATCCGCATCAATCGGTCTTGCCATCTTTCAGCGCCTCCATCCTCTCCATCACCATCTCCACGGCCTCGTCCGTCATGGGTGCGCCGCAGTTCGGGCAAAACAAACGTTTTCCAACAGCCATCTTACCGCATTTCGAACACTTGCTATAAAATGCGTCATCTCCCACCGGCATCCACTCCCCCCTCCACACCTTCTCCACCTGCTCCTGCGTGGGCGGGGTGAGAGCGTCGATTTTTACCCGTTCAAGCTCAATAGCTCTCTCCCTTCGTCTTTTCCCGTAATAGTGTACAGGTGCGTTTTCAAGGCGTTTTATCCTATCCTCGCAACTCTTTATTGCCGCTTCTTCCTGCGTCATTCCTGTTCCTCCTCAAATCCAATCTGCCCCGACAGCACCCCGTCCTCCATCCACCAGTGGAAAACGTCGGTTCCGGTTTGCCAATCGCACGGCAATCCGCGTGCGGTGCGTTCTTCCAGCATCTTTCCAAACGCGCGGATATACGCCCTTTCAAATGTCGGGTATCGCGTAAACTCAAACTGCCTGCCTTTTCTCCCCGCCATCGGGCAGCCGACACAGCCAACGCGGTCAAATCCACACGCATACAGCGGATTCGTCTCGATGTGCTCGCTCCGGATGTAATCCCAAACGTCATTATCCGTCCAATCCACTATTGGATTGCAGATGCGTTTTGCCTGCAATCTGCAGTTTTCAAACAACTGACGTTTATCATCATTGTCATTGTTGATAATGATTTTCTTACTGAGATCGTGCGGCAGACTTTCGTAAATGCCGCGCTTATTTCGTCGGCTGGCGCTTTCCGCCCACCGCACGCCGGTTGTAATCATGCGGCCAGCCCCGCCGCCCTCTTTCAGCACCGAGCAGCAGTAGCGCATCAGGCGTGTCGGCGGCACGAGCTTCTGCGGGATCAGGCTCCACATCGTCACCGACGCACCTTTGTACGTCGGCCAGTTTACCGTGCATTTGATTCCTTTGGCTTCCAGCCGCCGGAACGTGTCCCGCACATGGTACACGGTCTCCGGCGCGTCCGCGGTGGTGTGGTTGTGCTGCACTTCAAAGTTGATCCCTGCCGCCAGTGCGAGCGCGATGCACACATCCGAATCCTTACCCCCACTGGTGGTTACGATCAGTGGTTTGCCGTAGTAGGTTTCGCTCATTTCCGCTGCCAGTTTCAGCCGCTCAATGGCTTTCTGTTCTTTGTCCATCCTTTTTCCTCATATATCTCCACTTCGATCCGTGGGCGTTTCGCATCCACCTCGAACACATCCTCAAACCCCGCGATCTCTTTCCACCCATCGTTCCGCAGGTATTTCCCCCTGACGAGCGCGTCCTGTATCACCTTCCGGCCGAACGCGCACACATTGTCCTTGTCCCGCCGGCGGTTCGGCTCATACCAGCGGTAAACCATGCGTACCGGACCGTCCGCCCTCCACTTCCCGAGGCTCCTTGCCGCATGCAGCACGACGGCCTCGCACTGCTTTTCAGCTTCGCGCCCATCTGCTTGTGGCTGCGCTCCGCTTCGATCAGTTCATTCAGCCCCGGCAGCGTGCCGCGTATCGTGAATTTAACCATTTCCCACCGCTTCTCCATTTCGCTCCAATTTTCGCTCTAAGCCTTTTTCTCTCGGCAGGTATATAATTCCATTCCCACGCCCGCAAAAACGCGCTGTGCGCCGTCTACGCGCCCGCAATCGCCATTCACTCAAGTTCCGTTCCGACGAAATCGCAGCAAGCATCGCAAATTTAACCACCTGCGCCCCTCCTTGCCTCAAGCTGCTGCTTCACCCGATCGCGCCACTGCGTTTCCCATTCTGACAACTGCTGTCCGGATATCCCCTGTGCCGCGGGCTTCCTGCCGCCGTTCTCAATCCTGTCCCAGACGATCCCGCGCCAGTTGTTTGCCATGCTCAGGCGTATCACATCGCACACCGCCTGTTCTCCGTGCGCCCTGACCTGGTTCTCTATCTCCGCAAGCAGGCTTTTCAGGCCGACCGGCTTGTATGCCTCTCGGCGTTCCTGCTTGTACGCCAGCCATTCACGGACAGTTTCGGCAACAGGTTCCGAAAAGCGTTCGGAGAGTTCAGGCGCGCCCTCTTTCTTAGCTTTCTTGCTTTCTTCTCTTTCTTTTCTTTCTTTCATTGTTGCCCTTTGAGTGCCCTCGGTCTGCCCGCTGTCTGCCCGCGGTCTGTCATCTGTCTGTCCTTTGTCTGCCATTTGTTTGCCATCGGTCTGCCCTTGGTTTGCCCCGTCCGATTGATACCGTTCGTATTCGTTGACGGTGATAACGGTCATGTGCCGGTTGCTCCAAACAGCGATCTCTCCGGTTTTTTTCAGCCGGTCCAGGCTCGTCCGAACCTCTTTCACGCTAAGGCCGGTCTGCTCTGCCAAACCGGCAAGGGAGGTTGCGATCTGGCCACGCTCTATCGTCTTTTCTCCCATATCGCGCGGCTCATAGTTCGCATTCAGCAAAAGGTTAATCCAAAGCAGGAGGGTTTTCGGCTCTTTGTACCACCGCCAATTCGCAAGCGAACGGTGCAGCTTTATGTAACCGTTTTCCAGCACCTTTCCACCACCTCATACACCGCCACGGAAACGCCCGTGAGCGGGTCTTTCTGTTTGCCCACCGCCTTTACCCTGCCCGCCTTGCGCAGCTCGGTGAGCCTTGGTTTTACCGCGTTCAGATCGGAAAAGCCCAGCTCATACGCGATCTGTCGCGCGGTCATCTGCCGGCCGTGCAGGCAGCCCAGTATCATTGCCTGCCGCTTTGCCTTGTCTATTGCTTCATGCCCCTCGCGGCGCGTCTCCTCTGTAATGCTCATGCTGCCACCTCCTAAATCGAGCTTTCCCAATTTTTCATGGCGCTGCAGTAAGAGTGTATCAAGTCGTACCTGTCAATATACTTTTCATATTTCATTGAATTTTTTCCCAAGCATATCTGAACTTGATGCGTTAATAGCGAGGGGACGATATAAATTGTTTTATCCATCTCTGTATTTGCTATCAGGAAATAGAAGTCGCAGGACGGCATCTTCTTTTCAAGCCTAAACGGGTACATATAATACCCATCTTTTGATAAATAGCCGTTAGAAAACTTTACATCGATCCTTGCAACATCATCTATCAGAAGATCGAACGGGTGTCGTGTAGGCATCTTTTCAACGCTGAAACCATTTGTCTCCAGCGCGCTCTTTGCATACTCTTCACCGATCCACCCTGTTTGTGTGCTTCCTGATCGTAACGGGATAGCAAGCCGTTTCGACCATTCCTTTATACCGCCCGTTTTCGCGATCTTGTTACTCAAACCGAAATCACCAGTTACGAGATCCATATCTTCCATAGTTGGAAAGTGTGATATACCGAGAGTGATCATAACTTCTTGTATACCACTCTTTATCTTGTTTTCGTTCCACTTAACACCATGCGAATAACCCATACCGATCACCTCTAAAAAGGACAGTCGCTATCGTCGTCCTCCGGCTCGTAGAAGTCCGAATCGACGTTCGGTGCCTGCTTTTGCGCAGCGTCCTTTTTGCTCCCGCCGGCAAAGTCGATGCTCTCTGCCTGTACTTCCCATGAACGCCGCCTGTTGCCGTTCCTGTCCTCCCAGTCGCGGCTTTCCAGCCGGCCGCGCACGACCGCCATATCGCCCTTATGGAACCATTGATGTACATGCTCTGCCGTCTTCCCCCAGAACACCACGTCTATCCAGTCTACCGGATATTCGCCGTTTGATGCTTTCCTGCTGCGCTGCACAGCCAATACCGCGCTGCATACCGCCGTGTTGCTCTGCGTGTAGCGCAGCTCCACACCATCCTTTAACCGGCCTTGAATGATAATGCAATTCAACATCTGTCCAAATCCTTTCGATATTTCAAATCAGCCTCGTTCCAATCCGGATATAGCCCTTGCAGGTATTCCCGCAGTTCCCCGCGTATTTCCTCCCGCTCTGCACTCTGGTCAAATCGCCGGTGGCAGTCCGCGCACAGCATAACAAGGTTCATTTCCCGTCCTAAGCCGCCGTGGGAGCGCGGAACGAAGCTGTACCGATGTAAAACGTGTTTCACGTCTCATACCGTTCTCGCCTCCGGCTTCCAGTCGTTTACCCATCGCAGGATATCCCCTGGCGGCGCGGTCTCAATGTCCTGGTCTTTGCAGTCCTGCACGACCAGATCAATCAACCGCCCCATCTGGCGGGTGTCGTAAGTAGAGGAGCCGTAGTAGCAGCACAGCAGGTTTTGCCCCGCGTCCTCCACGACCCAGCCAAGCCCCTGTGATTCCCACAGCGTCCATATCAGCTTTCTTTGCGCTTCGTCAATGTACGGAACAAAGCGGGAATTATCTCCGATTTCTATGATGTAACTGCGGTAAATATCCTCCTTTCTAACGCCGGACACCGCAGCCAGCATGCCGCAAAGTTTCCAGAAATAACGATTCGCTTTCGAGCTGCGCCGTTCGATTTTCCGCTTGATCTCGGCGATAAACCACTTGCCAGCCTTCATAAGACCGATTTGCTTCCGTGCCATCCACGGATTTTTCACCCGCAGGCACAGCCACACGCCGCGCTCATCCCGCCGCACCTCGGCGCGGTCAAATTCATGCGTCAAGCGCGTTCATCCTTTCCAGCTTTTCGGTCAGCTCGATCAGCGCCGCATTCATCTTTACGATGTCGCCCGCGTCCTGCGCATACTGTTTTTCCCACATATCCTTCGCCATCGCATCATCACCGGCGCAAATCTGATGAATAATTTTCTGCACTTCCTCAGCCTTTTCCCGTGCCGCTGCAAGCGCGGTTTCTGCTTTGGTCTGCTGTGGCTTGTGTTCGTCATGCCACTTTTTATAACACGCCATGCACATTTGCTTTCCTGTATTTTTCTTCGTACCCTCTATGATACTTTCCACACTGTTTTTTTCGGTTGCTCGGATTGCTTTTCCGCACTCCTCGCAGATTTCCGGCGCTTCTCCCTCGTCCAGCCATGCCGCCAGCTTTTCGCCGAGCGCTGGGGTGATGATCTCGCCGTATCCGTCCAAAAAGGTAGTGTCCTTACTCGCTGTCGCGGTGTGGGCTCGGTCGATATTCAGCACAATATCAAACTCGTACTCTGTATCGTCGCGCTGCACCGGCGCAAGCCCCAGCTTGACCGGCACCTGCTTCCCCCGTTCGTTCTCTTCAAGGGCATATTCCATCTTGGAGCGCAGCGTCACAATAACATGGCAATCTGACGCGAGAATGGTGTTTACAAGATTGTTCTGCGCCTTTCCCGCCTCTGCCCATGCGGTGTAGCTTGTCTTGCCTGGGCGGCTGGCGATCTTGTCCTTGAGTTCCAACACGCCGCCCTCGTTACTCCATGCGTGGGAAAAGCTGTCCACGATCACCACACCGTCCGTGCCAACCACGCTTGCCGCGTCCGCCACAAGCGCTTTGTACCGTTCGGGGGAATAAGGCGGGTTCATTGTGCAGTGTAAAAACTCGCCTGTCCCTAAATCCTCACGGTTTGCATAAAACAGCGCGCGGTCATGCTCGGTATCCAATACCGCGATTTTGCCCCAGTCCTTTGTCATGCCATAGGCAATGTACAGCGCGCCCAGCGTCTTTCCAGAACCCGAAACGCCCGTAAGCGCCATGCGCAGCTTTGCTTTTTTGCGTACTGCTTTTACAAACATACTCATAGGTTACCCTCACTTGATCTGCAAATTTCTGTTTTCCACCAGTTCCGCACCTGGCACCAGCTCCCCTGCCTGCAGCAATTTCTTTATTGCGGCCTTGTCCGGCTGGCGGTCTATCTTGACCTTGCACAGGTCGTCCGGTATCTCAACATCACTTAAAATGTTTACAGCCGTACTCTTGCGGAAAGAAAGTGCCGCCCTCGAGGTTTCTATCTTATCCTTGCCCACCGCCGCCATGCTCTGCGCCAGATGATTTTTCAGGCTTTCCGCACGTCTCTTCGCCGCCGCTTCGCGCGTCTTGAGGTTATCCATCTCATCATGGATCGCTTTTGCCTGCGCCAGCAGGCTCTTAATAGCCACCGCATAGGCTTCCGCTTTGTCCTCGAACGCCGCGTCCAGCGTATCCACGGCCTCAAAGCCCACTACTTCGCCGGTTTCTTCGTCCACCCGCAGCGCATCCATTGCCGCCTGAAACTGCGTGGTCAGCTCATATAAATTCGTACTCATATTTTTCATCGCTCCATTTCTGATAAATCGCGTCTATGTCCGGTTCTCCACGATCGTCCTGCTCCATCGGTTCCAGCCGTCTTTCCAGACAGCCGGTTAATGTATCTCTTGACATTTTCGTTCCTCGTGTTATTCTATAAGTGTGTTATTGTCTTTGCCGCTTTCCCAGTTGACGCTGGGGAGCGGCTTTCACTTTTCATTGAACAGTTCTTCAAACGGTATCCCTGTTATTTCTACCAGCTGCCTGCAAAGCAACAGGCGCGGTTCGTGCCGGCCGTATACATAGTTCTGCATTGTCGTTTCACTTACACCTGACATCTCAGCCAGCCGACTGATAGAAACGCGGTTCGCCCGCATCCACGCTTCAAGCGCGGGGTAGATAATCTTGTATTTCCTACCGTACACTTTCCATCACCGTAATCTTTCGCGCAAGCGGCTGTAAGTATTTCGGGTCCGGCTTCTGGTTGTCCGCGATCGAGTGGAACGTCTCTGCATTTTCCTTTGTTTTGCGTCTCAGCTCACGCATTTTCTCGAAATTCACGCGCCCTTCCTCCTTTCGTTTATCTCGTGCTGCGCCTCCTGCTGGGCGTGCTTCTCCATCAGGTACCAACCAATCAGCCCGCAAATAACGCTGCAAACGCATAGCGTGCCGAGTAGCCCAACTGGGAAACTGTCTTGGCCGCACGCCGCTATGAATGCACTGGCAAGGCACAGGCCACAGAACAGCTTGTACAGTTTCACCGCTTCCCCTCCACATTTCCGATGCGGCGACGCGCTATATCACTGGCAATGTCGCCTTTGTAATACTTCGCTCTGCCGCCTACCTGTACTCTCGGAAGGGCAGATGCTTTGCGGGCCTTTTGTGGATTTCCATATCCATATATGTTCGCAACCTGTTCCAGCGTTAAAAATATCGTTCCTGGATACATTCTGTCCAAGTCTCTAACTGCTTCTTGTCGTGCGGCCGCATAAGTAATGGTTTCATTCATCATCTTTGTTCATCCCCTTTCAGCTTTGTAAGCTCCACCTCGTCCTCTCGTATTCCAAGGTGCGCCGCAACCACTTGTTTAATTAGTGATGTATTGCTTCTCGATGTTTGTATTAGTTCCTGGACTGTCATGTTTTCTTTGTTAGGCATTAAAATTCCTCCATTCCTTGCCAGAGGTAGGAGGATATGGTATAATGTCCTCGATACCTCGTAGCCGTATTACGTGGTGTCACGCCCTGTCGGATGTTCCTACCCATCCGGCGGGGCATTTTTAATCTTTGGAAAACGCCTCTTCATACGTCAGACCGGTATATTTAAGTATTCGGTCGATGGTTTTCTTTCGAGGTTCTGCTTTCCCTGTTAGTATTTGGTAAAGTGTTGCATAGGAAATCCCAAATTCGTTAGAAAAGCCACGACATGTTAATCGTTCTTGAACAAGGAATTTTCTTATATTTGGATAAATGCATGCATTTACAATCTTTTCGTTACTCCTTATTCTCTCAGTTCTCAATTCCTCGGAAATGTATTGCTTTGATACACCAAAACGATTTGCAATTTCCTGTATTGTGTTTCCTTCAAGACGCATTCGGAATGCCTCTACTTTTTCGTCGATCGTCATTTCATTCTCCTGACTATGAGTATAGGCGGATTGTCATTCACCGTCGCCACCCTGTCTGTACTTTTCATCCAGATAGTCCTGCGCCCGCTCGTCCGCTTCCGCTTCAATCTGCATCTGCCCGATCAGCCGTATGATCTCGCGCTCCCTGCGCGCCTCGCCTTTCTTGCTGTATTCTCCCGATGCGATCTGATGGCACAGGTCAATAATGCGGAATGCGCTGTTTGAGATTTTTTGTAAATTCATGGTTTGTTTTTCCTCCTGTTGTGTTTTCTTGCCTCCCCTGCTGTGATATACTGGAAGCGGAAGGGAGGTGAAAATATGTCAAAGCATGTCATTCATTTTTATGGCCCAATTTCAGCATTATCGTTGCAAGAGTTTCGCAATGTGACACTCCAAGCAATATGTCAAGGGCAAGCAAGTGAAATTTTAATCTTGTTGTCCAGTGAGGGTGGTGACCTTAATTCTGGATTTACAGCATATAATTTCATCCGTGAATTGCCTGTATCGACAACATGTATTAACATGGGTTCAGTCGAATCTATTGCAGTTATGCCTTTTCTTGCTGCTGAAACACGCCTTGCTATTCCTCGATCCCGTTTCCTGCTCCATAGCTTTCACTGGGGCTTTAACTCCGGTGCCGTAGACCATAGCCGTCTGTCAGAGCACAGTGAATCACTTACTTTCGACCGAGAGCGATATGTTTCTATCTTCAATGAGAGAACTCAAGCGCTCCAAACTGGTTTTGACATCGCCCAATGCCTCGATGGCGCGTTTGAAATCCTCGATCCGGACAAGGCAGCAAAGATTGGACTGTTGACCAGAGCCGCCGCTCCCGCGTCCCCTATCATCAATCAATCTGATGTCCATTGGTGGCCAAGAATGGTATAAGCTCATATCTTGACTAATTTTTTGTCCATCTATAGCAAGTTCAATTTCCCTTGTGTCTCGTTTCTGCCGCTCTTGTACCGCCAATACAAGGGCGGCGATTTCTTTTGGGTCGCCTTTGATTGATATTTCCAATTTGTTCACCTCTTATGTTTTCTGGTTTTCTCCGCTGTGATATACTAAAAGCGGAAAGGGGATAAAAACTATGATTCTTGATAGCAAAAGTCGAAAGTTACTTAAATTGATAACATCCGAGAAACCGCCTGAAACTACACGCTTATTCACGTTTGACTATGTAATGAACAAATTAAATATATCTCGTGATGAAGCCTTTGCCTGCATTCGATATCTCGATACATTAGGATATATAGAATGTACTTATAAAAACATCGGTTTCAATTTTCTTCTCGGATTTCGCGCCAGTCACAAAGGATACAATTATGCGGAATTTTGGCGTTTACAATTACTTGAAGAAATTCTTAAATCCGTTCTGCTTCCGGTCGTTGTTTCTATCCTCACAAGTCTTTTGATCACTGCATAATAAATGTTTGCAGAAAGCATCCTGCAATTTAGAAATGCAGTCTTTCATATCCGCATTTAGCTTTTCTGGGCTTTCCCATTCCCCATCAAATTCAGCGGTTATGGTGATCTGCGGAAGTGCCGGAACAAGATCCCCGTTTCGGTTCATAGCTGTTCCTACATAGCAGTCTGATGCCACTGAAATCTTTGCTTTTTTCTCAAAACAGTACTTTGCGTTCATTTCCTATCTCCTTGCTTACGCTGTAGGTTTATTCGCTTCCGAACCGCGCCCCAGCGTCTTTATAACCTCATCGTGGGGCGGCTTTAATCTTTCATGTTCCCCGATACCAGATACAAGTCTGCGTTGTTCTCTCTCGCACCAAAAAGCACCTTTCCGTCTTTTCCTCTGGCCTTGCCATCTTTCACGATGGATATATGCGCGTTGTCCAAATGGATTTCACCACAGAAATTTCCTATTTTCATACTGCGTGGAACAGGCACAAACACATGCGCCAGCTCTCTCGGGTTATGCGGCTGCGCTGCCATGTTTTTGATCGCCTCATTCACTCGCTTTACAAACTCATTTGTTGTGTCTATTCTCATTCACCTCTCTCCCGATGCGTGTTTGTCCTGTTTATCGAACTTGATGCGACATATGCTATAAAGGCTCTCTACTGATTTAGACAAATGGAAGAACGCGCTCCCCAACAAGATAATCGATATGGTTTGGAGAATTTCAACAATCATGCCATTCGCCTCCTTTCATAATGCAGGTTTATCAACGTCACTTCTCTGTCCATCCTCCTTTTGAGGTATCCAGAGGAATAATTTTCGGTTTGTGTTTTGATTCTTTGTTCTTCATAACGCTGAACATCAGGCCATTCCCAATGCGTTTTCCGTGCTTATGCCAGCATTTAGATTTGTTCATGATTTTTTCTTTCATAGGAAATCCTCTCGGGCGCTTTCTTGTTATCTTCCCTTTTACGTGATAAAATCGGAATAGAAGGGAGGTGAAAGTATGTTTGTTCAAGCGACAATCTCATGCGAATGCGGTTGTATTTTTGATACCGAGTTCCAGAAAAGTTCCGTTGAAAATCCACCTGTATGCCCACAATGCAAAAAGAAGATGGATAAACAATCCTGGGAATCTTTGCGCGATATTATGTCAAGAACTTCCGACTTCAATCAGCACATTATCAAGTGGAATCTGGAGCGAGGGGAACCGCGCATGCTTGTTCCCGCAATCACAGCCCGCACTCTTTGAGCATCCTCGCCTTTAGATCGTAATTCCCCAAATGAATCGTCTCTAAGGTAAAGCACATCACATCAAAGGCTGTTCCAGGCATCAGGTTCAGGTTGTACTTTTTCAGCGCATCAGTAATGGCAGTTACCGCGCCGTCAAGGTTTTCCTGGCCGTTCAGTGCTTGGGACAGTCTTTCCTTTTCCATCAAGTGCTTCTCTGCGTCCATTTCTTCACCTCCCTTCATGGTGCAGCCTTGTCCACCTTCCAACCTCGTGATACAATAAGCGGGGAGGTAAACTGTCATGGATAATAAACTTTGCACCGATTGTCGTTCGCCCAGCGAACATGTTATTGAGAACCCTTCTTTGCAAGCCCTGAAAGAATCTTTTTCGGCATATCAGCAAATGCAAAATAGTATCGTTGCAAGTGCATGCACGCTACAAAGCCGCATGGAATCCATGTTGCAGCAGCGCATCCAGCTTGTAAATCCAACTGTTTCGCAACTTACCCAACTCCTGAATCAGTTATCGCAACTAACTGCGCAGGAAATCCAATGCTTTCAGGAGAATTTTAAGCCTTCTGACGAATTTGTCGAATCACTAAATAACACCTTGCAAAAAGCTACGGATGTGAGCGATGAAACAACAGGAATCCCTCGCTTGTCATTAAGCAAGTCTTTCATCAAAGATAATCTATTAGGAATCCTAACGCTTATCATAACTATCATTTTTCAGTTTGCTCCCAACGCAGAATATCAGGAAGTTATTAGGCAAAACGAACAACTTATTAAGCAAAATCAAAAAATAATAGAATTAGATGAAAAACGAAGCGATCTCTTGCAGGATATTGCAAACACTGTCCACCTGCTGATCGATGATAGCGACATGGTCAGAAATGCTCTGGATGCTTTGAGTGACCAAGAGCAGCCCATCACTATTAAGCTGGATAAAGCTGTACATTCTCCAACCCAAAACCAGAACACTGACAGTGAGTAGGAAAACGGCGATTGACTGTATCCTTACTGTTCGTTCCAATCTGCTGATCCGTTCGCCGTCCGATAATGGCGAGCGGATTTTTTTGATGTGCGTTGCCGTTCACCTCCTTTCATGATGCGTGTCTGTCTGCTTCTTTTTCGTTTTCTTGATTTTTGGCAGCTACAACACCCTCCGCAAAGCCAATCAGGTATTCTTTCTTATTATCAGGAAGTGCTTGAAAGGCTTCGGAAAGCGTGCGTACAACCTTACGATCTTCTGGTTTCATATTTTCACCTCCTTGCGGTTCATTATAATCTCTTTGCAATGTTATTATATCGCAACGCATTATATTAGTCAATAATATTTTCAAAAAAAATATTGCATCGCGTTAAAAGTTGTGCTATACTTTGCTTATCATAGGAGGTGATCTTAATGAATGAGCGAATAAAAGAGCTGCGCAAAGCTTTGCAACTCAATCAAACTGAATTTGGGTCACGAATAGGAGTAAAGCAAACCACTGTTGCTGGATATGAAAATGGAACAAGGGTTCCTTTAGATGCCGTGATTTCCTCTATTTGCCGAGAGTTCGACGTAAACGAGGATTGGCTCCGCAATGGAGAGGGCGAAATGCTTATAAAAAAAACTCGGAATCAAGAAATAGCCGAGTTTATGGGTGATATTCTAAAAGGCGAGCCGGACTTTCGACGCAGGCTAATCGCCGTATTAGCTCGCATGACACCAGTGGAATGGGAAATGCTCGAACGCAAAATGAATGAAATCGCTAACGAGCCATAAAAAAAGCTGCTTTTTCAAGCAGCTAAGTGATTTTATTTAAGCAAGTGAATGGAAAATCTTAGTATTAAGTCAATTTCTTCTGCATTTGCTATTTTAAGAAGATTTTCTATTTCATCAATCTTTCTTTGATCTTCTCTGCTTTGTGCATCGCTAACGACAATCCTTGAATTAATACTTTCCATGTCGGTTTCTCCTTTGTGTTTAGTCAACCAAATACGCTATCTCTCTGTACTCATTTGGTTGCTTCCTGATGCGCCATTCTCGAGAACATTTGTTCGGTGTTTTTATTCTAATCCTATGAGGAAATAATTTCAAGTGCTATTTCTCGACACAACAAGATAAGTCCAATATTCAGGACTTTTGAATTGTAAATAAAAAAAGCCTGCCCGATGCGTCACCATCGAAGCAGGCAGAGGGTGTATCGTGTTCCCCCAAAAAGTATTATACAAAATTGGCAGGTTTTGTCAATAAGGGAGGATAAAAGATGAAATGCTCAAAATGCGGAACGGAATTTGAGGGTAATTTTTGTTCTAATTGCGGTGCGCCAGCAAAGCCCGCCTCGTCTGAATCTAATGAAATTTCCAGACCAGCTATAACACCCCCATTAAATCATGAGTATTACGACAAAGAGGGGGATTTGATTGATCTTGCGGTGATTTATGGAGTATATAAAACACGAATCGGAATGACAGACTTTTTCCGTCTATGTACAGACTATACTCCGCAGCAAGTCAGCGAAGCGGTTACATATATCGAAAAAAATATTACGCCTGCCCCATACAGTAAATCAGATGCAGCGAGAATGAGAAAGCAAATCGAGGCTCCAATTATTGCTTTGAACAAAAGTCGCGGGATACCATCTTCTTATACCCGTGTTTCTTATGATGGCGGTTCAAATGACCGCTTAAAGATGCTTTTGGTTTCTTGGATTCTTGGATTGGCATACTCCATTTACATAGTATTCTATTTTTTCATCAAAGCTTCATCCGCTACCGATACCATATCGGCATTAGGAACGGGAATTGCCGCCATGTTAGTTACGCCCCATATTATATGTGTCGTAATCGCCACTATATTTAATATCGTTGGATGGTATATGAACAAAAGAGGGTTTGTGCTAACTGGTGCCATTCTTTATGCAGTGTCCATTTTAATGTTCCCGCTATATTTTCTTTTTGTCGTGGTGCAAACCGTACTTTCCTTTGTTGGATTTGCTAAAATGCCGAAAAGCTAATTTATAACGGAGATATTCAGAAAGGGCTTCAACAAACGCCATGACCGAACCACGCATGATCGTAATATGCTCCAAATGCGGAACGCCATGCCTCGTTCTCGGGTACGATAAAGCTACCTGCTCATTCAAATACGACTACTCCAAGCCTTGCGGAAAATGCGGCGCTGCCGATTGGGTGGCGCATGAGGTCGGGCGAAACTGGAAAACAGGACTTTGGGAGAATACAGAGAGGCACATTTGACAAATCAACATAGAGCGGTTATAATAGACATAGAAAAAGGGCGCAACCGGTTGACGGTTATTCCCAAAGATTTAAGTCAGAAAATGACCGCTATCATTTGGACGTGAGGGCGGTCATTTTCTTTTGCATATCTGAAAAATCAGACTGGCAAATGCCACGAGCACCATAAGAAGCTGAAAAAGCTCCGAGTATGTAACCATAGCACCACCTCCCCTCTATGGGTTCGGTGGGAATAACCGCCAACCGCTGGCACGGTTGCGCCTTATCCACAGGATAACACAACAGCTTACAAAATACAAGAAAAATCCCGCCCCAGTGTTTCAACATTAAGATAGGGCATATGTTTTTATATATCTAATAGTTTTTTCAAAAGTTGCGGACCTCAAATAAATATTTTTATTTGATTTACAGGTCCCAAACAATGTGCTATAATTATTATGCAGATTAGTGGGACCGTTAGGAGGTTTTATAACTATGGAAAGGATGCCCAAAGCAACCCATAGCGGAAATTGGGAGGTTAAAAACTCATCTGGAGAAGTAATTGAAATAGCCTGTTATGTGATGGATAATGGAGAACGGGTGCTATCATTGCGTGGAGCGTCACGAACAATGGGGCTCGTGGGCGGTGGAAGCACCGCTCTGGTGCGTAATTTGAATGCCAGATGGTTATCGTCATATCTGAGCGAAGGATTGAAGCAGTGGCTCTATTTAGCAAACCGAAATGAGCTTCCTCAATATATTTCTGATAAAGGGAAAAAGTTTCTTCCTTTCGAGGCATCGCTTTTTGTAGATTTGTGCAAAGCATACGTTGACGCTTTGCATGACAACATCCAGATGACAGATTCACAACGTGCTATTGCAGACAGAATGTATGTAATAATGACCGCGTTTGCGAAAACGGGCCTCGTCGCTGTTATCGACGAAGTAACTGGCTACCAAGATGAACGCGATCGAACAGAATTGCAAAAAATCCTATCAAAATATATTAGCGAAGAGTTGATGCCATGGACCAAGAGATTCCCAGACGAATTTTATAAGCAAATGTTCCGACTAAAAGGATGGGATTACCATGGAAAAGCGAAATCTCCGTATGCAGGAACTATCACAAACGACTATATATATAAATATCTTCCTGCCGGTGTACTTACGCAGTTGCGAGAAAAAAATCCAAGGGATTCAACAAGCAAAAACCGTAAGCACCGACACCATCAGTTTTTGACTGTAGATACCGGCGCAAAACATTTAGATAACCAGCTTCAGCAAACCATAGCTCTTATGAAAGCATCAGATAATTGGGAAGAATTTGATCGGTTGTTCCATCGTGCAATGGGTGAGCCTTGTCAGGAAAAACTTGATGATTTCTAAGTAAAAATCCCGCCCCTGTGCTACCAACACAGAGACGGGACATAGGGCAGAAAACTTTGAACAGGGATTCTGCCCTTTTATTCTATCAAGAATGGGAGGAAAAAGCAATGGCTAAAAGAAAAGACCCAGGCACATCGGACGGATATTTTCGACATACCTGGACATTCGAGGGAAAGCGATATTCTGTTCGCGCCAAAGATGAAAAAGATTTATGGCGTAAGGTCGCGGAAAAGCAACGGCTTTTGGAAAGCGGCATGATTACCACAACCGAAAACACGCCTGTAAAGAAGTGGTTTTCGGACTATTTGGAAACATACAAGCGCGTATCTGTAACGCCTCGAACTTATGAGCAACTTGTTGCATACTGTAGAAATTATATTTTCCCTGCGATTGGGAATACGCGAATTAAGGAAGTCAAACCTATTGACTTGCAGCGCATTATGAACGGATGCGCAGGAGGTTCGAGCAGTCAGGCGAATAAACTAAGAAACCTTATTCGCGGTGCATTCAAACAGGCCAGAATTGATCGTGTCATAATCTACGATCCCGCCGAAGCGCTGCAACTACCGGAAACCAAAAGCGGGACACACCGCGCTATCACCACAAATGAAAGGAAACACGTTTTAGAGGTGTGTGAATCGCACCGTGCAGGTCTTTGGGTACTGTTTATGTTATACACCGGTGCGCGACCGTCGGAAACGCGTGCAGCGCTTTGGCAGGATATCGATTTCGACCGCCATATTATCACGTTACATAGCTCAAAAACCGACTTTGGCGATCGGCGTGTACCGTGTCCTGATGTCCTGTACTCGCGTCTGAGCGCTGCGCAAGGCGAAGGGTATATATTTACCCAACCTACTACGGGAAAACCTCACACCAAAACATCTATGAGGCAGATGTGGGAAACATTCTGTCGTGCTGTAGATGTAAATATGGGAGCGAAAACGTTTCGCGGCGCTGTTGTGCCAGAAACTTCGGTGATCGCTAACGATCTTACGCCATATTGCATGCGACATACCTATGCAACTGATTTGCAAACCGCAGGCGTTCCAATCAATGTTGCACGCGAGTTATTGGGACATAAAACGATAGATATGACATCCAGAATCTATACCCACCTTTCCGACCAAGCGTTTACAGATGCCGCCGAAAAGATTCTGCATTTCGAACGACAACAGGATTTAGGAAAAATATGTCGAATCGGTTAATGTGTCACTTGGCGTGTCACCTGTTTTTATGAACGCTTTCAAGCATAGACCTTTAGCGGTTTATGAGTATTTCAACGGATGCCTTTTAAGCAGGGTGTCCGGGGTTCGAATCCCCGCTGGATCACCAATTACGAAAAGCCCGCCCTGCGCGGGTTTTTTCATTTCATCAAGACGTGGCGCGGGTTTTGAGTGTTTTTGAAACGTATTTTTATTTTTCTAAACAAGCATCAAAAACGCCAAAAAACCAAGTCATGCAACACGAAATGCAACACGAAAAAGGGGAGGCCGAAGCCTCCCCTTTCACTTGCTCGCCGCATTGGCTGCTTGCGTACATTGTCGTTCTTTGGTATAATTTGATTAAGGCGCAGCCGTGTCCGCGGTTGGCGGTTATTCCCACCGAACCCATAGAGGGGAGGTGGTGCTATGGTTACATACTCGGAGCTTTTTCAGCTTCTTATGTTGCTCGTGGCATTTTCCAGTCTGATTTTTCAGATATGCAAAAGAAAATGACCGCCCTCACGTCCAAATGAAGCGGTCAAATTCTTTGATCAAGTAGTTTGGGAGTAACCGTCAACCGGCTGCGCCCTTTTCTATGTTTAGTATACCTGCCTTAAGCGGAGTTGTCAAGAAAAGGGTTATTTCTTTTTTACAAGCCGGTAAAATCTGGCCGCCTCGGAGTATGTCATCCCTGCCGCCTGCAAATTTGCAATCACCTGCGCCTTTTTCCCTTGCGCTGTTGCGATCGGGTAAACCTTCCGGTAATCTTCTGCGGACATGCCGAATCGGCTGAATTTCCGCTGCGCCGCGTCGCTCATTTGCGTAAGGATAAAACTCGTCGGGTTGGAGTAGTCCACATCGAGGTCTTTCGGAATATACATCCCGTCGTTAATGATGTTCTCATCGATCAGGTGTTTCTGCTCTGCGGAAAGCCCGCTCTGCATCAGGTAGTCACGCTTCAGGGCATTCTGTTCGCCTGCCCCCAGATCGGGATTGTTGTCCTCTATCCGTTGGAACTCATAATAAGCGCGCGCATAATCCGCTGCCGGTACTTTGTCCGCAATTGCGGCATACTTTTCTTCCTGATTGTCGCTGATGCCGTTTATCACAAGGTTCTGTATGGTTTTCTGCTTCTGACTGTCGTTCAGATTATCGTCCGACATGATCTCGCTGACAATATCCGTCATATAGTCATATTTTTTGATACTCTTGTCGGTTTCTGCCTTTGCGTCCGAAATAGATTTTTGCGTTTGGTAAAGGGTATACGCCCATGATGGCACGCCATTCTGCTCCGCATCTTTCGCGCCTGCGATCCAGCCCTCAAGCTGATAGCCGTCGATCGTATCCATCCTGCCCATCGCATCGGCATAGTCATATACTTTCGATACCAGATCCTTTTTATCCTGATTGCTCATATTCTGGTATGCATCCGTATCAACAATCTTGTTCAACATATCGAATGATGCCTGTCCCCGACGGTTGGAATATTTCAGCCACTGTTCGGCAGTAAAATTATGCTCCTCGCCATTGACCTTATAGCTCTTTTGCGGCTTGCTCGGCAGCACTGCGGAATCCCCTGTCGCATTGTACAGTTCCCGCAGCGCGTTTTCTGCGCCGGAAGCGGACCTGTTCCCGATGTACCCAGGCGAAAGGAAGTTCTCGAACGCCCGCAGCACCCAGTTTTCCGTCTTGTCCGGCCTGCCCCATACATCCGTATACGCCGGCTGGTTCTGTGACAGGCCGGGGATTTTATTCGCCTGGCGCTGCAAAAACGTCTGCACGCTGTCAGGAACCCAGTTGTCTTTATCCGCATAGGTCGTGCGCCGCGTGTCGTCTATCGTGCGCGCGATCTGGCCGGACAGCGTCGGGACGACCTGCCCCGCATAGTTCTGCGCTATGTTTCCGGCAATCGCAAAGAGCGGGTTTGTCTGGCTGTAGGTTGCGCTTTCGATCGTGCTGCTGATGCCGGAAAGCATCGTCATGTTGATCATCGGCTCGAACAGACGGGAAAGCGCATCGGTCGCCTGCTTGAACACCTGCTCCCCGTCGTCGTACTTCTGTGTCAGTGCGTTGTAAAATTCCGCGCCGACAAACATCGGGAGCGCCGCGGGGGCCGCCCAGTCGATCGTATAGGAATACGGCCCGATATTCAGCGCATATTCCTGCGAGCCCTGCGCCGCCTCAAAATTGCGCTCCTTATCGTTCTCCGGACTGCTCGCGGAAAGCAGGCCGTTGGACGCAAGGAAGTAACCCACCAGCGCCAGCGACGTACCCGTCAGCCCCTGCGAAATATGGTCGATCGCATCCGTCGCGGTCATGGTCCCCTTTCTCACCTGCCCAAGGTCATAGGTCAGTCCCTTTATCAACCCAGCCGGAGAAAGCTCGAAGCCGCGCTTTGCAATATTGATCGGCGTGCGCTTGAACGGGAGCAGGCCGCCGATCGCCAGCCTGGTCGCCTTGTTTTTGTTTTCGATGCGCGCAATCGCGTCGGCCAGCGCGGAAGCGTCCTGAAAGGTCGCCCGCTTCGCGTCCTGTATTGCGTGCGTCCGCGCCTGCTCCAAAATATCGGCCGGCACATTCCCCCTGCTCGGGTCGATGCCGCGCGCGGTCAGAAAATCGGCCATGCTGTTGATGTAGGTCATGCGCTTGAAAATCTGATCCTCCACGTCCAGCGCTTTGTTTGCCGTGTCCATTACCGCCTGCAGGGGCTTGGGGAATATCTTTTGCCTGCGCTGTACCTCGGACATTTCGGAGGTATAAGCGTCCCCCGAGATCACGCCTTTCATTTCCGCATAGTCCGCTTTCGCAAATTCCTTTGCCGCGCTGTTCCGCGTCAGGGAGCGCGTGCGCTGGTTCGGGTCCATTACAAAAGCCTTTTGGAGCGTTGCGCTGACCTTGTTGCTGGCGCGGGTCGGGATTTGATAGACAATGTTCCCGACTACATTTCGGATGTGCGTGCGCGGGTTGCCCAGCATCGCAAAATACCGCCATGCATTCAGCCGGTCCCCAAGGGTCGCCGGTATCTGTGCGGCAACGTCGTTGTATATCGCGTCCATCGCCGCGTTTGCATCTGCGTCTGTTTTCGCATCCAGAAGCCCTTGTGCAAGCGCTTCGTCAATGGTGATCTGCGGCGCTTTGCCGCCCCGTTTCTGGTTCAGCCCCTCCTGAATGTTGTTGACCGCTTTCTGGATGTAGTACAGCTTCCCCTCGCTTGTGGTGCGCTTGAGCAGGCGGAGCGCCTGCACGCTCTGTCCTGCCCTCGTTCCCTCGGCCGCGATCTCTGCCGCAAGCTGCATGGCAAGCCGCGTATCGCCTGCCGCCGCCGCTTCGGAATACAGCACCTGCGCCAGAACAATGTCGTCCTTTCCCGCCGTGCGCCGCCCGCTCGTTACATCCTCCCATTGCGCCAGCGCGCCGTCGTAGCCTTTTTGGGCGATGGTGCGCGCCGCAGCGTCCAGGCTGCTCTTATCGCTGCGCGGATTGTAGGAGAACAGGCCGTTTGCCACGTTCTTTTCAAACTCCGGTATCATCTGCTCCGGCGTGGCCTGCGCCTCCATCGCCGTGCGCGCGAACCGGCGCACTCGGTCGCTCCCGTCCGTCGATTGGGGAACATCGACCTCGCGCGCCCGCGGCGCTTCGCCCTGCGCTATCGTCCCGTATTCGTTTGCCATGCGGGTATATGGGTCAAAGTTTGCCGCAGCCGCCCCCACCGACGAATCAGGTGATACGCCCTGCGCGGGCTGGATGATGGGACGGATAGGGTCATTTTGTGCAGCGGGGGTATTGCTATTTCCGTTTGTTTGGGATATACTATTATCAGATAGACCTGAACTTGTTTGGACTCCGCTGCCAGGGAATGACTGGTGTACAGCATCCACTTGTTTCAGGTCTATTTCGTCTATTACTCGATAAGTTCGGAAATTGTTTCTATCTCGATGAACCTCCACATCAAAAGTTGTAATAAAAGGTTGATTATCGATAGTTAATGGCGTTTCAAAATAGTCGTACCGAGTGACATCCCCTGCTTTTGACCTGTTTTTATTATAATTTCCGCTTCCGACATATTTACCATTTGCCACCAACTGATCTATCATATTGAAAACGGCCAATTTTTCAGATGTCATTCGCGGATCAGAGGCCACTTTTCCGGCAATATTCGGATTTAATGTTACATCATACGGCTGTCCGTCGAACGTCACGCCTTTTACCGTTACCGTCCGCGCGCCGCCGTTCTGCTGGAATATGTTCTGCAAAACGCTTTTCATCGTCCGTGCAAACGTGCCGCCCTGCTGGCTGGCAAAGATCGCCTGCTGTGCGCCCTCCACGTCGGCTTTGCCGATCTGCAGCGGGCGCGTCTGCGCTTCCGCGCCGGCGTTCTGCGGCATTTTCCCTGTGTACGGGCTTTGTATCGTTGTCGCCTTACCCGCCCTTACCGGAGCCGCGCTTGCATCCACGGGTGCCTGCTGGATGTTCGGCCGGATCGCGGCTTGTGCGCCTTGTATTTGCGGGCGCACCGGCGTTCTCACCGCGCCAAAGCCGCCGCCAAGGATAGCGCCCGCGCCGAAATTCTGGAGCGCGCGCCCCAGATCAAACACGCCGTTTTCTCCCGCCCATGCCTTGTCCGGACTGTACGTCCCTTTCTCAACAATCGACTGTGCCAGGTCCTGCAGGACTTCCTCGGAGCCCTCCTCAAGCGCTGTATTCAGCGCATTCCGCAGTCTGGACGCGCTGCCCTGCGGAACGTCAATGCCACCCATGGTTTCTATTCCGGCGGTAGCGGCCGAAGAGAGGATGGCCGAAAACGCGGCCTCCGCGTCCGATGCTCCGGCCGCTTTCGCCCTCTCGTAGTCCGTCCCCACCGTGGACGCAAAGCTGCTCATGTATCCCGCGTTCTTCGTAAGCTGCCGCGTGATGTTGGAAACAATGTCGTCCGCAGCTCCGGCCAGCGTGCTGCCTCCCTGCGCCGCCGCGCTTGTGCCGCCCGACATTACCGCGATGACCGCCTGCGGGATCATCCCGAGCGCGCTCTGGTACAGGTCGCCTATCGCGCCTCCGATTTTCCCGCCGCGCTCGTAGTTGTACCGGCGCACCTTTTCCTGAATATCCTCGTTCGTCTGCTTTGCCGCATCAATCTTGTCCTGCACAAATTCCGGCGTGATTACATCCGGAAGCAGGAAATCAAGCGTAGAGTAAAATCCCCTGTTGATTCCCGCAACGCCCGCCATGGTGTTATGCCCTAATACCGAAAGCGGGGTTTGCGCGTTATAGCTCTGCTGCGTCCGCACCTCCTCCGCGACCGGAGCGGAGAGGTTCACGCCGGCGTTATTATAGGTTTCGCCAGTTCCAGGCAGATAGGCAAGGTTGTATTTTTGACGGATTGCGTTGTTCGCTTCAAAAAGCGCCTGTTTCTGCGCGTCGTCCGCGAAATGCCATGCGACGCTGTTTGCGGTCAGCTGGTCCAAATCTGCCTGCCGCTGCGCCCTCGTCGTCCCCCGAACCGCGGGCAGCGGGGAAATCGCTCCGCCTCCCCCGCTGAACCCTCCGCTCGTTCTGCCCGTGCCGCTCCCCCTCAGTTTCAATGTACAATAAAAAGCCCCACCTTGACACTGGCGGGGCTTATGGTATAATATCTATAAAAGGGGCGTTGCCGACGAGCGGTTGACCCTGAATGAGGAAGTTATGAAATAACCGCTACATTTTGGTCGATGGGGCGGTTATTTCGCGTTTATGGTCAAAATATGTAGCAATAAGATTGCACATATCAAAACTCGGAAGAGTTTTATGCCCATAAGCACCACCTCCCTTTTACAGGAGAGTGGCCAACCGCCCGCCGCTGGGAACGACAGCGCCCGACATATTATACCATCGCACGCCGCGCTATGTCAATTTGCCGCCATCGGGCGGCTTTTTTATTTCTGTCCGAGCTGTTTGACAATCTGGTTTACACCCGTCGCCGCAAGGCCGGACACAATGCCGATTGCAATTGCCGTCAGCGGGTCGTTTGCGCCATACTCCGGCATAATCCGCATCGCTGCAATTCCCAGCACCGCGCCGGAAATGCCGCAGATAATCGGCAGCCACTTGTTGTCAAGCGCCGTAGCCTTTACGGTCTGTGCGATCAGATAGCAAATTACCATGATTGCCGGAATCGCCGTAAATCCCAAACTTTCCATAAGTACGCTCCTTTCAAAGTCCAATTCTTGCAAGCAGGAATGCGATTACTGCCGCCAGAACTGCCCGTACCGACTTGTCCACAATGCTTTCCCACCGTCTTGCAGGCTTACTTGTAACCTCCGCGACGGTAGCGGTCAGGCTATCCAGTTTCTCAATAATGGTGTTATACCGTTCCTCCTGTACCGCGCTGTCCTGCTCCAATGCGCGGATACGGTCAAAGAACTCCTTGTGCGTGTCGCCCGCCCTGTCCATCCGCTTTTCCAACGCTTCCACGCGGGCAAGCGTGATGCACTCGTGCGGATTGTTTGTTCATTGGTTTTCCATAGGCAAGTGGGGCGGTTTGACCCGCCCCGTCACCTCCTTCCTGGTCAGCCCTGCAGGAACCCGTTTTCAATCAGCAGGTTCTTGTACATCATACTTTCCTTTTCAGCTTTCGCCTGTGTTTTTATATTGTCACGCCATTTCAAATACTGTCATAGCTCCACCCCGTCATAGCCGCGATAAAATCCACGTCCGCGCGGAGTTGCTCTTCCTGCGTCGGTTCCGGCTCCGGTTCAGGAGGTCGGGCGGTCGGCGTAATATCCACCAGCGCGCCGTCCTCAATCGCCAACTCGCAGTACGGGCAGTAATACGCGCACAGGGTTCAAGACTGACAGGGACAGCCACCCATTCGGTGCTTGTCCGTGGTGGAGGGTGCGCATCTGTCTGGTAACTTCATTTACAATGAGCATCATTCAACACCCCATTTCTTCATTGCAATGTATTTGTATAGCTTTTCGTTTGCATTTGGCATCGTAGTGCCATTGAGTGTGCCAGTAAGAGTAACGCCTGTATCAGACCAGGCCAAACTAATCGAATAGCTAACGCTCGCACTAAACGGTGATCGAATTGCTGTTTGCTCTGGGAAAATCACGAATTGGGACAATTTAGCCAAATCCGAAGTTTCGTTATAAGCGCTATAAATCGCAACCATCGCGGGCTTAAATCCTACATCAATAGTTGCTTTTGTTGTACCGTCGCCTGTATATTCTCCCGTCACATACCCTCTCGCCCACGGGTCTTTGATTTCCAGCCACTCATCCAGCGGGCTATACGCTGTTACTCCCTCTGAATCGATCATCTGTCCTGCGGTTATGCCCTCGCATGTGCAGTACCCGCCAAAGCCGGTTTTGATGGTTTCGCCGTCCTCGCCGGATTCAAGGGCTATTGCGTCTTTGGAGTTGTTCAGGAACGAGCCTGCGATTTGGTTGCCGAATACTTCAAGGATGGTGGTTGTGCCATAGAAGGAATTATTATTATTGGCGTATGCGATAAGAACTTTATTATCAGTAACAGCGATGTATGCCCGAAGCATATTCAGCATTTTTAATGGTTGTTTCGGCTGTTCCATTAATGACGGTTGCAGAACTTTCTAAACTGTTTGATGACCATACAAAGACGACTTTATTTTTATCTGCATTTGCCGCTAATACTTCGCCAGTTGTATTTGCCCCGCCATATACTGTGTTTGTTAAATAGAAAGTTAAGCAAATGAGCACGAAAAAGTTAAAGCAGGCAGCACCTGTTGATTCTATATGGGCACGAATGTCAAGAACCGAATTGAAATGAACCGCTATTTTTAGGTGCGGCAAAAAGGACACAGAAAACCAAGCCACCGGAAATTTTGACTCTGGCCCAGAATGGACAGGTTCAGGATAAGATCAGGCTTCGAGACTATCCAGATGCTTTTTCACAGTGGCGTAGTAAATGCGCAGGAATTTGTTGGCGGAGGCCATCATGTAAACACGATAGGGCTTTCCCTCAGCACGTTTCTTATCCATGAATTGGTACACCGGCTCATCGGCGGAGGAACGCTGGAAAATCACGCTCATCACCAGGAACAATGTTCTGCGCAGAGCGGAGGAACCCCGTTTGGAGATGCTGCGGCTACGGACTTCCATCTGGCCGGACTGGTATGGAGGGGCGTCGATGCCCGCGAAGGCCACCAACGCTTTCTTGGAGTGGAAACGGCGCACAGCGCCGATCTCCGCCATAAGCTGGAGCCGAGAGCCGGATCACAACACCGAACATCCCCATCACAATGGAGTACTCCGGCAGCGATGCCGCCAGAGACTGCATTTCTGAGCGCAGCCAGTGCAGTGGATACAGCCCAGAGTTGGAACACCGCCTGCTCTATCAGGAGCCTGGTCGTATTGGCCTTGGGCATGACACTGAAATGTCCACAGGCGGAGGTATAACTGTCCAGCGCCTTATCCTGGCTGAAGTTGTAACCGTGTTTGTTGCACCACCTCTGGTACTTGGCTGTAAAAGCCTTTTTGGTTAACCCACAGACACACTCACAATGCGGGAAAGCAGCTACAAAGCCTATCCATTTCTCGCTGCCATTCGCCCTGACAGGGCTGATAAACAGGCGGTTTGCATCAGGGAAAGCGGTGGCGAGCAAGGAAATCCGGTTGTTTTTGAGCATGGTCTGCACCTTGGCACATTGCTGGTACTGTCGGTATGTGGTTTTCAGCATGAGCCGTATCTCATCCTCTGGGATGTACTGGGCATCGCCAGCCAGTGGTCAAGACCGTAATTGGCCAGCTTGATCGCGTCTTTCTTGTCGGTCTTGGCCCGCCGTAGACTGTTACTCCCGTAGCCATGCATCAGCATGGCGTTCACCACGGAACCGTAAAACTCGGAATGGTAAAGGAGGCTGGCAACCGGCAAATGGCAGTTCCCCGCAGTCTCCATCAGTATGCGATTTTCGCCGTCCAGTTCCCACAGCAGTTCGGACAGTTCGTACAACTCAACATCTGTGTGTCCCACCTCAAAGGGAGGGGGCACCATCTCTCACAAAGCCCGCATGACGGCGATCATGCTTTTGCCGGCAATATTGTAGTAGCGGCAAATAAAGCATCGGATTACAGGCAGAGGCAAAGGAAGATAATGAATGTTAGGCCATTGATTCTGTAAGCGCTGGCAGTGTCGGCATTTTAATATCCCCTGTGGTATTTTTAATTTCAAATCCTCTGAAAATTTCTTTGTGCGCTATATATTGAAATGTTTTATTTTCGAGGTGGAAAGTATTTACAGCAAATCATCAATTCAGCTCTTGACTTATTGAATATCCTCTTGTATACTTTTGAAAGATTGAAAAAAAGGATTGAAAGAACTATCATGGACGACGCCGACAGTAGCGACGCTGACCGAAGTAATATTTGCTGTAAACTGAATATCGTTAATATAGGCATAACCTGCGTCTAATCGTTAGATAGCAGGCTATGCCTTTTTGTATTTCTGTTTGCTGATCACCGCTGAAAGGCGGTCAGAATATCAATTTTATCAAAGAAAGGAGTGATTGATCCTTTATGGATCGACACAGGCAGACACCTTGGCACACACTGAAACTTACGGAGGTCTATCAGGCTCTACATACCTCCGAGAAGGGATTGGCTGATGCCGAGGCTGTCGAAAGGTTAAGAAAAAATGGGCGCAATGAGCTGTGCTCGAAACCGCCAAAAACAATCCCGCAAATGCTGAAAGCGCAAATCCTTGACCCGATGGTACTTATCCTCATCGGCGCGGCTGCTTTTTCCGCAATCTTACAGGAGTGGACGGAGGCGGCTGTAATCTTTACCATTGTTATTTTCAACGCCATCATCGGCATTGTGCAGGAAAAGAAAGCGCAATCCTCTCTGGAAGCACTGCGCAATATGAGCACCCCCACAGCCCGTGTATTACGTCAAGGCGAAGAGAGCGTCATTTCCGCCAGCGAACTGGTAGTGGGTGACATTGTAATACTTGGCGATGGAGATATGGTTCCGGCGGATCTGCGCTTGATTGATTCTGCAAACTTAAAGGTTCAGGAGGCTTCTTTGACAGGGGAGTCTGTACCCTCCGAGAAGGATGCGGAAAACATACTGCCAGAAGTCTGTCCCTTGGGGGACCGCAGCAATATGGCGTACGCCTCCTCCATTGTCACATACGGGCGAGCGGCTGGAGTTGTAGTAGCCACCGGCATGGATACTGAGGTGGGTAATATTGCCGGTCTGCTGGACAATCAGGACGATATGGATACGCCCTTAAAACGCAAGCTAAATGCGGTTGGTAAGACCTTGACTGTTGTTGGCCTAATTATCTGCACCCTGATTTTCGCTATCGGCACTTTTTATCACCGTCCGTTGATTCCACAGTTTCTTCTTGCAATTTCATTGGCGATTTCCATCATTCCAGAAGGCTTGCCTGCCACAGCTACTATTGTGATGGCTTTAGGCGTACAACGTATGGCGAAGCAAAATGCATTGATTCGCAAATTACCCGCAGTAGAAACTCTTGGCAACGCCACTGTCATTTGTTCTGATAAAACCGGTACTCTTACCCTCAATAAAATGACGGTAACTCATATTGCAGTCAACGGGGATTTTGAAACCGGCACAACCACTCCAGTTGAAAGTGTTGCAAAACAGCATCCCGAAGTATATAGGGAATTGGTTTATGCATCAGCGCTCTGCAACGATGCCAGTATTGACCCGGGCAGAAAGGGAGCGGTCATCGGCGACCCTACCGAAGGTGCGCTGATTTATATGGCGCGGGCATTCGGAATCGATCATGAAGAGCTTGAGGATAAATATCCTCGTGTATTTGAGCAACCGTTTGATTCAGAACGAAAAAGAATGACCACGGTTCACCGCATCAATGGAAAGTGGACCTCTTATACTAAGGGCGCAGTGGATGAAATGCTCCCACTATGCACACATATTCTCACATCAGAGGGTGTACGTTTTATTACAGAAGCCGATCGGGATAACATAGCAGGACTTTGTCTTTCCATGTCGAAAAATGCACTGCGTGTGCTTGGTTTTGCCATGCGAATACTCCCAATACTGCCGTCTGATGACGACGAAAGTGTAGAGTTTGACATGACCTTTATCGGCGTGGCCGGAATGATTGACCCCCCTCGCAAAGAGGTAGCCGACTCTGTGCGCATCTGCCGACGAGCAGGTATCCGAACAATTATGATCACCGGCGACCACAAGGCGACTGCTCTTACCATTGCAAAGGAATTAGATATTTACCGGAAAGGTAATACGGTCATATCCGTTGAGGATCTGGATGCGATGACGGATGATGAATTAGACGATGCGGTGAAAACAACAACTGTATTCGCCCGTGTATCCCCTTCGGATAAACTCCGTATCATCCAGAGTTTGAAACGCTCCGGTGAAGTAGTGGCTATGACAGGCGATGGCGTCAACGATTCTCCTGCCCTGAAAGCAGCAGATATAGGAGTAGCAATGGGTGTCACCGGCACAGACGTGGCAAAAGATGCCGCTGACATGATCTTGCTGGATGACAGCTTTACCACCATCGCTTGTGCCATCAAGGAAGGTCGTCGTGTTTACCGCAATATCCAAAAGGTGATTCAGTTCCTACTGGTCGGTAATATAGCGGAAATCCTGACTTTGTTTATTGCAACCCTGTTTAACTGGGCTGCACCGCTTCTGGCCGTACACATTTTGTGGGTAAACCTCGCCACAGCTACATTGCCTGCATTGGCACTGGGCATTGATCCGGCCAGCAAAAATATTATGAATCATAAGCCGGTAAAATCAGGCACTTTGTTTGAAAAAGATCTGGTGCGCCGTGTTATTACACAGGGTATCTTTGTGGCGGCTATGACCATCTGTGCTTACTGGATTGGTGCAAGCATAGGTAGTCATGTGACCGGCCAGACAATGGCTTTCTCTGTGCTGGCATTTTCACAGATGCTGCGAGCTTTTAACCAGCGCTCAAACACAGAGCCGATTTGGGTGCGAGACGAGGGAATCAATCCCTGGCTGATCCTTTCCTTTGTTGCCTCTGCAATTCTGATGGCGTGTATTCTATTTGTGCCTACGCTTCAAAGTTCGTTCCAACTGACCAGGTTGGATGGCACTCAATGGTTAATTGTGGCGTGCCTGTCCCTTATGTCAATTCTTCAAGTGGAAATTGCGAAAATAATAAAAAAAAGCAACCATAAATAAGCAAAAAGGCAGAGGAGGCGTCTCTGCTTTTCTTAGAACACCAATATTTTGTCTACAAACGCTTTCTAGGAATATAGGGTTGAGTCAACGGAAACGCCGAGCATGAAAAAGAAGAAGATTTCAGCCGTGATACTGAGCCGCTTTTCTTCGCCGGAAGCGATTGATCATATCATGGTGCAGAAGTTTGTAAGGGCATCCCCTCTTTATCGCCAAGAGCAGGATCCAAATAGTTCTAATATTAGTTTTTCGCGGCAAACCATGACCATCTGGATACTTCGCGCAACGGATGACCGGTGGGCACCAATCTGCGATGAAATGCACCGCAGACTTATGCAGGCGGAAGTCCTGTATGCGGATAAAACTACTCTTCAGATTCTGAAAAAAGACTAAAAAAGGAGCAAATTTCAGGAGTTCACACAAGAGCAGGATATTTCAATGATAACTTTGAATGGATACTTAACCATCCACAAGCAGACTCACTGGCATATCCCGCGGTGAAACATGGCGTTTTACTTGCCGCACTGATATCTGAAGAGGGCTATCCACACAATAATATTCCCCCCTGTATGGAGACCCTGTGCTGATGAAAATACCAGCCCTGCATCCATACGCCATACCAATCGCATGGGCTGCAGTCTCGCCACCTCAGGACGTATTTTAGATGTTCGATCTGCACGAGTTGCGAGCTTTGGCTCTGTATTCCTCACTCATCCACCAGACGGCAATAGATCTGCATCACTGTGTGACGATGTTTTCGAGTCAGCTTTCTGTCCCCTCCCAGCCTTTTGTCCATACAGTTCCTTTACGCTCAAGTTTTCCTGATATGCAATATTTCTGTACCGTCTGAAAACTTTATCCCGCCCTCCGTGATATTTCTCGCAGACTTAGTCTTTGATATAATCTACCTGAACCCTTCTTAATTTCCGCTACCGCCTTTAGTCTTCGCCAAACTAAGGGCACCTGTTTTTCTGGTGTTGATAACGTCTCTTTTTTCCCCGACCTATTTCAAACTTTTGCGCACCTTTTTTACCGACAATACTTACACATGGAAAAGACCGGAAGCGCAAGCATCCGGTCTTTTCCATATATCTGTTGTATTTATTTCCCCATCATAATATGGAGTATTTCAATGTCGGTTTCGTGCATACCCACGCGTCCTACACGTCCCATACTCTCTATTGTTTTCTCAACTGTATCTTTTACAATACCTTCTCCCGGTTGAAATACATGCCCCTTTTTGGCCATATCAAGGCCAAGCAGCGCACACTCTACCGCAGAGGCGATTTTTGTCGCACAGGAGGATTTCGCACCGTCACACACCATGCCGCCAATCGTTGCAATCGTATTTGTGATCGTCCACGATACCAGTTCATATGACCCACCAAGCATATAAGCAATCCCAGCCCCTGCTCCACAGGCTGCACTGACCGCTCCACAATAGGCGGATAGACTTCCAATATACTTTTTCTGATGGATTGCAATCAAATTAGCCGCCGCCAGAGAGCGGTACAGGCGCTCCTTACCAATACTATAGGCTTTGGCATATTCCACCAGCGGCATAGTAATTGTGATACCTTGGTTTCCGCTCCCAGAGTTAATTACTACTGGTAAGGGACATCCACTCATGCGTGCATCGCTACCCGCTGCCGCTGCCGCTTTCGCTCTCGTATGTAGGTCCGCTCTTCCCGTCTCCAGCAGCACACGGCCAGTTTGTGCACCATAGCTTCCTTTAAGCCCCTCTTGAGAAATCGCGGTGTTGCATTCCACCTGCCTTCCGATTATCTCCTCGATATCTGCAAATCGGACTGTGTCCGCAAACTCCAGAATATTTTTTACGGTAAGAAGCGATTTATCTCCGGCCTGTTCGCTATCTTGTTGAAGCGCTCCATCAGAAAATAAGATGTCACCGTCCTTGCAGATTTGCGTGATATGATTATGCCGGTCTTTTACTTCCACCGACGCCCAATGTCCCTCCGTATCAGTCAACCGGACTTCAACATATAGATTTTCTACCCCTTCGGCCAGTGTACAGGTGCAAAAACCCGCCCGCAGCAAAGCCTTTGTCCTTTCAATATGCTCTGGCCGCACGGATTCCAGCACCTGCAATTCACGCGATGCATCCCCACCTACGACACCCAGCACAGCCGCTACGTCTATCCCGCGCATCCCCCCTGAATTCGGGACCGTCACGCCCATCACGTTCTTGACAATATTTCCACTGCAGCGCACAACGCATTCTGCCGGCTCACTCCCCAGCGTTTCACGTGCCCGTGCTGCGGCATAGGCGATTGCGATTGGTTCGGTGCAGCCCAGCGCGACCATCAACTCGCTTTTCAATATCGCCAGGTAGTTGTCGTAAAGCTTACGCTCCATAGCGTCTTCCTCCAATATTTCTCATTCCCAGTGGAAAACTGCTTCCTCTACCGATATCCTCTGCGGCGGATATGGTGATTGGTCTGGGAATCCTACATCCACATAGGTCGTCATTCGAATCTCCTCCGGCAATCCCACATGTTCCCTGATGCGCTGTTTCATCTGCTCGCTTGTGAAAGTGAGCCAGCATCCGCCCAGCCCATAGGCATGTGCGGCAAGTACAAGATTCTGCCCTGCGGCCCCGGCATCCAAAAGCTGGTTGCTCTCTGGCATGACTGGATTGGCACGGTACACGCGCATATCCTGTAAAAGCACGATATGTACCGGCCCCCCTGGGATATCGCTTCCGCGGAACAGGCCTGGACAGTTTTCTTCACGAATTACAAGATACCGTATTGACTGCAAATTGCATGCATGTGCTGCCCACAACCCTGCTTTCAGCACCTTCTTAATCAACTCGTCCGGTACTTTTTCCTCACTCCATTCCCGCACCGAACGGCGCTCATACAGGACACGCTCAAATCCTTGCCGTGCCTCCTCAGATAGGGGAGCAGGCGCGTAAGGCGTCAAATCAAGGTTTCCTCCTTGTATCAATTCCTCAGCAAACGATAACAGCTTGGATGCAAATACATACTCAGGCAGAGTTTCAGGCAACCCTCTTTCCCGCCAGACTTCCATAAACAGTCGTGCGGTTTTTGGTTGATCCGCCGACAGCGTCCGTCCCCGGTATGCAGCCGCATACACCTGTATCTCCATGGTATGATGGCAGCGTTCTCGGAATCGGGCGCGAAATTCGGTTTCATCCATCGACAAAAGCTCTTCTTTGGTTTTATTGAACGCAGCCGAGAAGTTGATCTTATCACTCATTTCTGCACACTCCTTTTCATACCTGCATCCAAGCCGACCTGTGCCAGAACGGCCGCGCCGTTGACCAAGGCCTGTTCGTCGACATCAAAGCATTCATGATGATGGGGCCAGCATTTTCCTGTTTCCTCATTGCGTGCGCCAACGAATACATAACATCCCGGTATCCGCTCCAGGAACCATGCGAAATCCTCTCCACCTGTGGTTTCTTTCAAATGTGCAAGCGCGCTGTCGCCGAACAATGTTTTGACTGCTTTGCGCGCGATCTCGGTCGATGCCGCTTCATTGATCGTTGCAGGAGTGCAGCGGCGGTATTCAAAACGGCAGGTGGTTCCATAGGCCTGTGCGGTCGTGCAGGCGATTTGCTCCAGCCTCCGCTCCACTGCGTCGCGCACCGCTGGCTGGAACGATCTTACCGTTCCCGAAAGCTTAACCTCGTTGGCAATAATATTCGACGAGGTTCCACCGGCGATCGTTCCGATCGTCACGACGGCTGGCTCAAGCGGATCCACGGTACGGCTCACAACGGTCTGCAAGGCGTTTACAATTGCACAGGCGGCCACGATCGCATCGGCTGACTGGTGCGGCTGCGCACCATGTGCGCTTTTTCCTTCCACCGTCAGGTAAATGTTGTCCGCGCTCGCCATGCGGGGGCCAACCTCCGCCGAAATCATGCCGACCGGAAGGTCGATCCATACATGAGCCCCAAAAATCTGCTCGACATCTGCAAGCTGGGGTAACGTATACATCGCATGAGCCCCTTCTATTACCTCCTCTGCCGGCTGAAAGATTAACTTGATCGTGCCGCAAAGCTCATTTTCGTGCGCTTTCAAAATCCGTGCAGCCACCAAGAGCATGGCAACATGGCAATCGTGTCCACAGGCATGCATGACACCCTGATTTTCAGACGAATATTCTGCCTTTCCCTTTTCCGTAATTGGCAGCGCATCCATATCCGCACGAAGCCCTACCACTGGGCCAGACCGCTCGCCCCGCAGCACTGCGATCACACCCGTACCACACACCTTTTCATAAGGAATTCCCAGCTCATCCAGCTCGCGGCAGATGACGCCCTGTGTACGGGTTTCTTTCCAACTCAATTCTGGATGCCGGTGGATATCACGCCGCAGGCTAATCAGGCGTTCCTGATGCCGCCCAGCCTCTTCCAAAATATTCATACCATTTCTCCTGTTTACTGGGTAGTTATAAACTGTCCGCCGCCGCAAACCGCCAGCATATCGCCCGTGATAAACGAAGCACGGTCGGAGGCAAGGAATACCGCGCCATTCGCCACGTCCTCCGGCGTACACATCCGCTTCAGGATATAGCGGTTACGTGTTTTTTGCCTTTCCGCCTCCGGATCGGGAGCATTTTCATAGCGCATTTTTGTCATCGGCGTCTCTGTCAGGCCGGGCAGAATACCATTGACGCGCACCCTCGGTCCACAGTCGACTGCCAAGCAGCGGGTCAGCATCTCCACCGCCGCTTTGGACGGGCAATATGCAACCCGTTCCGGGATACATTTCACACCCAGCTCGGAGACGATATTGATAATTACCGCATACTCTGAGCAGCGTATCGCGTCGATCGCCGCTTTAGTCATGGTGTACACACCGAATACATTGATCTCAAACTGGCGTCGAAATTCTTCGACCGATGTATTATCGATTGTGCCAATCCCCGTCACACCTGCACAATTAACCAGAATATCGACATGCCCAAATTTCTCCTGACAACCCTTTACCACCGCGGCGGCCTGTACCTCGTCACAAATATTCGCTTTCTGGTAGGCAAAATTCTCATCTGTGATATCCGCACACGTCTCCAGACCACATCCATATACGAACGCACCCTCGTTCAGGTAAAATCGGGCTATCACCGCACCAATGCCGGAGCTGGCCCCTGTTACAATTGCTACCCGCTTTTCTAATTCCAAGCCTCATCTTCCTCTCTTTGTTCCAGATAAGGATATCCTCACAGGAGGGTCCTATGAGGATATCCCCAAAACACATTATTACAGGAAACGCGCGACATATGTCCAGGCAGAATATACATTAAAAGCCAGAATGATAATACCCATCAGCGTGGTATACCATTTGTTCTTATACTCACCTGCAAACTTTTTACTGCTCGTGAAGAATGTCAGGATGCAGATGATCACCAATCCACCCACATTCAGCAGGCCCATTACATTGACCAACAGGTTCATGGCATTGCCGCCCGAAAGGCCGCCGATCAGGCTAATAACAATACCGATCAGAATCAGCCGGCGGACCTTGATATCCGAGTTATCCTCACTGATATGGCACAATGAGTTAATGCAGTAAGACGCCAACGTGCTCATACCGCCGATTGTAGTAAAGACCGCGCCCCAGAAGCCGGCAACAAAAATATAAGTACCAAAGGAGCCTGCCAGCGGTTCGATCGCTTTCGCTGCGTCAAGAGCAGAATCCACCTGAATCCCCGCAGGATGCAGCACTGCTGCACCGGAGAGGAAGATACCAAGGCTGAAGATCGTAAACATGGTTGCAAAAACGATCTGGTCATATTTGATGAAGCCCAGCGCCGAGGGCTTATCCCATTTCTGATTTTTCACCGAGTACGAATACCAAAGCGCCGAGGTGCCTGGCGCAGAACCACCGATTATACCCGCGATAATGACGGCCTGCTCTACACCGGACGGCAGCTTGGGGATAATGCCGGTCGCAAGCTGTCCTGCATCCGGCCGGACAAAAAACACATTGATAAAGAATATAATTGCCATCAGGGTACACATGACCGATGCGATTTTTATAATCCGGTTATTTGAGCTGGCCACATACAAATACGCGATAATCAGGATAGTCACCACATACACGATGGATGCTGCCTGCTCGCCAAACATGATATCGTTTAAATGGCGCATTGTGGAACCCTGGCTATAAATAACCATATACCATGTACACAGCACAACGATGAACAGGATGGTAGAGGCTACCTTGCCGATTTTCCCCCGGATAAAGTCGAACACATTCTGTCCGGAGATCGCTGTTACTTTTGCGCCGATATACGCCACGCCGCCGCACATGATACCACTTAAAACAACCACCCACAACAAGTCATAACCAAACAAGGAGCCTGCCTGAATACAGGATGTTGCTGTGCCAGGTCCCATTGAAGTGGAGCAAATCATGGAAGCCGGTCCAACAAACGCCATGATATACAACAGCTTTTTAATCAGTCCGCCTTTTGGAAGTTGAAAGTCATCTACGTTTTTCTGCGGTGTCTGGTTCGCCATGCTACTTTCCTCCTTTAATACCCACTTAATCTTTTTGTGAAATGATCTATTTTGTCACCAAATCCCGTATTACGACACGCCCTGCAGCCGGTGCCAAATGGAGTTCCTGATATCCGGTTACCGGTGTAAGACAGGCAAGCCGTACCTTACCATTTACCGACAGCGTACACCGTCCGCAAATACCATGATCGCATACGCTGTGATGGTAATACGCCAGGGTCGAATCACAATGAAGCGAAATATGGTTAAGCAGCCCCATTACCGTCATACCCTCACAGGCTGAATTCTCGACTTCAAAGGTATCCGTCCGCCGCAGTCCGGTATCCGGATCATACCGGTCGATTAACACTTTCATTCGATACGCCCCTTTCTCATCGTTTATATTTCAGGGCGGGATCCAGGAAATATTCGATCACGTTTTCCCGTTTGCCCGTCGGCAGCGGCATGCGATCCACAATCGGCCTGCGTATTTCGGTTTTCATTTCGCCGCCCTCGTCATGGTGAACATATTTTATCAGATAATTATCATGATCCACCTGCGGATAATCCTTGCGGATGTGACATCCGCGGCTTTCCTTACGCTCGATTGCTGCCAAAATACCTGCCTTACAACAGGTCAGAAGATTCTGTGTCTGCAGTGCGCCGAGCCATTCCAGATTGTACGCTCTGCTCTGGCTGACCAGCGTTACGTTTTTCCACTCTGCCTCCAGTTCTTCTATGCGCCGCAGCGCCTTTTTCAGTCTCTCCTCACTGCGAATCAGCCCGAAGCCCTCATCACATGCTTTCTGTATTTCCTCATAGAGCGTCAAGGCGTTCATTCCGCCTCGATGTTCAAAAATACCAAATATTTTGTTTAAGCATTGTGCTGACTGTGCTTCATCCAGAGCATGGAGCTTGCTTTGCTCCGCATATGCCGCAGCATTCCGGCCCGCACGCATTCCTTGGCACATCATCTCCACAAGGCCATCCCCTACTCGGCAGGCTCCGAACACGCCGCTGCCTGCTTCTCCCGCGACGTACAGACCATCTACGCCTGTCTGCATCTGGTCGTCAATTTCAACGCCGCCCATGCAGTACTCCGCGCCAATACCAACCTCAATCGGTTCGTCTGCAAATAGCATCCGCTCGACCGTTGCCAGACTCTCACCCTTGTAGTACCCATGCCTGTGCCACCGGTCAAACCGGTCATAGAAAATCTTTAGTCCTGCCTCTTTCTCTTCGCGGCTATTGGCAGAATAGTCGTAGAAGAATCCCCCATTCGGCCCCGCCAATCCTTGATCCGCCGCATAACCGAAATAATAGGAGGTGACCAGTTTACTCAGCTTTCCTCCACGAGACAACTTAACGACCTCCTCCGGTATAGGCAACGGATCGCCGTTTTTGTCCCTGATCGTGTATTTGAGATTGCGCATGTTATACTCAAACACATAAGGATAGATCGAGCCTCTCATCTCCTGCGGCACCACCGCAGTCGGGAACGAAAGGATAAATTCCATATCTGTCAGCCGGGCGCCGGCCCTGTACGCCATTGCCGGCCCATCCCCAGTCATATCAGTCACGGTGTTGTTCATCGAAAACGGCATATAGCCGCCGGTTCCAATTACAACAGCCTTTGTGCGGAACAGAACCGCCTCGCCAGTATATATGTCTATACCAACTGCGCCGCAGACCGTTTTTTCATTTGTGAGCACTTCAACGATCATCATGTCTTCAAACGTCTGAATGCCTGCGGTTTCTTTCAACCCTTGTACCAATGCTTTGGTAAAGCTCAGTCCGGAGGCAATCCAGTTGGCTGGCGGACAGCAGAAGAAGTCCTGTCCCGCTCGCTCGGCCCATCCCAGATAATCTTTCATCACGATCGGCCCGTCGTCGACATACTGCCGCACCATATTTTGGTCTGCCAGATAAAATGATTCTTTCACAATACAGTCGAACAGTCGTTCCTTCGTAAAAGAGGGGTCAGCAAAATCCAGGTGCAGCAGGTTTTTGCCGCTCTCTCCATCCACACCAAAGCCGCCTCCGGCCATGATCGCATTGCCGCTCACTCCAATTTTCCCCTTGGAAACCAAGGCAACTCGCGCGCCAGCACGCGCAGCATAAACTGCAGCTGTGATGCCTGCACCAGAGCCGCCGACCGCAACGACATCAGTCTCTATAATACGCCCAAAATCCTGCAGCATAAAAACACTCCTCAGTCTCCGATGCCCTCATAAGCAGGCATCGCGTCATAATCAATATCCGCATACTCGAGCACCAAGTCATGCGCTGCCTTGCCGTATTCCTCTTTGTAGTCTTCCATTGCCAACGCAACGGCATTTTCTCCGTCTTTGCCAAATGCGGAGACAATCGCCTGCCGCATCGCACTATACAGATGGCCTACATGATATTCCCACGGCATTTTTGCTTTTCCGCCAATTTTGTTCCGTTTTTCTGCAAACGCCTCCATCCGTTCTGTCGACACACCGCAACCGTCAAAAATAAAATCGCAGAACTCATCCCCCAGTGTCCGGTTCGCCAGCAGCTTCAGTTCCATTCCGTTATAACCGCGTGCCAGCGCTGCGTCTACATCCTTGCAGTAATAGCTTCCGTACTCCAGCAGTCCACGCTTACTCCATTCGGTATACCACGGGCAGCAATGGTTTTCCATATGTACCTCCGGTGCATATTGCGGGAAACGAAGATCCATTTGCCCTGGGAAAGCCTCCCATTCGCCATAAACCAGATAGTTTTCCACATCGAGCGGATTTCCATCCGCCTGCGTGCGCAGCGCCATGCGGCGCCCCCGCTGCTCACCATAATGCCTTACACCAGCCGTTACCGCAGCCTTGCCCGCCTCTCCAAAAGCATCTATCGTCCGTTTTGCCAAATAGGCAAACAGCATTGCGTGATGGGATGCCGACGAAAGAATAACATCCATAGAAAAACCTCCCTTTTGAAAATCAAACACACTTCTTCATCCCAATGTTTGCATCTGTTCCAGATAAAGCTGCAGAAAGTGCAATATTTCCTCCCCCTTTTCTTTTGATACCGCTTCCCCATACTGTTCCATCACGCGATCCATCGCCTCATGGTAGCGCTTATGCCCTTCATACGCCTGTACTCCAAGCTCTGTCAGATGGAAGTATACTTCCTTTTGATTACTTACATATTTGTAGCGGCGCAGTAGTCCAATTTTCTCGAGCTTTCCAACGCTTTTGGACACAGCACCTTTCGTCAATCCCAGCTGATTAGAGAGCTCCGTCAGATTGAGCGCTCGGGTCGCCGCAATGCATTCTATCGCATGAATCTCGGACGGATACAACTCCACCCCTGGGCAGTATTCATGTTTAGAGCGCTGCAAATTGGTATAGCAGTTAAAGAGGCGAACCATAATTGTTTCTGTTTCCTGGTAAAAGTTTTCCACATTTCCACCTCTTTTTATTTCCTGTTAAACAAAATATAACACCACCCGCTTGATCTGTCAATCTCTTTTCTATCCTATTATATTTTTCATATATTATGACAACTTTTCATTTGTTTATTTGTGATAAAGTAACATATTTCGTTTTATTTTTGTATATGCATATTCTTATTTATTATTTATTTTTTCTCAAGAAATTTTTTCAGGAGGCGTACCCTCTCACATCACACAAAAAATACCACAGGCCATATGCCTGTGGTATTTTCCTTCCTATTCATCGTTCTCCCTGATCACGCAGTTTAAACCTGTCGATCAGTCCTTTCAGCATCTGCGCCTGCCCCGACAATTCCTCACTTGCCGCAGCCGATTGCTCTGCAGTTGCGGAATTAGTCTGCACAACACTGGATATCTGGTCAATCCCCTGCTGGATCTGCACGATCGAATCACTCTGCTTCTCCACAGCTACAGCCACCTCATCCATACCAGATACCGCGCTTCCTGCAGAGTCCAGCACACGGGAGACGGCTTCCGTCACACTCTGCATTATTTCTACGCCATCATCTACCGCGCAAATCGATCTTTCCACCAGCTCCTTTGTCGCTTTTGCCGCTTGGTCGGATTTGGAAGCAAGGTTCCGCACTTCGTCTGCAACGACTGCAAAGCCTTTCCCTGCCGAACCAGCGCGTGCGGCTTCCACCGCCGCGTTCAGGGCAAGTATATTCGTCTGGAATGCAATGTTTTCAATTGTGGCGATAATCTTCCCGATTTCCTGTGAAGCTTCGGATATATTCTGCATAGCTTCGCTCATTTTCGCAATGGATTCATTGCTCAACTTCAGTTCCTCGCCTGCATGATCGACCGCATCCTTAGCCTTCAGCGCCATGGCAGCCGTATGCCGACTACCATTCGAAATATCGTCGATCGTGGCAGACAGCTCCTGTACCGCGCTCGCCTGTTCGGTTGCTCCCTGCGCAAGCGCCTGTGCGCCGTTGGATACCTGCGCAGAACCAGCCGCCACCTGATCGGCCGCTCCATTAATGCGGTTCAACGTATCGCTCAGCGTACGGTTAATCTGCCGTACCGCCAGCAAAATGCTTTGGTACGCGCCTACATAGTGTGCTTCTTCCCGTGTGTGAATACGGAAATTGCCGGCGCTCATCTCATTCAGAAGATAATTGATGTCCCCAATGATTGCTTTCAGACTTTCCACCATATCCTGAAAGGCTTTTGACAGGCTTCCTATCTCATCCTGAGATGATGCATCAAGGTGGATATCCAGATCGCCTTCGGCAATCCCTCTTGCGGCCTGAACCACATGCTGCACCGGTGCCAGCATACGTTTCAGCACCATGGTAACCGTCAGCAGGATCAATACGAGCGCCAGTGCGGAAAGAAGGAGAAGAAGCATGGTGGTACTACGGACAGCCCGCTGTGCATCTGACGTATACAGTCCGGTCGAGGACCACCATGTTTCGCCCCCTACTTTAACAGGGCAATAGAACACCGTCGTTTCTGTACCGTCCGGACGTTCTTTCTCCATCGAGAACGCAGTCTGTGCGGCCATACGATCGGACAATTCCTGCTTTTGCTTCTCATCCACCGTAAAATCCGTCACAATATTTTTGCCCACATCATCCAGCGTCTCACTGTCCCAGACAATGCTGCCGCTGCCGTTGCATATCGTTACCCACATTGAGGAATAGTTATCGCTCGATGTTTTAGTTTCCGCAAAAGCATTGAGGTCCACGCTGGCTATTACCGTACCCAGCACCTTATTGTTATGCAGGATCGGCGTTCCATAGGATACGACCAGCCCCTCCCCATACGAATATGGCTGTGAAATATAGGATCGTTTTTCCTGCACTGGTATCATGTAGGAAGCTTCCTTCGCATAATCTTCATAAGACTGATAGGGGGTAAACGAAGAATCCACGGTATTGGTATCAATATAAAAGCCATAATCCCGTATATCGCTTTCAAACGCATACGGTTCAAACATAACGCCAACACCGATGATGCCATTGTTCTCTTTTACCAGATTGCGCGCCGTTTGCACAATAAACTGCTCCGCACTGTGCGAGATAGGCGTCAGGTTTTTCCCGCTATACAATTCACTCTGAAACAACGCCGCCGCTTCCGGTGATTGCGGCACGGTATTTTCCTCCGGCTTCTGCACCGCTTTTTCAAAGGCGTCCTCCATATAGTTCTGCATTCCCTGCGCCGCATTTTCTACCGAATTGAAAATATTCTGAACTGCTTCTCCGTTTGCTTCTGCCAATGAGGACAGTTCGCCAGAAATCCCTTTTTGAATAGCCGACTGCGTCGTAAAGACCGTTACCGCTACCAGCGCCCCCAAAGCAACAAAAAGTGCCATGCCAATCCAGATTGCCAGCTTGGACGCCAGCTTCAGTTTTTTCAATATGTTCTCCCCCTATCAAGATATATAGATAATATCGTCAATTTGTCAAAAAAGTTTAGTTTTCTTAATCGGCCTTTGAGCAAAAAAGCAAAGCGGCCGTATCATTGAAATACGGCCGCTTTGCGGATATGAAAAAAGTTGTAACAAGCGAACTATCCAATCAATAAATCAGGTTTACCAAGCCGGTCGAGAAAACTGGAACAAAGGTCAAGGCGAGCAAGCATCCGGCCAGCAACAGATAAAACGGCACTGCCTCCTTGATAAAATCCTTTGTTTTACATTCTGTGACGCCGCAGGCTACGAACATCAGCGTTCCCATCGGCGGCGTAAACGCGCCGATCGCATTGGCGAAAATAAATACCATCGCAAAATGGATGGGATCCAGCCCATACGCTGCCGCTGCAGGCGCGAACAACGGAACCAGGACAATCATGCTGGCATTGCCCTCGACAAACATGCCTACAATAATCAGGAATACATCCACCGCAACCAAGAAAACCCACTTATTGTCGATCACATTGATCATCCACTCGGTAAATTGCTGAGGGATCATCTCCTTGGTCAGAATCCATGAGAACGTGGACGCGGCGGCAACGATCAGCATGATAGAAGATGTCGTCGTCAACGTTTCCTGAAGCCCCTGTGCAAATTGCTTTGCGCTCAGGTCATGGTAAAGGATGCCCAGCAGAAGCGAATACGCGATAGCCACCGCACCGGCCTCAGTCGCGGTGAAAATGCCCAGACGCACGCCGCCGATAATAATGATAGGCAGGCACAGCGGCAAAATCGCAGGTTTGAAAGAAGACCAGAACATATCGCCGGTCATTTTCGTGGTGCGGAGCGGCAGGTACTTACGCTTCCTCGAGATCAGGGATACCATGAACATCATCGTAATGCACAGCAACAAACCGGGTCCGATTCCGGCGACGAACAGCTTACCGATCGATACGTTGGCAATACAGCCGTACAGGATCAGGCCGATTCCGGGCGGGATCAGCGGGGTGATCATAGAAGACGCTGCGGTCACAACCGTGGAGAAAGACTTGCTGATCCCTTTTTTCTCCATTTCTGGGACAAGCATTTTCGCCTCCATTGCGGCATCAGCCAGCGCGGATCCGGACAGTCCGCCCATCAGCGTGGAGAGCAGGATATTGACCTGGCTTAGACCGCCGTACATGCGGCCGGTCAGTACCGAGCAGAAATCCATGATGCGCTTGGTGACACCCGTATAGTTCATCAGGACACCCGCGCATACAAAGAACGGGATCGCCAAAAGAGTAACGCTTTCCGCGCCCGTGATCGCCTGCTGCGCGAACACGGCCGAGTTAATGCCCGGGCTCATGACGAAATACACGATTGACGCACCCAAAACCGATGCAAACACCGGTACTTTCATAAATAAAAGAACAAGCAGCGCAATGACCATCATAACGACAGGAGTATTCATGATTATGCTTCCTCCTTTTCGTTTTGAGCCGGGGTAAGGAATACTTTCTTTACGGTTTCATAAGTATAGCTGATCAGCATGAGGATGATGGATACCGGCGCTACTCCGTAAATCACGGAATAGGGCGCCATCAAAATCGGCGTTTTGCGACCCGTGCGGGCCAGTACGCTGATAAATTCCAGGCTGCGGAAGAAGAAATAAATCAGGATCGCATACATCAGGATCATGATCAGCACTTCTATCACACGCTGCACCTTTTGCGGAAATGCATCCACCAATATTTCGATCGCGACATGGCTCTTGGTGTGGAACGCGACGGGCGCGGCCAGGAAGGTGATCCATACCATGCACGCAACCTGCACTTCTTCCTCCCAGGTAAACGGACTGTTGAACAAATACCGCGCAAGCACGCCGAAAAATGTACATGCAATCAGGATTACTAGGATCGCCGCAGCCAATACAGCCTCCACCTTGACCAGTGCGTCCAGCACTTTTTTCATTATATTGCCCTCCTGCTTCTGTGCGATCCAAAGGTTTATTTGCCCATTGCCGCTTGTACCGTGTCGTACAGGCCTTCGCTCCAGCCAAAGGTGTCGCCCATTTCATAGAAGGGCTGCGCGGCTTCTTTCCACTCGGCAAGCTGGTCGTCGGTCAGTTCGGTGATCTCGACGCCTGCGTCCACCAGCATCTGACGGTATTCCTCATCAGCCTGCTCCTGCAGTTCGTTGTTATAAAGGCCGGCTTCCTCGGCAGTGCTGTAGAGCAGCTCCTGCTGCTCCGCAGAGAGCGTGTTCAGGAAATCCGTTCCAATGCACCAGGTCGTAAAGTTCTTGATATGGCCGGTCATCAGGATGTACTTGGCGACCTCCTGGAAGCTCTGGCCGTACAGCGTGCTGAGCGGGTTCTCAACGCCATCGAGCGTGCCATTCTGAAGCGAGGTGTACACATCGCCCAGCGCCATCGGCACCGCGGTGGCACCCAACGCATTGAAACCCTCCACATAGATCTGGCTGCTCGCCAGACGGATCTTCTTGCCCTTGATATCAGCAGGCGTCACCACCTTGCTCTTGGTCATCAGCTCACGCTCACCATAGATCCAGTTGGACGCAAGGATGGTCAAGCCTTTTTCCTTCAGCTTTTCACATTCGTCCGCATACCAGTCGCTGTCCAGCAGGGTCCAGACATCCTCCCAGGTATCGAAGAAGAACGGGCCGTACAGGATGCCCATATCCGGCAGGCCGTAATCTGCGTAGAACGCGCCATCGGCAATGGTGATGATGTTTTCGCCCATTACCATCTGGTCGATCAGCTCACTCTTACTGCCGAGCGCGCTGTTTGCGAACAGCTCCAGCTTCATGGTACCGCCGCTCTGCTCCTCTACCAACTCGGCCCACTTTTCCACCGCCTGGCCGATCGGCTCTTCATTGGTGTTTTCAAAGCCCACCTGAATCGTAACCGGAGACGCCGCATTCGCGGCGCCCGCGCTACCCGTGCCATCCGCAGTGTCCGTGTTTGGGGTGCTGCTGGAGCAAGCCGTTAACGATCCAAGGCACATCGCCAAGGCAAGCAAAGCTGCAAAACGTCTTTTCATAGGTAATTCCTCACTTTCTTTTCCTCTTGGTTTATTCTCTTCTAAAATCAAATTCCGCTTTCACGATTTCTGCGGAATGTTGATCCATGTCCTGAAATGCGGCACCGGCGTCTGCGATCGGGTAGGCGCGGGAAATCAGCTTGGTCAAATCGACAAAGCCGTCCTTTACCAGCTTCATGGTCGCGGCAAAATCCGCTTTTGTCGCGCCGCGGCTCCCGAACACATTAAGCTCCTTGCGCTGCAGCTCCAAAAAATTGAAATCGGCGTTATGCTTCGCGACACCGATGACCACCATCCGCCCCTGGCTTGCCGCAGCTTCCACACAGCCCAAGAAGGTCGACGGGGCTCCAACCGCTTCAATGGTGACGTCAAAGCCGTCGCCGTTTGTGATCTTCTGCACATACGCCCGTAGGGCGTCGGGGCTGTCGTTCACGAAGCTCCCGCTGAAACCGAACTCGCGCTCTGCCAATTCGAGCTTATCCTTTGCAATATCCGTGATGTGGACCTCTGCCCCAAAGCTCCGCGCGGCCACGCCGGCCAAAATACCAATCGCACCCGCACCGATCACCAGTACCTTATCGCCTGGCTGTACGTCCGCGCGGCTCACACCGTGATAGCTGATGCAAAACGGCTCGATCAGCGCAAGAGACTCCGGCGCGATCCCCTGCCCGTCATACAGGCGTTCTACCGGCATGGTAAAGTATTCGCTGAATGCGCCTTCACGCTGCACACCCATTGTCTGGTTATTAACGCAGCAGTTTACAAAGCCGCGGCGGCAGCTATAGCATTTGCCGCAATTGAAATAGGGATTGCCCGTCACGACCATGCCCGGCCGGATACCATACGGATTATCCTCAACCGCAACGACCTCAGCCGCGAACTCATGCCCAATCGTGCGTGGATAGCTGACATAGGCAGACGCACCCCGAAACGAGGCCAGGTCACTCCCGCACACGCCGCCGACCAGCATTTTCAAAAGCGCCTCTCCTTTTGCCGCTTCTGGGCGCTCCTGTTCATCCGTTACTGCCTTCCCGGGCTCGGTGATTACAATGGCTTTCAAGTAAATCGACCTCTTTTCAATCAAAGCATAGGGGTTACTTTACTTCTGTCATGAATTGGGGCAGGAAACGGAAGCCCCAGCCGTCCCCCTCACGCTGCAGGGCAAAGCCGTTTTGAATGGTCATCGGCTCGTCAATAATGGCGTCGATCCAGTCAAAGCTCTCCGCACCATAGGGGTTGGAGACCGTAGCCAGCAGCGGCACATCATAGTCCTTGTAGTAGTGCGGCAGCACCGGAATGTTGTAGGCGTTGGCGAGCGCCGCGCTGTCCCGCCAGGCTTCTACGCCGCCCAGGCGGATCAGGTCCGGCTGCCAAAGGTCAAGCGCGCGCCGGCCGATCAGCTCGCGCAGCGCCACGGTACTGTATTCCCGCTCTCCCATGGCAAGGCTGATATGCGTTTTCGCGTGAATGGTCGCGTAGCCCTCAAAATCCGTGTTGACGACCGGCTCCTCGAACCAGAAGATACCGATGTCCTCCACCAGGCTGATCAGCTTGATCGCACTGGGTACGTCCATCCCCTGATTCGCGTCCATCATGATCTTCAGTTCGGGACCCACCGCTTCGCGGACCAGATGCAGGCGACGGATATCACGTTCCATATCCGGACTGCCAACTTTGATCTTGACGGCAGTAAAGCCTCGCTTCTTATAGTCCACAACCTCTTCGACCAGCTCCTCATCGCTATAACTGAGCCAGCCGCCGCTGCCGTATACCGGAATGGGCTTCCTGTGACAGCCAAACATGCGGTAGATCGGCTGTTTGTTCATACGGCTCCAAACGTCCCACAAGGCGACATTGAGCGTGGCCAGCGCCCAGCGCTGTAGGCCGACGATGCCGAAATACTCGCTCTCGATCTCGTAATCTTTCTGTATCTGCGCGGTTTCATATACGCGGTAGTCGCGCTCCAAAACAAAGCGTCTCAGGTCTTTCAGCGCACCCTCAATAGCATTGGGGCTGTAATGGAAGCTTAACAGGTAGCCCTGACCGATTTCTCCGCTGGCGCTCTCTACCTCCAGCACATAGAACGCGATCTTGCTGATGTCGTGCGTCGCATCCGCGATCGGCTTACTGATTCTGCTGACCGCCTGGTAAATATGTATGTCCTTGATAAGAGTTTTCGAAGCATCCATAGATAGATATTCCTTTCTGATCTTAGAGTGAATAATGGCCTTATTGATATATCGCAGATATTATAAAACAGAAATAAATATATTTCAACCGTAAAATATCAAATTAACCACTTGCTTTTTTACCAAAGTTTTTGTATGATAATTGTAAGTTCTGTCAGAAGACTGGGGCAGCGCTTCCGACGGTAAAAAATAGGAAAAGGGGTATTTTTGTGTCGGGAAAACGAGCGAAATCTATGGTTGCCGAGGCGCATAGATATCTTTATGAAAAAATCGTTTCCTGTCAATATTTGCCGGGACAGGCGATCAACGAAAAGGAGCTGTTGGATGAGACTGGCTTTGGCCGGACGCCTCTGCGCGAAGCGCTTCTGGCATTACAAAAGGAAGGCCTGGTGGAGATTTTCCCGCGCAAGGGGATGCGGATCGCCCCCTATACCGAAAAGTCAGTCGTCGAGCTGTATCAGGCACGGAAGCTTATGGAACCAAACATAACAACCGAATATAAAACGCTTTATTCCAAAGACAAGCTGCTGGATTTTCAAACACAGTTCCAGCACTCCGACACGCTGACCGACCTAGCACGGTTCAACCTAGATGCTGATTTCCACTCTTACCTGATAGCTATTACGGGCAACTCCATATTGATCAATATGTACCAGTCCCTCATGGTGCAGCAGGTGCGTCTGGGCATGTATGCCGTGACCCGATCATCGGCCACCCGCTCGGACGATTTGAAGCAGCACGTCGCCATCATCGACGCGTTGCTGCGCGAAAACGAGGAGGATGTGCGTGACGCGATCATCGTACACATCAATCACTCCATGATTCGCTCACTGAACGCGATTCGGGACACATGAAAACAGAAAAGGACGGGGAGCATATCCAAATATGCTTCCCGTCCTTTTTGTCCATTTATAAAATGCCGAATTTCGCGAACGCTTCCGTGGCGGACATCCCTTCTTCGATCGCTTTTCGTACAAGCTTTTCACCGGACGCCTTTTCGATTGCTTTTCCGATGCACTCGGCCGCGGCCTCGCGCGGGATAATCAGCACACCGTCGATATCCGCGAATACGACGTCCCCATCGTGAATCGTGACCTGTCCGATTTCAATCGGGCAGCGGAAGTCCACTACATTGGTGCGAATGCTGGAATCCTGCGCCCACCGGTCCTTGGCAAATACAGGAAAATTTTGGCTGAGGACTTGCGGCGTATCCCGCGTATAGCCATCTACGACTGCGCCGGCGGCGTGGCGCGCTTTGGCTGTTGCGGTCAGCAGCTCCCCCAGAGCGCACTGTTATGCGCGCCAGTAGCCAAATACACGTCGTTTGGCCTCAGCTGGTCGAGCGCTTCGGTAAGGTAACCGAACGGCTTTTTCTGTGGGCAAAATACGTCCTGCTCTAACACGGTGCAGGCTCGTCCAGCAATTTTCATATCCGGCCGGAGCGGATGCAGATAAGGAGGAAGAAATTGATGGGCAAAGCCCATCGCATCCAGAATATCCCCTACAACCGGCGTATACAGCTTGTCTTTCATCAGGGAGAACATCTCGTCGTCATTTTGAAAATGTTTCATGAAGCATGCTCCTTTTACAGAAAAAATGTTGCGAAAAGAATTCTGATATATCACTTGTATTATAATATCTGTTGTGATATAATTCAAGCAGTTTTTTCGAAGGTGTTTTAATTTCTTTGACAGGAGGCTTGATTTATGGTTATTGCAAAATTTGAAACATGGTGGATCGACCGGGGAAAGTGCCTGTTTGATGAAAAGCGCCAGGGCGGCGCCAAAATGGGCTGGGATGTCATTGCAATCCGGCTTACCACCGATACGGGCATTGAAGGCATCTCCACCTGTATGGCGGCGCGTAGCGGCGGCGTCAGTGAAAGCTATCTCCACGACAGCATCGCGCCTGTTGTATTGGGACGGGACCCGCATGACAGAGAGGCTATTTTCCACGATCTGTGGAACATCGACCGTCATGAGGCCTTTTTCCCTGTATTTCTCCCGGGACCGGTAGATGTGGCCCTGTGGGATATCTGCGCGAAAGCTGCGGGGCTGCCGCTTTACCAATACATCGGGGCATATCGGACGAGCCTGCCGGTTTACGCCAGCGGAAACTTCCACGGGACTGTACAGGAATATGTGGACGAAGCGGTTTACTACAAAAGCCAAGGCATCCCCGGCTATAAGGCCCATCCGGGCGGTCCGGTATCATTTGATATGCAGGTGCATCAGGCGATCCGCGATGCGGTAGGACCGGATTATGTGCTCATGAGCGACCCTGTGGGCGAATACACCATGGGAGATGCCATCCTGGTGGGGCGCCAGCTCGAGCACCTGGGCTATAAATGGTTTGAGGAACCCTTCCGCGATTTTGAGCTGTACAAATACACCGAGCTGTGCCGCGCCCTGGATATCCCGATTGCAGCTACGGAAACCACACGCGGCTGTCATTGGGGGGTTGCGCAGGTGATTGCGCAGCGCGCGGCGGATATTGTGCGCGCAGATGTGAGCTGGAAAGACGGCGTTACGGGGACACTGAAGATCGCCCACATGGCGGAAGCTTTCGGCATGAATTGCGAGCTGCACACGACAACGATGAACTATATGGATCTGGTCAATGTGCATGTAAGCTGCGCGATCCGCAATTGCGAGTATTTTGAGTATTTTGTACCAGAAGATAATTACCGCCTGCCCATGAAAGGCAACCTTCCCATCCACAACGGTGTCATCACCGTGCCGGAAAAGCCCGGAATCGGCACTGAACTAGATTGGGAGTTGATTGAAAAAAGCTGCCACAGCTACCGCTTTCAGGAAATTTAAGAAAGGAGATTTATCATGAAAGCCTTGGAAGGACGTATCGGCATCGTTACCGGAGGAAGCAGCGGAATTGGGTATGCCATATCCAATGTACTGGCAGAGGCGGGCGCAACCGTGTATGCGGTAAGCCGTACCGGAAAAGTAAAGGACGGAATGCCTGCCAGCGCGCTGGGGGTAATCCATGTGCAGGGTGATGTCACGAACGATGCGCGCATGCGCGAGATCGTCGAGCAAGCCAGCGGAAAACAGTCGTTGGATTTTCTGGTCAACAACGCAGGCATCACAAAAAAATGCCGGGCCGAGGATTTCCCAGCAGAGGATTTTGCACATATCCTGCAGGTGAACATCCACAGCGTCTTCCGTCTCTGCCAGTTATGCTACCCGTATTTGAAAAACAGCCGGCATAAGGGGCGCATCGTGAGCATCAGCAGCATGGCCGCGCATCTTGGCTTTACCGAAGTGGTCCCTTACTGCACAAGTAAGGCAGCAGTATGCGGCATGACCCGCGGTCTCGCGGTAGAATGGGCGAATGACAACCTCTGTGTGAACAGCATTGCCCCGGGCTGGTTCCCCAGCGAAATGAGCAAGCAGGTCATGACACCGGAACGGAAAGCCGCCATCCTGGGCCGAATGCCGGTGCATGCGTTTGGCGATACCAGAGATTTAGGCGAAATGACAAAATTCCTGCTGAGTGATGGCGCAAAATATATCACAGGACAGGATTTTGCTGTGGATGGCGGCGCGCTGGCATACGGATTCTGATGCAAGGCACAGGTTGCCATCTATCTGTGTCTTTATCCTCCGCAAAAATAAATGAGAGCGCCGCTCCAGCCCTTAGAACTGGAGCGGCGCTTTTTATATTTGCGTAAGTTTCCAAGGCAGAGCAGGTCAAAAGCCATGTGCATGTGCAGCCGGACGGCAACATCTTGCCAGCCGTTCATTCCATCGCGGCGGTTTGCTCCGCGCCGCTGGCCAGAAACGCTGCGACCCGCCGGCCGACCCGCCGCATCAGCACCAATGCGCAGACCAGCGCTGCGCCCTCGGCGATTGGAAACGCAGACCATACCAGCAACTCCGCGTTCGGCAAGCGAGTGAGCAGCCACGCAAGAGGAAGCGCGACCACGATCAGGCGGATGAGCGACAGCACAAGCGACTGCACGCCGCAGCCAAACGCCTGGAATATCCCTTGGAACGCGATGTTCGCCCCCGCAAACAGATAGCCGGGCGTGATAATGCGGATGGCATAAATACAAAGCTGCCGCGCCTCCTCGGATACCGCAAAAATCCCGATCAGTTGATGCGCGAACACCTGCAACGCGACAGCGCCCGCGCCCAGAATCACCAGTGTATACAGCATGCCGTACCGTATCCCACTGTCCACCCGCATTTTGTCCCGCCGACCAAAGTTGTAGCTGATGATCGGGATCATCGCGTTGTTCATACCGAACGCCGCAAAAAAGACAAACTGCTGGATCTTATAATAAATTCCATAGGCAGTCACCGCGGCGGTCGAAAGCGACCCCAGGACAATATTCACTCCGTAGGTCATAAAAGACATCAAAGCCTGCATGATAATGGCCGGAATGCCGATTTTATAGATCTCCTGAATAATGGAACGCTGCGGCGCCAGATACCGCAAGCTGGTGTCAAAATACTTCCGGTTCGCCGCGGTGTGAAAGAGGAAGCCCAGCATAAGCGATACGAACTGCCCGATAACCGTCGCATACGCGGCGCCATCCACACCCATGGCCGGACAGCCGAACCAACCGAAGATCATAATCGGATCAAGGATGATATTAACGACCACACCGGACATCTGTGCAATCGTGGCTAACATGGTGCAGCCGGTCGCCTGTAGCAGCTTTTCATAAATCATGTAGACCACGCAGCCGAACGACAGAACCGAGCAGATGCGCAGATAGCTGCTTGCCAGTTCTATCACCAGCGCATCTGACGTTTGCGACCGGATATAGACCCCCACGCCGAGCAGTCCGAACAGCAGGAACACCGCATAGGTACAGCAGCTCAGGAAAATGGAATTGCCGGATATACGGCTGCTTTTCTCGCGGTTCCCCTCCCCCAGGTTACGGGAGAGCAGCGCATTGGTGCCGACGCCAGTACCGACGCCGATCGCCACGATCAGCATTTGGATCGGGAACGCCAGCGTCAGCGCATTGACCGCGTAATCGCCCAGGTTCGGCACCGCCGGATCGGTCATGCAGCTTACGAAATAGCTGTCCACAATGTTATAAAAGGCCTGTAGCACCATGGACAGGATCATCGGCACCCCCATCGTGAACACCAGGCGGTTCATCGGAACGCTCCCCATTTTGTTACTCACGTTTTCTGTTGTTTTCATGGTTCCTCCTTTTTCTTCCAAGGGAGACTTTTGGGGGAAAGCTGCCATAACCCGTTTTTTTGATTGCACCGCACAAAAAAAGTGTAAACCCGATCCGGATTTACACTTTGCAGCCACTCGATTGATATAATTATAGCAATCTTTTTCTATTCTGTCAAGCGCACAAAAGGGGCTTCTCATGTAGTGATTGGTGATTATCTCTATATTTCCTTTTGTTTTTTCGTCACTTTCACAACCACTTATCAGCCACAACAAAAACTTCAACCAATTTTACATATATTATGGTTCTTTTATTGTTTTATTCCGGTTATTTTGCTGATTGACGCGGCATATTGGGTATGGTATATTGGTTTTTGCAAGCAAGAAATAACAATCATATAACCAAGATATTACACATTTTAACCCGCAACTATTTTGTTTTCCGCTTGCCCGAACGTGCAGACAAACCGTTCCCGATCCCCGAACCGGCCGGAAGATCGACCCTTGTCCTGCTGTTCGGTATAGACACAGGCTGAACGCCGGCGCTCCGTCGGCATGGCAATAAACATCAAACCAGAAGGAGACTTGAACATGGATTTCCAGTTGACCCGTGAGCAGCAATTGGTTCGCCAGATGATGCGTGACTTCACTGAAAACGAAGTAAAGCCCATCGCCGCCGAAACCGATAAAACCAGCACCTATCCGCGCGACACCATCGAAAAGCTTTTCGATATCGGCGTAATGGGTATGATCGTTCCCGAACAGTACGGCGGCGCCGGTGCGGACGACACCTGCTCCGCTATCGCGATTGAGGAGTTATCCAAGCAGTGTGCTTCGACCGGCGATATCCTGGCCACCCACAACGGTCTGTGCTGCGGCCCGATCATGGCGAACGGCACTGAGGAGCAGAAGCAGAAGTACCTCCGCATGCTGACCAAGGGCCACAAGGTCGGCGCGTTCGCACTTACCGAGCCAGATGCCGGTTCGGATGCCGCCAAGGGTACCTGTGTTGCCGAACTGCAGGGGGATCACTATGTACTCAACGGCTCCAAAATCTTTATCACCAACGGCTATGTAGCGGATGTGTTTGTCGTTTTCGCCATGACCGACCGGAGTAAGGGAACAAAGGGTATCTCCGCTTTTATTGTGGAAAGCTCGTTCCCCGGCTTCTCCGTCGGCAAGCATGAGGAAAAGCTCGGCCTGCACGGTTCGCCCACGGCGGAGATCGTGTTCACCGACTGCATCGTCCCTAAGGAAAACCTGCTCGGTGCAGAGGGTAAGGGCTTCAAGATCGCGATGCAGACGCTGGACGGCGGCCGTATCGGCATCGCTGCACAGGCGCTCGGCATTGCGGAGGGGGCCATGGAGGAATCCATCAAGTTTGCCAAGACGCGCGAGCAGTTCGGGCGCCCGATCGCCAAATTCCAGAATACCCAGTTTGTTTTTGCCGACATGCACGTCGCCATTGAAGCCGCCCGTCTCCTCACCTACAAGGCGGCTGCGGTCAAGGCATCGGGCGCGCGCTTCACGCTGGAGGCGGCGACCGCCAAGCTGTTCGCCTCGGAAGCGGCAATGAAGATCACCACCAAGGCGGTCCAAATCCATGGCGGCTACGGCTATACCAAGGATTACCCTGTCGAGCGCATGATGCGCGACGCCAAGATCACCGAAATTTACGAGGGAACGAGCGAGATCCAGCGCGTCGTAATCTCTGGCAACATTCTCGGCAAGTAAGAAAAGGAGGAGAACAGAACTATGAAAGCAATCGTATGTGTAAAGCAGGTTCCGGATACCTCCGGCAAGGTAGCGGTGAATCCGGACGGGACGCTGAACCGAGCGTCGATGGAAACGATCACGAATCCGGACGACCTGAACGCGGTAGAAGCGGCGCTGAAGCTGAAGGATGAGACGGGCTGCAAGGTAGTTGTAATCACGATGGGTCCCCCGCCGGCGGAAGGCATGCTGCGTGAGCTGCTGGCGCGCGGCGCGGACGAGGCGGTGCTGGTATCGGCCCGTGAGTTCGGCGGATCGGACACCTTCGCGACCTCGCAGATCCTCGCGGCGGCAGTGAAGAAGGTGGGCCTAGAGGACGACGATATCGTATTCTGCGGACGGCAGGCGATCGACGGCGATACGGCGCAGGTAGGCTCGCAGATCGCGGAGAAGCTGGGCGTACCCCAGATTTCGTACGCGGCGGACATCAAGAAGGAAGGCAACACGGTAACCGTCAAGCGCATGCTGGAGGACGGGTACATGACCATCCAGACGAAGACGCCGTGCCTGCTGACGTGCATCAAGGAGCTGAACGCACCGCGCTATATGTCGCTGAGCGGGATCATGGACTGCTACGCCAAGCCGGTGGCGGTATATGATTACAACACCCTGAAGGATGATCCGCTGATCGATCCCACCACGATCGGTCTGAAGGGGTCGCCGACGAACATCTTCAAGTCGTTTACGCCGCCGCAGAAGGGCAAGGGCAAGATGCTTGAGGGCGCGGACAAGGCGACGTGCGAGACCCTCGCGGCGGAGCTTCTGAAGAAGCACATCATCTGAAGGAAAGGGGAATAATGAACAATGGCTGAATTTAACAACACCAATCTGGCCGATTTCAGCGGGGTTTGGGTATTCTGTGAGCAGCGCCAGGGCAAGCTGCAGCCGACGGTGCTTGAGCTGATGAGCGAGGGGCGCAAACTGGCGGACGACATGGGCGTAGAGCTGTGCGGCCTGCTGCTGGGCAAGGACGTAGACGGAATGGCCAAGGAGCTTGGCGCATACGGAGCGGACAAGGTATACATCGCGGATTCGCCGCTGCTGGAGACCTACACGACGGACGCATACGCGAAAGTAATCTGCGACACGGTAATGGAGAAGAAGCCGGAGATCATGCTGATCGCGGCGACGAACATCGGCCGAGACCTGGGTCCGCGCTGCGCTGCGCGTCTGCACACGGGCCTGACCGCAGACTGCACGCATCTGGACGTAGATGTGGAGAAGTACGCGGCGTTCCTGAAGGAAGCGTCGACGCTGCCGGAGGCGCAGATCGACGCGCTGGACCGCTCTGACCGCAACCTGAAGATGACGCGTCCCGCGTTCGGCGGACACCTGATGGCGACGATCATCTGCCCGCGTTTCCGTCCGCAGATGGCGACGGTTCGCCCGGGCGTGCTGAAGAAGAGCGAGTACGACGAAGCGAAGGCGAATGCGGTAGTGGTAGAGAAGCTGAGCATCAGCCTGAGCGAAGCGGACATCGAGACCAAGGTGCTTGAGGTCGTAAAGGAAGCCAAGGAGCTGGTAGACCTGACGGGTGCAGAGGTAGTGGTATCGGTAGGCCGCGGCATCTCGAAGGATGTAGAGACGGGCATCAAGCTGGCGGAAGAGCTGGCGTCGGAGTTTGGCGGCGTAGTAGGCGGCAGCCGTGCGGCGATCGACTCGGGCTGGCTGACGGCGGACCACCAGGTAGGCCAGACGGGCAAGACGGTACATCCGAAGCTGTACATTGCGCTGGGCATTTCGGGAGCGATCCAGCACAAGGCCGGCATGCAGGATTCCGAGTGCATTATCGCGGTGAACAAGGCTGATGGCGCGCCGATCTTTGACGTTGCCGACTACGGCATCTGCGGCGACCTGTTCAAGGTCGTTCCCATGATGATCGACGCTATCAAGGCTGCTAAAGCTGCTAAGTAAAAAACAGACCACCTGCGGAAAACCGCCGCCGCTGTACCTCTCATGCAGTACGGGATATGATCCGCGCCGCATGGCCTGCCGCCGCCTAACGGCAAGCCCGGCTGCGGCTTTCTGCCGTGTGAAATTGACAAAAAGCCCGCAGAGCATTTGCTCTACGGGCTTTTTCCTGTTGTTCACCGGCGCTCCGCGGCCACCACCGCCACCGAGCGCGGCCCCAGCGTAAAGCGCGCGCCGTCAAATGGGATATCCGGCGCGAACGGCTCCGCGCAGGACGTGTGCAGGACAAGCCGCCAGCGAAGCCCCTCCGGCGCCGCGGGAATCTGCTGCTCCCGCGCCTCCCAATGCGCGTTGACCGCAAGCAGTACAAGGTCGTCCGCCGTATTTTCCTCGTTCCGGCCTGCGAACAGCACGCCAATCTGCCTGGTTTCCCCCTCCATCCGACCGTTCCATGCCTCTCCATTATGCAGGGATACGTCCGGCCAGCCGCAGGCCGCGGGGCTGGTCGCGTCGCGCAGCACCGGATGCACTTTCCGTAGCGCGATCATCTGCTGCACAAACCGGAACAGGCCCTGGTTCTGTTCCAGCCGTTCCCAATCCAGCCAGGAGACTTCGTTATCCTGGCAATAGGCGTTGTTATTGCCGAACTGCGTATTGCCGAACTCGTCGCCAGCTAGGAACATCGCCGCGCCGCGGCTGCAGAGCAGCACGGCAAACGCGTTTTTGCGCAGGCGGTCGCGCAGCTCCAGTACTGCCGGCTCGTCCGTCTCCCCCTCCGCGCCGCAGTTCCAGCTATTGTTGTCATTCGCGCCGTCCGTATTCCCCCAGCCGTTCGCCTCATTATGCTTCTGGTTATAGGCATACAGGTCGTACAGGGTAAAGCCGTCATGGCAGGTCAGGAAATTGACCGAGGCGTTCTGCCGCTTATCCGGCGGATACAGGTCGGGCGAGCCGCAGATACGCTGTACCGCCGCCTGCGCCAGTCCGGCGTCGCCCTTAAGGAAGCGGCGCAAATCGTCGCGGTATTTCCCGTTCCATTCCGCCCAGCGGTTCCAGGAGGGGAACGAGCCAACCTGATACATGCCGCCCGCGTCCCAGGCCTCTGCAATCAGCTTGACGCGCCCCAGAATCGGATCGAACGCCAGGCTTTCGAGCAGCGGCGGCTCGGACAGCGGGCCGCCATCCTCATCGCGCCCCAGGATACTCGCCAGGTCGAAGCGGAACCCGTCCACACGATATTCGACCACCCAGTAGCGCAGGCAGTCCAGAATAAACTGCCGCACAGTCGGGTGGTTGCAGTTGAGCGTATTACCGACGCCGGAAAAATTATAGTACCGCCCATCCGGCGTAAGCATGTAATACACATTATTGTCCATCCCCTTGAATGAGAAAAACGGCCCCCGCTCGTCGCCCTCCGCAGTATGGTTAAACACCACGTCCAGAATGACCTCAATGCCGTTTGCATTCAGCGTGCGGATCAGCGTTTTCAGCTCGGTCCCCTCGCGGTTGAACTCGACCGCCGCCGTATAACCCGTGTTGGGCGCAAAAAAGCACACGGTATTATAGCCCCAGTAGTTGAGCAGCGTCCGGCCGTCCACCACGCGTTCCTCGGCCAACTCGTCGAATTCAAACACCGGCATCAGCTCGACCGCGTTTATGCCGAGCGCTTTCAGGTAGGGTATCTTTTCCATCAGGCCGGCGAAGGTCCCCGGGTGCGCCACACCTGACGATGGATGGCGCGTAAAACCACGCACATGCGTCTCATAAATCACCATATCCTGAAACGGGATATGCGGGTCGCTGAAAGCGCCCCAATCGAACGCATCCTCAACCACGCGGGCATGATACGCCGTTTCCGCCGCCGGCTTCTCCCCCCACCGGCTTTGTCCGGTGACGGCGCGGGCATAGGGGTCGAGCAGGAAGCGCGTCCTGTCAAACAGCAGCCCACGGGCGGGGTCATATGGCCCATCCATCCGGTAGGCGTATTCAAACTCCGTGATCTCCAGACCAAACACGATCATCGACCAGGTGTTTCCGATGCGGCAGCTATCCGGAAACGGCAAAACCGCATACGGCTGCTGTTCAGTACGCCGGAACAGACACAGCTCGCAGCGGACCGCGCCAATCGAATGGATGGTGAAGCTGACGCCGCCCGGCACGGGCGTTGCGCCGTTAAGCAGGAACAGGCCGGGCCGCACGGCGAAGCCGCACACGGTTCCGGTCGCGCGCAGGGGCTGGACAGACGCCGGCTGCACGGGCAGTATGGTTTTCTCGGACATGGGTTCCCTCCTTGTGCTGACGGACGGATGCTTATGGGTTCAGTATACCCCGACGGAACGCTTTTGTCCACCGCACAGGGCAAACAAAAAGCCGCCGGAAAAATTCCGGCGGCTTTGTTTCAGAGCGGCGCTCACAGGCATTGCAGGTATTGCCCGTACAGCGTCTTATCCAAATCAGACGCAAGGCGCATGAGCGCCTGGTGGGAAATGTAGCCGCGCTGGTACGCGATCTCCTCCAGGCAGGCGATATAGCGGCCAGTTTCATCCTGCACGCGCTTGACCTCCTGCGCGGAGCCCAGCAGGTTTTCCGCGGTACCCGCGTCCAGCCAGACAAAATCGCGGTCAAATTTGACCACATGCAGCTTGCCGCGGCGCAGGTATTCCAGATTAACGTCCGTGATTTCCAGCTCGCCGCGCGCGGAGGGCTTGAGGGCGTGGGCGATCTCCATCACGTCGTTATCATAGAAGTACAGGCCCGGGATGATATAATTGGATTTGGGATAGCGCGGCTTCTCCTCAATGGAAACTGCATTGCCCGCCTCGTCAAATTCCACCACGCCAAACGCGCGCGGGTCGTTCACATAGTGTCCGAACACACAAGCGCCCTCCCCCAATGCGAGCGCACGGTTCAGGTAATCCTCAAAAAACGGGGAATAGAAAATATTATCCCCCAGCACCAGGCAGACATCGTCCTTTCCGATGAACTGCTCGCCGATCAACAGCGCGTCCGCGATGCCGCGCGCGACCTCCTGCACCTCATAGGTGATATTGACGCCGAAGCGCCCACCCGAACCCAGCAGGCGGTAAAACGGCCCTTCCTCTCCGGGCGGAATGATAATCAGGATATCGCGTATGCCAGCCTGTAGCAGCACGGCCAGCGGATAATAAACCATCGGCTTATCATAGACGGGCAGCAGCGGCTTACAAACCGGCCGCGTCATGGGGTAAAGGCGCGAGCCTTTGCCCGCGGCAAGAATAATTCCTTTCATATGGCGTTCCTCTATCTTTGTTCTGATATTGCAGGAATATTATAGCATCTCCGCATGGAGATTTCCACCCGAATCTCTTTATTCATCAAATCCCAGTGCTTCATCGGGCGTGATGCACAGCAGGCGGCAGATTGCGGCGAACGTTTCCACATCCATTTTGTTTTTTCGTGTCTCGTACATGCTATAGGTTGATTTCCCCAATCCCAGCGCCGCGCTTACATCTGTTTGACGCAGCCCAATTTCCTTACGCCTTTTGCGAAACCTGTCCAAATAATCCATAGCTTCTCCCTCTTGATAAATCATGTTTTATGATTTATAATAATCTCACGATACATGAAATAAGGCGATTATTATGATACCAAATACGGAAGACCTCTTTGCCCACTACTGCACACACGGTTTGACCATGCCAGACGACTTTACCAAAGCGCCTGCTTTTCTGATACTCAAAAATCAGCTTTCTTCCGAACAAACGCGGCAGTTGTCCGCATTATTGGATGAACAGGCGCTTACTTTCTGCGACTATGCCTATCAATGCTTCCAACAGGGCATCCGGTTTGCCCTCTCCCTGATGCAGCAGCTCTACCCGCCGGAATAGGCATACTTTTATTTATTATAGCAAAGCCCGTCCATATATGCAACGAAAAAAGCCCCTCCAGATGGAGGGGCTTTTTTTATCAGCTTTTACGCCTTTCCAAGCTCCTTGACGCGCGCCTGCGCCGCCGCCAGGCGGGCGATCGGAACACGGAACGGCGAGCAGGAAACATAGTTCAGGCCCACATTGTGGCAGAACTCGACCGAGGACAGGTCGCCGCCGTGTTCGCCGCAGATACCGAGCTTGATCTCCGGACGTACCTTCTTGCCGTTTTCGACCGCCATTTTTACCAGACGACCCACGCCATGCTGGTCCAGACGGGCAAACGGGTCGGATTCCAGAATCTTCTTGTCAAAATACGTCTCCAGGATGCGGCCCACGTCGTCGCGCGAGAAGCCGTATGTCATCTGGGTCAGGTCATTGGTGCCGAACGAGAAGAACTCGGCTTCCTCCGCGATCTCGTCCGCAGTCACAGCCGCGCGCGGCGTTTCTATCATCGTGCCGACCATATACTTCATCTTCAGGCCGGAAGCCTCGATCAACTCGTCAGCCTTGGCCTTGATGATCTTCTTGACAAAGCGCAGCTCGTTGATCTCGGATACCAGCGGCACCATGATTTCGGGCGTGATGTGCAGGCCGTCTTCCTTCCAGACATTGATCGCGGCGGAAATGATCGCCTCGGTCTGCATCTCGGCGATTTCCGGATACAGCACGTCCAGACGGCAGCCACGGGTACCGAGCATGGGGTTGAACTCATGCAGGTCTTCCACCTTGGCCTTGAGCTTTTCAAAGGTAATGCCCATTTCGCCCGCCAGCTCGCGGATATCGTCGTTCTCCTGCGGCAGGAACTCATGCAGCGGAGGATCGAGCAGGCGGATGGTTACCGGCAGGCCGCCCATCGCACGGTAAATCCCCTCAAAGTCGCCGCGCTGCATGGGCAGAATCTTGGCGAGCGCCGCCTTGCGCTGTTCGACCGTATCGGACACAATCATCTCACGGACCGCCTTGATACGCTCCGGCTCGAAGAACATATGCTCGGTGCGGCAGAGGCCGATGCCCTCGGCGCCAAACTTGCGCGCCTGCGTTGCATCGCGCGGGGTATCGCCGTTCGTACGGACGTTCAGAGTGCGGATCTCATCCGCCCAGCCCATGAAGCGGCCGAAATCGCCGGTCAGCTCCGCGTCCTGTGTTTCGATTTTGCCGAGGTATACGTTGCCGGTCGAGCCGTCAAGCGAGATGAAATCGCCCTCGTGTACGACCGTCCCATCGGCAAAGGTGAGTGTCTTGTCCGCCTCGGAAACCTTGATGCCGTTAACGCCGGCGACACAGCACGTACCCATGCCGCGTGCAACAACCGCCGCGTGCGAGGTCATGCCGCCGCGTGCGGTCATGATGCCCTCGGAAACCGCCATGCCATCGATATCCTCCGGCGAGGTTTCCTGACGCACCAGGACGACCTTGAGACCGGTCTTATGCGCTTTCGCCGCTTCCTCCGCCGTGAAATAGACCGCGCCGCAGGCCGCGCCGGGAGACGCCGGCAGGCCGGTTGTGATCGGGGTCGCCGCCTGAAGCGCAGCGGGAACAAACGTCGGGTGCAGCAGAGCGTCGAGCTGCTTAGGCTCGACCTTCATGATGGCCTGCTCCTTGGTGCAGACGCCTTCGTCCACCAAGTCGACCGCGACCTTGAGCGCCGCCTGCGCGGTGCGTTTGCCGTTACGGGTCTGGAGCATGTAGAGCTTGCCGTTTTCAATGGTGAACTCCATATCCTGCATATCGCCGTAGTGCTGCTCCAGGCGAGAGGAGATGTCCACAAACTGCTGGTAAACCTCCGGCATGGTATCGGCCAGCGCGGAGATCGGCTGCGGGGTGCGGATGCCGGCCACGACGTCCTCGCCCTGCGCGTTCATCAGGAATTCGCCGTACAGCTTCTTTTCGCCGGTCGCCGGATTGCGGGTGAACGCAACGCCCGTACCGGAGGTGTCGCCCATGTTACCGAACACCATAGACTGCACATTGACCGCGGTACCCCAGGAATGCGGAATATCGTTCATGCGGCGGTAGGTATTCGCGCGCGGGTTATCCCACGAACGGAATACCGCGCGGACCGCTTCCATAAGCTGCTTTTTAGGATCCTGCGGGAAATCCTCGCCGAGCGACTTCTTGTAGTGGTCCTTGAACAGGACGATCAGCTCGCTCATATCGTCCGCGTCCAGCTCGTTGTCCATCTTAACGCCCTTTTTATCCTTAACCTGGTCGATAAAGGTCTCAAAGGTGGACTTGGGCAGCTCCATCACAACGTCCGAGAACATCTGGATGAAACGGCGATAGGAATCGCGTGCGAAACGCGGGTTATTGGTCAGCTTTGCAACCGCTTCGCAGATCTCGTCGTTCATACCGAGGTTGAGGATGGTGTCCATCATGCCGGGCATAGAAGCGCGCGCGCCCGAACGGACGGATACCAGCAGCGGGCGGTCGGGATCGCCGAGCGTTTTGCCCGTTACCTTTTCCAGTTTATCGAGGTACTCCATGATCTGCTCCTGAATATCCGGATAGATCGTTTTTCCGTCCTCATAATACCGGGTGCAGGCCTCGGTCGTGATGGTGAAACCCTGAGGAACAGGCATACCCAGTCCGGTCATCTCCGCCAGATTGGCGCCCTTTCCGCCGAGCAGTTCACGCATTTTGCCGTTGCCTTCCGGGAACATGTAAACATACTTCTTCATTTGGGTCTTCTCCTCCATTTCGTTTCTGTGCTCTCCACACACTTCACTCACGCAAAGATATTATATCATGCAGGGCGCTTCGTGTTCTATTGTGGGATTTCACCGATTTGCTAAAGCTATATTGTGCAAAATGACGGCAAAACATGAGAGTTTCTCCATGCCGCGGTTTTTTATTTCTCCATTTTTCGTATAATCCATTCTTTTTCCAACAAATTATTTTGCTTTTTCGTCGGTTTCCCGTTTTTATTTCCCTTTTTGTGAAATGATACAGTATTGACGCAGAAAATTCATATCCGCCCACATCCTGCGCAAATGCCTGCAAAAAAAACCGGCGGTCTGAGGCAGACCGCCGATCAAGTTGGAATGAAGTCCGGTTACGACCACCGCGAGAACATCGTACCCCTGATAGGTCGTTTGATAAAGCTGCACGGAATACAGATATCCGGCCGAGGAGGTGAACGCATCTCCGGAAAACAGGTAAAATGTATTTTCGTTCAGCGCCGCATAGTACTGCAGCAGCTTTTGCTGCTCGTCCGGCATGTCGGACATCTTATAATAAAAATAGCTTCCCCCAAAGGATGGGTTCCGATCGCGCGACCACGCGAACAGGGGCACGCCGGTCACTTTGCCGAAATCCGGCACCGGATACAGCCCCGCGTAGCAGCGGGAAGCCGCCGGACGGTGCGCGTCCGTATAGGCGGCGACGCTTACCGCCTCGCTGCCGTCCAGTTCCTTCAGAGCGGTAATCGGCACAGAGAACGACGGCTTGCCGCCGGACTGACTGCTGACCGTGATGCCGACCAGCCTTCCGGCGCTGTCCACCAGCGCGCCGCCGGAATTGCCGCTGATAACCGAGGCGCTGCTCTCGATCATGGGCGTTGTGTAATCCGTATTATATGGGTCGATCACCGTTCCCTGCGTCAGTTTCGCCCTCCCGCCGCCAGGATAACCGAGCGCATACACCGTATCGCCCGCCTGCACCGTTTCCGCAGTCTGTAGGTATGGCAGGCCGCTCCCCTCGAGCTGGATATGCGCGATGTCCATATCCGCGTTCAGGTCGTATATGCTGACCTCATGGCGTGTGCCGTCCGTCAGCTCCGCGACTAGGCGGTACACGCCGTTTACCACATGCCCGCAGGTGACCGCATCTCCGTCCGGCCCGATCAGCACGCCGCTGCCCATACCGAGCAGGCTGCCTTTTGCATCATAGGAGTACAGCTTGAATACCGCGGGCATGCAGTACGTTATCGCCTCGTCCGCGGTCAGCGTCTCCCTTACCTCAAGCGTAACTGTCTGCCGCAGCGCCGGCTCCACCATGCGCGTCACGATCGCGGCAGCTTCACTGCGCTTGATGGTGCTGTCCGGCAAAAGCCGGCCGGATGCGTCCGAACCAGTCAGGACGCCCGCTCGGTACAACAGATATGCCGCGTCGGCGTAATACGCCCCCTCCGGCACATCGGGGATCGCCCCGTCCTCCACGGAATTGACTTGCTCGAGCGCCTCCTCCGGAAAGGCTTTCGCCAGCACATCCGCGAACGCGCCGCGGGTCGCCGCCGCTTCATAGCTTTCCAGCGGCGCGGACAGGATGCCGTTTTCCAACGCATACGCCGCATAAACCGTATACCACGGAGAGGATGCCGCAAAGTCCGTCGCGCCGTTCTGGTAAATGCTATGCAGGCAGGCCGCCAGCTTGACCGCTTCCGCCATCGTGAGGCTGTTGTCCGGCGCAAAGGACGTTTGCGAAACGCCGTTGATCAGGCCGTATTCATAGGCCAGCTCCACGTTTTCCGCATACCAGGCGTCAGGCGGCACATCCGCAAACAGGCCGGTATAGGGCTGCTGTTCGGTAAAGTTCTCATAGCCTGCGAACGCCGGCGCGGGCAGTACGCCCAACGCCAGCACAGCGCACAGAAGCAGGCTGAGCAGTTTTCTTTTCACAGATGGTTTCCTCCGGTTCCGGTTGTTTTCTTTTTCAGTATACGCCCGGCACCCTGTCGATTTTGTGAACAGTCTGTAGAGATTTGATTACCCTTTGTACGCCGCAACGATCTCGCCGATATACATGGCATGGAAATCGCGGTCCGCATAGTTCTTATCCAGAATCTCCTGCTGCAGAATATCCTCCGGCGCGATCTCGCTCCGGCAGCGCTTACGGCAGACAAGCACGAGCGCCGCCTCCGCAAACGTCGGCTGCCCCTCCACAAACACCGGCGTCAGGCCGCTGTCGTGCATTTTATCCATGTCCCGTCCGGACTTGGTACCCATCAGGTTCAGGGCTTCGCGGTTTCCATCTTGTAAAAATGTCAGTGTAAAATACTCACTGTCATCAACAAATTCCTTTGTATACCGGCTGTGGCGGATATAACAGGTTGCGGAGGGCTTGCCCCATATCACACCCACGCCGCCCCAGCTTGCGGTCATGGTGTTCCACTTGTCTTCCGTTCCCGCGGAAATCAGCATCCACTGCTTGCCAATCATCTCGAACGGGTTAAACGACTGCTCTGCAATATTGATCTTGGTCAAAGACATAATAAACCCTCCTGTTGGAAATTAAAAATGAACGACGGGGAAATACGCGGCAGTCCCCTTTTGATGGAAACCGAGGCTTCAATCGAGCGGCGTGTGCCGCCGCAGCTTCATTTCCTGCCACTCCTCTTTGGAAATCAGGATTTGGCGTGGCTTGGAGCCCTCGAACGGACCGATGATGCCGCGCTCTTCGATCTGGTCGATGATGCGCGCGGCGCGGGAATAGCCGAGCTTCAGACGGCGCTGCAGCATGGAGGTGGACGCTTGGCGGCAATCCATAATCACATCGATCGCCTCCTCGATCATGTCGTCCTCTTCCTCGCCCGGGTCGCCGGAGGCGCCGCCCTTGCCCTCCGCCTGCTCCGCCTGGCGCTCGATGTGTTCGAGTATCTCCTCATTATATTCGGCTGTGCTTGTCTCCTTGATATGCGCGATCACCGCTTCGATCTCATCCGACGAAATAAAGCAGCCCTGCACGCGCGTAGGCTTGCCCTCCCCCAGCGGGGCGTACAGCATATCGCCCTTGCCAATCAGCTTTTCCGCGCCAGTCGTATCCAGAATAATGCGGGATTCAATCTGGCTGGCCACCGCGAACGCGATGCGGGACGGGATATTGGCTTTCATAATGCCGGTAATGACGTCGGCCGACGGGCGCTGGGTCGCCACCACCAGATGCATGCCCGCCGCGCGCGCCTTCTGCGCGATGCGGCAGATCGAAGTCTCGACCTCCTTGGCCGCGACCATCATCAGGTCTGCCAGCTCATCGATGACAATGACGATCTGCGGGAGGACCTGATACTGCTCGGGCGCGCCGCCCTCCTCCTGCTCCGCCTTCGCCCGTTCGGCGCGCATCAGGTCGTTATAGCCGACCAGGTTGCGCACCTGATGGTCCGCGAACAGCTTATAGCGGCGCTCCATCTCGCCCACCGCCCAGTTGAGTGCGCCCGCCGCCTTCTTGGGGTCGGTCACGACCGGAATCAGCAGGTGCGGGATGCCGTTGTAATTGCCCAGCTCAACCATTTTAGGATCGACCATGATCAGCCGGACCTCCTCGGGCGTGGACTTGTACAGCAGCGAGATCAGCATGGAATTGATGCACACGGATTTGCCCGATCCGGTAGTACCCGCAATCAGCATATGCGGCATTTTCGCAATATCGCCAATCACCGGCTTGCCGGTGATGTCCTTGCCCACGGCAAAGGACAGGCGGCTGCGCGCGTTGGTGAACGCCGGCGAAGCGATACACTCGCGGATGAACACTGTATTGACCGCTTTGTTCGGCACCTCGATGCCGACTGCGATCTTATCCGGTATGGGCGCGATGCGGACGGATACCGCGCCGAGCGACAGCGCAATATCATCCGACAGCGCGGTGATGCGGGAGATCTTAATGCCGCGCGGGATGGTCAGCTCGAACCGCGTGACCGAGGGGCCGCGCACAATGCCGATGATCTGCGCGTCGATATTGAACGACTGCAGGGTGTCGATCAGGCATTCGGAATTTTCCCGCAGCTCAGCTTCCGCGCCCGCCGCCGATGCCCGTTTGCCCTGCACCAGCAGCTCAATCGGCGGATAGTCGTAAACCGGAACTGGCGCTTTCTGGCTCTCGTCCATCTGCTCGCTCAGCGCCGCCTGCTCCTGTTCCCCGATCTTTTCCGCTTTCTTCGGCGCCTGCTCCAGCTCCGCCGGCGCTTCCTCTTCCTCCGGTTTATTCTCCACTAGGTCCATGATGCTGACCTGCTCGCCCGTCGTTTCCTCTTTGAGCGAACGCAGGTATTCATCCGGTGCGATCGGCTTACCACCGTGCATGCGGCGCGGCGGCGCGTCCGGAGCCTCGCCCGGCTTGTCCTCGCCCGGCGGCTCGGCGTCCAGCGGGATATCGATATTCACCTTGCGGCGTGCGGCGCGGCGCTCCTCCCGTTTCTGCGCATGGACAGCGGCCACCTCATGCACATTGGGCAGCTTGGCTGGCGCCTCATAGCGCTCGCGCTCCTCTTCGTCCTCATATTCATACGCTGGGGGGCGGAACATATCCATCAACGCCTGCGGCGTGATGCGGCAGGCGGCCAGCAGCGCCGCAACCAGCAGCAGCAGCAAAACCAGCAGCGCGCCGATCGAGGACAGCGCCCACTCAAACACCATGTACAGGCCGCCGGACATCAGGCCGCCTGATTTCATCTCCATGCCGGACTTCAGCAGGCCGGACAGGGTGCTCATGGAGAACGCATATTCATTGGCGCAGGTGATCGCATGCACGACGCCGCCCGCCAGCACGGGCAGCAGGGCGATGCAGCAGCCCCGCAGGCGCACCGGCCCTTTGCGCCGCGCGATCAGCAGCGCCGCCAGCCCCAGCAGGGCGAACGGCAGCACATAGCTGCCTGTCCCGATCAGCGCGCCAATCCCCCGATGCAGGGCGTCCAGCACGACCCCGTCGATCGGCAGCAGCGACAACAGGCACAGCAGCCCCGCCACGCCCCAGATCGCGCCCCAGGCCGCGCGCGGCAGAAGCGTCTCCGGCTCGGGCGCGCGGCGCGCGGCCGCTTTCCCGCGAGGCGCGCTTTTTTTGGTTGTGGTTTTTCTTGCAGCCAAATTATTGAAACCTCTCTTCCGTTCTCTTTTCCATACCGCGGCAGACCCCGCAGCGGAACGGTCAGACCACCATCCGGATCAGGCTGACGACGATCGTGATTGTACCAATCAGCGTACAGTAGACCACGAACGGGCGGAAGTTGCCCCGCTTGGACACAAACCGCACCATGCGGATCGCCGCCAAGCCGGATACCATCGCCACCAGGATGCCTACGATGTAGCAGGCGAGCGAAACCTCGCCAATCGTCGACGGATCGCGGATCACGTCGACCAGTTCCAGAATATTCGCGCCCAGAATGACGGGCAGCGACATGATAAACGCGAACCGCACGGAAAACTCGCGCGAAAAGCCGCGGAACAGGCCGGTACACATAGTGGTACCCGAGCGCGACAGGCCGGGCAGCACCGCGAAGCACTGGCCGATGCCGACGATCAACGCATCCAGCCAGGTCGCGTCCTTTTCCGTCTTATGCTTTTTCGGCGCCTTTTCCGACAGGAACAGGATCGCCGCCGTGACCAGAAGCATCAGCCCGACGATCAGGGACGAGGAGAACGCGCCCTCAATCTTGCTTTTGATCGGCAGGATGGCGAACATCGGCAGAATCGTAATCAGCAGCATGATGATAAAACGGCGGTAAGGATGGCCGTTGATCCGGAAGCCGTCCTTGATCCAGGCGAAAAATTCGAGGAACAGCTCCTTGATATCGCTCCAGAACGCAACGACAACCGACAGCAGCGTGCCAAAGTGCAACAGCACATTAAACAGCATGTAATTCGTTTCTATCCCGTCCCCAAAAATCGTCTGGGCGAGCACCAAATGGCCGGACGAGGAAACGGGTAAAAACTCGGTCAGGCCCTGTACCAGACCCAGCAGAACGGCGAACCATAAACTCATTCTTTTTCTCCTCTCGGTGGGGCGAATTTTACATACAGTTTTATTATAGCATATCTCCGTGTCAGATACCACCAAATTTAGCAAAATACCGCCGTGTATTCGCAGGCCCGCCGCCTTTGCGCAAGGGCTGCTCCGCTTTCCGCCGCCACGCCCGCAAAAGGGTTATTTTTTTCACGCCTCGCAAAACCGAACATTTGTTCTTGACTTTTGCGGAGGATTCTCCTATTCTATGCCCTGCGGGAAAGTAAGCGACTCTATCCCCAAAGGAGGCGATGCCATTGTGCGAAAAAAGAACCATCCGGACGAGCTGATCCGGATGCTGTACGAGATCGCGGACGACGCGGAAGCGCCCGCGAACAGCCGTCTGACCGCGATCCGCGAGATTCTCGACCGGACGGTCGGCAAGGGAGTGCTGCTGGACGGTGCGGAGGCCGAACCGCCCGCGCCGGTCGAGATCGTGTTCCAAATCGTGGACGTGCGATCGAATACGAAGTAACCCCGCGGCAGGCGGCGTTCATCCGCTCGGAGGCATTTGAAACGCTGTTCGGCGGCGCGGCAGGCGGCGGCAAAAGCCACGGCCAGCTTTTGGACGCATTGCGGTTCGCGGTGCAGTATCCGGCCTCGCGGCAGCTCATGCTGCGGCGCACCCTGCCCGAGCTGGACCGCTCGCTCGTGCCTGCGTCGCTGCGGCTGTTCCCGCAGGCGGTCGCGTCCTACAAGGTGAGCGAGCACCTGTGGCAGTTCGTTAACGGCTCAGTTCTGGAATTCGGCTACTGCGATGCAGAGAACGACGTGACCCGTTATCAGTCCGCCGAGTACGATGTGATCCGCTTCGACGAGCTGACCCACTTCACGGAAAGCCAGTTCACCTACCTGATCTCCCGCGTGCGGGGCGCGAACGGCTATCCCAAGCAGATCAAATCCACCACCAACCCGGGTGGCGTGGGGCATCACTGGGTCAAGGCGCGGTACATCGACCCCATGCCGCCCGACACCGTGTGCGAATGCGATGGCGGCACGCGACTGTTCCTGCCTGCGCGACTGGCGGACAACCCATTTCTGCAGCAGGCGGACGCGGGATATGAAAAACGGCTGCGGCTGCTCGCCCCGTACGACCGCAGGGCGCTGCTCGACGGAGCGTGGGAGCTGGACGAGGGGCGGTATTTCAGCGAGTTTTCCGCCGAGCGGCACGTCACGCCGCCGCACCCCATCCCCAAGAGCTGGCGGCGTTATCTGACGATCGACTACGGGCTGGATATGCTCGCCGCGCTGTGGATCGCACAAAGTCCGGATGGATACAGCATAGTATACAGAGAGTTATATCAATCTGGTTTGATTATCTCAGAAGCGGCGGCGGCCATTCTGGACTGCGAGCCGGCGGGCGAACGCATCGACTGCCGGCTGGCTCCGCCCGACCTGTGGAACCGGCGGCAGGAGACCGGCAAAAGTGCGGTGGAGCTGTTCGCGGACTGCGGGCTGGACTTCGACAAAAGCAGCAACGAGCGCGTCGCCGGCTGGCTGGCGCTGCACGAGCTGCTCGCCCCGCGTCGGGACGCGCAGGGTGGGATGCGCCCCCGCCTGACCATCTTCGACACCTGCCGCAACCTGATCCGCACCCTGCCCGCCCTGCAGCACGACAAGCGCAATCCGTCCGACACGGCGAACACGCCGCACGAACTGACCCACGCGCCGGACGCGCTGCGCGGCTATGCAGCGACCGTGTACGAGCCGTCCCAGCCCGCGCCGCCGACCCTGTATGACTGCGAGGTGGGAGAGTTTTTGCGGTACTGAGCCAAAATGGGGAATCACCGTCCCCATTCCAGAAAAGGAGGACACTATGGAACTATTATGCTACTGCATCGGCGCCGCCCTGCTGGTGCTGACCGGCGCGGTCATATCCGGCGGGCTGACGCTGCCCACCCCGCTCTGGCGGGAGGGCGGGCGCGGCCGCAGCGGCGATGCGCCGGACACGGCCGGAGACGCACTCAGCCGCGACCTGGCCGCGCTGATGGCCTACGGACGGGAGGAGGACGACCATGCGGTTTGACCCCTCGCCTGCTGCGATCTGGCAAAAGTACGAGCGCGACCGCGACTACAAACGCTCGATCGGCCTGTACGACCGCGTGCGCCGCAACGAGGCCTTCTACCTCGGCCGCCAATGGGAGGGGCTGCGCGTCCAGTCGCTCGACCCGCTGATCTTCAATGTGCTGCGGCGCTGCGTCAACCTGTTCGTATCCATGCTGGTATCGGACGATGTGGCGGTACGCGCGCAGCCGTTCGACATGGACAGCGCAGGCCGCCGGACCGCCCGTATCCTGGAGCGCTCGTTCGCGTCCGCGATCGAGCGGTCGGGCGTCAAGGCGCTCGGACGGCCGCTGCTCAAAAACGCCTGTGTGGACGGCGACGCGTGCTTCTATCTCCACTTCGATCCCACGCTTGAGACCGGCCAGGCAATCAAGGGCGATATCGCGGCAGAGCTGATCGACTCGACCAATATCTGCTTCGGCAACCCTGCCTGCGACGAGGTACAGCGCCAGCCCTACCTCATCCTCGCCATGCGGCGCGATGTGGACGAGGTCAAAAAGGAGGTGCGGGAAAACGGCATGGGCGCAGACGAAGCCGAGGCCATCCGGCCGGACGGCGACGCAGACCACCTGCGCCGCCTGCACGGCGAAAACAACCGCGTAACCGTGCTGCTGCACATGCGCCGGACCGAGCACGGCGTCGCGTTCTGCAAAACCACGCGCACCGCGACCGTGATGCGTGAAAAGGAGCTACCCTACCGCTACTATCCGGTGACCCATCTGTGCTGGAACCGTGTGCGCGGCTCGTGCCACGGCGAAAGTCCGCTGACCGAGGCCATCCCCAACCAGATTGCCATTAACAAGCTGTACTCGATGTATGTACAGTGCATCAAGCAGGTGGCCTTCCCCAAGATCATCTACGACATGACCCGCTTCCCGAACGGGTGGTCGAACGATGTAGGACGGATTTTGCGGACATTCAAAATAAAAAAGAATGTGGAGGTAACAGACAATGGCAAAGACAATTTTTGAGGAAATGGGCGGCAAATACGAAAGGCAAGGCGATTATTTAATACCGTGCTTAACTGTACCCGCCGAAGAAGAACAGCCGATAGGCATCTGGGGACAGCGGCATTTGGATTATCTGAAGCATCACTGCAAAGTTACATACACCAATCTTCTTACAAGCGGCAGACTTAACGCTTACCTTGCCGACATTGACAGACAGGCACAGGAACGCTTTGAAAGGCTCATAGAGGGTATGAAACAGGCACAGGGCATAACGGAACAGCTAAAGGCAGAAAACGCCTTAGAATGGACAGGATGCCTCAATAACATAAGGGCTTGTGCGAGGGAGATTGTGGAAAAGGAAATTATTTTTGCATAAACAGATGATTAGTGGCAGGGGGAAATCCTGCCGCTTTTTCTGCTTTAGTTTGTCAGCTTGACAAATAAAGGGTTAAGGAATATAATTAGATTCAGTATTATACAAGGAGTTAATAAATATGCGGCAAGGTATTCTTAAATAAACTGTCAATTTGATAGTGGGAACAAAAAGTAGCAGTCCCGTTTCACTTTTAATATGGGGCTTAGTTTTTTGTACCCAGTTTAAGAATACTTTTATCATGTAATTTTATATGCCCGAAAACATATAAGTGTTTTGGGGCTATTGGAGTTATTTACCCAGTGATAGGAGTATTTATCACTGGGTATTTTTATGCCCTTTTTTGGGTGTTGATAGGAGGAAAATCACATGAAAATAATTAACTTAGGCATTCTGGCTCACGTTGACGCAGGAAAGACAACATTAACGGAGAGTTTATTGTATACCAGTGGTGCAATTGCAGAACCAGGGAGCGTAGATAAAGGCACAACAAGGACAGATACAATGAATTTGGAGCGTCAAAGGGGAATCACTATCCAGACAGCAGTGACATCTTTTCAGTGGGAGGATGTAAAAGTCAACATTATAGATACGCCAGGCCATATGGATTTTTTGGCGGAAGTATACCGTTCTTTATCCGTATTAGACGGAGCAGTATTATTAGTTTCTGCAAAGGATGGCATACAGGCACAGACCCGTATACTGTTTCATGCACTACAGACAATGAAGATTCCGACAATTTTTTTCATCAATAAAATTGACCAAGAGGGGATTGATTTGCCAATGGTATATCAAGAAATGAAAGCAAAGCTTTCTTCGGAAATTATAGTGAAGCAAAAGGTTGGGCAGCATCCCCATATAAATGTAACGGACAATGACGATATGGAACAGTGGGATGCGGTAATTATGGGAAACGATGAACTATTAGAGAAATATATGTCAGGGAAACCGTTTAAAATGTCAGAACTGGAACAGGAAGAAAACAGGAGATTCCAAAACGGAACGTTATTTCCCGTTTATCACGGAAGTGCTAAAAACAATCTGGGGATTCGGCAGCTTATAGAAGTGATTGCCAGTAAGTTTTATTCATCAACGCCTGAAGGTCAATCTGAACTATGCGGGCAGGTTTTTAAGATTGAATATTCAGAGAAAAGGCGGCGTTTTGTTTATGTGCGTATATATAGCGGAACATTGCATTTGAGGGATGTTATTAAAATATCTGAAAAAGAGAAAATAAAAATCACAGAGATGTGTGTTCCGACAAACGGTGAATTATATTCATCCGATACAGCCTGCTCTGGTGATATTGTAATTTTACCAAATGATGTTTTGCAGCTAAACAGTATTTTGGGGAACGAAATGCTGTTGCCGCAGAGAAAATTTATTGAAAATCCTCTCCCTATGCTCCAAACAACGATTGCAGTAAAGAAATCTGAACAGCGGGAAATATTGCTTGGGGCACTTACAGAAATTTCAGATGGCGACCCTCTTTTAAAATATTATGTGGATACTACAACGCATGAGATTATACTTTCTTTTTTGGGGAATGTGCAGATGGAAGTCATTTGTGCCATCCTTGAGGAAAAATACCATGTGGAGGCAGAAATAAAAGAGCCTACTGTTATATATATGGAAAGACCGCTTAGAAAAGCAGAATATACCATCCACATAGAAGTCCCGCCAAATCCTTTCTGGGCTTCTGTCGGGTTGTCCATAGAGCCGCTCCCTATTGGAAGCGGAGTGCAGTATGAAAGCAGAGTTTCACTTGGATATTTAAACCAATCGTTCCAAAATGCGGTTATGGAGGGGGTTCTTTATGGCTGCGAGCAGGGGCTGTATGGATGGAAAGTGACAGACTGTAAAATCTGTTTTGAATATGGATTGTATTATAGTCCTGTAAGTACCCCCGCAGACTTTCGGCTGCTTTCCCCTATCGTATTGGAGCAGGCTTTAAAAAAAGCAGGGACAGAACTATTAGAGCCATATCTCCACTTTGAAATTTATGCACCGCAGGAATATCTCTCACGGGCGTATCATGATGCCCCAAGGTATTGTGCAGATATTGTAAGTACTCAGGTAAAGAATGACGAGGTCATTCTGAAAGGAGAAATCCCTGCCAGATGTATTCAAGAATACAGGAACGATTTAACTTATTTCACAAATGGGCAGGGAGTCTGCTTGACAGAGTTAAAAGGATACCAGCCAGCTATTGGTAAATTTATTTGCCAACCCCGCCGCCCGAATAGCCGTATAGATAAGGTTCGGCATATGTTCCACAAGTTAGCTTAACAGCTTGCAAAAGTCATATAAAATGAGATTTGAAAGGATTAGAGACTAATTATGATGAAATGCGAATGGATATTGTGTCCTGTTTGTGGGAGCAAAACCCGTAATAAAATTAGGAAGGACACTGTTTTGGAGAATTATCCCCTTTATTGTCCAAAATGCAGACAAGAAAGCTTGATTAAAGTTGACAACTTGAAGATAACTGTCATCAAAGAGCCAGACGCTTAAGACGCAGAGCCGATGAAATTGTGGAACAATTCACGAATCATCGGCTCTTTTTGTTTCGTATTTGAAAGAACAAACTCACCAAATAAAAAAAACGATATTCGGGTGGGTTATTTTGTTATACCCTAAATTACCCTCTGAATTTGTTTTTAAATTTGGAGGGATTTTTTTATGTTCTTTTTTCGGGCGGTTATTCATCTGCTCATACGAAGTAAAATTTATCAATACATAGCATATCAGAGAATGGCAGGAAACCAGTTAAAAAAATTTCTGCCAGTGCAGCGGTACTTCTCACCTTGAAAGTGGAAGTACAATCTCCATACAACAGAATTTGTATTTCCCATAACCGTGAAGGTCACAGAGCCTTTGCGGTTTTTCTTTTGTCGTTTTTTGTTGGAAAGTGCCGCAGGGCTGTTTCTGGTGTGCGTTGCCGCTCCCCGCCTCTCCATCTGGATTTTTACATTTCAAAAATTCAGATTGGAGGTATTAGCGGTGAAATACGCACCAAGAAAAGTATATATCAAAGAAAGCGGCGGCTATGTGGAACTGTCCTATACGGATTTCTGCCGCCGCAGGCAAGCCGACAAGGGATATATGGACAAGCTGTTTATCCCCGTCCAAGGTTGTCTGCTTGAAGTCGTAAGGGAGCAATATGCGGACTTCTACCGTGACAGGGAGCGGTGGCGTTACCTGCAAAAATTAGATGCGAGGAACAGCCTGCTATCTCTGGACGGATTTACGGACAGCGAGGGGAATCCTCTGGACTTTATCGCTGATGAAGCGGCGGACATTGCGGAAACCGTTGTCAATGCTGTTATGGTGGACAGGCTGAAAGCCGCCCTGCCTTTGTTGTCGGATAGTGAGCAGGAGTTGATACAGGCAATCTTTTTTGACGGACTTTCCGAGCGTGAAGTCGGGGCGAGGTTAGGCATAACCCAGAGCGTTGTGAACAAACGCAAAGCCAGAATCCTAAGAAAACTAAGAAAGATAATAGAAAATTAAAATTTAAGGCGTTCAGCCCCCTTGTTTTTTCCTTTGGGAAAATGAGGGGGCTTTTTCTCTGCCCTCTCAATCAATTCTGATTGGAGGAAGAAAGAATGGCATACAACCACGGACGGGAGGACAGGAAATGGCGTATCTGGAAAGAAGCGGAGGAAAAGCTGCTGCGTGAGTGCGGCGTTGATGAAGTGACCATTGAGCAGATACGCATAGCGGACAGGGCAGACTTCAATTCCAACAGGCGGTTTTACCGATGGACGAATGACGTTGCGGAATACCTTGAGGACATGGCAGACAGGGAGCGGCAAGCGGAGGTGAATACAGTTGCGGAGTTACTGGACGAGATTGAGAGCGAAAATCTCTATCAAGTATTAGTCACGGTGGACGGGCGTACCTTGAAAATCGTCCTGCTGAAAATGCAGGGGTATTCCACAAAGGAGATTGCCCCACTTGTGCATTTGACGACTGGTGCCATCTATGCGAGGTTAGACCATCTGCGGAAGAAGCTTCGGAAAATTTTGTAAGCGTCTAATACATCCCATTATTCTGCGGGCTACTGGGTGGGGAGTGGAATCTCCCCGCTTATTTTTGGCAGGAGGAAAACGGGATGGCATATAAAGCTAAGGCGTACACGCTTCGGGAGGAATCCACGGAAAGCGGTATAAGGTATTTTATCAGTTTTAAGGACGGGCAGGGGGAACACCACGAACTGGAAGTATCCGAGCAGTTATTCTTTGAATTTCGGCAGATGGAACGCAGGAACAGGAATCTTCTCCAATGGGACGAGCGGCACAGGGAGTTTTCGGAAGTATGGGACGAAACGCTGAACAGGCGGGCGTTAAAGCTGCCTAAGAGCATTGAGGAACAAATGATTGAAGCAGAACGGGCGGAACTGCTCTGTAAGGCGGTTGACAGACTGCCAGAGATACAAAGGCGACGTTTCCTGCTCTACTACGAGTATGAGTTCAATTTTTACCAAATCGCCGCTATGGAGCATTGCACCGCTTCTGCAATACAGAAATCCGTTGCTGTTGCAAAGAAGAAAGTAAAAGCGGAAATGAGGAAATATCTCCAACCATGACCGACACCGCCCGAAAAAGAAATCTGTTTTTTATTTGTGTGGGATTGGCGGTATTACATACTCTCACTTTTTTCGTGGGAGTAAATCTATTTTTAAGGAGGTCAACGCCTATGTGCAACAAAAACAAGATAACTGCCCGAAAGGAGGAAACCCATGCAGAAGTTACAGACAGTCAACGCCGAAACGCTCCTTTATGAGCCGCTTGAGAAGCCGTCCTTTGTGGTGGACAGCCTTATCCCCACAGGCTTGTCGCTGTTCTGCGGCTCACAGAAGATAGGCAAGAGCTGGCTCATGCTGAAGCTGTGCTTATGCGTGTCGCAGGGAATCCCCTTATGGGACATGACGACAATGGAGGGCGATGTGCTTTACCTCTGCCTTGAGGACACGTTCTGCCGCATACAGGACAGGCTGTTCCGTTTGACGGACGAAGCGAGCGGGCGGCTTCATTTTGCCGTGGCAAGCTGCAAGCTGTCAGACGGTCTTATCGTGCAGCTTGAGGATTATCTGAAAGACTATCCAGACAGCAGGCTCATTGTCATTGATACCTTGCAGAAAGTCCGTACAGCTTCAAAAGACAACGCCTATGCAAGCGACTATGGGGACATCTCCCTAATCAAAGATTTTGCCGACAGGCACTCTCTGGCGGTCATTGTCGTACACCACATCCGAAAGCAGAATGACAGCGATGTGTTCAACAAGGTGTCTGGGACGACAGGCTTAACGGGGAGTGCGGACGCTACCTTTGTTCTGGAAAAGGAGAAACGGGCATCTGACACCGCCAAGCTGTATGTAACGGGCAGGGACACGCCCTATCAGGAATACACGCTCCGTTTCCGTGATTGCAGTTGGGAACTTGTGGAGAGGAAAACGCAGGAGCAGCTTGCGAAAGAAACGATACCAGATGTCCTTTTTCGGTTGGTGGATTTTATGAGGGATAAGGAAGAATGGGCAGGCACGGCAACGGAGCTGTTAGCCGCTATGGGGGAAACGGAAACCATACCCACGGTGATTACGAAATGGCTGAATGAATATCACACCACATTTTTAAGCGAGAACCGTATCTGCTACCAGTACAGCCGCAGGAAAGACGGCAGGCAGATTGCCCTTGCAAGGAGGGCGGGTGACAGCGGTGACGGCGGTGACAGCGATATTGGGATACCCCCTGTTACTGTCATTGACGCTTAAAGCCATGTAAAGTTGGCGGCTCTGCCCTGCGGGTGACAGCGGTGACGGCAGTGACAGTGATTTTAGGATACCCTGCCGCTGTCATCCCTACGGGAGAACACCCCGCAAACGCAAAATGCAGGCGTGGGATTCACCCGCCCTTTTCGGGCGTGTAAAATCACCCCTGCGGTCAGAAAAATCTCTCCGATTTTTCCGACTGCGTTTACAGGGTGTAACACACTACACTTTGCCCTGCAAAGAGCCGTGTGCCAGACGTTCCCTCTGGACTCCCTTATGGCAGGTCTTACGCCCTGCTATCCTACGCCTTGCGGCTTCGGATAAAAGAACGGCGGCATGACGGTTACAGCTCTTGCGAGGGAGTATCCCAAAAACACCGTCACCATCGTCATGACCGTCATGCAGGGGATAAGGGTGACAGTTACGGCAATCGGCAGGGGGCATCCCAAAACTGCCGTCACCACCGTCACCGCTGTCACCCAAAGGGCAGTTACCCGCCGAAGAAAGGAAGATGATGGATTATGCCCTATGCAATCCTGCGTTTCCAGAAACGCAAAGCGGGCGGCGTTGCGGCTTGCGAACGCCACAACGAGCGGAAGAAAGAAGCCTACAAAAGCAACCCAGATATCGACATGGAACGCTCTAAAAATAACTATCATCTTGTCGCACCGCCAAAGTACACCTATAAGAAAGAGATTAACCGAAAGGTAGCCGAAGCAGGGTGCAGGACAAGGAAAGACAGCGTGATGATGGTGGAAACGCTCATCACGGCTTCACCAGAATTTATGAACCAGTTACCGCCCGAAGAACAGAAAGCGTATTTTACGATGGCTCTGGATTTCATTTCGGAGCGTGTCGGGGAGCAGAATATCCTCTCCGCAGTCGTCCACATGGACGAGAGAACGCCCCATATGCACCTCTGCTTTGTGCCGATTACACCAGACAATAAGCTGTCCGCCAAAACAATTTTAGGCAATCAAAAGAGCCTGTCGGAGTGGCAGACCGCCTACCATGAGCGGATGTCCTCACGTTGGAATCAGCTTGAGAGAGGTCAATCTTCGATGGAAACCAAGCGGAAACACGTCCCCACATGGCTCTATAAGTTGGGCGGCAGGCTTGATAAGCAGTATGGGGAAATCGTGTCTGCCCTGTCCGACATCAACGCCTTTAACGCAGGGAAAAAGCGTGACAAGGCTCTGGAACTGGTTGCCGCATGGCTGCCCGAAGTGGAGAAATTCTCTAAGGAAATCGGCAGACAGCAGGCGTATATCGACAGCTTAAAGGAGCAAATCGGGCAGGAAGCCGACTATGCAGGGCGTATGCGTGATGAAAAGTACGAGCAGGAATTAAAGGTGCAGAAAGCCAACCAGAGGATATTTGAATTGCAGAGAACCAACGAGCAGATGGGGCGGCTGCTCTCAAAGATACCGCCAGAAGTGTTGGAAGAATTACAGAGAACAGGCAGAAACAAATCAAGAGAAAGGTAAAAAGTGAATGAAGAAACAGGATTTTAAGGTGTTAAAGACCAAAGATTTATACCCGTTTCCCGACAATCCGTTTCATGTTGTGGAGGATGAAACGCTGTCAGAGTTAGCGGAAAGCATCAAGGAATTTGGCATTGTCACGCCGATAATCACACGCCCGAAAGAGGACGGGAACGGTTATGAAGTGATTGCGGGGCAGCGGCGTGTCCGTGCGTCCGAACTTGCAGGTATAAATACCGTGCCTGCATTTGTCCTGCCCTTAGACCGTGACCGAGCCATCATCACCCTTGTAGACAGTAATTTACAGCGTGAAAATATCCTGCCATCGGAGCGGGCGTTTGCCTACAGGATGAAATCCGAAGCCATGAAGCGGCAGGGTTTCCGCACAGACTTAACCTCGTCACAAGTTGTGACGAAGTTGCGGACGGACGACAAAGTGGCACAGGGCTTCGGCGTGGGCAGGATGACCGTCCAGCGTTTTATCCGCCTGACGGAACTGATACCGCCGATTTTGCAGATGGTGGACGAGGGGAAAATCGCCCTCACACCTGCGGTGGAACTGTCCTTTTTGAAGAAAGACGAGCAGGAAAATCTCTTTGCCACGATGGAGAGCGAAGAAGCAACGCCCTCACTCTCACAGGCACAGCGGATGAAAAGCATGAGCCAGAGCGGGCAGCTTGACATGGATATGATATTTTCCATTATGACGGAGGAAAAGGGAAACCAGAAAGAAACCTTGAAAATCAACACAAGCAAACTGAAAAAATACTTTCCGAAGGACACAACGCCGAAGCAGATGGAGGAAACCATCATCCGACTTCTGGAACGTGAGTTGCAGAGAAAACGGAGCAGGGACAGCCGCTAACCTTCTTTTTTCGGGAAGTAAATGCAGGAATTTGGAACAGAAGAAAGACAGAATTTTAAGGAGAATGAGGTAAGGAATGAAAGAAATCCAGTATGAGATTGTAAAGGAAATCGCCGTATTGTCTGCGAGTGACAGCGGCTACACAAAGGAAATCAATCTTATTTCATGGAACGGGAGAGAGCCGAAATATGACATCCGCAGCTTTTCCCCGAACCGTGAGAAGTGCGGAAAGGGTATCACGTTGAACGCTGATGAAGCAGCGGCACTCCTTGAAGCATTACAGAAAGAAGTAAACAGCGGGGATTGATGGTATCTGATTGACAGGGCGGGGCGTTTCCAGACGTTCTCCTGCCCTGTCTGGAAAGGAAGATTTAAGTATGGGCGAGGATAGGAAAACAACTGGAAGAAGAAAGCGTATTGTGCCAAAAGGGCAAGTACAAATGATTATCAGTCGAGAATATATCGGCACACAGACCGTTGCAGAAGCGTTTGTCCCGATTATCTCCGAGGATATTCGGAAGAAGATTGCCGAGGGCGACACCTTCGACAATGAGGGGCTGTCCGCTTAGAATGTACGCAATGGAACATGAAAACGTTAGGACAGATATGGAGGTTTTACAGTATGGCAGGAATAAGAACGGAGAACAAGATTTATGAAGTCGGCATTTACTGCCGCTTATCAAAGGACGATGGCACGGATAACGAGAGTGCGAGCATTGCGACACAAAAATCCATCCTCACGGATTATGTGAAAAGGCAGGGATGGCATTTAGCAAAAACGTATGTTGACGATGGCTACTCTGGAACAAATTTCCAAAGACCAAGTTTCCAGAATATGATTAAGGACATTGAAAACGGGCTGATAAACTGCGTGATTACAAAAGATTTATCCCGTCTGGGGAGGAACTATCTTGATTGTGGGTTATATCTGGAAGTCTTTTTCCCAGAGCATAACGTGAGGTATATAGCGGTCAATGACGGCGTGGACACCTTAAACAAATCCGCTATGGACATCACGCCTTTCCGCAACATCCTAAACGAAATGTATTCTGCCGATGTGTCAGTCAAGATAAAATCGGCGTACCGTGCGAGGTTTCAGCAGGGGAAATTCATGGGAACAACAGCCCCTTATGGCTATGTCAAAGACCCTGCCGACCACAACCATCTGCTGATAGATGACAAAGTTGCCCATGTGGTAAGGGAGATATTCGACCTTGCGTTAGCGGGCAACGGCATCGCCAAAATCCGCAAGCACATCAACAAACAGCATATCCTACGCCCTGCCGCTTATGCGGTGGAGCAAGGGGCAACAGGCTATGAGCGGTACTTTGAGGATAACGAGGAAAACCGTTATATTTGGAGCGAGAACAGCGTGAGGGGCATTTTAAGAAGCCCGATATATGCGGGCAACCTTGCAGGCTACAAGCGGATTGCAGCCAACATGAAAAGCAAGAAACGCCCCTCTAAGCTGCCCGAAGAATGGGAAGTGATACCAGACACCCATGAGGGGATAGTCACGCAGGAGGAATTTGACACCGTACAGCAGCTTATGACGAGCCGCAGGCGGGAGCAGAACGCAGGGGGATTTGAGAATATCTTTTCGGGCGTTATCAAGTGTGCGGACTGCGGCTATGCGATGCGGGCGGCGAGTGCCAACAGGAGGAAACGCCCCGACATCATCGACTGCGTACAATACACCTGCAATAATTATGGCAGATATGGCAATGTTATGTGTACCGCACACAGCATTGAAGCGAGGGACTTATTCAATGCCGTCCTTGCCGACATCAACCGCTTTGCGGATATGGCGGTCAATGATGAAAAGGCGGTCAGAGCCATAGAAAGGCGGCTCACGGAAACAGACCAGAGCAGGGCGAAATCATTAGAGAAAGAAAAGAAGAAGCTGAACAAACGCCTTGCGGAGCTTGACAGGCTGTTTTCCTCTCTCTATGAGGACAAGGTAATGGAGCGTATCACGGAGCGGAATTTTGAGATGATGTCGGGGAAATACCAGAAAGAGCAGCTTGAAATTGAAGCACGGCTGAAAGAGGTAACGGAAACGCTCAATGACAGCTATGAGAAATCGCAGGGCGTGAGGGACTTTCTATCCCTAATCCGCAACTATCAGGGGCTGAAAGAGTTGGACGCAACCATCATAAACGCACTCATAGACAAGATACTTGTTTCGGAACGTGAGAAACTTGCGGACGGGACAGTAAGGCAGGAAATCAAGATTTACTATAAATTCATCGGCTTTGTCGGTGAATTACATATCACACCCACAAAGCGGTGGACGGCGTTAAAGCCTAAAAATTGTACGGTGTGCGGTGTTGAATACGTCCCCAGCTCTGGAATATCAAAGTATTGTCCCGCTTGTGCTAAGAGGATACAGAGGGAGAAATCAAACGAGAGCAAACGCAGGAGTAGGGAGAGGAACCGAAGGGCATGTATTGAACTGTCCGCAAAAAATGACCGACTGACGTGGGCAAGGCGGTCGGTATGCGCGGCGACCCGAACACCGCGATTGCGGCTGCGTTCAAAGCGCCCGATATCTCCAGCCAGGTGCTCGGGCTGCTGAAGCAGATGATGACCGACACCGCCGAGCTGATGGGCGCGAGCGAGGCCGCGCTCGGCACGGTCAAACCGGACAACACCTCGGCTATCGTCGCGGTGCAGAACGCGACCGCCGCCCCGCTTGAGCTGACCAAAATGGAGTTCTACCGCTTCACCGAGGACTGGGCGCGCATCTTCCTCGACCTGATGGGCGCGCATTACGGGATACGCACGGTCGTCGTGCCGGATGAGGACGGAGGCGAACCGCAGCGTCAGTCTTTCGATTTTTCCACGCTCGCCGGGCAGGATATGCGCCTTCAGGTGGACGTGGGCGCGGCGAGCTACTGGTCAGAGACCATGCAGACCATGACCAACGACCACCTGCTCGAAAGCGGGGTCATCACCGACCCGCTCGTTTATCTGGAAAACGTGCCTGACTATCAGGTGCGCGGCAAACACGACCTGCTGCACGCGCTGCGCATGCAGCGGCAGCAGCAAAAGGAGGCAAATGCAAATGCAGAACAAGACCAGACCTAACAGCAGTCCGGCGCAGCCGCTCCCGCAGGAGACGGGAGCAGTTGCATCCAACCCATTCTCCCCTGATACCGCTGGGCAGTCCGCGCCCCCCGCCGCACAAACCTTTCCGGTGCCGGTAGACGGGCAAACCGTGGAGCTGACGCTGGAGGAGCTGATCCATGCGGCAAGCTTGGGGCTGTCCAAACAGAACGCCTATGTGCGCCGCAACCGCGCTGCGAACGGTATGCCCAACGGGCAGATCTATGCGGCGTTCGTGGAGGAATATCCCGAGGTCAAGCCCGAGGACATCCCGCAGCAGGTGTGGGAATGGGCGCAGCAGGAAGGCTCGCTGGTTTCCGCCTACCGCAAGTGGGAGATCCTTGAACTCAAGGACGAGCTGGCGGCGCTGGAGGTGAACCAAAAGAACCGCCGCGCGGCGGTCGGTCCGGCACAGTCGGACGGCGAGCCCGCAGGCGTCGATCCCGTGACCTTAGCACTGTTGGGGAAATAAACATATCGTATAAACAGGAGGTATTATACTTATGGCTATCAATCTTGCAAGCAAATATTCCGACCAGATCGCCGAGGTATTCACCCGCGCGTCCTTCATCAAGGGCAAGACCGCGGAAACCTTTGACCTGACCGGTGTCAAGACGCTCAAGGTGTACACGCCGATCACGGTCGAGGAGGTGGACTACGACCGCGACGGCGGCCTTGCCCGCTACGGCGACGTGGCCGAGATGCAGGACGTGGTGCAGGAACTGACCATGACGCAGGACAAGGCATTCACGCTCACCATTGACAAGGGCAACAACCTCGACCAGAATCTGGTCAAAAATGCGGCCGACATGCTGCGTCTGCAGCTGAACGAAAAGTCCACGCCCGCCGCGGACAAATACGCCTTCCGCCGCTTTGTGACCATGGCTGGCACGATCGCGGAAAGCGCGGCCAAGCCGACCAAGGCCGACATCATCAGCAAGATCGCGGACGCGTCGCAGGCGCTCGACGACGCGCTGGTGCCGGACGACAACCGCTATCTCTACCTGACAAGCGAGATGTACAAGCTGGTCTGCACCTCGGACGAGTTCGCGGGCGTGGACGTACTTGCGCGTCAGTCCATTGCCAAGGGCGTCTGCGGCGAGGTGTTCGGCATGCATGTGGTGCGCGTACCCAAGAGCTATCTGCCCGAGGATGTGTATTTCCTCGTCGCGCACAAGGACGCGGTGCTTATGCCCTATAAGATCGCGGACGCCAAGGTTCACGAGGATCCGGTAGGCGTATCCGGCGCGCTGATCGAAGGCCGCCATTACTATGACGCCTATGTGCTGGGGGCGAAATGCGGCGGCGTATACGCGCTGGTGGCGGCGGATACGGTATCCGACGCGCCGGTGGTCGCCTCGGGCAAGATCACCGCAGGCAGCGGCGCGGCCATCCGCTACACGCTGGACGGCTCCGACCCGCGCTACTCGGATTCGGCCAAGGATTATATTGCCGATACCGCACTGACCGCGGACGAGGGCTGCCAGATCCGCGCCTATGCGGTCGAAACCGGCAAGTATCCGTCCCCTGTGGCGGCGGGCTAAAGAAAAAGGCCGCCCATAGGGCGGCATGAGACAGGCTCTCAGCCTGGCACAAGTGCGGATATTCTATCAAAGCTTATCAACAAACTGCTTTGCCTGCACCAAATTCATCCCTGTCTGCTCCCGCAGGTGTTTGACCGCCTGCACCGGCTGACCGCTTTTCTTGAGTCGTTTCAGTTCATTTTGTAATTTTTCACTGATATAATCCGATTTGTATTCTACATGTCCGGTAATATCTGCCAAGCTGTCCAGTCGCTCTTTCAGCCTGTAGACCTGCTGCTGCAAAGTCTGCTGCCGCAGGTATAGCGCCAAAAGCAGTACGGTCAGCATGGAGATCAAAAGATATGCCATATTACCTTTACCCCCATCTATCTTCATATTATTTTATATTATAGCATCGGGGCCAGTGGCAAGTTTAAACAGCATGTAAATAATCTTCAGATCGGGGCATCCGCCTTTGTGCCAGGCTGGGAGCCATATATTGCAAAAGGAGGAATCTCATGACCGGAACCGAATGCTTCCGTGCGGCGCTGAACTTGCTTTCCGAAACGCCGGACAGCGGCGCGTATTACGAACCGTTCGCGCTAGGCGCGCTCAACCAGTTGCTCGTCAACAGCCTGCGCGAGATCAACGCGGAGCGGGTATTCTGCGCCGAGCAGCCGCACGCCGCGCCGCCGCGCATGGACGCGTTGGACGAGGATATCCCCACAGGCGACTGGCTCGCGCGCGAGTGCTTCCCCTATGGGCTGGCGGCTCTGCTCGTGGCCGACGACGACAAGGCCAAATTCAACTGGGCGGCCGCGGAATACGCTGACCGCCTGCTGCGCCACTGTCCGGCGCAGTTCACCGGCATACAGGAGATGGTCTGATGCGCGCTTACCAGTTTCCTTATCCCGAGACCGAGCGCGAAACCGTGGTCAGCCGTTTCGGCGGCGCGGACTTTCGCACGCACCCCACCAAGGTATCCCTGTCCCGCTCGCCCGACCTGCAGAACCTGATCTGCGACCAGAACGATTTCCTGGTCAAGCGCACTGGCTGGAAAACCCAGCAAAACTACAACGCGCCTCTTTTCGGCCTGTTCCCCCTGCCCGACGGATCCGGCCTGGCCGTGCATGCGGGTACCAAGCTGTACGCCCGTCCCGCCACGGGTACGCAGGCCGAGCTGTGCACGGACATGAACGAGGCGTTCTCGCAATCGTTCGTGATGAACGGCGTATTATACTTACTTGATGGACAGACCTACCGCGCGGTGCGCAAAAACAGCGCCGGAACCGCGTGGGAGGCTGTCAAGGTACAAGACGTCGCCTATGTTCCGACCACCACGATCTCCGCGCAGCCGACCGGCGGCGGCACCAGCTATGAAGCAGTTAACTTGCTCACCCCCAAACGCATCAACACCTTCATTGGCAACGGCTCGGCGACCCAGTTCCAGGTGGACGCAAAAAATCTGGACGACACCGAGGTAACCGCAGCGGTAAACGGCGCATCCGTGACCGTGTCCTCGGTCAACCGCACGACCGGCCTGATCACATTGGCCAGCGCGCCCGCAAACGCCAACGGGCTGGCCAACGTATCCATCACGTTCTCCAAAACCGTGACCGGCTATGCGGATAAAATCAACCAGTGCCGGTTTGCCGGACTGTACGGCGGCAAAAACGATACGCGCGCGTTCGTTGCCGGCAATCCGGACGAGCCGGACTGTGATTGGCAGAGCGGGCTGTATGATCCCACCTATTTCCCCGATACCGGCTACACCCGCATGGGGACGGACGCGTCCGCGATTGTAGGCTATCTCAAGCAGTATGAGAGCCAGCTCGTCATCAAGTCCGGCGGCGCGCAGGAGGCGACCAGCTATCTGCGCTCCTACTTGATGGCGGACGACGGGACGGCGCTTTATCCGCTCAAGCAGGGGGCGCAGGGCGCGGGCGCGACCGCGCCGCGCAGCTTCGCCACGCTGGGCGATCTGCCGCTGTTCCTGTCCGCGCGCGGGGTGCAGGGCGCGTTCGGCACTGCGGTCGCGGAGCAGCGGACCATCCGCTCGGTATCGGACGCGATCGTACCCAAGCTGGAGACGGAAGCCGGATTGGAGAACGCCTGCGCGGCCGTGTTCGAAGGAAAATATTACCTTGCCGTGAATGGGCATATGTATATCGCGGACAGTACGCTGACCGAGGAGAACGGCGACCCCGCATGGTTTTACTGGACCGAGGTCCCCGCCCAATGCCTTGCCGTGCTGGACGGTCGGCTTTGGTTTGGCACCGCGGACGGCCGGCTGTGCCGCTTCGCCCGCGCCGACGAGGATGGCGCCTACTGTGACGATGACGCGGCGATCGACGCATACTGGCGCACGCCCACCTTGCCGCTCGCGGACTGGGGGCGGGTCAAAACCGTGCGCGATGTCATCCCGACGCTCATGCCCTACTCACGGTCGGGCGCGACCGTACAGTATGAAAACGAGAATGGCGCGCTGCTCGCGCTTTCGCGCAACATGGACCTGTTTTCGTTCAAAACGCTGGATTTTTCGCGGTTCTCGTTCCGCTGCATCCCTGGCGCGGTCAGCTACCGCACCCGCCGCCGGCAGCACCGCATGCCGCTGTTCGCGGTGCGCATCGGCAACGACCGGCCGGACGAGCCGTTCGGCCTGCTCGCGCTCACGATCCGCTGGACGCAGGGGCAGACCGTGATCTGAGAAAGGAGGGAAACATATGGCGAAAAACTACAAAGAGGATTTTGACTACTCGGAGGCTATCGCAAATACACAGGACGCGGGCAAACGTCAGGAGCTGCTCGCCGAACGCCAGAACAAGATTGATACGGAAGGGCTGGCGGGCAAGGTCGCATCCAACGAAGCGGTATCGACCTGGAACGGGGACTACCGCCCCTATTCGGTTTCGTCCGGCAGCAGCGGAGGCGGGGGCGGCGCCTCTGCCGGCGCCAGCGCGCTCAACCGGCTTTATGAAGCCGCCGAACAGGCCCGACTGAAACGCTTTGAAGCCGCACGCGAGCGCATCGCGCAGCAGCTTGAACGAAATCTGGCTTCGATCGAGAGCGACTATACGGCCGGCATGGCGCAGACCGATATCAACGCGCGGCAATCCGTACTCTCCAACGAAGAAAAGCTGGCCGCGCTCGGCTTAAACATGGGCGCGCGGGACTCCGCCGCTACTTCGGGTGCGGCCGAAACCAGCCGTATTTCGATCGACAACCAGTACCGCAGCGATCTCAACGCGCTGGGGCAGGCGCGTCTCAAGGCGCGCGCGGCCGCGCAGGACAGCGCCGCCGGGCAGGAAGCCGCGCTCGAAATCGACTACTATGCCGCTGCGGAAAGCGCCGCGCTCTCCCAGGCACAGGCGCAGCTCGCGCAGTTCAACGCGGATCGGGATTACAGCCTGTCGGTTGCCGGTCTGACCGGCTTTTTAAACGGCACCCCCACGCTGAACTGGCGCAATTACCAGCTCAGCGTGGACGACGCGGCGGACAGCGCACAGACGCAGGCCTTTGAGCAGGCGCTCAGCCGCTGGAAAACCAACGGCTATGTGCTGCAGCGCGACGCGGCGATCCTGGGTGTACCCGCGGGGACGCCGACCTCCGACGTAAGCTACCAAAACGCGAGCCTCGCCCTCCAGAAATGGAAAGCAGGCTATTGGTATTGATATCCAGTAAAAAAGCCGCACCCTTTGCCAAGGGCGCGGCTTTTTAGGAATGAAGAAGTGCGCGAATTTATGGATTGGACAAACCGACAGTCCTGCTGCCGCCGCCAATTGATTAGATTATCAAATTTTTACTGTGAATATGATAACACATTCCTCCACGCTCGTCAACCGTTTTGGTTTACAAATACTTGAAAAATTTCTTATATGTTGCCAATTTTCCGTATTTTCTGTAATTTACTGGAAAATTATAGTGTCTTTCTTCTTATAGGGAGAAGAAACCGTTCCATATAAAAATAAGCAGGCCGTCCGCTTGTTGCGGACGGCCTGCTATTAAGCCATTCTTACTTGTTCTTCAAGTTGAAGAAAGCATCCTTGCCCAGGTACTGCGCGACATCCTCGCCCAGCTCCTCTTCGATACGGAGCAGCTGGTTGTACTTGGCAACACGGTCGGTGCGGCTCGGCGCGCCGGTCTTGATCTGACCCGCGTTGAGCGCCACAGCGATGTCCGCGATGGTCGCGTCCTCGGTTTCGCCCGAACGGTGGGAAACAACGGCGGTGTAGCCCGCGCGGTTCGCCATCTGGATGGCGTCCAGGGTTTCGGTCAGGGAGCCGATCTGGTTGACCTTGATGAGGATGGAGTTGGCAACGCCCATGTCGATGCCCTTCTTGAGACGGGTGGTATTGGTTACAAACAGGTCGTCGCCGACAAGTTGGATCTTATCGCCCAGCGCCTTGGTCAGCATCTCCCAGCCTTCCCAGTCCTCTTCGGCCATACCGTCCTCAAGGGAGATGATCGGGTATTTCTCCGCGAAGTTCTTCCACATCTTAACGAGCTGCTGCTGGGTCATCTTCTTACCGGACTTCGGCTGGATATAGCACTTCTCCTCGTCGTTCCACCACTCGGAGGAAGCCGCGTCGATCGCGATCATGAAGTCCTCGCCCGGCTTGTAGCCAGCCTCTTCGATCGCCTTGACGATCACCTTGAGCGCGTCCTCGTCCTTCTTCAGGTTGGGCGCATAGCCGCCCTCGTCGCCTACGCCCGCAGCCGGAGTGCCGTTCTCCTTGAGGGTGCTCTTGAGCTGATGGAACACCTCAGCGCAGCGGCGCAGCGCCTCGCGGAAAGAGGGAGCGGAAACCGGCATAATCATGAATTCCTGGATCTCAACGTTGTTGGTCGCATGCGCGCCGCCGTTAAGAATGTTCATCATGGGCATCGGCAGGGTCTTGGCGTTGCAGCCGCCGATGTAGTTGTACAGCGGCAGGGAAAGCGCCTCGGCCGCCGCCTTGGCAACCGCCATGGAAACGCCCAGAATCGCGTTGGCGCCGAACTTGGTCTTGTTCGGGGTGCCATCCGCCTCGATCATGGCCTTGTCGATGGCCTGCTGGTCGAGCGCATTCATGCCGATGATGGTTTCCGCGATCTCGCCGTTGACAGCGTCAACCGCCTTGAGGACGCCCTTGCCGTTATAGCGGGACTTGTCGCCGTCGCGCAGCTCGCAAGCCTCGAAGATGCCGGTGGAAGCGCCGGACGGAACGGCCGCGCGGCCCATATAGGCACCGGTGTCGCCCTCAACATAAACCTCGACCTCAACGGTCGGATTGCCGCGGGAGTCCATTACCTCACGGCCAAGCACATCAACGATTTCAATGTAGCCTTTCATAATTCATTCTCCTTTTTATATCAATTTTGGGGATACGCAGATTTATTTGGCGATCAGGCTGTGGCCGGTCATTTCTTCCGGCTGCTTGAGACCCATCATTTCGAGCAGGGTGGGCGCAAGGTCAGCCAGCACGCCGCCCTCCATCAGCTTGCCCGCATGGCCGATCATCACGAGCGGCACCGGATTGGTGGAATGCGCGGTGAACGGGGTCGTACCGTCCGCGTCGAGCATCTGATCCACGTTGCCGTGGTCGGCCGTGATCAGGCACTGGCCGCCCATCTGCTGGATCGCGGCGACAACCTTGCCCACGCCGTCGTCCGTCGCCTCGACCGCCTTGACCGCAGCCTCGAACACGCCGGTATGGCCGACCATGTCGCAGTTGGCAAAGTTCAGGACGATCATATCATACTTGCCGGACAGGATGCGCTTTACGCACTCCTCGGTTACGGCAGGCTCGCTCATTTCCGGCTGGAGGTCATAGGTCGCAACCTTGGGGGACGGGATAAGCGCGCGGTCCTCGCCCGCATATTCCTTTTCCACGCCGCCGTTGAAGAAGAACGTGACATGCGCATACTTCTCGGTTTCGGCGATGCGCAACTGGGTCAGGCCCAAGTCGGAGATATATTCGCCGAAGGTATTCTTGAGGCTCTGCGGCTTGAACGCCACCTCAACGCCTACGATCGTCGCGTCATACTGCGTCATGCAGACGTAGTGAATGTTGCGGCGGTGGCGCGGGAAGCCCTGGAACTCATGATCCACAAACGCACGGGTGATCTCACGCGCGCGATCGGGACGGAAGTTGGCAAAGATAATCGCGTCGTCGTCTCGGACGGTCGCGCCCTCGGTTACGATGACCGGAACCACGAACTCGTCGGTCACGCCCGCATCATAGGAAGCCTGCATGGCTTCGTGCGCGGAGGCTGCATGCTCTCCGACGCCCTCGGCAATGGCGCTATAGGCTTTCTCGACACGCTCCCAGCGGTTGTCGCGATCCATCGCATAATAGCGGCCGGAAATCGTAGCAATACAGCCGACCTCAACCGCGTCGATCTTCGCCTGCAGACGGTCGATATATTCGATACCGGACTGCGGGGGCGTGTCGCGGCCGTCCATGAAGCAATGGAAGCACACCTTGCGCAGACCGTTGCGGCGCGCCAGCTCGAGCAGCGCGAACATATGGTCAATATGCGAGTGTACGCCGCCATCGGACAGCAGGCCGAAAATATGCAGGGTGGAATTAAACCACTTGCACTGGTTGATTGCGCTCATGAGCGCTTCGTTGGTGAAAAAGTCGCCGTCCTGGATGGCCTTGGTGATGCGGGTCAGCTCCTGATAAACGATACGGCCCGCGCCGATGTTGGTGTGGCCGACCTCGGAGTTGCCCATCTGCCCGTCCGGCAGGCCGACGTCCAAGCCGGAGGCGCCGATATACGTCATCGGGTTTTCTGCAAAGATCTTGTCCAAGTTGGGGGTGTTCGCAGCCTCGATCGCGTTACCGCTCTTTTCGTCGCGGTGGCCAAAACCATCCATGATAATCAGCGCGGTCGGCTTTTTCGGGCCGGAGGCTTTCTTTGCTGCCGTTTTGCGGGCCGCGGGCTTCTTAGCCGCCGGTTTTTTTGCCGGGGTCTTCTTCTCCACAGCGGCTGCGGTTGGCTTAGCGGCCGTCTTTCTCGCCGCCGGCTTTTTCGCTGCGGCCTTTTCCACGACAGGCGCCGTTTCCGCAGCCTCCTTGGCGGAGGAAACTTCTTTTTCATAGCTAAAGCTCCTTTGGCAGAAGTGGGATGAAAGGGGACAACGATCGATATCGATGCCCCCCTCCGCGGTAACGGCGGGGGGAAGCAGCCGCTTCCCACGCCGTATTCCTTATCTTATTGATTGGCTGCTTCCACGATGGTCGCGAAATCAGCGCTCTTCAGGGAGGCGCCGCCGATCAGGCCGCCGTCAACGTCGGGCTGGGCCAGCAGCTCGGCCGCGTTCTTGGCGTTCATCGAGCCGCCGTACTGGATGGTGATGCCGCGGGCCGCCCGCGCGCCGTACTTCTCGCGCAGGCAGTCGCGGATCGCGCCGCAGACCTCGCCCGCCTGCTCGGCGGTAGCGGTCTTACCGGTGCCGATCGCCCAGATCGGCTCGTAAGCGATGACAACCTTTTTGATATCCTCAACAGCAACGCCCTGCAGGGCGATCTTGATCTGCTTACGGATAACCTCCATGGTCACGTCCTGCTCGCGCTCAGTGAGCGACTCGCCGACGCACAGGATCGGGCGCAGGCCGTTCTCCAGCGCGACGAGGACTTTCTTGTTGCAGGCTTCGTCGGTCTCGTTGAAGTACTGGCGGCGCTCGGAGTGCCCGATGATCACATACTTCACGCCCAGCTCCTTGAGCATATCGGCAGAAATCTCGCCGGTGAACGCGCCGGACTTCTCAAAATGCATATTCTCCGCGCCAATGGCGATCTTGGAGCCCTTGGCAGCCTTTACTGCGACCTGAATATCGGTAAACGGCACGCAAAGAACCATCTCACACCACTTGGTCTTGGAAAGCAGCGGCTTCATCTCCTCGATGAGCGCCTTGGCTTCCGCCGGCGTCTTGTTCATTTTCCAGTTGCCGGCAATGATGGTCTTACGGTATCTGCGATTCATGTTGGTTTTACCCCTTTCAAATTTCGGACGGCGGATCCGTCCTGATCGGTTATGTATTTATACGGGGCATCGCGCGAACGCCCCGGTATAAGCACATTTCCGCACCGCACACATCCCATGCGCAGCGCGCATTTTCCACAGGAAAGCGCCGGCCCGCGGCGCCCTCCGCAAAAACCCGCGGCAGGCGCGTGGGTTTTCACATTACCCCTTTCGGCTGAGGGAGCTTACTTATCCAGCAGGCAGGCGATGCCCGGCAGCTCCAGCCCCTCCAGGAACTCCAGCGAAGCGCCGCCGCCGGTGGAGATGTGGGTCATCTTGTCCGCAAAGCCAAGCTTTTCAACCGCCGCCGCGGAGTCGCCGCCGCCGATGATGGAAACCGCGCCGGACGCAGCGATCGCCGCCGCAACCGCCTTGGTGCCGGCCGCAAAGGTGTCGAACTCGAATACGCCCATCGGGCCGTTCCAAACAACCGTGCCAGCGTTCTTGACCGCGTCCGAGAACAACTCAACGGTCTTGGGGCCGATGTCCATGCCCATCATGTTGTCCGGCAGTTGGCCTGCCTCGTAAACAACCGGCTCCGCGTCCGCGCCAAAGTGATCGCCGCAAACGGTGTCGATCGGCAGCAGGAGCTTGACACCCTTATCCTCCGCCTTCTTGATCAGGCCGAGCGCGAGATCGAGCTTATCCTCCTCGCACAGCGAGGTGCCGATCTTGCCGCCCTGCGCCTTGGAGAATGTATAGGCCATGCCGCCGCCGATAATGACGGTATCGCACTTATCGATCAGGTTGTTGATAACGTTGATCTTGTCGGAAACCTTCGCGCCGCCCAGGATGGCGACGAACGGACGGGCCGGATCGGAAAGCGCTTTGCCCATGATGGAGATTTCCTTGTTGATCAGGAAGCCGCACACGGCCGGCAGGTAATCCGCGATGCCGGCGGTGGAGGCATGGGCGCGGTGCGAGGTGCCGAACGCGTCGTTGACGTAGATCTCGGCCATATCGGCAAACGCCTTGGCAAGCGCCGGATCATTCTTGGTTTCGCCCTTTTCAAAGCGGACGTTCTCCAGCAGGATGGCTTCTCCGGGCTTGACCGCCGCGGCAAGCCGATTGGCGTCCTCGCCGACAACGTCCTTCGCCAGCTTGATGTCAATGCTGAGCAGTTCGCTCAGGCGCGCCGCGACCGGCGCCAGCGAATACTTCATATTGACCTCGCCCTTCGGACGGCCGAGGTGCGAGCAAAGGATAACAGCCGCGTTGTGGTCCAGCAGGTACTTGATCGTCTCCAGGGACGCACGGATACGCTTGTCATCGGTGATATTGCCGTTTTCGTCCTGCGGGACGTTGAAATCGCAGCGAACGATGACCTTTTTGCCATTTACGTCGATGTCTTCGACACTCTTTTTGTTGTACTGCATAAAATATACCTCTCCTTAAGATATAAATATTGCGACACGGATCAAAATCGCGGCGTTCTCTAAAAGAATTCCGCTTCCAAGACCAAATTATACTCGTTTTTCCGGTATCCCGCAAGCAAATTTACGAAAAACCTTACATTTTGGCAATCTTTTAGAGGATTTTTGCGTTTTTCCTCAAAATATTGTGAAATATTAAACAATATGCCCAATCCGGTTCAGTTTCGGGCCTGTCCGTAAAACGCGACCGCCAGGGCCTGCGGGCCGGTATTCGTGATAACCGAGGGGCCGATCGGGCTGCGGCAGACCTGTTTGAAGCCGATTTCCGTCAGCAGACGCTTTTCCAGCTCGTCGATGCGCTCCGCGGGTACATCACCGTACAGCAGGAGCGCGGTCTGCTTTTCCGGCTGCTGCACACGGCCGGACACCTTTTTAATCAGGCCCGACACCAGCGCCTTTTCCCCGCGCACCTTGTCGCATACCGTAACCGCGCCGCCGTACACATGGCTGATTGGCTTGAGCCCGAGCGCTTCCCCGACAAACGCCGCGCCGCCCGAAATGCGGCCCGACCGCTTGAGGTGCGCCAGGCTATACACGCCCAGATAAGCCTCCACCCGCTTGAGCCGGCTGCGCACCACGCCCGCGATCGCCTCAAAGCTGTCTCCCTGGTCGCGCAGGCGGGCGGCCAGCACGACGATATGCCCGTAAATATAGGTGTAGGTCGCGGAGTCGATGATCTCGATCCGCATGCCACTTCCATATTCCTCCTCAAACATCGAACGGGCGAGACAGGCGGCCTGACAGGTACCCGACCCTTTCCCGTTGATCAGAACGCCCAGCACATGAGTGCAGCCGCGTTCAAACGCGCGCCGGTAGGAATCCAGGAACTGCGCGGGCGTGACCATCGAGGTTGCCGGAACCTCACGGCTGGTTTGCAGCAGCTTCCAGTACTCCTCGGCGGTGATGTCGTAATACTCGCGGAACGCGCGCCCCTCATGCGTCAGCGTGATCGGGACGACCTCTATCCCATAGGCATCCACCTGCGCCTGCGGGATATCCGCGGAAGAATCGGTCAGAATGTGTATCTTTTCCATAAACGCTCCCTCACTCCTGCGGGAAAGGCCCCGCCAGCCTCAGGTTTTCAAAGCCGGTCTGCCGCAGCGCCTCGAACACGATCACGGCGACCGAGTTGGACAGGTTTAGGCTTCGCGCGCCCTCGCGCATGGGAATGCGCACGCACCGCTCCGGATGCGCGACGAGCAGGCTTTCCGGCAGCCCCTTTGTCTCCTTGCCGAACAGCAGGTAATCCCCGTCCCGATACGCCGCCTCGTGATAGGCGTGCGGCGCTTTGGTCGTGGCGTAAAAATAACGCCCGCCCGGGTTTCGGGCAAAGAACTCATCCAGGTTTTTATACATGCGGACGTCGAGCAGATGCCAGTAATCCAGGCCCGCACGCTTCATCCGCTTATCGTCAATCGCAAAGCCGAGCGGCTCGACCAGGTGCAGCACGCAGCCCGTCGCCGCGCAGGTGCGGGCGATGTTGCCCGTGTTCTGCGGGATCTCCGGCTCAACCAGAACAATATGCAGCATGGCACTCCCTCATAAAAACAAACTACTTTTTTATTGTATGGGATGCACCGTTTTTTTTCAAGCAGTTTACCTGTTTTTCTGCAAAAATTATCCCCCGATCCGAAAGATCGGGGGATAAACCGCCACGTTATTCCATTTCCGCGTATACGCCGTAGAGATAGCCCTGCTCTTTGGCCTGCTCGTCGGTGAGTACCTCGCCGGTGGGCTGCGGGCCACTCTCATCGTCCGGATACCATACGCCCAGCTTGCCGGTGTGCAGCGTGAGCGTCTGGGTATCGCTCGTGCCGTCGGCAAAGGTGACGGTGACCGTCAGGGTCGCGCCGTCGAACTCGTCTATACGGGCGTGCCACGCGTCACGCAGGTCGGTATCGTCCGCCATATCGACCGGCTGAGGCTCGCCCCAGAAGCCGTAGCTCACGTTCGCGTCATAGTCCGCGACAAAGCCGTTCTCCATGCGGTAGCTGGCGTCCACCCACCACCGTTTTTTTTCCGGTTCTGACTGCACCATGATATCGTCCGCATCCGCTGTGGGCGCATAGGTGCCCATCATGATCGCCTGTACGTCGGCCTCGTTGATTTCCAGCCGCTCGGTCCGGTACAGACCGCCCTTGTCAACCGACGCGCTGACCGTTTCGATATTGTCGCCCGTCACCCGGAACAGGCAACCGCTGAAAAAACCCTTGGTCGGGCTGTCCGCACCTCCGCCAGCGAAATCAAACGCAATCTTGCTGTCTTTCGGCGCGATAGTCTCGCCCGTGTCCGCGGCATAAGCCACGATGCCGAACGAGTTGGCCACCACTCCGGCGACCGCCTCGTCCGCGCTCTGCCCGCCCTGTATTCGCCACAGGGCCGAGCCGCCCAGAACCACGCCGAACGCACACGCCGCTGCCAAAATGCGTTTTACCATGCCGAAGCTGCGGCGCGGCGCCGGCGCCAGGTGCTGCGGCGCGGCCTGCCCCTCCCCGCGGCGCTCCTCACGCGCGGCCGCCAGGGTACGCTGCTTCAGCGCCTCCGGCGCTTTTATGCTTTTCATCTGCTCCCATTCGTTCCGGTTGTTCTTCTTCATCGTCCATTCCCTCCAGATCCAGTTTGAGTTGTTTACGCGCCCGATGGAGCCGCGTGCGCACGGTTGCCGGCCTGCATCCGACCAGCGGCGCGATTTCTTCCGTCCTGTAGCCCTCTACATAGTGCAGGTGTATCACGGTCCGCAGTTCATCCGGCAGCCGCGCGACCGCATGCCACAGGTCGGCCTGGTCGGTATCCTCCGGCGCAGCCGCGTCCGGCGCGGCTTCGAGCGGCGCGGTGCGGCGGAACCACGCCGAACGACGCAGGTCGCTGCACCGGTTGAGCGTGACCCGAATCAGCCAGGCCTTCAAATGCTCCTCATCCCGAAAATCAGTCGTGTCGCGCAGCAGCCGGAGAAACACCTCCTGATAAACGTCCTCCGCATCCGCGCGGCTTCCCATGCGGCACAGCGCCAGCCGGTAAACGGCGTCGCCGCAGGCTTCCATCGCCTCGCACAGGAATGCGTCGGAGCGCAGCTTTGTTTGCATGGCGTCCTCTCCTCCTTTCTGTAAACAACACGTCCCCAGGCAGGGAATTGTTCTCTACCATTATAACAGATTTCAAAAAAAGACGGGATGGCAAATCCATCCCGTCTTTTCCACCCGCCGCGCGGCGGGCAATTTTATGCCATGCTTCCGTCTCCTGGCGCCCGCTTATTCCGCGAAGTAGGCGCGCGTCTGCCGCACATTCTCCTCGATCGCCGCGCGCAGCTCTTCCGCCGACGCAAACTGCTTTTCCGGCCGCAGGAACTTATGCAGCTCGACATGGATCATCCGGCCGTACAGGTCGCCCGCGAAATCCAGCAGGTGCGGCTCGATGGTCGGCGTACCGCTATCCAGGAACGTGGGCTTGACGCCGATATTGGTCGCCGCGATGTGGCTTTCCCCGCCCACCAGCACGCGCGTCGCATAAACGCCGTACGGCGGCAGCGCCATCTCGCCCGGCAGACGCAGGTTAACGGTCGGCACGCCCAACACGCTCGTCCCCACCTTGCGGCCATGCTCGACCACGCCGGTCACTGTATACGGATGGCCAAGGAAACGCGCGGCCGTTTCCATATCGCCCTGGGAAATGAGCTGACGGATATAGGTGGAGGACACCACGATCCCGTCCATCTTGACATCGTCGACGCAGTCGTAGCCGATGCCGGCCTTTTCACATTCCTCCGCCATACCGGCGGCGTTGCCCCGCCCCTTATAACCAAAGCGGTTGTTCCGGCCGGAAATGATCCAAGCCGCGTGGAACTGCTCGATCAGCACCTTATGGATAAAGTCGCGCCAGTCCATATGCTGCATCTTCTCGTCAAAATGAATGAAGATTACCTCGTCCACGCCGCCGAGCTTTTTGATCTCCTCCCGCCGGTAAGCGTCCGCCGTGATCAGCGGCACCTGGCGCCCCAGCACAACCGAATCCGGATGGACGTCGAACGTGCATACCGCGCTCACGCCGCCGATCTGTCTGGCGCGCTCCACCGCGCGCTCCATCAACGCCCGATGCCCCAGATGCACCCCGTCGAAATAACCCAGCGCGATCGCGCGCGGCTTTTGAAATTCTTGCATGGGAAACCCTCCCTGAAAAAGCGGCCGCTGCCGGCCCGCGTTTTTTCATCCAAAATTTTTATAGACAAACAGGCCCAGCCCGCCTTTATCGAGTGTCCTTACCTGGCCGAGCATCAAAAAACGCGCCCCGTGGTACACGCGGCACAGCGCGCCCGCTGTTTCGGGCATCCCCTGCGCCATGCGCGGGAATACCACCGCGCCGCGCGCGATGCGTTCCGCGCCCTCGTCCGTCAGCCGCACAGCCGGATGCAGGGGGAACAGGCTGTCGGTCGGTAGCAAAAGCGTTTGCGCCGCGCCATCCGCCGCCGCGCGCTCGACCTGGCTGAAGCCGTGGCACTCCCGCAGCGTATAGGCGCCCGATCGGGTGCGCGTCAGGCTGTGCATGACCGCCAGCGTACCAAGCGCTTCGCCCAGGTCGTTGATGAGCGTGCGCACATAAGTACCCTTGCTGACCGTCAGCCGCAGCATGCCCTTCTGGGCGTGCTCGTCAAACTCCAGCAGATCGATCGCGTGGACGGTGATGTCGCGCGCCGGACGCTCGACCGCCTTCCCCCTGCGGGCCAGGTCATACAGCTTCTGCCCGTTCACCTTGACCGCCGAATACATGGGCGGCACCTGCTTCTGCGACCCAAGGAAGCGGCCTGCCGCCTGCTCGACCGCATCCCGTGCGGCGCAGCGGCCGCTGACCTGCAGCGTCCCGCCGGTCACATCCTGCGTGTCCGTATTGTAGCCGAGCGTAAAGCCCGCGATATATTCCTTATCCTGCGCGGCCGCGAAATCCGCCGCCTTGGTCGCACCGCCGACAAATACCGGCAGCACGCCGGTCGCCAGTGGGTCGAGCGTGCCGCCGTGGCCGATCCTGCGCGTGTGCAGGATGCCGCGCAGCTTGGCCACCACGTCGTGCGAGGTAAAGCCCTGCGGCTTATCCATCAGCAGGATGCCGTTCAGCTCACTGTTTGGCATGGAACTGCTCCCTCGCGGCGGTCAGGATGGCGGCTTTCGCCTCCTCCATTCCACAGTCCAAGCTTGCGCCGGCCGCGCGGATGTGGCCGCCGCCGCCGCACTTTTTGCAGATCGCTGCGGCGTCCATCTCTTTGGTCGTGCGGACGGACGCCTTGACCGTCCCGTCTCGGTTTTCAGTCAGTGTAATGCCGATCTGCACGCCCTCAATCTGCCGCGTGAGCGAAGCAATCGAATCCAGGTCGTCCATATCCGCGCCCGTGCGGTCGATATCCGTGCGCCACAGCAGCGCAACCGCGACCGCGCCGTCCTCAAAGAACTCCATCGTGTCGAACACGATGCGCTCCATCTGGAAGCGCGGCATGGATTTGGTCTCAAACAGCACGCGGTTGATCTCGCCCCCATCGATCCCCGCAGTCAGGCAAGCCGCCGCTACCGCATGGGTATGCGCGGTCGTGTTGGAAAACTTGAAGCAGCCTGTATCCGTGGACACGCCGATGTAGATGCATTCCGCGATATCCCTGGTGAACCGCACGCCCAGCGCGGCCAGCACATCATACAGCACCTCGGCGCAGCCGCCCGCGTCCGGACGGATCAGGTTTTTGGCGCCAAAGCCCGAATTCGAGCGGTGATGGTCGATCACTAGATCGACCTTTCCCTTATACTGCTCCGCCGTATCCGGAAACAGCTTTTCCTCCGCGATATCGACGGATACAATATACGCAGAGTTAAAATCGCTCGTCGGATAACAAGGTGTAATCAGCGGTGCATACCGCTTGGTGATCTCCGGATTCTCCAGAATATACGCGGTCTTGCCGAGCTGCCGCAGCCCGCGGCACAGCGCCCCCGCGCAACCGGCGGTATCGCCGTCCGGGCGGCGGTGCGTCAGGATCAGGATGTTGTCCGCGCCCTGCAGCGCCGCGGCGGCGCCCGCAACGTCCACGGTCATGCGCGGTCCTCCTCCCCGAGCTTGCCCTCGCTTTTCAGCTCGTGCAGCAATTCCGAGATATGCGCGCCATGCGTGATCGAGTTGTCCAGTTCAAACACCAGCTCGGGCGCGTAACGGAGCTGTACCTTATGCCCAACCTCGCGCCGCAGCCAACCCGCAGCGGATTTCAGGCCTTTCATGACCTCTTTCGCCTGCTGCTCGCTGCCAAGCACGGAAATAAAGCACTTGGCATAGCGCAGGTCGTTTGTGACCTCACAGTGTACGACCGAAACCAGCCCGTTCTGCACCCGCGGGTCCTTGACCGAGCGAATCGCCTCGGCCAGCGCCTTGCGCACCTCTTCCGAAATGCGGTCGATTCGTGTAGACATGGTGTAACGTCCTCCTTTGCCTGAGGATGAATGGAAAAATGGCGCGCGGAAAATGAAGCTGCCCCTTACGGCTTCGGCTCCATTCTCCATCGTCCCTTTTCAATTATCTTACGGTTTGACCTCTTCCATGACGAAGCATTCAATTACGTCATTTTCCTTGATGTCGTTATAGTTTTCGATGCTCATGCCGCATTCATACCCGGAAGCAACTTCCTTGACGTCGTCCTTGAAGCGCTTGAGGGTGTTCAGATGGCCCTCGTGGAATACGATGCCGTCACGCACCACACGCACCTCAGCGTTGCGCTGGATCTTGCCATCCTGCACATAGCAGCCCGCAACAGCGCCCGCGCCCGTAATCTTGAACACTTGGCGCACCTCGGCATGGCCGAGCACGACTTCCTTGAACTTGGGTTCGAGCATGCCCTTCATGGCCTGCTCCATCTCCTCGATCGCGTCGTAAATAACGCGGTACATGCGCATATCCACGCCCTGCTGCGCGGCGGAATCGGTTGCCGTGCGATCCGGACGCACGTTGAAGCCGACGATGATCGCGCCGGACGCCGCGGCCAGCATCACGTCGGACTCGTTGATCGCGCCGACCGCGCCGTGGATAACCTTGACGCGGACCTCGTCGTTCGACAGCTTCTCCAGCGACGAGCGGATCGCCTCGACCGAGCCCTGCACGTCAGCCTTGACGATGATGTTCAGCTCCTTCATCTCGCCCTCCTGGATGGAGGCGAACAGGTTGTCGAGCGTGACCTTATGGAACTGCTTGTTGCGTTCTTCCTTTTCCTTATCCTTACGCTGCTCGACCAACTCACGCGCCATCTTCTCGTCGTCCACCGCATCGAAGATATCACCCGCGCCCGGCACCTCGGCCAGACCGATGATCTCGACCGGCACGGACGGGCCGGCCTCCTGAATCCGCTTCCCGTCGTCGTTGGTCATGGCGCGCACACGGCCGACCGCCTTACCCGCGATGACCGTATCGCCCGTGTGCAACGTGCCGTTCTGTACAAGCAACGTTGCGACCGGCCCGCGGCCCTTGTCGAGCTTGGCTTCGATGACCGTGCCGTGCGCTTTGCGGTTGGGATTGGCCTTGAGATCCGCGACCTCCGCGGTCAGAAGCACCATCTCGAGCAGGTTCTCGATACCCTGGCCGAACTTGGCCGAAATATTGCACACGATCGTATCGCCGCCCCACTCCTCAGGTACGATCTCATATTCGGTGAGCTGCTGGAGTACACGGTCCGGATTGGCGCCCTGCTTATCGATCTTGTTGACCGCCACGATGATCGGCACATTCGCCGCCTTGGCGTGGTTGATCGCCTCGATGGTCTGCGGCATCACGCCGTCGTCCGCCGCCACGACCAGAATGGCGATATCGGTTACCTGCGCGCCGCGGGCGCGCATGGAGGTGAACGCCGCGTGGCCCGGGGTGTCCAGGAAGGTGATCGGCTTGCCGTCCACCGCGACACGGTACGCGCCGATATGCTGGGTGATGCCGCCGGCCTCGCCCTCAGTCACCTTGGTCTTGCGGATGGCGTCGAGCAGCGAGGTCTTGCCGTGGTCAACGTGACCCATCACGACCACAACCGGATCGCGCGGCACGAGATCCTCCTCGCGGTCCTCGCTCTCGTCAAACAGTCGCTCCTCGATGGTAATATGGACCTCTTTTTCGACCTTGCAGCCCATTTCCTCCGCCACGATCGCCGCGGTGTCAAAGTCGATAATCTCCGAAATAGATGCCATCACGCCCAGCTTGATCAGACCCTTGATTACATCCGCCGCGGTGCGCTTCATGCGGCTGGCCAGCTCGCCGACCGAGATCTCGTCCGGTATCATAACCTTGACCGGTATCTTCTTGAGAGCCGCCATCTGCTGCTGGCGCTGGAGGCGCTTCATCTTCTCCTGCTCCTCCTGCCGGCGCTTATTGCCGAACGGCTTGGCGCGCTGGTCAGCCTTTTTGGTCAGCTTCTGCTTCTTCTGGCCGCGGGACTCCATACGCTCCGCCTTGGCATCCACCAGCTTGTCGATACGCTCGTCATATTTATCCAGGTTGACGTCTCCCGCGCCGCGGGTATCGATGCGGTGTACCTGCTTGACCTTGGTCGAAGCAGCGGGCGCGGCCTTGCTTTCCTCTTTCTTTCCTGCCTCCGGCTTGGCAGACACCGGCTGCTGGGCTGCCTGCGGCTGTCTGGCGAGCTTCTCCTCCGCTTTCGGCCGGTCGCCGGACGGGGCTGCGGCGGTCTGCCGCGCCGCCATCTGCGCGTTCAGGGTCTCCTCCATGTTGTTTACCTGATGGTGCTGCGTCATATACTCGAAAATGACGGACAGCTCCTGATCGCTCAGCACCTGCATATGGTTTTTCGGGGTGGTGCAGTATTGGGTCAGGATCTCGGTAATCTCCTTTGTGGCGGCGCCAAAATCCTTTGCAACCTCATGCACCCGATATTTATTCTCTATTGCCATGGGCAACTCCTCCTAAAAGAAATTTCGGTTGAAAACACGTTTTCAATCGAGTAAGATGTGCCGCGCATGGCGCGAACACCTCTTATGCGCTGTTTTACGCGCCGCCACACGGCACACAAAACAGCTTTCTGATATCAAAATCGTGATACAGGCTCCCGATTTTGATGGCAAACGCCGCTTTGCGGGGGTTGCCTATTAGAATACGCGCTTTGCGCGTGGGCTTTTGTTCGCTTTGCGCGGGGCGCTGCCTGCGCGGCGCGGCGGCTGCGCCGCCTGAGACTGCGAAGCGCGGGGCTTCTTTTTGCCCCGGCGCGACTGGATGCGCGCGTTTTTTTCCGCAAGCTGCGCGGATACGTCCGCATAGCCGCTGTCCTGCGCCGCGAGCCGCTGCACCGCCGCGGACGCCAGGCCGATATCGGTCACTGCGCATACCGCGCAGCCGCCCTTGCCGATCGCAGCGCCCAGCGTCTGCTTATCCACCGGCAGGACGAGAAACGGTACGTTTGCGCGTTCGGCATAAAACGCGGCCTTCTTCGCCGTACTCTCGCCGGCATCTGATGCAGCCATCACGCAGCGGGCCTTTTTCTCCATGCAGGCCTCGCGCACCAGCTCGTCGCCGAACGCCAGCTTGCCGGCGCGCCGCGCCAGCCCCAGCATCCGGAGGACGGGATCATTCATCATGCGCGCCCTCCTCCATCTGCTTTTCCAGCGCGCTGTACACGTCCTCCGGCACCTCGACCGAAAGCGCACGTTCGATCGCGCGGCTCTTGCGCGCTTTTTTCAGGCACTCCGGCCTGCTGCACAGATAGGCGCCGCGCCCCGGCGCTTTCCCCCTGAAGTCCAGCGAAAGCGCACCCTCCGGTGAACGCACCACGCGGATCAGCTCGCGCTTGGGAAACATTTCGCGGCAGCCGAGGCATTGCCGCATGGGAACCTTTTTCTGTACCATATTCTGCCGCACCCCCGTTTTGTTATTCGCCCTGTGATTCCGGAGCGATGTCAATTTTGCAGCCGGTCAGCTTGGCGGCAAGGCGGGCGTTCTGCCCCTCCTTGCCGATGGCGAGCGAAAGCTGGTCGTCCGGTACAATCACGCGGCAGGACTTGTTGTCCGCCTGCACAGACGCGGAGATCACGTCAGCGGGGGCGAGCGCTGCGGAAACGAACTGCGCCGTATCCTCACTCCACTTGATGATATCGATTTTTTCACCGTTCAGCTCGCCGGTGATGTTGGCGACGCGCGCGCCGCGCGTACCCACGCATGCGCCGATCGGATCGACGTTCTCGTCGTGCGATGTAACCGCGATCTTGGTGCGGTTGCCCGCTTCACGCGCGATCGACTTGACCTCAACCACGCCGGAATGGATTTCCGGCACCTCAAGCTCAAACAGGCGCTTGACCAGGCCCGGGTGCGTGCGCGATACCACGACCTGCGGACCGCGCGTGCCGCGGCGCACTTCGATCAGGTATACCTTGACGCGCTGCCCTTCGGCAAGCTGCTCCCCGCGCACCTGCTCAGAAGCGGCTAGGACTGCTTCGCTCTTTTCGCCGCCCGAAACCACGTCCAGATACGCGTTGCCCGAGCGGGGGTCGATACGGGCGATCACGCCGGTCAGGATCTCATGCTCCTTGCTCTCAAACTCCGAGATCACCATGCCGCGCTCCGCTTCACGGATGCCCTGGATAATGACCTGCTTGGCGGTCTGCGCCGCGATGCGGCCGAACGACTTGGTCGGGATGTCAATATCTATGATATCGCCCACCATGGGATTGTTCTTATACTCGGCCGCCTCCTCGAGTGTGATCTCCTCATACGGCTCATAGAGGTCCTCCGCCTTGACGACCGTTTTGCGCACATACATGCGGATGGTCTTTTTATCCCGATCCGGTTCAACGAACACATTGTCCGTCATCCCGTCGTTGTCGCGCTTGTAAGCAGTAATCAAAGCCTGGCCCACGCGGTCGAGCATGTAATCGACCGGTATCCCCTTTTCCTTTTCGAGCTGCTCCAGCGCGTCAAAAAATTCTGCGTTCACCATTTTTTCCGGTTCATCTCCTTAAATTTCAACCGCAAGTCGCACCGCGGCTATATCTTTGGGTTCATAAACAGTCTGCTGCCCGCCGCTCTCCAGCGTCACGCAGCCGTTATCATAGGCAACGAGGGTGCCTTCCGTCTGCTTTGCGCCGTTTACAGGCTTATAAAAGCCGAGTTCGACCGGATGGCCGATAAACGCCGCGAAATGCTCCGGCCGCTTGAGTCGTCTCGACAACCCCGCCGAGGAAACGCACAGCGTATAGGACGGCATATCGTCGAATTCCTTTTCATCCAGCATGGGGTCGAGCGCGCGCGAAACCTGCTCGCACTGGTCGATCTGCACGCCCTCCGGATGATCGACGGTCACGGTCAGCATATACCGGCCGCCCTCCTTTTCAAATTCCACGTCCCACAGGGAAACGCCGGCCTGCTCGCACAAGGGCTTTACCAACTCTTCCACACGGGCGACGATCTGCTTTGCCTGCAAAGCCGTCCCTCCTTTTCCGATTTCTCTCAAGCAAAGCGTAAGGAGTGGCTTTCGCCACTCCTTACGGTTACTTCTTACTTAACGACAGTAGTATAGCACGAAATCCCGCACATTGCAAGGGGTTTCTGTGTTTTTCTTTTCTGTTTGAAGATATTTCGGCGATACATTCCGCACGAAAGCAAAAAGAAAAAGGTTATCCAGTAAGCACGCTACTGGATAACCTTTTTGCGTCATCTTCCTGCTTCCAAGTGAGCCGTTATCTTACTTAACCAGCTCGATGATCGCCATTTCCGCTGCGTCGCCGCGGCGCGGGCCGGTCTTGATGATGCGGGTGTAACCGCCGTTACGGCTTGCATACTCCGGCGCGATTTCAGAGAACAGCTTTGCAACAACAGCTTCCTTGGTGATGAAAGCCATCGCCTGACGGCGGGAAGCGAGCGTGTTCTTCTTGCCGAGAGTAATCATCTTTTCGGTCAGCGGGCCGACTTCCTTGGCGCGGGCAACGGTGGTCTCGACCCTGCCGTTTTCCAGCAGATAGGTCACCATCGCGCGCAGCATGGCCATACGGTGATCGGTAGGACGGCCGAGCTTGCGATTGTTAGCCATTCGTGTTTACCTCCAAAATAAAGTAAAGGCGGCGGCGCGGCTTTTCGTGCCGCCGCATTATCGGTCTTTCTTATTCGTCGGACTTGGCAAGCGACAGGCCCATGGCCTCCAGCTTGCCGATGACCTCTTCCAGCGATTTGCGGCCCAGGTTGCGGACCTTCATCATGTCCTCTTCCGAGGTGTTGATCAGATCCTCCACTGTGTTGATACCCGCGCGCTTGAGGCAGTTGAACGAGCGCACCGAGAAGTCAAGCTCCTCAATGGTCATCTCAAGCACCTTATCGTGCTGCGCTTCGGCCTTTTCAACAACCGTGGATTTGGAGCCGATCTCGTCGGACAGGTCGACGAACAGGTCGAGATGGTCTCGCAGCACCTTTGCGCCAAGCGAAACCGCGTCGCGCGCGGTGATGGTGCCGTCGGTCCAGATCTCGAGCGTAAGCTTATCATAGTCGGTCAGGTCGCGCACACGGGTGTTCTCCACCGTATAGTTGACCTTGTAAACTGGTGTGTAGATCGAATCCACCGGAATGACGCCGATGGAGGTCTGGTGCTGCTTATTCTTCTCGGCCGGAACGTAGCCGCGGCCCGAAGTCAGCGTGATCTCCATGGACAGGCGCGCATCGCTCATCAGGGTAGCGATGTGCAGGTCGGGATTGAGGATCTCGACCTCGCCGTCAGCGTGGATGTCGCCAGCCTTTACCTCGCCCTCGCCGGCGGCCTCGATGTAGACCGTCTTGGGGCCGTCGCAGTGCAGCTTGGCGATGATGCCCTTGATGTTCAGTACGATCTCGGTCACGTCTTCCTTAACGCCCGGGATGGTGGAGAACTCATGCTGCACGCCGGCGATCTTGATGCTCGACGCGGCCGTACCCGGCAGCGACGAAAGCAGAATGCGGCGCAGGGAGTTGCCCAGCGTGGTGCCATATCCGCGCTCCAGCGGTTCCACGACGAATTTGCCGTAAGAGCCGTCTTCAGCGAGCTGTTCACAGTCAATACGCGGCTTTTCGATTTCGATCATTTGGTACCCTCCTTCACGTTGGTTGGAAACTCTAAGCGGAGCAGGCGGCGCAGGCGCCGCGCAGGCTCCAAAAGCGAGGGTCTGTTACTTCGAGTACAACTCGACGATGAGGTGCTCGGATACATCATAATCGATGTCATCACGCGCCGGCATCGAGGCGATCCTGCCCTCAAAGGAATCCTTGGCCTTGTCGATCCACTTGGGGCATTGCTTCTTGCCGTTCTCCTCCAGCAGGGTCTTGAACTTGGCGGAGCTGCGGGATTTCTCGCAGACCGCGACAACATCGCCCGGCTTGACCTGATAGGACGGGATATTGACGCGCTTGCCATTTACGGTGAAGTGCGCATGGTTGACGAGCTGGCGCGCCTCGCGGCGGGTGTTCGCAAAGCCCATGCGGAATACGACGTTGTCCAGGCGGCGCTCAAGCTCCTGAAGCAGGATCTCACCGGTGATGCCCTGCTTACGTTCGGCCTTCTCATAGTAAGCATGGAACTGCTTCTCGAGCACGCCATAGATGAATTTTACCTTCTGCTTCTCGTTGAGCTGCATGCCGTATTCGGACTGCTTGCGGCGGGACTGCTTGGGCTGGCGCTTGGTGGACTTGGAGTAACCAAGTACCGCGGGGGAGAGACCAAGCGTCTTGCAGCGCTTGAGAACGGGCTGTGTATTCTTAGCCATTGATTGGTTTCCTCCTTATTATACTCTTCTGCGCTTGGGCGGACGGCAGCCATTGTGCGGGATCGGGGTCACGTCCTTAATCATGGTGACCTCAAGCCCCGCGGCCTGCAGCGCGCGGATCGCAGCCTCGCGGCCGGAACCCGGTCCCTTAACGTAAACCTCAACCGTCTTCAGGCCGTGCTCCATCGCGGCGGCCGCGGCGGTTTCAGCCGCGGTCTGCGCGGCGAACGGGGTGGACTTACGCGAGCCGCGGAAGCCCATTTCGCCAGAGGAAGCCCAGGAAATTGCGTTGCCGTTCAGGTCGGTAATGGTAACGATGGTGTTGTTGAAAGAGGAACGGATGTGAGCCGCGCCCTTTTCAATGTTCTTGCGCTCGCGGCGGCGCGTACGGGTCGCCGCGCCCTTTTTCTGCTGTACCTTAGCCATTTATACGTTCCCCTCCTTACTTCTTCTTGTTCGCAATGGTCTTCTTGGGACCCTTGCGGGTACGGGCGTTGGTCTTGGTGCGCTGGCCGCGTACCGGCAGGCCGCGGCGGTGGCGCAGGCCGCGGTAGCAGCCGATTTCAACCAAACGCTTGATATTCAGGCCGATCTCGCGGCGCAGGTCGCCCTCGACGTTGTAGTCGCGGTCGATTACTTCACGCAGCTTGGCGGCTTCTTCTTCGGTCAGGTCCTTGACGCGGGTATCGGGATTGATACCGGTCTTGGCAAGGATTTCGTTGGACGTCTTGCGGCCAATGCCGAAGACGTAGGTCAGGCCGATCTCCACGCGCTTCTCGCGGGGAAGGTCAACACCGGCAATACGTGCCATACTTTATAAAACCTCCGATTTGTTTACACTGAGGCGTGTTGGCAAACACAGTGTAGGGACCGCCTCCGCCCCTGCAGCGCCGCGCGCCCGCGCGTGCTTGTCGTGTTCGCGTAAACCATCATCCCGCGCCATGACGCGCGGCAATTTATCTGGAAACGGTAGAAAAACCGCTTCACACATTCGCGCCGTCCGGCGCATGCAATCAGAAAACGGCCATGCCGTTTTCATCAAAAGCGCGAGCCTCGCCCGTGCTTTTGACTCCCCGACCCAGCGGCCTTGGGCCGCGCTGCTCGGGTATCGAAAACAAGTTTCTCCCGAACTTGTTTTCGTATATAGGGGACTTTTGAAGTCCCCTATAAGATTTTTAGCCCTGCTTCTGCTTATGCTTCGGGTTCTGGCAGATAACCATGACCTTGCCCTTGCGGCGGATGATCTTGCACTTCTCGCAGATCGGCTTAACAGATGGTCTTACCTTCATGACATTTTACCTCCATCAAAAATTTTGGTGGGATGGGACACCGGAAAACCGGCGACCGCTGGCGCTCGGGTCACATACGCGCCTCCGCCCGCTTTTGGGTCACTTGGAACGCCAAGTGATACGACCGCGGGTCAGGTCGTAGGGCGACATCTGAACGGTGACCTTGTCGCCGGGAAGAATGCGGATAAAGTTCATGCGGAGCTTGCCTGAAATATGAGCCAGTATCTTATGGCCGTTGGGCAGTTCCACCTGAAACATCGCGTTAGGCAGCGCCTCTATGACGGTACCTTCGAGTTCGATTACATCATCTTTTGCCATATATGTGTATTACCCTCCTCGGTCAATTTGCGTCCTCGTCCCCTGTCCAAAGGGAAAGGGCCTTGCGTATGTCGCTGTTGGTCAGGCGGCCGGACTCCAGCAGCTTGCGCGCCGTACGCCCGTCACTCGGCCCCTGGTAGCTCACATGCTTGCGGCGCTTGCGCTTGGGACTTTCCGCTCTGCGCGCGCGCCCGTTTGCCAGCAGAAGAAAATCCCCCTCTTCCGCCATGACAAGCATGAGCCTGCCCTTGTCCCTGCCGGTCAGCGACAGCACGATATCGGCTGTGTGGGCCTCCACCATTACAACACCTCACCGTCGATGCTGGTTAGTATCTCCGGCTCGCCATCTGTAATGGCGATCGTGTTCTCATAGTGGGCGGACAGCTTCCCGTCCCTGGTTTTGACGGTCCAGCCGTCCGGCAGGACCTTGACGTCATACACACCCACATTGACCATGGGTTCCACTGCGATAGTCATACCACGCTGCAGCCGGATTCCATGGCCCGGATGGCCGAAATTCGGTACTTCGGGTGATTCGTGCAGGTTCTCCCCTACGCCGTGGCCGACGTAAGCGCGCACCACCGAAAAGCCGTTTTTCTCCACATAGGCCTGCACGGCTGCGGAGATATCGGAAACGCGGTAGCCCTCGCGGGCAAATTTGATACCCTCATAGAAGCTCTGCCGGGTCACTTCGATCAGACGCCTGGCCTCCTCGGACACCTCACCGCAGGGTACGGTGCAGGCGCAGTCGCCGTGGTAGCCGCCAATATAGGCGCCAACGTCCACTTTGACGATATCCCCCTCCCGCACCACATGATGCTTTGAGGGGATGCCGTGGATGACCTCGTCGTTGACCGATACGCAGGCGCTGCCGGGAAAGCCGCCGTAACCGAGGAACGAGGGCTTCGCGCCCGCGTCCTCGATCGTCTTGCGGACGATCCGGTCGATTTCGCCTGTCGTGACGCCGGGACGGACCGCGTCCGCCGCCGCTTTCCGCGCAAGCGCGGTAATGCGGCCGGCGACACGCATCCGTTCGAGCTCTTTTTCTGACTTCAAATGGATCATAGCTTACAGACCCAACGCCTGAACGGCGATCTGCTCCGTCTGGCGGATACCCTGCGTACCATCGATGCTTTTGAGCTTGCCCTGCTTACCATAGTAATCCTTGAGCGGCTCGGTCTGCTCATGGTAGGTTGCCAAACGGTGCTGCACCACATCCGGCTTGTCATCCTTGCGGATGTGCAGCTTGTCGCCGCACACATCGCAGGTGTCCGCCTGTCTGGGCGGGTTGGCCTTGATGTGGTAGGACGCGCCGCACTTGAGGCAGACACGGCGGCCGGTCATACGGCCCTCGATCACCTCGTCCGGCACTTCCAGCGAAAGCGCGCAGTCGATCGTTGCGATCGTATCCAGCGCCTCCGCCTGCGGGATGGTACGCGGGAACCCGTCCAGGATGAAGCCATTTTTACAATCCGGCTCGGCAATGCGCTCCTTGAGCATGCCGATCACGACTCCGTCCGGTACAAGCTGCCCTGCATCCATAAACTGCTTGGCCGACTGGCCGAGCGGTGTGTTGTTCTTGATCGCTTCGCGCAGAATATTGCCGGTCGATACGCTCGGCACCCCCATCTTTTCCACAAGATAGGACGCAAGCGTGCCTTTGCCGGCGCCCGGAGCGCCCAGTAAAATCAGATTCACTTCAGTATGCCTCCAGCATTATTCCAAGAAGCCCTTGTGGTGGCGCATGAGCATCTGTGCCTCCAGCTGCTTGACGGTATCAAGCGCAACGCCGACGACGATGATGACCGACGTGCCGCCCAGAGCCACATTGGAGAGGTTCGGGGAGATTGCGCCGACGATCAACGGCAGAATCGCAACAATTCCCAGGAAGATCGCGCCCACAAAGGTAACCTTGCCGAGCGCCTTGGTGATAAAGTCGCTCGTCGGCTTGCCCGGACGAAAGCCCGGAATGAAGCCGCCGTTCTTCTTGAGGTTGTTGGAAATCTCGATCGGGTTGAACTGGATGGAAGCGTAGAAATACGCGAACGCAAGGATCAGCAGTCCGTATACAATAATATAGAACGGGTTGGACTGCGAGAACAGGTTCAATACATGCCAGCCGACCGTGCCGGCCGCCGGCTGCCAGAACATCGAAACGGTCTGGGGCAGCGACAGGATGGACGACGCGAAAATGATCGGCATAACGCCGGACGCGTTGACCTTGATCGGCAGGTGGGTGGACTGGCCGCCGTACATCTTGCGGCCGACCACGCGCTTGGCGTACTGCACTGGAATGCGGCGCTCCGCGTTGGACATGAACACGATGAACACGACAACGGCCAAGCCGATGACGATCATCAGCAACGCGGAAATAATGCTGCCGCCGCCCTGCTTGAACAGGTTGTACAGCGTCCGGATCAGCGACGGGCCGCGGGAAACGATGCCCGCGAACAGGATGATCGAGATACCGTTGCCGATGCCGTTCTGGGTGATGTGCTCGCCCAGCCACATGATCAGCGCGGTACCCGCGGTGAACGTCAGGATGATCGCGGCCGCGGCAAGGACGCTCGTGTTGGACAGGAATCCGTTGCTGCGCAGCAGCGCATAGTAGGAGAAGCCCTGCAGAAGGCCGAGGACAACCGCGACATAGCGGGTCCAGGAAGCGATCCTCTTGCGCCCCTCCTCGCCGCCTTCTTTGACCATACGCTCAAGCGCGGGGATGGCAACGGTCAGCAGCTGCAGGATAATGGACGCGTTGATATACGGCGTGATGGACATGGCGAAGATCGTCGCGTTGGACAGACCGCCGCCGGTGAACATATCAAGGTAACCGAGCATCGACCCCGCCACCTGCGACTGCTCAAAGTAGGTCGCCAGCAGCTCGGTGTTGATGAACGGCACGGGGATGCAGGAGCCAAAGCGGAAGATCAGCAGGATAAACAGCGTATACAGGATCTTCTTGCGCAGCTCCGGCATGTTCCAGGCGTTTTTAAGGGTTTGAAACACCTTAAATCACCTCGGCCTTTCCGCCTGCGGCTTCGATCTTCTCCTTTGCGGACGCCGAGAACGCCGCGGCCTTAACCGTCAGCTTCTTGGTGAGCGTACCGTTGCCAAGGATCTTGATGCCGTCGAGAGCATTCTTGACGATACCGGCCTCGCGCAGCGCTTCTGCGGTGACCTCGGTGCCATCTTCAAACTTCTCCAGAGCGGAAACATTGACCGGTGCGTAGGTGGTGCCGAAAATATTGTTGAAACCACGCTTCGGCAGGCGGCGCGCCAGAGGCATCTGGCCGCCTTCAAAGCCCGGGCGGACGCCGCCGCCGGAACGAGCCCACTGGCCCTTGTGACCGCGGCCCGCGGTCTTGCCGTTGCCGGAACCGGCGCCGCGGCCCTTGCGGTAAGCGGGCTTTACGGAACCTGCGGCAGGCGATAATTCGTGAAGCTTCATGGGTTACGCCTCCTCTACAACTTCGAGCAGGTAACCGATCTGCTTAACCTTGCCGCGCGTCTGCGCGTTGTCCGGCTGAACGGTTACATCGTTGATCTTCTTAAGCCCCAAAGAATGAGCGGTCGCAATGTGCTTATCCAAGCGGCCGACCAGGCTCTTTTTCAGGGTAATCTTCATGTTAGCCATTGTGAGTTACCCCTTTCTTACAGTTCTTCTACGGCTTTGCCGCGAACCGCCGCCACCTGGGCAGCGTCGCGCAGGCTCTTCAGGCCTTCCATCGTCGCCGTAACGACGTTCTGCGGGTTGTTGGAGCGCAGGCACTTGGTACGGATGTCCTTGATGCCGGCAGCCTCAACGACCGCACGGACCGCGCCGCCGGCGATAACGCCGGTACCGGGGGCAGCGGGCTTGAGCAGAACGCGGCCCGCCCCGAACTCGCCGATAACCTCGTGCGGGATGGTGGTACCCTTCAGGGAAATCTTGACGAGGTTCTTCTTGGCGTCCTCGATGCCCTTGCGGATCGCGTCCGGAACTTCGGATGCCTTGCCCAAGCCGAAGCCGACCGTACCCTTGCCATCGCCAACGACGACCAGCGCCGCAAACTTGAAGATACGGCCGCCCTTTACGGTCTTGGCAACGCGGTTGAGCGCTACGACGTTCTCGGAGAACTCGTCCTCGCGCTTATCGTTTCTATTAAACTGAGCCATGTTTTACCTCCTCCCGACTTAAAACTGCAGGCCGCCCTCACGGGCGCCCTCCGCGAGCTCCTTCACGCGGCCGTGGTACAGATAGCCGCCGCGGTCGAACACGACGTTCTCAATACCCTTGGCCTTGCAGCGCTCGGCAACCAGCATGCCAATCTTCTTGGCCGCTTCCTTGTTGCCGCCGTACTCGGTGAAGTCCTTCTCGGCAGTCGAGGCGGAGACTAAGGTGACACCGGCGACATCGTCGATGACCTGTGCATAAATATTCTTGGCAGAACGGTAAACGTCCAGACGCGGACGCTCGGCCGTGCCGCTGATCTTTGCGCGCACGCGCTTGTGGCGCTGCAGACGCGCCTTGTTGGAATCCTTCTTCGAAACCATTTTTCGCCTCTCCTTTCCTTACTTCTTCTTCGCGCCGGTCTTGCCTTCCTTGCGGCGGACATACTCGTCAGCGTAGCGGATGCCCTTGCCCTTGTAGGGCTCCGGCGGGCGCTTTTCGCGGACTTCCGCAGCAAACTGGCCGACCTTCTGCTTGTCAGGACCGGAGATGATGATCGTGTTCGGGTTCGGAACGTCGATCGTGATACCGTCGGTTTCGCTCATCGTAACCTGATGCGAGTAGCCGAGGTTCATAACCAGATCCTTGCCCTGCTTGGCGACACGGTAGCCAACACCCTGCACGCTCAACTCCTTTTTGAAGCCGTCGGTCACGCCCACCACCATGTTGTGGATCAGGCTGCGGGTCAGGCCGTGCAGCGCGCGGTTCTGCTTGTCGTCGTTCGGACGGGTGACGAGGATTTCATTTCCCTCCACCGCAACATTCATGTTCGGATGGATTTCGCGGGTAAGGGTTGCCTTTGCGCCCTTCACCGTTACGACGTGGCCGTCGATCTTGACCTCCACACCGGACGGGATGGCAATCGGCATTCTACCAATTCGAGACATATTTTATACCTCCCCTTACCATACAAATGCGAGAACTTCGCCGCCGACGTTCAGCTCGCGGGCCTTTTTGTCGGTCATGACGCCTCTCGACGTGGAAATGATGGCAATGCCGAGGCCGCGGAGCACCTTGGGAAGCTCCTGTGCGCCGGCATAGACACGCAGGCCGGGCTTGGATACGCGCTTAAGGCCGGAGATAGCCTTCTGGCGGCCGTCCACATACTTGAGCGTGATGCGGATGATGCCCTGCGTGTTGCCCTCGAGCGTCTCAAAAGACTTGATATAGCCTTCGTCGAGCAGGATCTGGGCAATTGCCTTCTTCATTTTGGACGCGGGTACGTCCACGCTGGCATGACGAGCATTGCCGGCGTTGCGGATACGGGTCAGCATATCCGCGATGGGATCAGTGATCTGCATAAATGCTCTCCTTTTCAAGAAGTTTGGGGGTAGTGCAGCAATCGGAGCGGGGCTGGGTTGGGTCCCCTCTTGATTGGCCTGTTTGCCTCCCACTTTTCTTTACACTGCCTGTGGCCCTTCCACAGACAGCGGCCGGGGAAACTGTTTTTTTATAACAGCCGATAAGCCCGCAGAGCGGGCTATCGACTAATTATAGCATGTTTTTGAACGTTCTGACAAGCAACAAAGTGCATATTTTTATCAAACTTTCGGCTTTCGTTCCCGTCAAAACGCAATAAAAGTGTCTTTGCCGACAAAATACGGCAAAGTCTGCAAAAAAGCGGGCGCATAGCGCGCCCGCTTTCGCAATCTTCTCGCGCGAAAGCGCGCAGTTAGGATAGAAAACAGAAGCAGGCTTCTGTTTTCATCAAAAGTCAGGGCATATGCCTAACCTTTGATCGACGCAAAGCTTACCAGGAAGCCTTGCGCACGCCCGGGATCTGGCCTTTGTAGGCCAGCTCGCGGAAGCAGATACGGCAGATGCCGAAATCACGCAGGTACGCGTGAGGGCGGCCGCAGATCTTGCAGCGGTTGTAAGCACGGGTAGAGAACTTCGGCTTCGCCTGCTGCTTGAGGATCATCGACTTCTTAGCCATTTATCATTCTCCTCCCTTACTTCTCAAACGGAGCGCCCATCAGCGTGAGCAGCTCTTTCGCTTCTTCATCGGTCTGCGCGGTGGTGCAGATAACGATGTCCATGCCGCGGACCTTATCGATCTGGTCGTAGGAGATCTCCGGGAAGATCAGCTGTTCCTTGAGGCCCAGGGCATAGTTGCCGCGGCCGTCGAACGCGTCGCCATTGATGCCGCGGAAGTCGCGCACGCGCGGCAGCGCAACATTGAACAGACGATCCAAAAACTCCCACATACGATCATGGCGCAGGGTGACCTTGACGCCTACCGGCATGCCCTCGCGGAGCTTGAAATTCGCGACCGACTTCTTGGCGTGAGTCACGACCGGCTTCTGGCCGGTGATCGCAGCGATGTCGCGAACAACGGACTCGATGACCTTGGCGTTACCGTTGGCCTCCTTGCCGCAGCCGACGTTGACGACGACCTTGTCGATCGTCGGGATCTGCATCGTGCTCTTGTACTGGAACTTCTTCATCAGAGCAGGCGCAACGTCCGCAGTATACTTCGCTTTCATATTCGGAACCATTTATTGCAACCTCCTCTTCTTACAGCGTCTCGCCACAGTGCTTGCACACCGTCAGCTTCGCGCCGTTCTCGGCAAACTTGTGCGCAACACGGGTCGGCTTGTTGCACTTCGGACACACGCGCATGACCTTGCAGGCACGCAGCGCGCCCTCGCGCTCGATGATACCGCCGGTCTCGCCCTGGCGGCGGGGCTTGGTGTGGCACTTGATCATGTTCACACCCTCGATCACGACCATCCCCTTCTTCGGGTTTACGGACAGGACCTTGCCGCGCTTGCCCTTTTCCTTGCCGGAAAGAACGACTGCGGTGTCGCCCGTCTTTACATGCAAATTATTCATTTGTTGGCGACCTCCTTACAGTACTTCCGGAGCAAGCGACAGGATCTTCATATAGTCCTTGTCACGCAGCTCACGCGCGACAGGCCCGAAGATACGGGTGCCGCGGGGGTTTTTATCGTCACGGATGATAACGCCGGCGTTCTCGTCAAAGCGGATGTAGCTGCCATCCGCGCGGCGCAGGCCCTTTACGGTGCGGACGATCACAGCTTTGACCACGTCGCCCTTCTTCACGCCGCCGCCCGGAGTGCATTTACGCACCGAGCAGACGACCACGTCACCGATATTGCCGTACTTGCGTGCGGAGCCGCCGAGAACACGGATTACCTTCAGTTCCTTCGCGCCGCTGTTGTCAGCCGCGCGCAGAAAAGTTTCCTGCTGAACCATGTGCTCTCCTCCTTACTTTGCCTTCTCGATGATCTCGACCAGGCGCCAGCGCTTATCCTTGGACAGCGGGCGGGTCTCCATCACCTTTACCTTGTCGCCGATGCCGCACTCGTTGTTCTCGTCGTGCGCCTTCAGCTTATAGGTGTGCGGAATAACCTTCTTATACAGAGGATGCGCTACGCGATCCTCGATCGCGACGACAATGGTCTTGTCCATCTTGTCGGAAACGACCTTGCCGACTCGCGTTTTGCGTAATGCTCTTTCGCTCAATTCGTTTCCCTCCCTTTACGCCTTCTCCGCGAGCTGCTTCTCACGGATTACGGTGTTGACGCGCGCAATGTCGCGCTTGACCTCGGTGATCTTGTTGGTATTGTCCAACTGGTTGGTAGCGAGCTGAAGACGGAGGTTGAAGAGGTCCTTCTTCAGGTCGCCAAGCTTTGCGGCGAGCTCCTCGGCCGTCAGTTCTCTGATCTCAGATGCCTTCATCATGCTTCACCGCCATTCTTGGTCTCACGGGCAACGAACTTGGTCTTGCACGGCAGCTTGTGGCTGGCCAGACGCAGCGCTTCGCGGGCAACTTCCTCGGAAACGCCGGCGATCTCGAACAGCACGCGGCCGGGCTTGACGACAGCGACCCAGTACTCGGGCGAACCCTTACCGGAACCCATTCGGGTCTCGGCCGGCTTCTCGGTCACGGGCTTGTCGGGGAAAATCTTGATCCATACCTGACCGCCGCGCTTGGTGTAGCGGGTCATGGCGATACGGGCGGCCTCGATCTGGTTCGAGGTGATCCAGCACGGCTCAGTGGCCTGCAGGCCGTACTCACCGTTGGATACAAAGTTGCCGCGCATGGCCTTGCCCTTGAGGCGGCCACGATGCACGCGACGGTATTTCACTCTCTTGGGGAGCAGCATTAGCGGTTGCCTCCTTCCTGGCGGGGCGCGCGGCGCTCGCCGTTACCACGGTTGAAGTCGCGGCGGCCGCCACGGCGGTCGTCACGGCCACCGCGACGCTCGCGGCGCTCGAAAGCGGGCTTGGGAGCCTCGATCGAACGGCCCAAACGCGGACCGCCGTGGAGGACCTCGCCCTTGTAGATCCAAACCTTTACGCCGATGCGGCCATAGGTGGTCGCGGCCTCGGCAAAGCCATAGTCGATATCCGCGCGCAGGGTCTGCAGCGGGATGGTGCCTTCATGATAGTGCTCGGTGCGGGCGATTTCCGCGCCGCCCAGACGGCCGCCGCAGGAAACCTTGATACCCTTGGCGCCCATGCGCATCGCACGGCCCATGGACTGCTTCATCGCGCGGCGGAAGCCAATGCGCTTCTCAAGCTGCGCGGCGATGTTCTCAGCGACCAGGGTCGCGTTGGTGTCCGGATTCTTGATCTCGATGATCGAGCAGCGGACCTTCTTGCCGTACTTGCGGGTCAGCTCTTCCTCGAGCTTCTTGATATCCTCGCCACCGCGGCCGACAACCATGCCGGGACGCGCGCACTGGATCATGATTTTGATCTCGTCGTTCTTACGCTCGATTTCGATCGCCGGAACGCCTGCGTCGTACAGACGCTTCTTCAGTTCCTTACGAATGTTGTAGTCTTCCACGAGGAGGTCGCCGAACACATTGTCCTTAGCGAACCAACGGGAATCCCAATTCTTGATAACGCCGACACGGAGACCGTTCGGATTTACTTTCTGGCCCATTGATTACCCTCCCTTATTCTTTCTCGCCAAGAACCAGCGTGATGTGCGAGGTTCTCTTGAGGATTCTGAACGCACGGCCCTGGGCGCGCGGCATCACGCGCTTCATGATCGGGCCGGGACCGACGTGTACTTCCTTGACGTACAGCTTGTCGGTGTTCATGTGATGGTTGTTCTCCGCGTTGGCAACCGCGCTCTTGAGGAGCTTCTCCATCGGCTCGCAGGCCGCCTTGGGGGTATTCATGATAATGGCCATCGCCTCGCCCGCATCCTTGCCGCGGATCAGGTCGCAGATCAGCTTGACCTTACGCGGGGTCATGCGCACGTTGCGTACAATAGCTCTTGCTTCCATGTTTCCTTAACTCCTCCTTACTTGCCGTTATTGGAGGTCTTGCTGCCCGCGTGACCCTTGTAGGTACGGGTGGGAGCAAACTCGCCCAGCTTGTGACCAACCATGTCCTCGGTGACATACACCGGAACATGCTTGCGGCCGTCATGCACCGCGAAGGTGTGGCCGACGAACTCGGGGAAGATCGTGGAAGCGCGGGACCAAGTCTTGAGGACCTTCTTCTCGCCCTTTTCATTCATTTCAACGACTCTTTTGATAAGCTCAGGAGCCACAAAAGGGCCTTTCTTGACACTTCTGCCCATATTACGTTAACTCCTTTCTTACTTGCCGTTACGACGACGCACGATCTGCTTATCCGTGCGGTGGTTCTTCTTGCGGGTCTTGTAGCCCATCGCCGGCTTGCCCCACGGGGTAACCGGAGACGGACGGCCGATCGGGCTCTTACCCTCGCCGCCGCCGTGCGGGTGATCGCACGGGTTCATAACAGAACCGCGGACGGTCGGGCGGATGCCCATGTGGCGGGTGCGGCCGGCCTTGCCGATCTGCACGTTGGCATGGTCGGAGTTGCCCACAACGCCGATCGTCGCCTTGCACTCGAGGCGGACGTAGCGCAGCTCGCCGGAGGGCAGACGGACCATCGCCTTGCCATTCTCCTTCGCCATCAGCTGCGCGCCAACGCCAGCGGAACGGACCAGCTGCGCGCCCTTGCCAGGATACAGCTCGATGTTGTGGATCATGGTACCGACCGGAATGAACTCAACCGGCAGGCAGTTGCCGGGCTTGATGTCGGCATCCTTGGAGGAAACGACCTTGTCGCCGATCGAGAGGCCGTCCGGCGCGAGGATATAGGCCTTTTCGCCATCCTCATACTGGACGAGCGCGATATTGGCCGAGCGGTTCGGGTCGTACTCAAGCGTCATGACGGTCGCCGGCATATCCAGCTTCTGGCGCTTGAAGTCAATGATGCGGTACTTTTTCTTGTTGCCGCCGCCGATGTGGCGGACGGTGATGCGGCCATAGCTGTTGCGGCCGGCGGTCTTCTTGACCTTTTCGAGAAGGCTCTTCTCGGGCTTCACCTTGGACAGGCCCTTGTAGGACAGCACAGTCATATTTCTGCGTGAGGGCGTCGTCGGGTTGAAAGTCTTGATAGCCATTTGGATTTTCAACTCCTTAATAACTCTGTATCTTATCGGGGTGGCATCCCCATACACACGCGAACCATGTCCGCGTCATTTCATCGCGCCGCGGCGGCGCGTCCTCGTCCGCTGTGCAGACGAGAGGGAGTATCGTAAAAAGTTTCTTCGAAACTTTTTACTTATATAAGGGGGACGGAGTCCCTCCTATACGCTTTTACATCATGTTCTCGAAGATCTCAATCTTCTTGGAGTCAGGGGTCAGGGTGACGACCGCCTTCTTGACGTCCGGACGCTTACCGACGTGGACGCCCATGCGCTTCCACTTGCCCGGCAGCTTAATGGTGTTGACCTTCATGACCTTGACGCCGAAGATCTGCTCTACGGCCTTTTTGATCTCAATCTTTCCTGCGTCGGCAGCGACCTCAAAGGTGTACTTGTTGTCCTGCAGGCCTTCCATCGAACGCTCGGTGATAACCGGCTTCTTGATAATGTCGTAAGCGAACTTCATTATGCGTACACCTCCTGGAGCTTCTCGACAGCCGCCTTGTCGATGATGAACTTGTCGGCGTTGAGGATTTCATATACGTTGAGGGTGGACGCGATCGTCGTGCGGACGCCCGGGATGTTGGCCGCGGACTTGACGACGTTCGTGCGGACCTCGGGGGTGACGACCAGGCTCTTGCCGGTAGCCTCGACAGACTTGAGGAAGCCCGCGAAGCTCTTGGTCTTGATCTCGCCCATATCCAGTCCGTCGATCACAATGATCTCGCCGGCAGCCGCCTTGGCGGACAGGGCGGAGAGCATGGCCAGGCGCTTGGTCTTCTTGGTCAGGCTGTAATTGTAGGAACGCGGCTTGGGACCGAGCGCGATACCGCCGTGCGTCCACTGCGGAGAGCGGATCGAGCCCTGACGCGCGCGGCCGGTGCCCTTCTGGCGCCACGGCTTGATGCCGCCGCCGCGGACCTCAGCGCGGGTCAGCGTGGACTGCGTACCCTGGCGCTGGTTGGCCAGGTAATTCTTGACCGCTGCGTGTACAACCGCCATGTTGGGCTCGATGCCGAATACGGCCTCGTTAAGCTCCATCTCGCCGGTCTTCTTGCCGGTCATATCAAAAACTGCTACTGTAGGCATTCGTTGCTCCTCCTTCCCTTACTTTCTCGCGGAAGCCTTTTGCGGGTTCTTGCTGATGCCAGCCTCGCCCTTGGCAACCTTGTTATTCTTGACGGTGTTCTTGAGCACTACGATGCCGCCCTTGGGACCCCGGAACCGCGCCGCAAACGGCGATCAGGTTAAGCTCCGCGTCAACCTTGACAACGTCCAGGTTCTGAACAGTGACCTGCTCGGCACCCAAGTGGCCGGGCATCATTTTGCCCTTCATGATCTTGGACGGGTCGGAACACGCGCCCATCGAACCCTGATGACGGTGCATCGGGCCGGCGCCGTGGCTCATCGGGGAGCGGCCCGCGTTAAAGCGCTTGATAACGCCTGCGTAGCCCTTACCCTTGGAAGTGCCGGTCACGTCGACGTAGTCGCCTTCCACGAACATGTCGGCCTTGACCACATCGCCAAGCTGGAAAGTGGAGCAGTCCGCGAAGCGGAACTCCTTGAGATACTTCTTCAGAGACTCGCCCGCCTTCTTCAGGTGGCCTTTCTCCGGCTTGTTGAGCTTGCGCTCCTTGATATCCTCAAAACCGAACTGAACCGCGTTATAGCCGTCCTTTTCCTCGGTCTTGAGCTGGGTGACGACGCAGGGGCCCGCCTCGATCACCGTGCAGGGGATGACCTTGCCGTCAGCGTTGAAGATCTGGGTCATGCCGACCTTCTTGCCGATGATTGCTTTCTGCAGCATAGTGTTTTTCCTCCTTAAAGGTTATTGGTTGACGGCATTTGGCCGCCAACATGACCTCGCCGCGCGTATCGCGGCAGGGCTTCAAGCAGCCGGTTGGGTTAGTCCGTCTGCCTGTTGACAAAAGGAATCATAAGATGAAACCGCCATGCGGTTTCCCGTAAAAAGTCCAGCTTTGCCGGACTTTTTACACCCCGACCCAGCCGCCCTGGACGGCGTCATTCGGGTAACGAAGATCGGTTTCTTCCGGAACCGACCTTCGTATATAGGGGGCTTTTGAAGCCCCCTATAGGGGTTTAGAGTTTGACCTCAAACTCCACGCCCGCCGGCAGGTCGAGGGTGGTCAGCGCCTCGATGGTGGCCTGATTCGGGTTGATGATGTCAATCAGGCGCTTGTGGGTGCGGCGCTCGAACTGCTCGCGGGAATCCTTGTACTTGTGTACCGCGCGCAGGATGGTGACGATCTGCTTCTCGGTCGGCAGCGGGATCGGGCCGGAGACCTTCGCGCCGTTGCGCTTGGCGGTCTCGATGATCTTCTCCGCGGACTGGTCGATCAACTCGTGGTCGTACGCCTTGAGACGAATGCGGATCTTCTGTGCGTTTGCCATTTTGGTTTTCCTCCTCGTATGTGTGCCATACATTAAATAATGTTTTGACTCGCTACGGAGAGAAACTGCAACCCCGCCGTGCGTATCACGGTCGGGCATGAAAATAACCGGGGCGCACTGATAGTGTAACGATCCGGTCACAATAAGAAACGTAAGTGGTTCAGGCCATCGGCTTTGCGGCGCACGCGCCGCAAGTCCCGAATTTACGCAGGAACATTGCGTTTTTGCCTGGAGGCACTCTGTCCTCTCGGCTGATAGCAGTTATCTCAACCGCCCGATTGTCGGACCTACTCCGCCGAAGTTACCTGCACAGGGCAGCAATCTCCGGCATCATCGCGTTTTACCTGCTTTTGCAGGTGCCTTTATAGATTACTACAAGCATTTCCCAAAGTCAAGCGTTTGAACAAAATTTCTGCAATTTTTTTGTGAAAGCCTCCAAAATTTAATTCCCTGCGGCCGCAGGCACAAAAAAATGGCGGCCGCACCGCCATTTTTCCGTATCCCCCCTTTTCCGCAGCCGCCTTATCCGACGGTCACGATCAGGAGCCAGCTTTCCGCTTTGCTGTCCAGCGTCAGCCCCAGCCCTTCGTACGCGGAAACTTCAAAGCCCGCTTCCTCCAGCGCCTTAAAGGTGTCTTGGATCGTAGCCATGCTGTTGTCCAGCAGGAAATAAGATACCGTTTCATCCGTGGAGAGCAGTTCCCCGCCTATGTCCGGCAGCTCGCCCGTGCCGCTTGCCAGATAGCAGTGCGCCACACTTACGCCGCTCAACGCTTCCGGCAACGAAAATGCTTCCGTCTCACCGCCGGCCTGCATCACCGCCGGCCCCGAATCCCGCGGCTCGACCGCGCCGCCGCCAGCCGGCACGGCCGTGTCCGCATGGTCCCCGCCGTCCTCTCCGGCCGGATTCTCCGCTCCGCTTTCCGGAACGCTGTACGATTCCGGCGCCGCCGGTTCCGCTGGCGGCGCTTCGCCGGCGTCTGCCGACGCATCCGCCGCCTTCTCCTCCTTCGCCAGCGCCGCCTGGTCCGCAGCATCCTCTACGGCCGCACGCACGCCGCCGTTCATGTCCAAGCCCTCCGTAGCGCCTGCCGCCGTGGAGGCGTTCGAGGCGCTGACGCCCGCGCCCATGTTCACCATGCCGAACACCTGTCCCACGCCGCCGCCCAGAACCGCCAGCACGACGACCGCCGCTGCCGCGACCATAGTGAATACTGGCAGCCTGCGCGCCGGCTTTTCCGGCTGCACGACCCGCAACTTCGCCTCCTGCTCCACACACTGCATAATCTTTTCGTGCAGCCCGTCCGGAAGCGCCGCTTCGGTCGAAAACAGCGCGTGCATCTGCTCCAAATCCTGTTTCAGCGCGGCGCACGAGGGACATTCCGCCAGATGCGCCTCCAGCTTTTCCCGTTCGGAATCAGTCAGCGTACCGTCAATGCTGTTTGAGCAGAGCTGCTCATAATATTCCTTATCGCTCATGCGTCCCCGCCTCCTTTCGATTCATTAGACGCGGTAGACGGCAAAAGGTTCCCCCGCCGCAGCAAAACCGTGCGCAGCGCAAGCCGCGCGCGCGACAGGCGCGACTTGACCGTTCCCTCGCTGATCTCCAGCACCTCTGCGATCTCGGTGTAGCTCAAGCCGGATACATCGCGCAGCAATACGATCTGGCGATGCTCGCCGCTCACTTCGTCCAACGCGGCGGCCAGCTCGCGCCCAAGCTCGCTGTTCTCCAGATGCTCCTCCGGCGTGGGGGCGGTATCCGGTATCGGGCGCTCCGCGTCGTCCTCTCCCACAAGCGGCTGGGTCTGCGGCTGCGCATGCTTGTGTCGCGCAAAATCGACGCACAGGTTCATCGTGATCCGGAACAGCCAGGTGGAAAACCCGCTGTCCCCCCGAAAGGACTCGATCGACCGCCACGCGCGCAGGAACACCTCCTGCACGATGTCCGCCGCGTCCTCCGGCGAGCCGGCCGAACGCAGGGCGACCGCGTAAACGCGCTTTTCATACAGCCGCACCAGTTCTTCAAACGCCGCCACCTCGCCGCGGCGCGCTCTCGCCAGCAAATGTTTTTCGTCCATGGGCTCCCGCCCCCTTCCTGATGTCAGGCCCCGTCACGCCTGCACAGCGCGCTTGAGCTCCTCGGCCAGCGGATAAAGCTCTTCCAGCCGTTCCAGCGCGCAAATGCGTGTTTTGAAGGCCTTGAGCCCGCTCTGCCGTTTTAGATAGCAGTTTACATGGCGGCGCGCCTCCAGCATGGCGACGCGCTCCCCCTTTTGCTCCGCCGCCAGCTCGATCTGCCGCACCGCAGTATCGATCCGCTCCGCAAACGGAGGCAGCGGCGGGCAGACGCCGGTTTCCAGCAGCGCGTTCGCGCGCTCGAAAAGCCACGGGTCGCCCAACGCGCCGCGGCCGATCATCACCATATCCGCGCCGGTATGCCGGAGAATGCGGACCGCATCCTCCGGCTCGGCCACATCACCGTTGGCGATGACCGGTATGGAAACCGCCTCCCGAACCGCGCGGATCGCGTCCCAATCCGCCGTGCCGCTGTACTGCTGCGCGCGCGTTCGCCCGTGTACCGTGACCGCCGCCGCGCCACACCGCTCGGCCATGCGGGCAAAGTCCACGCAGCACACGCTCTTCTCGTCCCATCCCTTGCGGAACTTGACCGTGACCGGCACATCGACCGCGCTGACGACCGCTTCGATTACGCGCGCCGCCAGCGCGGGGTCGCGCATGAGCGCAGCCCCGTCCCCGTTGTTTGCGATCTTGGGCGCGGGGCAGCCCATATTGATATCGATGATATCGCAGCCGGACACCGCGCGCGCAATCCGCGCTCCCTCGGCCATGGTTTCCGGCTCATGCCCGAATATCTGCGCCGCGGCCGGATGCTCGTCTGCCGCCAGCGACAAAAGCGCAGGCGTTTTCTTATCCTGATAGCAAAGCGCCTTGGTGGAAACCATCTCGGTCACGGTAAGCGCCGCGCCATGTTCCCGACAGATTTGCCGGAATGCGCGGTCGGTCACTCCGGCCATCGGCGCCAGGACCAGGCGCCCGGCGAGCATAACAGAACCGATTTGCATGTCTCTCCCCCACTGCGTATAATTTGACACAGTATATTTTATCACAAGCCCCCACTAAATGCAAATTGCAAAGTGGTGACAAAACAAAAACCCCCTTTCGGGAGTTTTTACAGCATGGATAATATTTTTTCGCTAAAGAAATAGCCGAACGAGATCAGCACGGTGTTCCACGCCGCGATGCCGATTGCGGACCAGCCGACGAACCACTTGACCGGCATCCGAATCAACCCCGCCGGAATGGAAACAATGGTGCGCAAAACCGGAATGATACGGCAGAACGCCAGGCCGCGCCCATGCTGCGCATCAATATACGCATGGCATCTTTTGACGAAGGAGCGGAATTTCTCGCTTTTGCCGAACAGCTTTTCCATGATCGGCTCGCCACCCCAATAGCACAGGCCGTAAATCACCAAGCTGCCGAGGAGGCCGAACACCACGCTCAGCACGATCGTCAGCACCAGAGACAACTCGCTCTGCGCGATCAGCACCCCGATGGATGGCATGATTACCCCCGCTGGAAAGCCGGGCAGATTCATATATTCGCAAAAGATTACCGCACAGATCAGGATCAACCCGTACTGGTGGAAAAGGTCAAAAAATACCTCGGCCGTCATACGTCCGCTCACTCTCCAACGCTTGATTAAGCATAGTATAACAAGCGGCCCCTGCCAAAACAAGTGACAGAGGCCGCAATTTTCAATCTATTTACAAACGGACCGCCGAAGCGGCCCGTTTCCGCGCCCGTCCGCTTATGCCGGCTCAAATTCATCCTTGCCGACCGCGCACAGCGGGCATACCCAGTCCTCCGGCAGGTCCGCGAACGCGGTACCCGGCGCAACGCCGTTATCCGGATCGCCCTCGGCGGGGTCATATATATAACCGCAGATCTTGCAAACATACTTTATCATTTTTTGATCTCCTTTATCTTTTAATATCTATTATTAATATAATCTTTATGCTATCTATTGTCTACCGTAAAAATATACAATAATCCGGCGTATTTTCCAGCAGTTTTGACCGATTTGTCAAGCCAGCAGCCAAATCACCGACCAAGCCGCGCTCGCAAGCATGCAGCCCGCTGCAAAAGCGCAGGCGATCTGCCAGAACGCAAAACGCCGTTTGTACCGCGCGGAACGTCCCGCCACATACCCGTTTGCAATCCTGCACGCTTCGCGCACCACATCGCCGCGCGGAACCGTGTAATCCCGCACCAGAAAAATCGCCTGTTCGAATAAGCCGTGCGCATCCGGCTGCACGACCACCACGCGCCGGCTCACGCCCTTGACCATGGTAAATCCCTCCCTTTTGCAGCAAGTATGCCCAAAAGGGAGGGATTTAACCATATCCCGCCGTATTTTTACAGCTGCGCCCGCTTTTACCTCACAGCCGTTCTATGCGCATCACCAGCGCGGTCCGGTCGTCGTCATGCCCGCGCCCTTTCGCTTCGGTCACCAGGCGGGCTGCCAGTTCTTTCGGGCTTTCCCCCGCATGTCGGACCAGCAGCTCGCGTACCCAGCCGTCGTCCAGACCATCCGAAATCCCGTCGGACAGCATGATGTACAGGTCGCCATGTCCCAGGCGCAGCGGCACCGGCTCGCCCAGCGCGTCCTCTTCCGCCAGGCCGACAGGCAGCGCCTTGCCGGAAAGCATGGTCCACTGACCGCCCGCGCGCAGATAGGAGGGCGCGGCCCCGCATTTGAGACTTTCCGCCTTTCCGCTGAACAGGTCGACGGTCAGCACGTCAAGCGTGACAAACCGCGTCCCATCCGACCGCAGCCGCAGCGCGGGCGACACCGCTTTCAGCGCGTCCGCCGGCGTAATCCCCGCACGCAGGAACCGCTCCATCGAGGTGACCAGCATCCGGCTGTCCTGCGCCGCGGCCGCGCCCGAGCCCATCCCGTCCGCGAGCAGCAGGCAGGCCACGCCCGCGTCGGTCAGGAAATAGCATCCGCTGTCTCCGGAAACCGCCGCGTCCTCCTTTTGCTGCCGCCCGATACCGACGACCGCGCGGAACGGCGCGCGCTCACGCAGCACCAGATGCGGCCCCAGCTCGTCCTCCAGCCGTTTGGGCTTTGTCAGCCCGACGCCCAGCAGCGCGGACAGACCCGCGGAAAACCCCTCGCCCTGCTCCAGCACATCCCGAATACCATCGCCGTACAGCTCCACCACCAGCCTACCTTGCGCGTCCCGCACCACACAGACCCGCTCGATCCATCCGAACGCGGCTGCGTACCGGCGCACCTGCTTCTCCATCACCGGCTGCGCGGCAACGTCCCGCGTCGCCTCCGCGCCAAGCTGACGGAGGATATCCGTAATGCCCGCGTACTGCCGGGCCAGCAGGCTTTGGTTTTCCTCCTGCTGCCGCCGAAGGCTCTGGCGCTCGCGGAGCGCAAACAGCGCGCTGTTGATCGCGCGCATCAGCTCGGGCAAATGCACGCAGCGCGACGCAAAATGGTACGGGAAGTCGGACAGCTCGGCCCTGCCCCGCTTGAGCATGGGCTGAGTCACGTCGTTGAGCGCGGAAAGCGTGGTCACATAGTCCCGCTGCCAGCACTGCGAGCAGAGGACGCAGTTTTTGCACACCCTATCGCTCGCGCGGTCGAATACCGCCCGTACATTCTGATCCCCCGCCGCCTTCCCCTCGGTCACGCCGTTGAGCATGGCCAGATACATTTCGTAAAACGCCTGCGCGGCCTCGGTCGCGCACTTGCCCGCGGTCTGCCGCACCTGCTGCCGCGCGGATTCTCCCATCAGCGTGTCGGGCAGGAGCGTCTGCCGGAGCGCGTTCCACACCAGCGGCGGCATCGCGGCGAACAGCCCCACCGAGCAGACCTGCTCGATGACCAGCGGGATAAACAGCGCATGTTCCACGCCCAGCATCGCCGCACAGACGCCGGAGGCGAGCGCGCAGACCGCGAACCACAGCCGCCCCTGGTCGCGGAACAGACCGGCAATCAGTGCGCACAGACCGTAGCAGCAGGTGAACAGCGCACCGTACCCGACCGCGAGATCCATGGCCGCGCCAAACGCCACGCCCGCCGCCGCGCCCGTTGTGGACCCGCCGAGGTAAGCCGCAGCCAGCGCCAGCAGCAGCGCCACGACCCGCGCGGGCGCGAACAGCCCGAACACCGTCAGATCGGAAAGTGACAGCAGGACGGTTGCCGTTACCGCCAGCAGGGTGGCCGGCCGTTTCCAGTCGTTCTCCTCACGCGGCGGGGCAAGCGCCCCGCCATAGATCCAGCAGGCAGCGAAGGTCAGCCCCTGAACGGCGATAAAGGTCAGGAGCGCCGCCGTGTCGAGCGCCGCGCCCGCAGGCAGGAACACAAAGGTACACGCCGCTCCGGACAGAGTTGCTACCGTGGGCGCAAACCACCTCCGCTCCATGACACGCAGCCCCGCGCACACGCTCATCACACATAGCACGAGCAGGGCCGCGGCGGCATACAGCCCGCTTTTGATCCCGCCGCCGAGCAGCATCGCGCCGAAAAACATGCCGCCGATCGCGCTCAGCCCCGCCCCACGCGCCATCAGCGCGGAGGCCATCGCCAAACCAAAAGGGGCATAACCTCCGAGCACCGCGCCGCGCGTCAGCACCGCGCACAGCACAAACCGCTGCACGCCAGTCAACAGCGTATGCAGGTGCTCCTCGTTCCAAAGCTGCGCCGCCCGCGCCGCGGCGCGCCCGATGAGCTGCGGCGCCGCTCTTTTTGTTTTCTGCTTGTCCATTTTCGTTATGCCTCCCTTGTTTTTCCAGTATATCCCAAACAATTTGCAGGCTTTGCCGGAAAATAAGAGGGGGAATAGTATTTTTGCGTATTTTATCCCTGTGGGGCGGAAAACAGGGCGCAAAAAAGAGGGAGGAAAGACCGTTTCGGTCTTTCCTCCCTCTGCTGTCAGTCATTACAGCGCCGCAGCGCGCCTGCAGTGGTCGACAAAGATATCCCCTACCGCGTCCAATTCGCCCAGGCCATACAGATGGGTCTGCACCTGATAGCCCTCGCTCTCCAGGCGGCTCTTCCAACTATCCTCTCCCTCCCCCGCCAGGTCGTTGTGCGCATGGTCGCCTGCAACGATCATCAGCGGCGCAAGGTGAACCTGCGCGATCTCGCGCTGGTGCAGGCGGGACAGCACATAGTCAAGATGCGGAAATCCCTCGACCGTGCCGACATACACACGCTCCGCGCCGTGGTAGCGGAACGTGTTTTCCACCAGCGCGTACGCCGCGTTTGCCGGATGCGCAGAGCCATGCCCCATAAAGAGATAGGCCTCGTCCCTGTCGAGCCGGGGCATGCGGGCGAGCAGGGCTTCGGTCAGGCGCAGATAGTCGCCCGTCCCCCACAGCAGCGGGTCGCCCGCCAGCAGCTTCTCAAAACGGCCGCAGAACGGCCGAAGTTGGCGCAGCATCTTTTCATACTCCTGTCCGAAAATGACATGCAGGCTTTGGCACCGCACCTCATCGTAGCCCGCCGCCGCGAGCCGCTCCAGCAGCTCCTCCGGCTGCGGGATATGCACGCCCTCCTCCCGCTCGATCCTGCGCGCTACCATCTCCGAGGTAAACGACCGGTAAAAATCATGCGTCGGGAACGCGCACCGCAGCCGCTCCTCCAGCTTTTCAATCGCACGGCGCGCCTCCGGCCAGGCCGTGCCGAAGCTGACGACCACCAGCGCTTTTTTTCCCATATTTAAAATCCCTCCCGTTCAATCAACTGGTACAGCAGCGCGTTGACGATGGCCGCCGCGACGTTCGAGCCGCCCTTCCTTCCCCGCGCGATGATATACGGCGTCTGCCCGCCGATAAAAAGCTCCTTTGCCTCGACCACGTTGACAAAACCGACCGGCACGCCAATCACAAGCGCGGGCGACACCGCCCCCTCCGCGATCAGCTCGTGCAGCCGGATCAGCGCGGTCGGCGCGTTCCCAACGGCGAAAATGAGCGGGCCGTCCAGCAGCGCGGCATACTCCATCGAAACCGCCGCGCGCGTCACGCCGCGCGCCCCTGCCGCGCGCGCCACGGCCCCATCCGCCATATAGCAGACCGCCCGCCCGCCGAGCGCCTGCAGAGCGCCCTTATTCACGCCCGCCAGCGCCATATTCGTATCGGTCACGACGGTCGCGCCCGAAGCCAGCGCTTCCCTGGCCTGTCCAACCGCGCCGGGCGAAAACGCGAGGCTGTCCGCGTAGTCGAAATCCGCCGTTGTGTGGATGACCCGCTTGACCACTTCGGACTCCCCATCCGGAAACGTCCGCTCCCCCAGCTCGGCCGTGATAATGGCAAAGGAGCGTTTTTCGATATCCTGCGGCCGCATGTGTCCATTCAAAATTCGATCCCCTCCCGCGCGGCCACGCCGCGGTCGAACGGATGGCGGCGGGCGGCCATTTCCGTGATATAATCGGCGCGCGCGCACAGCGCTTCCGAGGGGCCGCGGCCAGTCATCACCACCTCTAATGTTTCCGGCCGTCCGTCCAGGAACGCCAGCACTGCCCGCTCCTCCAGGAAGCCGCAGGATACTGCCGCGCACACCTCGTCCAGCACGAGCAGGCGCGCGCCCTCGCGCACGGCAAAGCCCGCCGCCGCCTCAAACATGCGGGATACCGCGTCGGCGGTCCGGCGCTTCTCCTCCTCCGTCATCTGGAAGGAGAACTTACCCACCGGATTGGCCGCCAGCACGGTCACGTTTTTCAGCCCCGCCAGCGCGCGGCACTCGCCCGACGTCCCGTCCTTCAAAAACTGCGCGAACACCACCCTGCCGCCATGCCCCGCGCACCGCACAGCCAGCCCGACCGCGGCGGTCGTTTTTCCTTTCCCTTCGCCGCAATACAAATGAATCAGCCCTTTCATCCGTTTCCCTCCAGTATCCGGTAAATATACCCCATATCCAGCGCCCGCCGCACGGTATCCGCCAGCAGGTCGTACTGTCTTTCCTTATATCGCGCCGTGTCGCAAGCCGTGTCTGCCAGCGTCACGCCCCTGCGCGCGGCCAGCGCCTGCACCAGCGCCTGCGCCGCGTCCGGCATGTCGAACAGGCCGTGCAGATAGGTGCCGTAAGCGCTGTCCGCCTGGCACCCGTCCCAGAACGACGTTCCGTCCGCGCGCGTCAGCCGGATCAGCGGCAGGGCGCCCGCGTCCCGCGCGGTTTCGCCCATATGGATCTCATAACCGGACGCGCCCGCGCCCGATAAGCCGCGCAGCACGCCCCCGACCGTACCGAACGCGCCGCTTGCCTGCGCCGTGGTCTTGACCGGACGGAACACGGTTTCCACCGGCAGCAGCCCCAAGCCACGCATGACTCCGCCGCCCTCGGTGTTTTCCGGATCGGATACGGCGCGCCCCATCATCTGATAGCCGCCGCACACGCCGAACACCGGCACGCCCGCCGCGTGCCGTTTGAGAAGCTGAGCTTCCATGCCGCTTTCACGCAGCCATTTCAGGTCCGCGAGCGTGGATTTGGTGCCGGGCAGCAGGATCAGGTCCGCGCCCTCGAGCTGCTCCGGCGCGCCGGCATAGCGCACGCCCACTCCCTCAATCCGTTCGAGCGGGGAGAAATCCGTAAAGTTGGACAGCCTTGGCAGCCGCACGACCGCGATATCCACGAGCGCGGGCGCGCCGCACGCGTCCAGCCGCGCGGAAAGGCTGTCCTCATCGTCGATGTCGAACCGGCCATAGGGTACCACGCCGACGACCGGCTTGCCGGTCAGCCGTTCCAGTTGTGTCAGGCCCGGGCGCAGGAGCTCTACGTCGCCCCGAAATTTGTTGACGATCAGGCCCCTGACGCGCGCCTGTTCCTCCGCTTCAAGCAACGCCACCGTGCCGTACAGCGACGCGAACACGCCGCCGCGGTCGATGTCGCCCACCAGCAGCACCGGCGCGTCCACCAGCTTCGCCAGCCCCATGTTGACGATGTCGTCCTGCTTGAGGTTGATCTCCGCCGGACTGCCCGCGCCCTCGATCACAATGATATCGTACTCCGCCGCCAAGCTGTCGTAAGCGTCCCTGACGATCGGAAGCAGCGCCTTTTTTCCGCCCCAGTACTCGCGCGCCGTGCGGTTGCCGCACGCCTCCCCCATGACAACCACCTGCGAGCCGGTGTCGCTCGTCGGCTTGAGCAGGATGGGGTTCATCCGCACATCGGGCGGGATACCCGCCGCCTCGGCCTGCACAACCTGCGCGCGGCCCATCTCTTTCCCACCTGCGGTGATAAAGGAGTTGAGCGCCATGTTCTGCGATTTGAACGGCGCGACGCGGTACCCGTCCTGCCGGAAGATGCGGCACAGCGCCGCGCACAGCAGGCTTTTACCCGCGTTCGAGCAGGTCCCCTGCACCATGATGCACCTTGCCATCAGCACCCCTCCTTTCGTATTGCGTCCAGCGCGGCGAACAGGCGCGCGGTATCGTCCCCGCTCCTGACCGCCGTGCGGTAATAGCCCGCGCCCAGGCCGCGGTAATTGGCGCAGTTCCGGATCAAAACGCCGCGCGCCGCGAGCTTTTCGTGCAGCGCCGCGTCCCCTGACCGGAACAACAGGAAGTTCGCTTCGCCCGGGCAGACGGCCAGCCCGCGCGCCGCAAGCCCGCCGGAGAGCCGCGCGCGTTCCTCCGCGATACGCGCCGCGACCCGCGCGGCCCATTCCCGTTCGCCCGCCGCCGCCGCGGCACACGCCTGCGCGACCACCGATACGTTCCACGGCTGTCCCGCACGATACAGCGCTTCGATCAGACCAACGTCCGCAGTCATACACCAGCCGAAGCGCACGCCCGGCACCGCGAACAGCTTGGTATACGCCCGCAGCAGAATCAGATGCGGGCTGCCCGCCAGCAGACCTTTCAGCGTGTGCCGCGCCGCGTCCTGCAGGAAGTCTACAAAGCACTCGTCCACGATCAGGCGCGCGCCGGCGTCCGCGCACCGCGCCGCGACGGCGCGCAGCAGAGCCGGCTCGACCGTGCGGCCGGTCGGGTTATTGGGGTTGCACAGGTAGACCACGTCGGTTTCGGGCGTGATATCGGATAAAATGCGCTCCGTGACCGCAAAGCCCTCGTCTTCACGCAGATAATGGAAGCGGATATCCGCGCCCGCGAGCGTGCGCTCATACTCGGCGAACGCCGGCGCGGTGAGCAGCGCCCTGCGGGGGCGCAGCGCCGCCGCCAAGCGGTCGAGCACGTCCGCCGCGCCATTGCCGCAGTACAGGAAGCCGTCGGGGACGGCCTCGGCCGCGCCGATGGCGCGCCGCGCCGCGCGGCAGAACGGGTCGGGGTAGCGCGCGCAGTCCTCTATCGCCCTGTGCATCGCCTGCCTGACCCGCTCCGGAATGCCGAACGAGCTGATATTCGCGGACAGGTCAAGCGGTTCGCCGCCGTACCGCTCGGCATAGGAATACACATCACCGCCGTGTACATATTCCGGCATCGTCAGCCTCCTTTCCCTTATCCGAACGGCGGCCAGCCGGTGGTCAGTCGCACCGCTGCTCCAAGCGCCAGCGCCAGTGCTGACGCCGCTGTCATCAGATCCGCCGCGCGCAGGATATCGCTGCGGCTTATCTCCTTATCCGGATCGCCGAACGCCGCCTTTTTGACCGTTTTGCCAAAATAGCTCGCGTCCCCGCCCAGCCGGATATGCAGCGCGCCCGCGCAGGCCGCCTCGGTCTGTCCGGCGTTCGGGCTTTTGTGGTGGTTCCGGTCGCGACGGAAGATGCGCAGCGCGTTGCGGTTGTCCATGCCGAGCATGCCCGTACCCGCGATCAGGCATACTGCCGCCAGCCGCGCAGGGATAAAATTGAATATATCGTCCATGCGGGCGGAAAACTTGCCCAGATACTCGTATTGGTCGCTGTGGTAGCCGACCATGGAGTCCAGCGTGTTCACTGCCTTATACAGCAGGCCGAGCGACGCGCCGCCGAGCAGCATATAGGCCAGCGGCGCAACCACGCCGTCGGTGGTGTTTTCCGCGATGGTCTCGACCGCAGCCTTGATGACGCCCTCCCGATCGAGCGCGCCGGTGTCGCGGCCGACATACATAGCGACCGCCTTGCGCCCCTCGTCCAGCGAGGCATCGAGCGCGGTATAAACGTGCCGCCCCGCGTCCGCTAGGCTTTTGCGCGCAAAAATCAGCCAGCAGAGCAGCGTCTCCGCGCCGAAGCCCAGCCAGAAGTGTACACCCCGCAGCCAGCGCAGCAGGAAGAGCGGCGCGGCAAAGCTCACGCCGCACACCACGAGCCACAGCAGCACGCCCGCTACGGTCTCGCCGCGCGGCGTTTTGGGGAACACCCGCCGCAGCACGCGCTCGCACCGCGTAATCAGCCGCCCAATCAGACACACGGGATGCAGGGCGCTGTTCGGGTCGCCCAGCACCCAGTCGAGCACGAAGCCGAGCAGCACGGCGCAGGTCAAATACATGGTCTCTCTCCTTTAATATATTGCGGCAGGCCCGCGGTCACGCGCACAACCGCGTCCGCCTCCGCCGCGAGCGCGCAGCACAGCCGGCCGGCCGCCTCGCGCCAGGTTTCGTCCGCGCGGTCCATCGGCACGATGCCGCAGCCAACCTCGTCGCAGGTTACGGCGCAGCCGCGCAGCCCGCCGAGCAGCGCCATGGGGTCGCGTCCCGCGTCCAGCTCGTCCCGCACGCGCGCGTGCAGGCCGGTGACCAACGGCAGGTTCGGATACAGCCGCGCGGCCAGCGCGGCCTTTCCCTGATGCGCGCCGCCGATGAGTAAAACCGTCACAGCACCATCCCTCCAAACGCGGCGCACACCAGCGCCAGCAGCTCCGCAAGTGAAATATAAAAACCGGCAAGATCGCCTGTGATGCCGCCGAAAACATGCACTGTCAAACGGCTATGCAGTATATACCACAGTCCGATCAGCACCAAATAGTGCATAGCGAATATGCCGTTCCCTGTACAATACAGCCACACCAGCAGCAGCACCTCCAGCGCTGCTTCCTCCAGCTTAAGCGTCATATCGACCGCCTTTTTATCGCTGTTTTCCGCAAAGATATGCGCAAGGCCGGTATCTTTGGCGCAGGGTATGGTCACGATCTTGCGTCCCCCGTCGGCACGCGCCACGGCAAACCCAACAAATACCACCGGCAAAAACTGCGGCGTTTGATAGATCTGCGCGAAGCACGCGGTCTCGGCCAGCAGGAACGCCGTCAGCCACAGCGGCCCGAACGCGCCCACATGCGGGTCCTTCAAGATCGCCAGCCGCTTTTCGCGGTCGCCGTAGGAGCAGAGCGCGTCGCAGGTATCGCACAGCCCGTCCAGATGGATGCCGCCTGACACTGCAAGCGGAATAAGCGCCGCGCCCACCGCGTAAAACAGTCCCGCCGCGCCGTATCGCGTACAGAACGCATGCCATACCCCCTCCAGCACGCCGATCAGCACGCCGACAAGCGGCAGAAAGGACAGCGCCCAGCGCATGGTCCGTTTTTCCCACCGCACCTGCGGCACGGGTACGGCGGAATACAGCGAAAACGCGACCAGCAGGCCGCTCCAGGCGCTTTTCAAATCCCTTTCTCCCCTTTCAGCGGCAGCAGGATGCCGCAGACCGATTCGTATACCGCGTCCGCACGCGCGGCAAGCGCGGCGTGCAGCCGCCCGAGCGTGCGGATATAGGCCGCGGTCTCGGGCGGGTAGGCCAGCCCGTCTGAAAACACCTCGTTCGATACGACGACCAGCGTTTCGCAGCAGTCTTGCAGGCGCGCGATGCCTGCAAGGGTGCTGCCGAACGCTGCCTCGCCCGCGCCCGCGGGATCGAACAGCTCGTTAGCGAGCAGGTTGCCCAGGTCCTCAAGCAGGATGCCGTCGTACCGCCGGGGCAGCTCCAGCCCCGCGAGGCCGAGCGGGCGTTCGACCGTTTCAAAGCCCTTGTCCCGCCGCAGGGCGCGGTGACGGGCGATACGCGTCTCCGCCGCCGCGCCAAACGGCTGCATGGTCGCCAGATATAGGCGCGCGCCCGCCGCGGACGCGCACAGCAGCCGCTCCGCGTGTGCGGATTTGCCGCTCGCCGCGCCGCCGGTGACCAATATCAGCATAAAAACGCTCCTTTCTCCCTGCCGGATGGACCAGCCCGCCGCCCTCATGCCTGCGGCGTATAGGCTTCGATGCCGGTTTCCGCGAAGCTGACCATGCCATCGTACGCCGCCAGCGTCAGGTCGAGCAGGCTGACCGCTGCGACCGCGCCCGTCCCCTCGCCCAGCCGCAGGCCGGCCGCGATCATCGGCGTTTTCCCCAGCCGCTCCAGCAGGAGCTTTCCCGCCGGCTCCTCCGGCCGGTGCGCTGCGATCAGGTAATCGCCCGCCGCGGGACACAGCCGCACGGCGAGCAGCGCCGCCGCACACGAAATCACACCGTCCAGCACAGCGGGCAGGCCGCAGGCCGCCGCGCCGAGGTACAGCCCCGCCAGCCCCGCGATATCCAGCCCGCCGACCTTGTGCAGCACGTCCATCGGGTCGTCCGAATCCGGCCGGTGCAGGGCGAGCGCGGTCTGGATCACGCACACCTTGCGCGACAGGCCCGCGGAGGACAGACCCGCGCCACGTCCGGTGACCGTATACACATCCGCACCGGTGAGCGCGGCGGTCACGGCCGCGCTGGTCGTGGTATTGCCGATGCCCATTTCACCGCCGCACAGCAGGCGGTATCCGTCCGCCGCGCACTGCTCCGCCAGGCTGATGCCGGTCTCCACCGCGCGCACCGCCTCCTCCCGCGTCATGGCAGGCTGTTCCAGCAGGTCCGCCGTGCCGTACCGCACCTTGCGCCGCAGGATGCGGTCGCCCTGCACATCGCGCGCCACGCCGATATCGACGGGAAACGCATCCATGCCGATCCGCCGCGCCATCAGGCAGACGGTGGACTGCCCGCGCCCCATGTTTTCGGCCACCACGGCCGTGACCTCCTGCCCGCACTGGGTCACGCCCTCCGCGACCACGCCGTTATCCGCGCAGAACACCACCACGGCGCGCCGGCCGATTTCTGGCCGTGCCGTGCGCTGGATGCCCGCCAGCTGCACCACCGCCTCCTGCAGCAGCCCGAGGCTGCCGAGCGGCATAGCGATATCGGAAAAGCGGCGGCGCGCCGCGTCCATGCTCTCCCCGCACAGCGGCCTGACCAAAGCGATTGTTTGTTCCAGCGTCATCTCCTGTCCCTCCATTCTGCACATTTGCGCACAAAATTTTCCGCGACTGGGGCGGCCGCCCCGAAATACAGATGCGGAAAGCCCGCGTACAGCGTCTCCGACGCATGGATGCAGTCCCACGCGCGGCCGTTCGGCTTTTCCGCTCGGAACGCGTACCCTGCATCGTCCGACTGCGCATAGTGGAACTCGTGCGCGCGCAGGGTCTCCCCCGCGCAGCACAGCAGGTTGTCCCGCTGGGCGGTCAGCGTCACATAGCCGAACGGCTGGAGCTTCTCCGTCATGCGCGCGTCCGCATCCAGCACGCCGGCCATTGGACATCCGTTCAGCGTGCGGTGCAGGTACAAAAAGCCACCGCACTCCGCCACCGTGGGCAGGCCGCCCTGCACCGCCGCGCGGACGCTATCCCGCATGGTGCAGTTGGCGGCGAGCTTTGCCGCGTGCAGCTCGGGGTAACCCCCGCCGAGGTACAGGCCGTCGACCGCCCGGGGCAGCTTTTCATCCGTGAGCGGCGAGAATTCGATGAGCTCCGCACCGAGCGTGCGCAGGATGTCCAGATTTTCCGCATAATAAAAGCAGAACGCCCGGTCGCGCGCGACCGCGATGCGCACCGGCCTATCCACGGCTGGGACAGGCCGCGCGCTTTCCCCAGTGAGCGGCGGCGCAGAACGCGCGAGGGCCAGCAGCCCGTCGAGGTCAACCCCCTGTTCGGCCGCGTCCGCGAGGCGGTCGAGCTTGCCTTGCAGCCCGCTGACCTCGTCCGCGGCCAGCAGACCGAGATGGCGGCTCGGAACCACCGCTTCCGGCACGGGCGGCAGAAAGCCATAGACCCGCAGGCCCGCCTGCTCCGCAACCGCCCTGTAAAACGGGTACATCGCCTGTGATATCCCGTTCAGCAGCACGCCGCGCAGGGTGTTGGGCGCAAAGTCCCGAAAGCCCCGCAGCACCGCGGCCAGGGAAAGCGACTGCCCCCCGGCCGCACGATGAGCACGGCGGGCGTATCGGTCGCGCGCGCGAGGTGCGCCGCCGAGGCGCGGTCGGTCGCGCCCGATCCGTCCAGCACGCCGTCATAAAAGCCCATGACACCCTCGATCACTCCCAGCCCGTCCGGCGGGGTGTGCCGCGCAAGCTGGCCACGCACCGCCGCCGCCTCTGCAAAAAACAGGTCGAGGTTGCGGCTCGGCACGCCGAGAGCGGCGGTGTGGAACATGGGGTCGATGTAATCCGGCCCGCACTTGAAGGCCGCGAGCGGCACGCCGCGCCGCTGGAACGCGCGCAGCAGCGCGCTGGTCACGGTGGTCTTGCCGCAGCCCGAGCCGGTACCCGCCAGCAGCAGGCGGGGCGCATTACTCTGCATGGCCGTCCCCTTTCCCCGACAGGATAAACACCGGATTGTTCGCAGTCATCATGGTATACGGTCCGACCACCCGGCCGCGCGCGGCGGCAAGCTGGACGACCTCGATCTCCGCGAAACCCAGCTCCGCCAGCGCGGCCTGCGCCGCGTGCAGCGTTTCCAGCGCGATGGCGTTGACTGCCACGCGCACGGCTGGATTCTTACGCTTTGCGGCTTGCAAAATGCACCGCATCGCGCCGCCGCTCCCGCCGACGAACACGCAGTCAGGCGCGGGCAAGGCTTCGAGCGCCGCCGGCGCCGCGCCATCGATAATGCGCACATTATACCCGCCGAGCCTGCGGCGGTTTTCCCCGAGCAGCTTTACCGCGTCCGCGCTCCGCTCGACCGCATACACCAGCCCGTCGGACGCACGCCGCGCCAGCTCAAGCGTTACCGCGCCCGTGCCTGCGCCCACGTCCCACACGGTGTCGCGCGGCTGCACCGCGAGCTTGGATACGGACACCCAGCGCACCTCCTCCTTGGTCATGGGTACGTCCCCGCGTGCCAGCATCGCGTCACGCACCGGCTCGCGGGCGTTTGCCGCGTCCGGATGCTCGATCAGCAGCACGGCCAGGCCGCCGCAGGGCTTGCCCGCCAGCACCGCCGCCGCGCCGGTCTCGATGCGCTCGTCCGCCGCGCCGAGGTTTTCGCCCAGGTGTACGGTCAGGCCGCCCAGATCCGCGTCCGCGAGCGTCTGGCACACGATAGGCGCGGCCTGCGCGCCTCCCGTAAGCACAAAGGTCCTTTTGTGGTAGCTCACCGCGCCGAGGATGCTGCCCGCGCGGCCGTGCAGGCTGCGCACACACACATTGTCATACGGCGCGCCCAGCTTTGCGCAGAAATACTGCAGGCTGGACAGGCCGGGTACCAGCTGCACCGTGCCGTGCGGCGCAAGCTGTCCGCGCAGCCGTGCGGCTGCGCTGAAAAAGCCCACGTCGCCCGACACCAGCACGGCAGCGGTCTGCGCACCCGCCGCAACAGCCTGCGCCGCCAGCCGGTCGAATGGACAGACCGCCGCGCGGCCGCACACCGCCGCCAGCCGTGCGGTAGCGAACACCGTATCGGATGCGTCAAGCACGCGTCGGGCTTCGCCGGTCAGCCCGTCCGGCGCGCCCATCCCCACGCCGACAATATAGAATGTGCGGGACATAAAACACCTCTTTGCAACCGGAGTGTTGGAACGTCTTTTCGTATAGGATGCTTTTGAAGCCCTCTATGCGAGCGCAGCAATACTCTCCTCCACCGCCTGCACCGTGCAGGCCAGGTCGTTCTGTGTGTGCGCCGAGGAAACGAACATGGCTTCGAACTGGCTGGGCGCAAGATACACCCCTCGCAATAACATCTCATTAAAATACTTTGCGTATAATTTTGTGTTGCTTTCCTGAGCGGCGGCAAAGCAGTCCACCGGCTGTTCTGTAAAATACGGACACAACAGCGAACCGATCTGGTTGACCTGCAGAGCCACGCCATGCCTTTTCGCGCTCTCGCGCAGGTGGTTGGCGATATACCGTGCCCCGGTCTCCATCACCGTGTACACCTCGGGATGGTCGGCCAATATCGTAAGCTGCGCCAGCCCCGCCGCCATCGCGACAGGATTGCCGGACAGCGTACCCGCCTGATACACCGGCCCGCAGGGCGCGACCTGCTCCATCAGCGCGCGGCTGCCCGCGTATGCGCCGACCGGCATGCCGCCGCCGATAATCTTGCCGAACGTAACCAAGTCGGCGCGCACGCCAAAATATTCCTGCGCGCCGCCCGCCGCCAGTCGGAAGCCGGTGATGACCTCGTCAAAAATGAGCAGGCTGCCGTGCTTGTCGCACAGGCGGCGCAGTCCCTGCAAAAAGCCGTCCTTCGGCGGGACGACGCCCATATTCGCCGCGACCGGCTCGACAATCACCGCCGCGACCTGATTCGGGTTGGCATCCAGCAGGCGCTCGACCGAGGCAAGGTCGTTGTACTGCGCCATCAGCGTATCCTGCGCCGCGCCGCGCGTGACTCCCCTGGAATCCGGCTCGCCCTGCGTGAGCGCGCCGCTGCCCGCGCCGACCAGCATCGCGTCTGAATGGCCGTGGTAGCAGCCCTCAAACTTGATCAGCTTGTCCCGTCCAGTCGCGCCGCGCGCCAGACGCACCGCGCTCATCACCGCCTCGGTGCCGCTGTTGACCATGCGCACCATCTCGATGTGCGGCACCATCCCAATCATCTTTTCGGCCATCTCTACCTCGAGGGCGGTCGGCGCGCCGAAGGACAGTCCGCACACCATGCGGTCGTACACCGCTTTCAAAATATCCGGATGGCTGTGGCCGAGCACCATCGGCCCCCAGGAGCCGACATAGTCAATATATTCCAGCCCGTCCTCGTCCAGCACGTGACTGCCCAGGCCCTTGACGATAAAGCGCGGCCTGCCGCCCACCGCGCGGAACGCGCGCACAGGCGAGTTGACCCCGCCGGGCAGCACCTTTTGCGCGCGTTCAAACCATTCCTCCGATCTGGTCATCAGCCGATATCCCCTTTCCGGATCGCGTCCGCCAGCTCGGGCGCATAGTAGGTGATCAGGATGTCCGCGCCCGCGCGGTAGATGCACACCGCGCTCTCGCACATCACGCCGTATTCGTCGATCAGGTCGGCCTTTGCCGCCGCTTTTATCATCGCGTATTCGCCGGACACCTGATACGCCGCAACCGGCAGGTCGAACCGCTGCCTGCACCGGTACATCAGGTCGAGATAAGGCATGGCGGGCTTGATCATCAGGATATCCGCGCCCTCGGCCGCATCGAGCGCGCATTCGCGCATGGCCTCGCGGCCGTTGTGCGGGTCCATCTGGTAGGAGCGCCGGTCGCCGAACGCAGGCGCGGAGCCTGCCGCCTCCCGAAACGGCCCGTAAAAGGACGACGCGTATTTGGCGGCATAGGACATGATGGGTACATGGATAAAGCCGTTCTCATCCAGCGCCCTGCGGATGGCCGCGACGCGGCCGTCCATCATGTCGCTCGGCGCGACCATGTCCGCGCCCGCGCGCACATGGCTGACCGCTGTTTTCGCCAATACCTCGAGCGTTTTGTCATTGTCCACGTCATGACCGCACAGGATGCCGCAATGCCCGTGCGAGGTATACTCGCACATGCACACGTCGGTGACGATATACATTTCAGGGGCGAGCGCCTTGATTTTGCGAATGCCCTGCTGGACCACGCCGTTTTCATCCCACGCGGACGAGCCGCGCTCATCCTTATGCGCGGGCAGGCCGAACAGGATGACGCGGGACACGCCGTGCGCGTGCGCCCGCTCGACCATGCGCCCAAGCTGGTCGGGCGAATAGTGGTACTGGCCGGGCAGGGATGGGATCTCCTCATAAACGCCCTCCCCTTCGATCACGAACACCGGCCAGATCAGGCTTTCGGGGGAAATGCGCGTTTCGCGCACCAGCCGGCGCAGGTTATCCGACGCGCGCAGGCGGCGAGGGCGGATGGTTTGGTCAAACATATTCTTATACTCCCTCCAATAAACAGGCGATCATATCCTCTATCGTCGCGTTTGCCGCGACTTTTACGTTCATCCCATATCGGCGGGCGGCCTGTGCGGTCTGCCCGCCGATGCACAGCGCGGTAAAGCCGGCGCAGCCCGCCGCACCCACCGCCTGCACGAAGCCCTCGACCGTGGACGCGCTGGTAAAGGTCACAACGTCCGCCGCGCCCTGTTCCAGCAGGGCGCGTATGGCATCCGCCTTCTCACAGCGGTACACGGTGTCGTACAGCGGCACGTCGGTCACGCGCACGCCCGCGGCGGCGAGCTTTTCGGGCAGCAGACGCCCGCCCTGCGCCGCGCGTAGCAGCAGCGCCGCGCCGCCCTGCGGCATCGCACTGATCAACGCGTCCGCGAGATGCGCCCCGTCGTACTGCCTGGGGAGGAGGTCAGCGGTCAGACCACAGTCCGCGAGCGCGTCCGCCGTGCCGCGGCCGATAGCGGCCAGCTTCATCCCGTACAGCGCGCGCAGGTCGCGTCCGAGCGCGCGCAGCGCGTGTACCGCCGCCTGCACGCCCGCCGGACTGGTGAACACCGCCCAGTCGTGGCGCTGGTCGAGCGCATCCGCCAGCGGCCGCGTGTCCGTGCGCTCGACCGTCTCGATGCACGGCGCTTCGGTCACCTCCGCCCCTAGCGCGCGCAGGCGCGCGGCGAGCGTTCCCGCCCGCCCGCGCGGCCGAGTCACGACCACGGTCTTCCCGTGCAGCGGCAGGGACGTGAACCAGTCGAGCGTATCGCTCAGGCCGCACACCCTGCCCACGACGATGAGCGCTGGGCTGCGAAGCCCCGCCGCGCGCACTCGGTCCGCCAAGCCGGCGATCGTCGCCACCACCTTACGCTGGGTGCCGCGCGCGCCATTTTCAATTACGGCGGCGGGCATATCAGGCGCGATGCCGGCGGTCAGCAGGCCATCCGTCACCTGTTCGAGCGCGGACAGTCCCATGAGAAAGACCAGCGTACCGTCCAGCCGCACCAGGCTCGCAAAGTCAATTTTGAGCGCCCTGCCCGCGCGCGCATGCGCGGTGACGATATGCACGGACGAGCAGCAATCGCGGTGCGTGACCGGAATGCCTGCAAACGCGGGCGCGGCGAACGCGCTCGTCACCCCTGGAATCACACGGAACGGCACGCCGTTTTCCCGCAGGTATTCGCACTCCTCGCCGCCGCGGCCGAACAGGTAGCAATCCCCGCCCTTGAGCCGCACAACGGTTTTGCCCTGCCGCGCCAGACATACCAGTATCTCGTTGATCTGATCCTGCGGCACGGGATGCCGCCCGCTCTCCTTGCCCACGTCCACGCGCACGGCGTGCAGCGGGAGCAGGTCGAGCACGCTCCCGTCCACCAGCCGGTCGTATACGACCGCGTCCGCCTGGGCGATCGCTTCCGCGCCCGCAAGCGTGAGCAGCCCACGCCCGCCCGGACCCGCGCCAACCAGCGTTACTGTTCCTGTCATAGCGCTCCCTCCGCCTGTGTCCGAAGCTGCAGGGCGAGAGAGCGGCCGAGCGACGCGGCCTGCTCCCGCCGCCCTGTGACCGCACCGCGCACCACGGTCCGCTCGTCCGCAGTGACATACAGCCCGTGCAGATGGAGATACGCCCCTTCGGCCTCGGCATATGCCGCCACCGGCGCGAAGCATCCCCCGCCGAGCGTGCGGATGAACGCCCGTTCGGCCAGCGCGCAAACGCGCGCGTCCGCGTCGTCCAGCAGGCGCGCCGCGCCCTCCAACTCCCCCGCGCGGCCCTGCACGGCCAGAATACCCTGCCCTGCCGCGGGCAGCAGCTCGTCCGGTGAAAAATACCGCGTGATGCGGTCCTGCAGCCCCAGACGATGCAGCCCCGCCGCAGCAAGCACGAGCGCGCCGTATTCGCCGCTGTCGAGCTTTTGCAGCCGCGTTTGCACGTTGCCGCGCACCGGCCTGACCGCGATCTCTGGAAACAGCGCCGCAAGCTGCACGCGCCGCCGCGCCGATGCACAGCCGATGGGCTTTGTTTTGTCCCACGCGCCGCTCTGCGGCAGCACCAGCGCGTCCCGCGCGTCCGCGCGGCGGGTATACGCGACCAGCGGTAACCCCGCCGGCTGTTCCATCGGCACATCCTTCAGGCTGTGTACCGCCAGGTCGATGCGCCCCTGGGCCAGCGCGCAGTCAAGCTCCTTGACGAACAGCCCCTTGCCGCCCACCTGGTCGAGCGTTTTATCCATGATCCTGTCGCCCGTGGTCTTCATGGTAATCAGCTTGCAGTCCCCAAGCGCACGGCAGACCTCCTCGGCCTGCACGACCGCGAGGCGGCTGTCACGGCTTCCTACTTTAATCATCAAATTCCTCCAATACCGCGCGGATGCGCTTTGCCGCCGCAGCCGTTTTGCCGTGCGCCGAGCCGTCCGACACCACGCCCACGGTCAGCCCGCCGCCCTCGCAGACGGCGGGAAAGAAAAAGGTGGACGCCGCCGCGCAGTCGGCCACGCTGCACGGGATATCCCGTGCAGCGCAGTCCCGCGCGATGCGGCGGTTGACCGTCCGGTCGTCCGTCGCCGCGACTGCCAGAAAAGCCCCCGAAAGATCGCTTTTCTCATAGCCGCGGCAGTGGGTCAGGCCCACGCACGCCCTGTCCTCGGGCGCGACGGTGACGACCCGCGCGCCGAACCGCCTGAGGACGCCGATGCGCCGCGCGGCGATCCTGCCCGCGCCGAACACCACGCAGGTTTTGCCCGCAAGCGATACGAACAGCGGAAAGCGAGGCAGGCTCTCCCTCTGCGCCCGAGCTGGTCCTGCCAGCCCGAGCTTGCCCGCCAGATACGCCTGCATCTCCTCCAGCGTACGGCCGTTTTCCGCGCACGGGCGCGCCACGACCAGCACAGTCACACCGGTTTCGCGCGCGGCAGACAGCTTTTCCGCGAACCCGCCGGACGCGCCGGTATCCTTGGTGACCAGGATGGTCGCGCCGGTCTGCCGCAGCAGGGCGGCGTTCATCTCCCGCGAAAACGGCCCCTGCATGGCGATGATGTGCGCGCCCGCAAAGCCGAGCGCCGCGCATTTTTCCAGCACCGGCACGCTGGGCAGCACGCGCGGATACAGGCGCTCCCGCCAGCCCTCGACCGCAGTGTACGCTTCCAGCTCCTTGCTGCCGGTGGTCAGCAGCACCTTGCCCGGGTGCGCGTTCAGCCAAGCGACCGCCGCCGCCGTATCGGGTACGGCGGCCACGCCCGCCGCGTCCAGCGCGGGGCGGAGCAGGCGCTCATACTGCGCGCCGGTCCTGGCGCACGCCGCACGCAGATTATCGGTCACGGCGGCGGCGTAAGGGTGCGTCGCGTCCACCAGCAGCGTTTCCGCGTCCACCAGCGCCGCGATCCCGTCCGCGTCCAGCCGCCCCTCGTGCACGGCAACGCCGGGCATCGGCTCCATGACCGCCGCGCCGTATTCGGTGGCAACGTATACGTCCGCCACCGCGCCGCGCGCAGACAGGAAACGGCAGAGCGCATGCCCCTCGCTCGTGCCGGAAAAAACGACCAGCCTCATACGCCCCGATACCCCCGCGGTGTGACCATACGGCCGTTCACCACGCGCGTGCGGCTGTTGCCGATGAGCACCGTGGTCAGCATATCGGCCGCGGTGTCCCGCAGCGCGCCCAGCGTGGTCAGCGTATGGCTTTCGCCCACGCGGCCGACGCTGCGCGCCAGCCCGCACACGGTTTCCGGCGGCAGGGTCTCGAGCAGGATATCGCAGGCGCGGCGCAGATGGCTGGTGCGCGTTTTGCTGCCGGGGTTATAAAGCGCGATGCAAAAATCGCCCGCCGCCGCGCCGCGCAGCCGCTTTTCAATGACCTCCCACGGGGTGAGCAGGTCGGAGAGCGACACGCATGCAAAGTCGCCGGTCAGCGGCGCGCCCAGCGCCGCGCCGCCCGCGCAGGCCGCCGTGACGCCGGGGATAATCTCGACCTCGATCGCCGGATCGTCCCCGCACACCTCGAGCAACAGGCCGGCCATCCCATACACGCCCGCGTCTCCGGACGAGACGACCGCGACCGTCCTGCCCGCCCGCGCCGCGTCGCGCGCCGCAGTGCAGCGGTCGACCTCCTTTGTCATGCCGGTCTGGATGCGCTCCTTGCCCTCGATCAACTCCGCAATCAGGTCGAGGTACAGCCCATAGCCCGCCACGCAGTCGCACTTCTCCAGCGCGCGCGCAGCGCGCAGCGTCATCTGCTCCACGCCGCCCGGCCCAATCCCGATACAATACAGCTTCATCTGCCGCTCCCCTTTCTGATATGCGCTAGGCACGCCCGCATGGCTTCGGCGTCCACCTTATCCTTCATACCGCCCAGCATCAGGTCGACGGTCTTGTTCACCGCCAGCTCGGCCAAGCCGTCCATATCTCCGTCCGCGTACAGGGCGCCGTAGGCGTGGTCGAAGCGCAGGCGGTCGAGCGCGGTATCCTTGACCGCGGCAATCAGGGGCAGCGCCTGCCGGTAGGCATGCCACTCGTAAAACGCCCGCTCCTCTTCCTCCAGGATACGCGCGGCAGCAGCACGTGCCGCCGCGTTATGGTCTCCCAAGTCGCCCAAATCATCCAGATTGAGCAGCGTCACGCGCCCGTCCTGTCCCACCGCCTGCTCGATATCGCGCGGCATGGCCAAGTCGAGCAGCAGGCGCGGCGGCTGAGCCATCGCCGCCACCTGCACGGCGGTCAGGGTGAAATGCGGGCTTGCCGTTGCGCTCACTGCGAGGTCCGTGCCCTCGAGCGCCTCGCACCGCGCGTCATACGGCCAGGTGTCGCAACCCGCGGGGACGACGGTTTCGCCGTGGCGGTAGCTGCGCAGCGTCACCGTCACCGCGCAGCCGCGCGCACGCAGCGCGGCCGCGGCCAGCCGGCCGATCTCCCCATTGCCGATCACGACCGCGCGCCGGCCCGCGAGCGAGCCGAAAAAACCTTCCGCGCACCGCGCGCCGGCCTCTGCCGCGGACACGGGTACGCCGGTGAGCCGTGTCTCCGCGCGCACACGCTTGCCCGCCGTGACAGCGTGCCGGAACAGGGTGTCCAGCACGCTGTCCGCGGTTCGCGCTTCGCGCGCGAGCGCCGCCGCATCCCGCACCTGGGAGATAATCTGATCGTCGCCGAAGATCTGGCTTTCCAGCCCCGCCGCGACCGAAAACAGGTGGCGCGCCGCATCCCGTCCCGTGCGGGAAACGCTCAGCGGACGGTACGCCGCCGCGTCAAAGCCCGCCGCGCGCGCCAGCACCGCCAGCGGGTCGGGCGGGGTGCCGGCCGCCCCGTGCAGGTACAGCTCGGTGCGGTTGCAGGTCGCGAGCAGCACGCAGCCCGCTACGCCCTCCGCCGCCGCGATGCATGGCAAAAGCGCCTGCACCCGACCGCGTACAAACGACACCCTCTCCCGTTTTTCGATCGGCGCATGAACAAAGTCAATGCCCGCCATCCTCAGCTCCACAACAGCAGTCCTCCCCATCTCGTCTTATCCGTCAAACCGCGCGCGCCACGACCGCTCCGCAAGCGCCACAGCCACGCCGTCCCGCGCGGTCTTGCGGCACAGCAGTCGTCCGCCGCCTGTCGCGCACACCGCCGCCCGCTCGCACACGTTATCCACACCCACGGCCTGCTCGACAAAGGCGGACGGGGTAAAGTCCCCCGTCGTCCGCCGCAGCTTTTCTGCGGAAAAGAACGCAAGCGACAGGCCGTTCTGTACGCCGAACAGCAGCAGTCCCGGCTCGTCCCGTTTCACGTCGATGCTCGCCGCGCCGCATACCGCGCCGCGCGGCACGCCCGCCGCGCCCAGCGCCGCCCGCACCGCCGCCTCGATCCGTTCCACGGGCGTCCCCCGCCGGCAGCCGATGCCGATATGCACAAGGCGCGGTACCAAGTGCAGGGTATGCGCGAACGGCGCGGCCTTTGTGTCGTAGCTGATCGCGAAGCCGCTCTCCGCGTCGGCCTGCAGGCTGATGTGCGCGGGCAGCCGCCCGTCCACCGGAAAATCCGACCGCACGCCCACCGTCTCGCCGCGCAGCAGCGCGCCGGACACATATTTAATTTGCTGCGGGTCCACCACCACACAGCCGTGCGCCCTGGCCCAGGTATCCACCGCGAACACCTCGCGCCCGTCGGTCGCGGTGGTGATGACCGCCTGCGCGCCAAGGCCGTCCGCCAGGCGCTCTGCTATCGCGTTCGCACCGCCGAGGTGGCCGGACAGGAGCGGGATGACGAACCTTCCCGCCTCGTCGATCACGATGACCGCCGGATCGTACGCTTTTCCCATCAGATACGGCGCGACCGCGCGCACCGCGATGCCCGCCGCGCCCACGAATACAATCAGGTCGCAGTCCACCATCGCCTGCTGCGCAAAGCGCGCAAGGCTCGTGCCGGACAGCGAAAGGTCTACCGTGCGGGCATACCGCTCGCAGCGGAAATCCGGCAGGAACGCCGCGCACCGCGCCGCGGTCTGCGCCCCGGCGGCGGTAAAGGACACCAGCTTCGCGTGCTTCATCGGCTCGCCTCGCGGAAGCCGGTGGCGAACGACGGATCGTACAGCCGAGAGCGATCGTACTCCTCCCCCAGAAAGCCGCCGACCGTGATGAGCGCGGTTTTGGTGATGCCCGCGCGCGCGCCGGCCTCGGCCAGCCCCGCCACCGTGGTGTGGACGATCCTCTCATCCGGCCAGGTCGCCTTGTAGACGATCGCCGCCGGCGTGTCGGGCGCGTAGCCGCCCGCGAGCAGCCGCTGGGACAGCTTTTCGAGCTGCCCCGCCGATAGGAAAACCACCATGGTCGCGCCATGCGCGGCAAGGGCTTCGATCCGCTCGCTTTCCGGCACGGGCGTGCGCCCTTCCATGCGGGTCAGGATAACCGTCTGGCTGACGTTCGGCAGGGTGTACTCGGCGCGGAGCGCCGCCGCCGCGCCGCAGAACGAGGATACGCCTGGGCAGACTTCATAGTCCAGCCCCAGGCGGTCGAGCGCGTCCATCTGCTCGCGGTGCGCGCCGTACACGCACGGGTCGCCCGTGTGCAGACGCACGACGGTCTGGCCCGCCCGCGCCGCGGGCGCCATCACCGCGATTACCTCCTCGAGCGTCATCCTCGCGCTGTCGTACACCGCGCAGCCCCGCTTTTTATAGTCCAGCAGCGCGGGGTTGACCAGCGAGCCGGCATAAACGATGACATCCGCCTCGCCCAGCAGGCGCGCGCCGCGCACGGTGATCAGGTCGGGCGCGCCCGCGCCCGCGCCGACAAAATAGATCATGCCTTATCCTCCTTGACCAGAATAATGGAAAAATATCCGGTCGGGTCGTCCAGCGTATCCAGCTCGGACACGATGCGTTCGCCTTTCATGCCGCACCGCTCAACGAGCGCGGCGTTCTGTAGCACGCCGCGCTCGGCCAGCCTGTCGCGCACCTCGAGTATAGCCTTTCCCGCCTTCATCAGCACTTTGCCGCCCGGCAGGTCGAGCGCCGCGTCCAACGCGCCGTGCGACGCGGGAATGATGTGCAGCATCTCGTCGTCCTCGCACAGCGCGCGGCCGAGCGCGGCCGCCGCCGCACAGAACGAGGGGACGCCGGGTACCATTTCCACCGCGTACCCCCGCGCGGCGACGCGCCGGTGGACATACCAGCAGGTTGAGTACACAGACGGGTCGCCCAAGGTGAGGAACGCAACCGTTTTTCCCTCATCCAGCAAAGCGCAGATGGTGTCCGCGGCACGATCATGGCTGGCGTCCCGAGCCGCGCGGTCGCGCGTCATCGGCATATCGCAGTGAAGCACCGGCTTGTCCCCGATATACTCTGCCGCGATCGCCAGCGCGGCCTGCTCGCCCGCACCCGCCTGCGGCACAGCCACCACGTCGCTTTCCTGAATCACGCGCACCGCTTTGACAGTCAGCAGTTCGGGGTTCCCCGGCCCCACACCCACGCCGTACAGCTTTCCTTTGCTCATACATCCTCCCTCAGCTTCCCGCACAGGCGCCGCGCGTCCGGCGATTCCGCCAGCACGCCGTACTGTCCTGTAAACATGATAAACGCCCCATGCGCCCGCTGTTTCAGCCGACGCGCGAGCCGTTCCTCCATCGCTTTTCCAATGCGGGCGAGCACCGGCTCTCGCAGGCCGGCCTTGTCCAGCGCCGCAACGCACGCATCCACCGAGACCGCCTCCATCAGCGCCGCGAGCGTATCCTGTCCCGCCCCGCACAGCGCCGCGTGCGCGGTGAAGATCTCCTGCCGCCCGTCCGCGACCGAGGAGTGGGTGTTCATCCCTCCGGCCGCCAGCTTGACCAGCTTTCCCGCATGGCCGACCAGCAGGATATCCGGATAGCCGCGGTAAACCGCGTGGTCGAGCGCCTCCCCGATAAAATTTGAGCATTTGACCGCGCGCCCCAGCTCCAGGCCCAACGTGTCCCGCGCGAAATCCGCGCCGTAGTTTCCCGGACACAGGAACGCGATGCGCTGTCCCTGCGCGTACAGGCTGTCCAGCTCAAGCCGGATGGTATCGACCAGCGCCTTTTCGCTCATGGGTTCCACGATGCCACTCGTACCCAGAATGGAGATGCCACCCACCACGCCCAGATGCCTGTTGTAGGTCTGTTCTGCTAGCGCCGCGCCGTTTTCTGCAGAAAGGATAACCGAAAAGCCGCCCGCATAACCCGCTTCCCGCGCAGCTCGGGCGACCGCCGCCGCGATCTGCGCGCGCGGCCCCGGGTTGATCGCCGCCTCGCCTACCGGCACGGAAAGGCCGGGCTTTGTCACCCGTCCCACGCCCGCGCCGCCGTCAATCGTGACGCCGCCAGCCGCGCGGCGCACCGCCGCTGAAATACGCACGCCATTGGTAACGTCAGGGTCGTCGCCCGCGTCCTTGCGCACCGTGCAGACCGCCGCGCCACCTTCCAGATGCGGCCCCTCTACCGGCAGGGAAAACAACACTCCCCCCGGCGTTTCCAGCCGGATCACAGCGGGCGCCCGCCCTGTCAGCAGCAGCAGCGCAGCCGCCTGCGCGGCCGCCGCTGCGCAGGAGCCGGTCGTCCAGCCGCGCCGCAACGCCTGCCCACCGCTGTACGCTATGGTATTTCCCCGCACAGACGGCCCTCCTTTCCGCAAAGCATCCTTGATGAAAGGTAAGAAAAGCAGAGCGGTCCATTTCTCCCGCTCTGCTCTCCTTTTATTTTTCTTTTTCCTGTCCGCGCGCGGTCTCCTGCTTCTTCCGCTCCACGAACCGGCCAAGGAAAAAGGCGATCACACCCACGCCTATGCCGGTTTGCACGCAGAACAGCAGGCTTTCCAGCTCGCCCGGCAGTTCACCACCGAGCAACTGCTCAAACACCGGTGTGAACCACGGCTCATAATCCTCGCCCGTGATCTCCGCCACCTTGATACTCCCCGCGTCATCCGAGCCGCCGAACTCCGCGCCGCGCAGCGCGAACACGGGACCGGCAACCAGCACCACACACAGCAGGAGCAGGACAATCAGCAACGATTTGTTTTTTCTGGTCATTCCTTATCCCTCCTCAAAGCCGACGGCACACAGTTCTGGACGCGCATAGGATTCCAGCATAATCATGACGGCCACGGTCAGCACACCCTCCAGGATGGCGAGCGGAAGCTGCGTCGGCGCAAAAACCCCCAGAAACTCCACCGCCGAGCCTGAAACGCCACCCACGACAGACGGGTACGCCACCGCGAGCTGCAGGCTGGTCACGCAGTAGGTGAGCAGGTCACCCAGTGCTGCCGCCAGAAAAACCGATACCATTTTATTAACTCTCAGCTTCTGACACAGCTTGTATATGCCGAACGAAACAAACGGCCCCGCGACCGCCATGGAAAAGGTATTCGCCCCCAGCGTCGTCAAGCCGCCGTGCGCCAGCAGAATGGCCTGAAACAGCAGCACGATCACGCCAAGAATGGACACCGCGCTTGGGCCGAACAGGATCGCGCCCAGACCAGTACCCGTCATATGCGAGCAGGAGCCGGTGACCGACGGGATCTTCAGCGACGAGATCACAAAAATAAACGCCCCCGCCATTGCGATCAGCGTGACCGAGCGCCGGTCGCGCACGACCGCCCGCTGGAGGGAAAAGTACCCTGCCAGCAGGAAGGGCAGCGCGGCCACGCCCCAGAGAACGCACATCGCCGGCGGCAGAAAACCCTCCATGATATGCATGGCGCCCGCGGTGGGCAGAACGCAGCCGAGCAATGCCGCGCATGCCGTGATACGAACCAGCTTTCGTTGTTTACCTGTCATTTTATTTTCTCCTTTCCTGACCGGCCCCGTTGGGGCCGCCGTAAAAAACACCGCATCCAAATGCTTCCCACGCATCGGACCGGCATCGAACGCCCACTTCCCCCTTGGTAAAAGCAGGCTTTCCGCACACCGGCTATCACTCGTAACCGCTATGCGCTTCCATCCAAAAGGGCAGGTATTCTGGCTTGGGCGTCATCATCCGTTCCGCCGGCCTTCCCGGGATGACCCAGTGGCTCTCGTCTGGCGGCGGACTCTGCCCTTACAGCGGCGGGACCGCAGAGGAATCACACCTCTTTCCCTATTATCCTGCCGGAGAAATGGCAGGCACCTTTTTGTATCCGTACCGCGATCCGGCCGGAAGAAGCTGGTTGTATTATAGCATAGCCGCGCGCGCTGTTCAAGGCCGCGCCGGCGGCTTTGCTATTTTTCTCTACCGAGCAGAGCCTCCAGCCCATCCGGCGTTTTGGGGCAGGCGGCACCCGCCGGCACAAAGCCGCGCGCCGCCAGTCGGTCGAACACATCCAGCAGCAGCGGGGGGCGCAGATGCGTGCGCGCCATCAGGCGCGTATCCCGAAACACCGTCTCCGGTGCGCCCGCCGCCAAAACGCGGCCCGCACAGAACACTGCGATCCGGTCCGCCCAGCGGTAGGCGAAATCCATATCATGTGTGGAAATGACCAGCGTTCTGCCGTCCGCATGCAGGCGGTCCAGCACAGCCTCCAACCGCTCCTCTCCCGCCGGATCGAGCGACGCACCCGGCTCGTCGAACAGCAGGATGTCATTTTCCATCGCCAGGATGTCCGCGATCGTCACGCGTTTTTTCTCCCCTCCAGACAGCTCGTGTGGCGGACGGGCGCGGAACGGCTGCAGCTCCATGTAGTCGAGCGCGTGCTCCACGCGGCAGGCAACCTCCGCCTCCGGCAGCCGCAGGTTCATCGGGCCGAACGAAACCTCGGCCGCAACGGTGGACGCAATGATCTGGTCGTCCGCGTTCTGAAACACAATGCCCGCCCGTCGACACAGCCGCCCGCGCTCCTTTTTCCCGATCAGTTCCCCATCCAGCAGCATCGTGCCGCGGTCGGGCGCCAGCACGCCGTTCAGACACAGGAAAAACGTTGACTTTCCCGCTCCGTTGGCCCCCAAAACCGCCAGCCGCTCCCCCGCGTACAGGTCGAGCGAAGCGCCATCGAGCGCGTTCTTTTTCCCGTCGTAGGAAAAATACAGGTCCTTTGCCCGAAAAACGATTTCCCGCATCGCGGCTCCTTTCTATCCTGCCGCCAGCCGCATGGCCAGCAGCGCTGTCCAGAATACCAGCGTCCAAGCCACCTGCGCGCGCCGCAGGGGCTTTTTCTCTTCCAAAAAGTGCAGCGCGCCGTCATAGCCTCGCGCCGCCATCGCATTCGAATAATTCCTCGACCGCCGCAGCGCCACGACGAGCAGGTTGGCCGCCGTGCCGCCGAACGAGCGGCAGGAGGTGCGGAAATCCCGCCAGCCCAGTCGTGCCGCCGCCGCGTCATACATACGGCCATATGTATCCAGCAGCACAAAAATAAACCGGTAGGTCAGATACATCAGCTCGGTCAGCAGGCTAGGCAAACGGACCCGATGCAGCACCGACACCAGCTCGCAGGCCGTTGTCGTGAGCGCGAGCAGATACATGGCGCTCACCGCGCCAAGCGCTTTGAGAACCAGGCCGCACGCAAAGCGCGCGCGGTCCCAGTCGGTACAGAGATAAAACCCGGGCAACGGCAGGCTCCAGTCACCGGCCGGCACGCGGGAAATATCGCACGCCACCGCCAGCCCGCCCAGCAACAGGAAGACCAGCGGCGCCCGTAAAAGTCCGATATAGGCGGACAGCCGCACCCCGCCCCTGACGTTTTGCAGCCACGCCAGCACGGCGATCACCGCAAGGGATACCACCGCGCGGTCTGCCGCCAGACAGATCGCCAGCGTCCCCAGCGACAGCACGACTTTGAACCCAGGGTTCCAGTCGTTCATGCCGGAGCAGTATGCCAGATGATCGACCGAGCGCACGCCGTGTCCGTTATGGCGCATATCCCCCTCTCCTTTCCCGTCCGATATTGTGCTTATTGTAGAGCCAACCCCGCCATTTGTCAACAGCACAGAAAGGCTGGTGCGGCACATTGCCGCACCAGCCTCCTGTTTGATTGTTTACAGACGCATCTCGAAATTCCCTGCAACGCCGATATCATCATGTACAATGATGAAAGCATCCGGATCGCGCTTGCGCACCGCACGTTTAAGTGCAAATGCCTCGTCCTTGGATACTACCGTCAGCAGCACATTGGTCGATTCCCGAGTATAGCCGCCCTCTCCATGCAGCCTTGTCACACCGCGCTGCACCGTATCAAATACCAGCTGTTCCATATTATCCAGCTTGGTGATAATCATGACATCCATCGTAATACGCTGGAAATGCACCCTGTCAAGCGTCAGGTTGGCGGTCACGGAATAGATAACCGAATAGATCGCCGCAGGCAGATTGAAGAATACCGCGCAGCAGCCGAATACGAGCACGTTAATCAGGATACATACACGTCCCACACTGAATGACGGGTTTTTCTGCGCCAGATACACGCACAATATTTCCTCCCCACCGCCGCAGCCGCCCGAAACCAGCGTAAGCCCTGCGCCAACGCCCGCAACCAGCCCTCCAACGATACAGGAGGTCAGCGTATCCGAAAAAATCGGCTGCTCTGGCCCCGTGATCACGGTCAGGAAAAAGCTGTACAGTCCGGTACAGACCAGCGTTTTGATAAAAAACGGCCTTCCCAGCTGGCTGTACGCCAGTATCAGCAGCGGGACGCTCATCAAGAAATACAGGATGCCCGCTATATCCGCGTTTCCAAGGCTGAGCCCCAGCACATTAACCAGAAATGCCCGCACCAGCTGTGCAATGCCCAGAAAACCGCCGCTGAACAGTCCCAACGGGGTGATAAATACGTTCATGCCAAACGAAAATAAAAACGTACCTGCAACAATCAGTCCCAGAGAGCGCAAGGACATATATTCTGCCAGACGGGTCCGAAGCTCCATTTTTATCTCTCCTTTCTGTCTGCGCAAAGCAAGGCGCGGCCCTTTCCGTGCCGCGCCTTCCAGCCTCAGCTTGCCTGGAAGCGGCTGAGGAACTGCTGTGTTTTCGGGTTCTGCGGATGCTCGAAGATCTGCTCCGGCGTGCCGCTTTCCGCGATCACGCCATCGCACATAAATACGGTCCGGTTGGAAACCTCGCGCGCAAATTGCATCTCATGCGTAACCACAACCATGGTCATGCCCTCTTTTGCAAGCTGACGCATGACCGCCAGCACCTCGCCCACCATCTGCGGGTCGAGCGCGCTCGTCGGTTCATCGAACAGCAGCATTTTCGGGTGCATGGCCAGCGCACGGGCGATCGCAACGCGCTGCTTCTGGCCGCCCGAAAGCTGTGAGGGGCGCGCGTTGATATACGGTGCCATACCTACCTTTTTCAGGTAAAACAGAGCGTCCTGTTTCGCCTCCGCTTTCTTTTTGTGCAGCACATGCACCGGTCCCGCCATGCAGTTCTGCAAAACCGTCATATTGTTGAACAGGTTAAACGACTGGAACACCATGCCGACCTTGGCGCGATATTGCGACAGGTCAAAATGCACGCCGCCGACCGCTTTCCCCTCATAGGTAATCTCGCCGGACGTTGGTGTTTCCAAATGGTTGATACAGCGCAGCATCGTTGACTTCCCCGATCCGGAAGCGCCGATGATGCAGACGACCTCTCCCGAACGAACCGAAAAATCAATGTCCCGCAATACGATATGCGAACCGAAATTCTTGCTCAAATGTTCGATACGCAGGACAGTATCCGTCTTTACGCCGGCACGCCCTTTCACGGCATCCACACTCTTTGCAGACAGTGCCATCGTATGGCGGTTCAAGGGCATAGTTCGGGTAACCTCCATGTTTCATGCAGCTCCTTTTCTCGTTTCAACTTAAATCTTTCATACGGATCATAGCCGCGGACAGCACCTGTCATGCCGGCGTCTCCTCCGCTTCTTCCAGAACATAATCTTTGGGACCCGCCAGGCGTTTCTCCACCAAGCGCACCAGCGCAGTCGTTACCGTTGTCAGCACCAGATAGATCATACAGATCACGGTGAACACTTCAAAATAGGTAAAAAACTGTCCGGCAACCGATCGGCCCACATAAAACAGCTCACCGACCGTGATTACACTCAGCACCGAGGTGTCCTTGACATTACTGATCAGGTAGTTTCCAATCTGCGGCACCACATTGCGGAATGCCTGCGGCAGGATGACCAGACGCATCGTCTGACCGCGCGTCATGCCAATGGCTTCCGCGCCCTCGTTCTGCCCCGGATCAATCGACTGAATGCCACCGCGCACCGTCTCAGCCATGTAAGCGCCTGTATTGATCGAAACGATAAACAGGCCGCAGGTGACAGGGTCCATATCCGCGCCGAAATAGGCTGAGCCGTAAAAAATAACCATGGCCTGCACCATCATCGGCGTACCGCGAAACAGCCAGACGTAAAACGCAATCACTGCGCGCGCGACGCGCAGCACTGCTTTGCGCAGAGTACTATCATCCGGTTCGATTTCAAGAGCGGAAACCGCGCCGGCCAGAAAGCCAATCAGGCAACCGAGCGCCGTTCCCGCTACCGCGAGAAACGCGGCAATTTCCGCGCCCTCCAAAAACGAAGATCCATAATTCTGGATAAAATACAGAACCCTTTCAAAGAAGTCCATACTACCTATGTCCATGGTAAGTAAAAGCCGCCTTTCCGTTTGGTCACTGGTTCAGCGGCTGGTTCTGACAGGCCGCGTCCATCATCTTGTTTTTCTCCTCATCGGTGATCTTTTCCAGCGCGTCATTCAGTTTACCGACCAGTTCTTCATTACCCTTGGTTACGGCGATCGCGACATCGAGCTGCTCAGCCGGCACCTCAAACCCGCTCTCCTCGTCCAGCTCGACAATTGCTAATTCCGGATTGGAGATCAGCGTACCCTCCGCAGTCGGACGGTCGAGCAGTATCCCGTCCACCGTACCCGCGTTGACCGCAACCACCAGCACCGGCACGCTCTCCATGGCCGCCTCCTTGGAGGCACTGGGAATCTGGTCAATTACATCATACCACAAGGTATTGAGCATCGACGTCGCCTTGATGCCGGACAGTTCGTCGAGCGACTTTGCCGAAGCATACGGGCTGTCTTTTTTAACGACCATCACCAGATCAGGCGAATAATATGGCTCTGTGAAATCCATTTGTGCGCGGCGCTCTTCCGTCGGGGTAATCATGGAGATCGCGCAGTCCACCTTGTTGGACTGCACCGCCATCATCAGGCCATCCCATTCATATTTATACGGCTCCAGCGTCAGGCCAGCTTCCTCGCAGACACGTTTCATAAGGTCCACCTCAAAGCCGCACAGGTACTGCTCCGTCCCCGTTATCTGGATCGCGCCGTGCGCATCCGTATCCTGCGTCCAGTTTGTCGGCACGGTCATACCCTCAAACCCTACGCGGAGTACACTGCTGTCCGCTGTGTCCGAGGCTTCGTTGCCCCCGCCGCAGCCGGCCAGCAGACTGGTACACAGCGTTGCGGTAAGGAACGTGGCTACAAGCTTTTTTCTTATCATAAGTCATTCTTCTCTCGTTATTTATTTCATACAGGCGTCCGCCTCTACGAATACCTATATTTTAAGCCGCGATTTTGAAATTGCAACCATTGTTTGCATAACTTAATCCCGCATTAACAGCGCAGCTTTAATTTTCATTCCGTTTTAATGCCGCTGCGCGCCTCCAACTCCCAGCACCGCAAAATCCCTCTATATTTTTCCTTGACAATAGACTTACACGGTTTCATATGTACCTTCCGGCTTTGTTTTGTGGACAGCCGCCAACACGGCAGACGCATCGCTTAAAACACCTTTCTGTCAAAAAAGCAGCAGACCGCAAACCGGTCTGCTGCTTTTCATTTCCATTGATTTACCAAAAATGACGACGTTTAAAAAAATACAGACAGATACAAACAACCACCGCGCTCAACAGAATTACAGCCGGATAGCCGAATGTCCAGTGCAGCTCCGGCATATAGGCAAAATTCATCCCATACCACCCTGCAATCAGTGATAAAGGAAGGAAAACCGTTGTGACGATCGTCAGCGTTTTCATAATCCGGTTCTGTGCAATATCGATCTGCGCCTGATATTCCGTACTGATCTGGCTGGCATACTCGCGCAGCATCTGCGTTTCATCCCGCAGGCTGTCCACCCTGCGCGCAAAATATCCCAAGCGCTGCAGGCTGGTTGAGTCAAACCATTCCGGCACATTCTCCAAAACCGAATCCGCCATATCGTTGAGCTGTGCATAGTAACGGTTGAAGCGGTTAAGCTCCTGCCGCAGAGCGCTCATTTGGTGGATGAAACGGCTGACTTTCCCCTGAAGCACATCCTGCTCCAGACTGGAAAGGCTCTCTTCCAGCCGCTGAATATGGGGAAGCTCGTCCTGTATCAGAACAGACAGGAAATCTACAATAAAATCTGCGGAGCCAGCGTTTTTGTGTGCGCTCAACTGGCCTACCCTGTGCAGGCACACCTGCACAAAATCATCATAGGCGACCAGCAACACATTGCTGCCGCACCAAGTGAACGCACAGTTATGCGTAGCCTGTCTGGTGTGCGCCGGCACATGGAAGAAGCCGGCAACCTGGCCTGCTTCAAAAGTAATACGGCAGTACCGCTGTTCCTTGCCGCGCATAATATGCGGCGGGGGGCGCAGCCCCATTGGCAGCGGCGCGACAGACAGCTCCTCGTGCGGGATGACGGCCAGTATATTCTCCCAAACCTCAGGCGGCTCCTTTCCCAAAAGGCGCACCCTCTCTTCCATCCGGTAATAGCAGGACATCCCATCCCCTCCTCTGCTGTCTTATTTCCATGGGCCTACCTGAAACAAAAAACCTGAGCCATACGGCTCAGGTTTTATAGTGGTGGAAGTTAACGGGATCGAACCGCTGACCCTCTGCTTGTAAGGCAGATGCTCTCCCAGCTGAGCTAAACTTCCATATGGTGACCCGTGCGGGACTCGAACCCGCGTTACCGCCGTGAAAGGGCGGTGTCTTAACCGCTTGACCAACGGGCCAAGGGAAATGGTAGCGGTAATTGGACTTGAACCAATGACCTTTCGGGTATGAACCGAACGCTCTAGCCAACTAAGCTATACCGCCATATGCTTTTCCCTGCGTCGCCCGTTCGTTGGCGACGATAAATATTATATTGCAAATATGTCGTATTGTCAAGTGTTTTTTGCTTTTTTCCTCAACTTTCTTTTTCCAGACCATCCAACACCTGCTCATAAAACGTCCTGTCCCATTGGTGTGTGTTGGAAAGCTCCTCTGCCGTCAGCAGGAAATACTGATCGGACACATATTCTCCCCGATCCGGCACAGGATCATCAAAGGTGCAGTCAATATAATAGGTTTCCCCGTCCAGCCGGACCGCATTCCATCCATGATTCATCTCCTCCGAGGCGATATAGACCGCACGCAGCCCAGCGGCTTCGCACAGCATACCGTATGCGCGGCCATAGCCCGCACATACAGCCTTATGGTCGAGTAATGCACCGTCCGCCGCAAAAGGCGCTGCCGCGCCGTCAGGCGCCGCTTTACCCGCTGTATCCGTATCATATTGACATAACCGAACCAGGGCGTCGTGCAGGGCGCGCAGCTTCTGCTCCTCAGACATGCCGCTGTCCACCGTTTCCGCCGCCAGCGCCCTTGCGTACGACCAGGCCTGCTCCTGCCGTGCGGGGCGAGAAAGCTCAACCCGCAGTTCGATCGTCTGGTTAGGACGCGTGGTCGCGTGCAGCGCAAACGCATAGGGATACCGCGCCTCCAGCGCGCTGTACACCGCATCCAAGTCGATCTCCTCCGTGCGGAACGTCACGCTCTCTCCGCCGTCCCTGACCGCCTGCTCCAGCAGCGCCGCTGCCTCGAACGGGCTCTGCACCCGCGGCGCTGAAAGCCGCGGATACAGCAGCGTGCCTGCGATACCGCAAAACAGCGCAGCGCCTGCCAGCAGCTTACCGAAACGTGTCAATTTGCGCGCCCCCTTTCCAGAAAACAAAGCGGACGGCCCAGCCGTCCGCAATTTATTCCGGATATAAAATCACATCAGCTTAACGGTATAGTATACCGCTGTAATGAACAGATATGCCGCGCCCACGCCCAGCGCAACCAGCATGCAGGCGGGAACGAACAAGGTAACCGCCACCAAAACGGTCATCAGCAGTGGAGTCACCGTGAGCATAGTGTACGCATTGCGGCTGAACTGCGAATCAACCGTCTCGCCGCGGAACTTGAATTTGCCCTTTTTCCCGTGCAGCGACCAGACGCAGATCAACTGGATCACCGTCAGCACGGCCATAGCGCCGAGCGCCACATAGGCCAGCGAACCAAAATTGGACGAAGCGAGCGCACGGTGTACCACCCACATCAGTCCAAGCGCGACGCCCGAATCCACCGCGATCAGGAAAAATTCCGGCGCGTAGGAATGATATACCAGATAATATACCGCCAGCACCGGAAGCACCACATAAAGCACCTTGATCGGCTGGATGCCCAGATAGTTGATGACCGACATGGAAAGGATGATCACAATGCTCACAATCAGCACATTGCGCCCGCAAATCAGCCGGCGTGCACCGGAGCGTTTGCCTGAAAGCTCGCGTGCCAGCAACCAGATGCCCCACAGCGCCCCAACGATGCCGATTCCCAGCAGGATCTTGATCATCAGGAACCCTGCCATGACCGTACTTCCATAATTGAGCAGGCGCTGCAGCACCATCAGCACCAGAACGCCGAGCAGGCAGATGCTGAACACGGTTAACACCTTATTTGTTGTGTATTCTTCCTCACTGATTGGCTTTTTGCCCACATTGCTTTTGGCCAATGCTTACACTCCCTCTTTTTTGTACTCACATATTGCCGCCCGCATATAAAACGGCGGCCAGCGCCGCAACCGGCGCGGTTTCACACCGCAGGATTCGCGTGCCGAGCGATACGCTTCTCAGCCCCGCCCTGACGGCGGCCTCGGCCTCTTCCAAGGTGAAGCCCCCTCCGGTCCGATCATCAGCGATACGGTCCTGCCAACACCGTCCGCGAGCGCGTCCCGCAGGCCGGTCTTTTTCTCATTTTCATAAAAGAACAGCGCAGTCTCGCTCTCCGCCGCCTGTGCGACCGCCTGCTCCACTGTTACCACCGCGCGCACGCGGGGCAGCCGTCCTCTTCCGCACTGCTTGGCGGCCTCCGCGGCGATCTTCTGCCAGCGCTCCACCTTTTTTTCGGTCTTGTCCGGCCGCGAGACACAGTTCTGTGAAAGGTAGGGTACGATCTCGCTCACACCCAGCTCGACCGCCTTCTGCACGATAAATTCCATTTTATCGCCCTTGGGCAGCGCCATAAACAGCGTCAGCCGCTGCCCTGGCTCGGTCGCCGCCGGATGGCGGTCCCGCACATGGCACAGAACCGCGTCTTTTTCGATCTGCTCCACCGTGCAGTCATAGTCTATCCCTTCGCCGTCGCATAGCGTGAGCGCCTCGCCCTGCCGCAGCCGCAGCACGCGCCCCGCGTGGTGCGCATCCTCGCCCCGCAGAACCAGCAGGCCGTTTTCCGGCTGCCGGTCAACAAAGAATCTTGGCATGGTAATCAAATAACCTTTCCTATTCTAACAAAAAAACCTCCGTTTGGCAAGTGAACATTCCGTGAATCATTTTTTCGCGGCAAAAGCGCTCCAATCCTTGCTTTCCTCCCGCGATAAAATCACAAAGCCGGTTTGTTCCAGCGCCGCGGCCACTTCGGACGCGCGTTCGTTCAGGATACCCGAGCAGATCAGCACGCCGCCCGCCGCGAGCTTGCCCGCAAACATCGGCGCCATGCCGATGATCACGTCCGCCACGATATTCGCCACGATAATCCGGTAGCCCGCGCCGATCTCCTCCGCAAGACCCGCGTCGCGCAGTGCGTCGCCGCAGAGGCCGCGGCCGATTGAGACATGGTTCTTTTCCGCGTTCTCCCGCGCGGTTTTCAGGCAGTTTTCATCAATATCGACCACCGTCCGCACATCCGCGCCCAGCATCGCGGCCGCGATGGCCAGAATGCCCGAGCCGGTCCCCATATCGAGCAGCGCGTCCCCGGGCCTGACGTACCGCTCCAGCGCGGCCATGCAGAGCTGGGTCGTGTCATGGCTGCCCGTACCGAAGCTCGAAGCCGGATCGATTTCCAGAATACGGCGCCCCTGCGCGTCGTCCACCCTCTCCCACGAGGGCTTGATGAGAAAGCTCCCGCCGACCGGAAAGGGCTTGAAATACTGCTTCCAGCCCCATTCCCAGTCCTCCTGACGGGTCAGCGCGGTTTCCGTACACAGGCGGCCCCAGGCGTGCGCTTCATCCCGCGCCTTCAGGCTTTCGAGCGATGCGCGGATGCCGGCGTACTGCTTCGCGCCCTCGCCGCTGTCCGGCAGGTATATTTTCAGGCAGGTCTCCTGCGCGCGCTTTTCGCGCACCAGATCCTCGTCTACATAATCCCAGTATATCTCGGTATCCTTCAAAAATTCCTCAAAATCCGCAGCGTCCTCCAGCACATAGCCTTCCACGCCATGCTCCTCCAAGAGCGCTTCCACCGGCCCGATACCGGCCGTTGTGGTATAGATTGTGACTTCTTTCCAGTCCATCCAAAGCCTCCCTGTCATTTTTTCTCCGTATGCCGCGCATGAAACGCGCGGCGCAGATACAGCGGGCTTTTGCCCCTTATAGCCGTATCAGGCCGTACTTCTGTTCCAGATAATGCAGGACGTCCTCCGGCTGCTCCCAGGTGCCGTCGTACAGGGCCAGCCCTGCGTATACGCGCAGCCCCTGCTCGAGCAGGTCCGCGGATTCCGCGCACAGGCAAAGCGGCCGCGCGATCATATACTGATACTTCTCCAGCGCGATCACATCATCCTCGCATTCCAGCACCAGCTTGAACGCGCCCGCGTCCTCTTCCGCGTCCAGCAGCGCTTCCTCCAGGCGCGGCCCGCATTCGATCTCATCCGAAATATCGATCGTCGGGTCGATAAAGTGTACGTTCGTGCCATCCGGCGCCAGGATGAAGTCATCGTGGTCGCGCGGCACCAACCGCCCGCCGGTATGCGCGTCGATCGCCTGCAACAGACGCGCCTCGTCGTCATGCTCGACCGGCAGAAATACCTCGGTATTGTACAGCGTGGTCTGGGCGCGCAGCCATGCAGAATGTACGGATACGCCAAGCGAGAGCCGCGCATACGGTGCGGCCATATCCAGCGCCTCCGTGATGGATTCCGGCTCGTGCGCGGTCAGGATAACAGTGGTCACACCGATGCGCTGCAGCACGCCGACCGCCGCGCGTACGTCCGTGCCATCCACCATATGCCCTTCGTCGTCCTCGATCAGTAGCTCGGCAATCACCGTGCGGCCGGTCAGGTCGCCCAGCGCCAGCACGGCCGCGCGCAGAGCAGCGAACGTCTGCGCCCCCCGCAGGTAATAAAACGCGGCGCCGTCATGCAGCAAAGGCCGGAACGCCTGCTTGCACAGGCTGATGTAGCGCATCGTGAGCGGGCGCTCACACGTTTCCCTGTCCGGCACGGGCGGGCAATCGAGCGGCAGCCCGACCGGCAGGCCGTCGAGCGCCTCCGCCCACTTCGCACAGGTCGCCCCATCGGGCGCGAGCGCGCCGGCGAAGCATTCCGGACGCGACCGGTAAAGCGGCAGCGCCTCCGGTCCTGTCAGCATGAGCTGCGGTTTATGGCTGTTCTGGCACAAAGGAATGTCCAAAATCTATCTTCCTCCCAAGAAAGACGGTAACTCAGTTTTTCTTCCAGCTGCCGTCGGGCAGCGCGGTATATTGTTGCGGCTCTTCCGCCGCCAGCTTGCACAGCTCCAAAGCGGTCTGCAGCTGCTGGTCCAGCACAAAGGTCTGCCCATCCAGCGTCTGCATCGCCCCGTCCAGCGCCTGCAGCAGCTCAGGCGAGGCATACAGGTCGGGCGCCAGTTCATAGCTCTCGCAAAACGCGGCCACCGCGTCCAGCACGTTTCCGTCAAAGGTGCTGGTCGCCTCGTCGATCAGCCCGAGCAGTGCGAGGCGTTCGGTCATGGCGTACACATCGTCCGACTGGTCGCCGAAGCGCAGGGTCCTGGTGGTGTCCAGCGGGGACAGGCCGGCGCCGTTGACCGTAACCTCTCGGTTGCCGATCTGGATATCCGGCGTCAGGCCGACGCCCTCGTAGCAGCCCTGCTTTGGCAACTCAAGCTCAAGCGTGGTGATCACCAGCTTGTCGCCGTTGACCAGCGGGAAATGGTACTGCCCCTGCCCCTTGCCGTAGGTCTTTTCCCCGATCAGGAGCGCGGCACCGGTGTCCTGCAGGCTGCCCGCGAGCAACTCGGCCGCCGAGGCCGTGCCGCCGTCCACCAGCACGATAATCTGGTTGAGCGGCAGACCGCCGCCCGTGGAGAACGTCTGTTCCAGACCGCCCATATCGCTGCGCCAGCGCACGCCCGCCAGATAGACCTCCGCCTCCTGCGTCATGGCATCGGCCATCCTGAGCGCGATATCGATCACGCCGCCGCCGTTGCCGCGCAGGTCGAGGATGACCGCGCGGGTGTTTTTCTCATCCAGCCCCTCCCAGATCTCGGAGAAGGCGGCCCAGTCGTTTTGCGACCCGATCGCGCTGACCTTGATGTATTCCACGCCGTCGGCCATGGTTTTGCTCGAAACATAAACCTGGTTGACCTGACGGCGCACGCAGTCGACCTCGATCTCGCGTCCCTGACGGCGCACGGTGAGCGAAACGCGCGTACCCTCCTCGCCGCGCAGCCGCTCGGCCGCCTCGGCGCTGGTCAGGCCGGACGCGTCCTCCCCGTCGATCCGGACAATCAGGTCGCCGATCTCCAGGCCGGCCTCCTCAGCCGCGGAATACCGCAGCACCTCGCCGATCTGCACGCCGCCCGCAGTCTCCTGCAGGCCCACGCCGATGCCGATAAAGCCCTCCAGAGTCGAAAAGCCCTGCGTGTACTCCTCGCTCGACAGGTACATGGAATGGGTATCCAGCAGGGACAGAATATCGTTGACGACATGGTACAGCTCCTCTGGATGCTCTTCCAAGTATTTATTGATATAATTCTGCAGAATATAGGGGTCGTTCTCCGCCTTCAGGCCGAACGCGTCGATCAGCGCCCACACTCCGTCAAACCAAGTCTCGCTTTCCCCATCCTGCGTCACCGCACCCGCCGGCACGACCAGCAGCGCGCGCCGCCAGGGCGAGCGACACCAGCCTTTTTACGAATTTTTTCATTTGCTTCTCCATTTCCGTGTCCTGCGCGCGCATGCGGCAGTCGGGTCACATCGTTTCGGGCGCTTCCACGCCGATCAGGCCGAGCGTGTTCGCAATCGCCTGCCGCGCCGCCAGGCACAGCGCCAGGCGCGCCGCGCACAGCTTTTCATCCTCGCACTTGATGCGGCACGCATTATAGAAGTGGTGGAACTGCTGCGCGAGCGCCACCGCGTACTTGTTCAGGCGCGAGGGGTCGCGGCTCTGCGCCGCCTGCGCGATCTCCTCGGGCAGCAGCGCGATCGCCTTGACGAGCTGGCGCTCGTCCGCGCCGGTCAGTACGGACAGATCGACGGCCGCCGTATCCGGCATGGGTACGCCGCCCTCCACGCAGTTTTTGATGACCGAGCAGATGCGCGCGTGCGCGTACTGCACATAATACAGCGGGTTGTCCGAATCCTGCTTGACCGCAAGGTCCAGGTCGAACTCCATCTGGGTTTCGGCCGCGCGGGAATTGAAGAAGAACCGCGCCGCGTCCACAGGAATCTCATCGAGCAGGTCGGTCAGGGTCAGGCTTTTGCCCGTGCGCTTCGACATGCGCACGACCTCGCCGCCCTGCATCATGCGCACGAGCTGCATGAGCACGATCTCCAGGCGGTGCGAGCCGTCCAGACCGAGCGCGTCCAGCGCGCACTGCAGACGCTTGACGTGGCCGTGGTGATCCGCGCCCCAGATATTGATGACGCGGTCGAAGCCGCGCTTTTCAAACTTGTTGCGGTGGTAGGCGATATCCGCCGCGAAATAGGTGTAAAACCCGTTCGCACGGCGCAGCACGTCGTCCTTATCGCAGCCGAAGTCGGTCGAGCGCAGCCAGAGCGCGCCGTCCGTGGTTTCGTAGGTCGCACCCTTCTCGGTCAGCATATCTATGGTTTCCTTGACGTAGCCGCTCTCATGCAGCTCGCTCTCGCGGAACCATACGTCGTAATTGATCTTATAGCGGCCCAGGTCGCGCTCCATGCGCGCAATGTTGGTGGGCAGGCCGTAGCCCTCGATGATGGCGAAGCGCTCCTCGGGAGTCTTGTCCAGCAGGCTGTCGCCGTACTGCCCGACCAGGTCGTGCGCGAGCGCTTTGATATCGTCACCCTGGTACCAGGACGGGTCGAATTCGATCGCGTCCTCGCCGCGCACCTCTTGGATGTAGCGGCCCTCGACCGAGTGGGCAAACTTATCCACCTGGTTGCCCGCGTCGTTGATGTAGAACTCGCGGGTCACGGTGTTGCCCGACCAGTCCAGCACAGCGGCCAGGCAGTCGCCCAGCACGCCGCCGCGCGCGTTGCCCATGTGCATCGGGCCGGTGGGGTTGGCGGATACGAACTCCACCATCACCTTTTCCGGCGCAGGGGTCTGGGTGCGGCCGTAGTCCGCCCCCATCTCGAACACGTTTTTGACCGCCTTTTCATACCAACCCTGGTTCAGCGTAAAATTCATGAAGCCCGGGCCGGCGATCTCCACCGTGTCAAAGCAGCTGTCCGCCAGGTCGAGGTTTTCCACAATCGCCTCCGCGATCTTGCGCGGCGCCGTGCGCAGCGGCTTAGCGCACTGCATGGCGAACGTGGAAGCCCAGTCGCCGTTCGCGGCGTCCTTGGGCGTTTCCACCGCAACGGGCGGGATGTCGCCTTCCGGCAAAACGCCTGCGGCGACCGCCTTGTGGTAAGCCGCCTCGACGACCCGCGTCGCCTCGGCGCGTGCAAATTCATATGCGTTCATTTATTCACTCTCCGTTACTTTTTCGTCCTTATGCCGGCGTTGTGGAAACGATCATTTCAAAATGATGCTCCCCCATGACCGAATGATCCACCTCTATCGTATAATCAATCACCAGCTCGCCGCCATTTTCACCCACCGTGTTGCGGATGTGGGAGGTATGCGTCGCAATCGCCATTTCCGTACCGACCGGTGTCTGATACAGCCCGATATGCCGCTCATCCTCGGAGAACAGCATATGGGAGGGGTAGGTCCCCGTCCGGATGAGCGAAACCGTCTTTCCATCCAGCTTGACGGTGGTCCGCGTCCCTTCCAGTCCGGTCAGCTCGCTCTCCTCATAGGCGATGTAATATTTGCCGCCGCGCTCATACAGCGTGGCCGCCGTGACCAGGTCGATCTGTTCCTCCTCGCAGTCCGCAAACTGCTGCGTGGAGCAGATCGACAGCCAAACATCCTTCTTCATATCATTCCCCATTTTCCGTCCGGCGGCGCACCGCCGGCGCTGAACTATCCGGTCAGTACCGTGAAATCTCGACAAGCTCCGCCTCCCCTGCGGCCGGCTGCTGCAAAAATAGGCCGGCAAGCTGGGTAAAGCCCTGCGGGTCGTCCGAAACGAAATACTGCGTGCCCCCCGGTCCTGCGCCCTGCTCAACCTGCGTGCGCGCGGCATTCGCCGCTTCCGCGCCGGAGTCGATCAGCGTCACTCCTTGCATGAAGTCCCCAATCACATCCGCCAGCAGTGGGTAATGCGTGCAGCCCAGGATCAGCGTATCCACGCCCGCCTCCCGCAGCGGCGTTAAGTATTCGCGCACGACCGTTTCGATCACGATGTCGCCGCGCGACACACGACCGTTTTCCACCAGCGGCACGAACAGCGGACATGCGCACACCGTCAGCGCGAGCGGGGAACGCTCCGCGGTCAGGCGGCGCTCATACGCGCCCGACCGCACGGTCGCCACCGTGCCGATCACACCGATGCGCCCGTTTTTTGTTTCCCGCAGCGCGCGGCGGCACGCAGGCTCGACCGTGCCGATGATTGGGATATCGTTTTCCTCGCCGAGCAGGTCGAGCGCAACCGAAGAAACCGTATTGCAGGCGACGATGATCGCCTTCAGGTCGAACTGCCGGAGGAAAGCAACATCCTGCCGCGCGTATTTGATGATAATATCGCGGCCGCGCGTACCGTACGGCACGCGGCCGGTGTCCCCAAAATAGATGATCCGCTCCTGCGGCATGATCTCCTGCAGGCGGCGCACCGCGGTCAGCCCGCCCAAGCCGGAGTCGAACACGCCGATGGCCCGGTTATCCATGGCGCTCCTCCCACGCGAAAGAGATCAGCCGGTCGAGCAGCTCTGGATACCGCACGCCCTCATAATCGAACAGCTTGGGGTACATGCTGATCGAGGTAAAGCCCGGGATGGAATTCAGCTCGTTGAACACGACCTCCCCATCCGCATGGGTGACAAAAAAGTCCACGCGGGCCAAGCCGCGGCAGCCCAGCGCCCGATACACGCGCAGCGCGTTGCGCCGCACGGTTTCGATCTGCCGCTCGGTGATATGCGCCGGAATGTACAGCTTGGAGCTTTCATCCTTATATTTTGCGTCAAACGTATAAAATTCCTGGGTCGGCGCGATCTCGCCGACCGTGGAAGCGACCGGCTCGCGGTTGCCAAGCACCGCGCACTCGACCTCATGCCCGTCAATAAACTCCTCGACCAGCACCTTGTCGTCCAGCGCAAACGCCTCGGTCAGCCCCGCTGCCAGCTCGAGCATGTTGTTCGCCTTGGCCACGCCCACGGACGACCCCTGGGAACAGGGCTTGACGAACACAGGGAACGAACCGAGCTGTTCGGCCGCTGCGCGGACCACGCCCTCGGCGCCCCGCTCAAAGTCATGGCGCAGCGCCAGATAGTATTTCGCCTGCCGCACACCCGCGGTCTCCACCAGCACCTTGGTGATGGATTTATCCATGGAATTCGCGCTTGCCGCGACGCCACAGCCCACATAGGGGATGCCCGCCAGCTCCAGAAGGCCCTGGACCGTGCCGTCCTCGCCGCCCGCGCCGTGCAGGACCGGAAATACGCAGTCCAGCCGGACGGTTTCGGCCGCGCCCTCCCGCAGGAGAACCAGGCCATGCACGCCGCGGTCGGGCGGGAGCAGCGCCGGCACCAGATCCGCCATGCGCTCCCACGAGCCGTTCTCGATCCGCTCGACATCGCAAGTCGGGCAGTAGCGCCATGCCCCGTCGCGCGTGATGCCGACCGCGTAGATTTCGTATTTCGTCCTGTCCAGATTGCGCAGGATGGACGCCGCGGACAGGCAGGATATCTCATGCTCGCTTGAAATACCGCCGAACAATACCGCCAATTTCATTTTATGGAATTCGCCCCTTCTTGCTCTTTACTTCTTTTCATTCGTATACGGATAACATTATACGCCATATAGCGCATAAATACAATGAAAAACTATGCGTTTCCGCGCATCGTTCTTACAAAATTTACATTTGCTTCACACCTTTTTTTGAGATGCCCGTTGACAGCGCATATTATATATCATATAATATTATTGCAAACACAGAAAGAGGTGGCTTCCATGTCTTATCCCATCGCCTCCTCCCTGCTTGACGGTATCGTCCTTGCGGTGGTCGAGCGGGAGAGCACCTACGGCTACCGTATCACGCAGGATGTGCAGAAAGTGCTGGAAATATCGGAATCCACGCTGTATCCGGTGCTGCGCCGCCTACAGAAAGACGGTTGCCTGACGACCTATGACGAGGCCTTCGCCGGACGGAACCGGCGCTACTATAAGATCACCGACCACGGCCGCGCCCAGCTCCGGCAGCACCGGATCGACTGGCAGAATTACCGAAACGGGATCGACGCGATCTTTTTTGGAGGGTAAACCCATGAACAGAAGCGAGTATATGGCCGCGCTGCGCCGCGCGCTCTCCGTCCTGCCCGAGGAGGAGCGCGCCAGCGCGCTGCGCTATTATGAGGAATATTTTGACGATGCCGGTCCGGAAAACGAACGCCGGGTGATCGAGGACCTTGGCGCGCCGGAAACGGTTGCAGGGCAGATCCTTGCCGACTACCGCGAGCTGACCACCGTCCCTCGCCAGGGCGCCGCCGCTTCGGGCGCGCCAGCCGCGCCCAGGCGCGGCTGGCGCGGCATCAACCCCTGGCTGCTGCTCCTCCTCGTCGTGTTGGCGATTCCCATTGGGGTTCCGCTCGCCGGCGCTTTCATTGGTGTATGCGCCGCTGTGCTGGGCGTGCTGGCCGCCGTACTCCTGTCCGTGCTGGCGTTCGTGGTGGTGATCCCGCTCTGCCTGCTGGCCGCGGGCATCGTGCTGTGCGGCATTTCCTTTGTCCTCTGGGGCGCACCCGCGAACGCGCTCGTCACGCTGGGCTGCGGTCTGATGCTGTTCGCGCTCGGCGTGCTGGTGTCACTGTTGGCGATCAAGCTGTGTACGCTGTTTGTGCCGCCAGTGTTCCGCGCCTTTGTCGCGCTGCTGCGTTGGCCGTTCGATAAACTGAGAAGCCGTAATCAGGGAGGTGGGGTGCAATGAAAAAGCTGATCCTTGCCTGCTGCGCGCTGTTCGTGCTGGGCGGCGGGCTTGCCGCGGGCGGCTGGGCGGCAGGCGGCGAGCTGTACAGTTCTTATTACAGCGGCGCGTTCCACTCCCTGCGCGAGACTCTGCACATCCCGCACTGGCGGGAGTGGTGGGACGAGGACGGCGTCCGTCATTCCGGCTTTTTCCATGGCGCGCTAGACGAGATCCAGGACGAGGTGCGCGGCCATATCGACAATGCGCCGGAGGAGGGCCGGCCGGATTCCGACACTTCCCTGTATCCCAGCGGCCGCGCTGGCTATACTGTTTTTTACGGAAAGTCCGACACGCTCCTTCAGGAGCTTGACCTGTCGGTTGACGGAAATAGCGGTTCCGTCCTGGTGAAAGCTGGAACGGATTATACCGTCTCCGGCGGCGCCACCGTCCTGACCGACCATTTTGACGGCGAAGCATGGTCGCTGGCCCTGTTCTGCCGTGAGGGAGAGCAGGTCACGGTCACGCTCCCCGCGCTTGCCATGCTGCGCTCGGTCGGCATCCATTCGCAGGGCTGCAGCCTGGATTTTAACGGCTCCATCGCTGCCAGCGAAATCGATATCGAGCTGGCGGACGGCACGCTGAGCTGCGGCGAGCTTTTCGCATCCGGCGCGCTCGACCTGTCCATCGGAAGCGGGGGCGTCTATGCGGAACGGCTCTCCGCGGCGGAGCTGGATATCGAGGTCGAAAGCGGCGATCTGGACTGCGAAAGCCTGGCTGCAAACGATACCCTGGACCTTACCATTGAAAGCGGCACGGCTTCTGTCGATCTGCTCTCCGCCCCCGTCATTGAAGCAGAGGTCGGCACAGGCAGTCTGGATGCCGGTGTCGCGGTTTCCGACCATTTCGGCTATCAGGCCGTCGCTTCGGCAGGCTCGGTCTATCTGAACGGCACGGAGATCGCCGGAGATATGGCCGGCGCGCATCGCGCTTTCCAAAAGGGCAGCGACCCCATGCTCCGGCTGAACGTTGCGGGCGGCTATATCGAATTGGCCACCGATCCATCAGACGTTTCTGCAACGCGCCATACCGCAAGCTTTCCCTCTTGACGAACCCCTCAAAACAACGTATGATAGATGAAAAGGAGTCTTTACTATGAATGGTAAAAAGCTGTACCGCAGCGAATCCGACCGCATGCTGTGCGGCGTGTGCGCAGGCATTGCGGAGTATTTCCAGATCGATGCGACACTGATCCGCCTCGCCTGGGTATTCCTTTGCTGCTTCGGCGTGTTTCCTGGCGTAGTTGCCTATATCATCGCAGCGATCATCATTCCGACCCAAAGCGCGGTTCAATAAGCCTACCAACGAGAGGATGTGTCCCCCTTATGAATGAAAACCAGCAGCCCCTGCAGGACGAGGAAAACACCGCCAAAGAAAACCAGGCGGCCGCACCCGCCGAAGCCGCGGAAACCGGCGAGCCGGAGCAACCAGAAAGCCCCGCCGAGGACCGCGTATTCGGCATGCCGCGCACCTGCTTCCGCGGCACGGCGCTGGGCGTCGCATTCGGTTTTCTCCTGTGCGGCTTTGCCGGCATCCTGTTTGATGTCCAGTTGGACTCCACTATGTGCGTGATCGTATGCGCCGCAGCCGGCTACCTGATCTCCCGCATGGTGTACAAAAAGCGCGAGACGGACGCATCCCAGAACAGTAAATAACGCAAAAAGCAGCCGGCGAGCCCTGCCTGCTGCTTTTTTGCGCGATATTCCCTTGTCCCCAAAGCAAAGGAGGAAATCTTTCCATGAAAACCGCTGTCGTTTATTTCTCCCTCGGCGGTGCGACGCGCTCGTTCGCCCGTGCGGAAGCGAATGCGCGCGGCGCGGACCTGTTCGAAGCCGTGCCGGAGAAAAAATACAACCCGTTTTCCGCGCTTGTCCGCGGCTGCCACGCCGCCATGCGCCAGAAAAGCGTGCCGCTGTCGGAAGCGCCCGACCTGACCGGCTACGGGCACATCGTCCTGATGGCGCCGGTCTGGGGCGGCTTCCCCGCGCCGCCGTTCAACAGCATCGCCGGCCTGCTCCCGCGCGGCGCGGAGGTGGAGGCGCTGCTCGTTTCCGCCAGCGGAAGCAGTGAAAAAAGCCGCGCCAAGGTGCGCGCGCTGCTGGAAGCCCGGGGCTGTCGGGTCGTCGCCCAGCGCGACATCCGCTCGCACCGATGAGGGCGTACACCTATATCCTGCGCTGCGCGGACGGCACACTGTACTGCGGCTGGACCAACGATCTGACCGCCCGCCTCGCCGCGCACAACAGCGGAAGGGGTGCGAAATACACGCGCGGCCGCGGGCCGGTCACCCTGGCCTACAGCGAGCTGTTCGGCACGCAAGGGGAGGCCATGCGCCGCGAAGCGGCGCTCAAGCGGCTGCCGCGCCCGCAGAAGCTCGCGCTCATCCAGAGCCAGGCGGACGGAGAGCTGCTCACCATTTACGACGCCGACGGACGGCCCTGCGGCGACCGGCCGCGCGCGGTCGTACATGCACAGGGGTTGTTCCATCACGTCTGCCACCTGTGGACGGCCGGCCGGTGGGACGGCACGCCCGGGTTGTGGCTGCAGCAGCGGGCGTTTGACCGCCCGCTCTATCCCGGCGGGTACGATCTCTCCTCGACCGGACACATCGACCCCGGCGAAACGCCCGAAGCCGCCGTTCTGCGCGAGGCGCGCGAGGAGATTGGGCTGGACCTGTCCCCCGACAGTCTGGTTTCGGGCGGCAGCTACCGCCAGCGCTACCCGCGCGGCGAGAGCGGCGGCTTTGACGATGAGTTGGCGTTCGCTTTCCTGACCCGTTTGGACGGCATACCGGCTTTCTCGCCGGGCAGCGAGGTCGTGGGCATGGCTTTTGTCCCGCTGGACGTCTTCGCCGCCGCGTATGAAGGCGCCGCGCCGCTCATGGGGCGGCGCGCGGACGGGAGCCGCCTGACCATCCCGCACGAAAACTTGTGCTGCCTGCACGACGCGGAGTGGGAGGGTGTCCGCAGCGCGCTGCAGACGCTACTCGCCCCCGAAAGCGCAAAATAAAAAGGGCTATCCCTCGGACAGCCCTTTTTCCATTCATTTGCCCATTGCGCCAAGCACAATATTGCACCCCAGGCAGGCCGCGGCGCAGACCGCATACACGACCGCCCGCTGGCGGCACGCCCTCGCCTTGGGATCCTCCTGCTTGTCCGCCTGTTCGGTGCGGCCGCAGATCATGCCGTACCGAAGCTGCTGAAAGATCGTCAGCCCCGCGAATGCGGCGAACATGACGAGCAGCACACGCTGCACGGTTTCCATCTCAGTGGATCAGGTTGAGTACGAGCGCCGCGATCACGAAGATCACGCCGACAACCGAGGTCAGGCGCGCGAAGATCTTATCCGCCGCGGTCGCCTTGCCGGAGCCGAAGAACGTTTCCGCGCCGCCGGAGATCGCACCCAGGCCCTGCTGCGCGCCATTCTGGAGCAGTACAACGACAATCAGGAACAGGCTGGCGACAATCATTACGATTGAAAGAGCGATTTGTGCAGTAGTCATGGCTTTTATTCCTCCATTATTTTATCGCGCGGTGCCGCGCGTTTTACTTGCGTACATGGTACTATATCACACGAACGCCGGTTTTTCAAGTGTTTTTTTACAAAAAAGGCTTCAAAATGCCTTTCAAGGGGTCTCCGGCCACGTTTGCATACACCTTGCGGCCGACAAGGTCCACCACCGCGAGCCGGATCGTCGACCAGCCGCCCTGCTCCCCCTCGTAATGCCGCTCCGCGGACAGCTTTTTAATTTTTTTCTGCAGCGCCTTATCGGCGGGACCGGTAACCAGTATCAGCGAAACCAGGGAAAAGCTGTGCTGTGCGTCCGCCTGCACCAGCGCGTCCTCGGCCTCCGCGGCGTATGTCCACCACCCGTCCAGCGCCGCTTCCTCCAGATCGGGCGCGGCGAACAGCAGCCGGTACTCATGCGCATGGGTGGTGCTGCCGGTCGGCATAATGCCGAGGATCTTGCGCTCGCTGCTGACGCTGAAGCTGCTCAGCAGCGCTGCCGTGCGGCCCGCGACCTCGACGTTCCGCCGCGAAACGAACGCCTCGTCCTGTCCTTCTTGCAGTCTGTCGCGGAACGCAACAAATTCGGTTGAAAAATCCATATCCATCCTTCTTCCGCTCACAGGTCGGGCGGGTATTCACCCCGCCTTGTCATATCCGCGATCGCGGCGCTGACCACCGGCTTATCCTCCCGATAGGTCACGCCGAACCAGCGCGCGTCCGTCGTCAGCACCTTGGCCGAGGCGCGCCCCGCTTCGATCAGCTCGTCCACGGCAAACGGCAGGTAGTATTCGCCTTTCATCGGGTTGAGCGGCAGCTTTTCCGCAAAAAAGCGGCGCAGCCCCTGGTCGAGCGCGGGCAGAAACGAGGGGGTAAAGCCCCAAAGGTTCATGGAAACCGGCGTCCCCTCCGGAATGGCGCCGGCCGGCGCGTCCCCGTCCGCGGCATAGACGATCGCACCGTCCGCGGCGCGCGCGATCGCGGTGCGCTCGACGATGCTGGTCAGGAACCCGTCCCCGTCCGCCGTGCAGACACCACGGGAAACCGTGCCGTTTTCCGTCAGCGTATTCTCCACCCGATAACCGACCATGCAGTAGCGGTATTTTTCGTCGTCCGCCGCCGACGAGAGATAGGCATAAATCTGCCGAAACGCGTCCGCCCCATAAAAATCATCCGCGTTAATGACCGCGATCGGGCAGCCGCCGGCCAGCTCCTTCGCGCACCAGACCGCGTGCGCCGTGCCGAGCGGCTTTTCCCTGCCCGCCGGCGCCGCCAGCCCCGCGGGCAAGCGGTCGAGCGTCTGATAGGCATACTCCACCTGCATGAAACGGCGCGCCTTTTGTCCGATCGCACGCTCAAACGCCTCGTGCAGCTCCGGCCGGATGATGAACACCACCCGTTCAAAGCCCACCCGGTGCGCGTCGTAAATCGAATAATCCAGAATGATCTGCCCGCCCGGGCCGACCGGATCGATCTGCTTGAGTCCGCCGTAGCGCGACCCCATGCCCGCGGCCATGATCACCAAAACCGGTTTTTGCATCGCTTGCTCCCTCTTCCCTGACAGGCACGGCCCTTTCCCGCGCCGCATCGTCCCGCTTTTCCGCGTTTAATTTGCCATCCTTTTGGCATACTTTATTATTATACAAGACCGTATCAGAAAACACAAGATGTTTGCACACCGCTTCGGGTTTTTTGTAGAAAAACATGAAAATCCGCAAAAGGCCTTGCGGACGATTGCAAAATCAGGGGAAAACTGTTAAAATATTGCCGTTAAAAATATATCAGAGTGTAAAACGCGATCTGTAGAGAGAGGATTTTGTTTCGATGCGTAAAACAAAGATTATTTGCACGCTCGGCCCCGCGACCGACGCGGTCCTGCCCGAAATGATTAAGGCGGGCATGAACGTTGCCCGTATGAACTTCAGCCACGGCTCCCACGAGGAGCACAAGGCGCGCATGGACGCCGTAAAGGCCGCGCGCGCGGCGCTTGGCATGCCGGTCGGCATCATGCTCGATACCAAGGGGCCGGAGATCCGGACCAAGACATACCAGGACGGCAAAATCGAAATCGTGGAGGGGCAGGAATTCACCCTGACCACCCGCGATATCGAAGGCGACAATACGATCGTTTCCATCACCTATGACGGCCTGCCGAACGACGTCAAGCCCGGCACCCGCATCCTGATCGACGACGGCTTGGTGGCGTTCGACGTGGTGGAGATCAAAAACGGCACCGACATTGTGTGTAAGGCGCTCAACGGCGGCCCGCTGTCCAACCGCAAGTCCATCAACGTACCCGGCATCAAGCTGAACATGAAGTTCGTCTCCGACAAGGACCGCGAGGATATTGAGTTCGGCCTGACCCAGGGCATTGATTTCATCGCCGCCTCCTTTACCCGCAGCGCGCAGGACGTGCGCGACCTCAAGGCCATCCTCAAGGCGCACGGTAAGGAGGATGTCGAGATCATCTGCAAGATCGAGAATATGGAAGGCGTCAACAACATCCAGGAGATCCTGGACGAGGCCAACGGCGTCATGGTCGCCCGCGGCGACCTGGGCGTTGAGGTCCCGTTCGAGGAGCTGCCCGAGATCCAGAAGAACATCATCAAAACCTGTATCTCGCGCGGCAAGCGCGTCGTGACCGCGACCCAGATGCTCGAATCCATGGCCAAAAACCCGCGCCCGACCCGCGCCGAGGTTTCCGACGTTGCCAACGCCGTTTACGACGGCACCAGCGCCATCATGCTGTCCGGCGAAACTTCGGTCGGCAAGTATCCGGTCGAGACGGTCGCCACCATGAGCCGCATCGCGGAGAACGCGGAGCGCACCATCCACTACGACCGCCGCCGCACCACCCGCTTGGAATTCCAGAACATGAACGTCGGCGGCGACCCCAAAACCAACGCCATCGCGCACGCGACCTGCTCGACCACGCACGACCTCGGCGCGAAGTGCATCGTCGCCTTCACCGACTCCGGCATGAGCGCGCGCGCCGTATCGACCTACCGCCCGGGCGCGGCCATCATCGGCGCCACCCCGTCCGAAAAGACCTACCACCGCCTGACCATGTCCTGGGGCGTCACGCCGGTGCTCGTCCCCAACCGCCCGTCCTCGGACGCGGAGCTGTTCGAGCTTTCCGCCAAGGCGGCGGTCGCGTCCTGCGGACTCGAGGCCGGCGATATTATGACGGTCACCGCCGGTGTGCCGATCGGCAAGGTCAACTACACCAACAGTCTGCGTGTGCTGCAGCTCACGGAGGAGCTTCTCGCACACGGCTTCCAGGACTGATCTTCCCATGTCGGTAAAACGCTTCCAGCGCAGCCTCGTGCGCGTGCTCACCGTGCTTGTGGTCATTTCCATCTTGGCCTGTCTGGGCCTGTACCTGTACCGGATGTTTTTCGGCTACAACCGCGATTCCTCCCTGTTTGAGGCGGACCTCGCCGCCGGCGTTAAGGCGGACGAGAACATCACCAATATCGCCCTGTTCGGCTTGGACGTCCGTCCGGAGGAGGAGAACTGCCGCTCGGACACCATGATGATCGTCACGGTGGACAACACGCGCGGCAAGATCAAGCTGATCTCGCTCATGCGCGATTCGCTTGTCTCGATCGACGGATACGGCGAGACCAAACTCAATGAGGCCTACTTCTACGGCGGGCCGAGCCTTGCTATACGCACCATAAACGAGAGCTTCGGCACGGATATTACGGACTATATCGCGGTCAACTTCAACCAGCTCGTCGAGATCATCAACGCGATGGAAGGCGTTGAGATCGACGTGCAGGATTATGAGCTGGACGAGCTGAACCGCGTCATCCGTGATTACGGCCTGGAACAGGGGCAGACCTTCCAGAGCGTGCAAAGCGCCGGCCTGCAGACGCTGGACGGCGTGCAGGCGCTGTGCTACGGGCGTATCCGCAAGGGCGGAACCGGCGACGACTGGGGGCGCGTGGAGCGACAGTCAATCGTGCTGAACGCGCTGTTTGACAAGGTCCAGTCCCTGAGCGCCAGCAGGTTGATCGGCCTGATGCAGAAGTTGATGCCCTATGTGACGACCTCGCTTTCCCCGACCGAGATCGCGCCGCTCATCGTCGGCGCGGTCAGGAACGGCATGCCTGCACTGGAGCACACCCGCGTCCCGCTGGACGGGGAGTGGAACTACTACGGCTCGTCCGGCGAATATATCCTGTACGACCTGGATGTCGCCGCGGACCATATCCACGAGTATATTTATAACGACGTTTTCCCCGGCGATACCTCAGGCTCCCACGCCGCCAACGGCACGGATGCAGGCAACGGTTCCGGCACGGACGGTGCCGGCCCCATGGGCGGCATCGATTTTGATGAGCCGCCGACCGCCCCCATGACCACGGACGATTCGCTTTCGTCCGGCAGCGCCGAGGACCCAGCCTCCCTCGCGGAGGAGGGCGGCTGGTACGACGAGGAAACCGGCGATTATTACGATTCCGACGGAGACCGCTATTATCTGGACGAAAGCGGAAAACGGGTGTATTATTAAGTCAATATGATCGATGCAAGGGGGTATGACACACGATCATACCCCCTTATTTCAGAATTCTGAGAAAAAAGGAAGACCTCTGCTATGTATGTGAAACGTGTTCTCCCCAACGGCGTGCGCCTGATTACCGAGCGGATCGACACTGTGCGCACCGCGTCCGTCGGCATCTGGGTCGGCAACGGCAGCCGCTATGAGCCGGCCGCGCTCGGCGGCATCTCGCACTTTATCGAGCACATGATCTTCAAGGGTACGGACAAGCGCTCCGCCCGGCATATCGCCATCGCGATCGACGCGCTTGGCGGACAGGCCAACGCATTCACAGACAAGGAATGCACCTGCTACTACATGAAGGTGCTGGACAAGCGCCTGCAGACCGGCGTTTCCATCCTGGCCGATATGTTCATGCACTCCCGCTTCGCGCAGGAGGATATCGACCTGGAGCGGGGCGTCGTGCTGGAGGAGATCGATATGTACGAGGACTCGCCGGAGGACGTGGCGATCGACAAGCTATTTGAGGCCTGCTACGCCGGCTCGGCGCTCGGCCGGCCCATCCTCGGCACGGCCGAAACGCTGCAGACGATCAACTCGGAAGCCATGCACGACTACATGCGCCGCTATTACCGCCCCGCGGACACCGTGGTATCCGTTTCCGGCCACTTCACGGAGGAGGACCTGGATTACATCGCGGAGTTATTCTCCCATATGGAGGGCGAGGGCCGCAACCAGATCACGCCCGCCGCTTACCAGCCCAGCCTAGTGCTACGCGAAAAGGAGATCGAGCAGAACCACCTGTGCCTGTCCTTCCCCGGCGTTTCGCTCCTGTCCGAGGAGCGCTTCGCCATGAACCTGTTAAGCTCCATCTTGGGCGGCGGCATGTCCTCCCGCCTGTTCCAAAGCGTGCGCGAGCAGAACGGCCTCTGCTATTCGGTCTATACCTTCACCACCCCGCATCTGGATACCGGCCTGTTCTCGATCTACACCGGCCTCGGTCCGGAAACCGAGCAGAAAGCGCTTGCGCTGATCGTGCGCGAGCTGCATGAATTCTGCGATAACGGTCCGGAGCCGGATGAGCTGTCCCGCTGCCGTGAGCAGGTCAAGACCAACCTGCTCATGGGGCTGGAAAGCACCGGCACCCGCATGATGACCATTGGCCGCAGCGAGCTGCTGCGCGGAGAGGTTTCCGCGATCGAGCAGGTGCTCGGCGCTTATGATCGGGTCACGGCCGACGACCTGCTTGCGCTCGCGCGCCGTGTGTTCGACTTTTCGCAGGCCTCGCTCGCCGTGGTCGGGCAGCCGGAAAAGCAGGAGACCTACCGCGCGCTGCTGCAGTAACGGCCAGCCTCCTCCCCGTCTCTTGACATCCCCCCCTGTTCTGGTATACTATACACACAGAGAGTAAACGGAAGCGTTGTTTTGTGGGGAGAGAATGAAAATGAGGAGACTTTTATCCATATTGGCAGCCGCCTGCCTGCTGTGCTGCCCGCTTTCCGGCTGCAGCTCGGTACCGTCTGATGATGACAGGGCTGGGGCTGACATGCGCCTGTCACCGGTCAGCCTGACGGAAGAAGAAACCGAACTGCTTTGGCTCGCGGGTGTGGATGTACCGAGCAGCGCCTCATTCACCCTGTATGACTACCAGACGGACGGAAACCTGCACGCGATCTTTTTCTCACGTTACCTGTTAAACGATGCGCTCGAATGGGAAAAGGACGATTCTTTCTCCCCGGGCGCCTTTGACGAAACGCCGCTTGATGCCGCGGGGCGTCTCTCCCTGACCCTAGGGGAGGACGGCGCCTACACGTTTTATGTCCGCGCGGAGGGCGGGCTTGGCTACAGCCATCCGGCGCCCCAGCTTCCGGAGGGCCTGCCCGGATCCGCCGCAGTCGGCGCAAGCAGTCAGACAGAACCGCTTACCATCACTTACGGCCAGGAAATCCCTCTGCTCATCCGCACGATACGGGACGATGACTCGCTGGCGCTGTTTGCGCTGGGCGAGACGCTGGAGAACGATCCCGAGCAGCTTGAGCGGTTCCGCAGCGCTGCCTTTACCGAAGCCTACACCGTTACGTTTTTCGACCAGATCCCACAGATATGACAAAAGCCGTCCGCAGGTGCGGACGGCTTTTTCTTTACCGGTCAACGACCGGTATTTCGGCTTCGTCTTTTTCATCCAGATGGTTCAGGTAATGCCTGGTCTCTCGCGCAATCACGCCAGACAGCAGCAATACCGCAATCAGGTTGGGTACCGCCATAAGCGCGTTCAGAATGTTCGCTACCGTCCAAGCAAGGTCGAGGGAAAGCACCGGCCCGATCACGATGACCAAGATGAACGCCAGCTTATAGGGCAGCATGCCCTTGGCCCCAAACAGGTATTCACAGCAGCGCTCGCCGTAATACGACCAGCCCAGAATCGTGGAATAGGCAAATGTGATGATGCCAACCACCAGAATCAGCGGCCCAAGCACCGGAATCTGGGAAAACGCCGCCGTTGTCATCTGGCCGCCATCCGCAAACTGGTCCATGTTGATGCCCGGGTTTTTCATCACGGTCGTTACCAGCACCAGGCCGGTCATCAGACACACCACCACCGTGTCCCAAAACGTGCCAGTTGAGGAAACCAGCGCCTGCCGCACCGGATTGCGCGTCTGTGCGGCCGAGGCGACCAGAGGCGCGGAGCCCATGCCGGATTCGTTGGAGAACAGTCCGCGCGCCACGCCGTACTGCATCGCCAGGCGGATGCCTCCGCCGGTCAGTCCGCCGGCCACGGCGCCGGGCTGGAACGCCAGCGTAAAGATCGCCTGCAGCGCTGGCAGGATAAAATCCCAGTTGATGCACAGGATAACAACGCAGCCCACCACATAGAACGCGGCCATAAGTGGAACCAGCCTTTCACACACGACCGCGATCGATTTGATGCCGCCGATGATGACCACCGCCGTGATTGCCGCGAATACGATACCAATGGCCAGCGGCGGGATGTAGATCGGGCTGTTGCCCTGAATGATCTCGGAAATTGCGTTGATCTGCGTGCCGCAGCCGATGCCGAATGAGGCCAGCATGGCAAACGCGGCGAACACCACGCCCAGCCACTTCATATGCAGGCCGCGCTCCAGCGCATACATGGCGCCACCCTGCATCCGTCCATCCTTTGTCTGCACACGGTATTTGACGGCAATCAGGCTTTCCGCGTATTTGGTCGCAATGCCAAACACACCGGTCAGCCAGCACCACAGCACCGCGCCCGGCCCGCCGAGGAATACCGCCGTCCCCACGCCCACGATATTGCCCGTGCCGATGGTCGAGGCCAGCGCGGTCGTCAGCGCCTGGAATTGGCTCACGTCACCCGGCGAATCCGGATCCTTCGTCAGCGACAGACGGATGCCGGTCAATGTCTTGCGTTGGATAAAGCCTGTGCGCACCGTCATGAACAGATGTGTGCCAAGCAGCAGGACGATCATGGGCAGCCCCCAGATCCAATTGTCTATCGCCGACACAAGGTTAGAAAATTTCTCCACAGCCGATCCCCTTTTTCACTTCCACGAAGCCACGTACGCACGGAATCGTGCAGCCCCGCAGTATGCTTTGTATTATATCGCATTTTTTACGAATTGGCAAGAATCCCCGCGCAGCCTTTCTCCTGTAAGCTGCCGGGCGACGAGGAAAGCGGTTCATAAATTTTGTTCTGTTTTTTGAAAAAAACAATTGACACCCCCACCGAATTATGGTATCCTATTTAGGCAGTCGAAACTGCGTTGTATCCCTCGGGGGTGCCACAAGTTAATAATTTGCGCCAGTAGCTCAGCTGGATAGAGTGTTTGGCTACGAACCAAAAGGTCGGGGGTTCGAATCCCTTCTGGCGTACCACTTTTTCTTGTGGAAAACAAGCGGTTTCTTCGGAAATCGCTTGTTTTTTAACTTTTTAGAAGCTTACAAATTTGGGTGCCAGCATAAAACCGCCTCTATCCTGTTAGCAGTTTGTTAGCAAAGGTGTTTGGCTACCCTTTTGATGGATACTTCCTTTCGTTCATTTTCTCCTTGCCTGCGGGCGAACTGCTAACAGATTGCTAACATCGCTTTTTTGTGCACGCTCTGCAAGCAGTGCTTCCAGCAACTTTTTCTTCATTTCAGGATCTTCATCGAGAATCTGCATTAACTGATCCTGACGCTCATTTTCTGTATGGTCACCATAAAACTCTTGCGCAATTTTTTCGGCCAAAGCCCGCCGGCGATTGTCCTGAGTAAGCGCATAAGTATTAAGCGATACTATTGCAGAGGCATGTCCCATATCGCCCTGTACCAATTTTACATCACCGCCGCTTTCAAGCAGCTTATAGGTCGCGCTGGAATGCCGGAGTTCATGAAAGATCAAAGGCGGCAGATCCAGTTCACTTCGCTTCTGCCAAAGTTTGAACTATTTCTCGCACAGCTTCGGTTCCACTGTGAAACCGTCCTCCAATGCAAACACTAAATTGATATCGTAGTATTCCTCTCCGGCAAAAGCTCGCTGCTTTGCAGCCATTGCCTTGCGCAGCATAAGCTCCCGCCGGAGGGCCGGCGTCAGGTAAATGATACGGTTGCTGTTTGCAGTTTTCGGAAGCTTGAGTACAAGCGTGGAATTGGTGTTCGCGATTTTACTGGGGAAAATGTGGATAATGTCATCCTGCGGTATAAATTGCAGCGATTCTCTGCTTACACGTTGAAGTGTGCGGTGGACATGAATCAGATTTTTGTCAAAATCAATATCGTCCCATGTCAGACCAACTGTTTCGCCGATCCGGAGCGAGCAAATGAACGCAAGGTGTACCGCAAGATGAAGCTGCGGATTTTCAATGCCATCAAGTGCCTGCTTTACCATTTCCGCTGTCCAGATGTGGCGCTCAGTTTTTGCTTTTTTAGGTGCATCGCAGGTGACCGGATTTTCTTCAATGATTTTCCAATCCACTGCTTTGTCAAAAGCGGTTTTGAGCAGCGTATGGATGTGCCGCAAGGTAGTTGCCGAAAGACAAGGAATCCTGCCCTTGTCTTCGGCGTGTCCCTTTGCGCCGCCACATTTTTTCGTTCGCAGAGTGTTGTAAAGCATTTCAACATGTATCGGCTGTAGTTTCTGTACAGGTATCCGTCCGATTTCCGGAATAATATGATTGCGGAGCAAAGCCAGGAGAGATGCACAATGCTGCATGACCATTTCGATTTGTCATACAAGCTCGCCCATGACATCAGGCATTCCTCTACCGTTTGATCCGATGGTGTCAGGAATGTATTACGGACCTTTTGATACTCGATTTTCTTCCTGAATTTTTCTGCATCTTCTTTTCGGCCAAAGGCTTCCCACTTTTGGCGCCTTTTCCCATCTGCGTCATAATAATCATAAATGACAGCATATTTGTTGCCTCTTTTTTAACGTTGCCATGATTGCCTCCACAGAATAGGCAGGTCAGAAACATGATGAAAACCAGCGGTCAAACGACTCTTTATGGATCCGGACCGTTCGGCCGACGTGCAGCACGCGGAAGTCGCTGGTGCGGCTGCATAGCTGATATGCGCTCCGCTTGCTAATCGCAAGGATCTTCGCCATTTCCGGTACGGAATAGGTTTTCTTCTCTACGTCCTGTTCCTGCAATATGTTTTCTTCCATATGTGTCCCTCCTGTAGACAGCGCCCGATGCACCGCCCTTACCGTAACACGCCTCCTTTAAGCAGAATTTTGATACGTTGGCAGGTCTATTATAACAATAAGGGCAGTAAATGCAAAGACGCTCGGTTCGGGGTTCAAAATTTATACTTAATTTTAATACGATTTTTTTAAATAAGTGATGGTATTACCGAATGGTTATGATTACTATGTTTGTCCCCGGTGCAGCTAACGCTGGAGTGGGAATTCACGCCCTATTTTGACCACTGCGGCCAGCACCCTAAGTTGAAGAGATTACAAAAGGCTCAGGGTCGTCTATCTTGGTAATCGAAAAGAAGTGCATAACTTAATTAGCACATAGGGTTGGAGGTTGTTCCAACTGTATGTCTTTTCTAATTATTTATTTTACGCTTATGCCTGGAGGGACACGCTCATTGAAAGCAACCTGAGAAATAAAAAAGTGTAGTCGCGCAAAAAGATGCACGTCGAGAATGCTCGCCTCCACTTTTTGAAGTTTACAACGCATGGCTTAGTAATTCGAAAAAGTATACTTTTTTAGAACAAAAAAACTATGCTACAAAAAACACCAAATCCATTGAATAGTTGGAGTTTGGTGATGTTATTTCCATATTTACATACTTTTGAACCTATTTTTAAAATTCATACATTACTATACCGTGCCCTATCTCAAACGTCTGTCTTTTTATATGCTAACCTATCCGTTCCGCATGGCGACAGTCCTCATCCTCATAAAAAGTAGCCCTGCCCTTTCCTGCGGCTTTAGAGCAGTACAGTGCTTTATCAGCACGTCGATATAGCTCTTTGAATGATATTCCCGGCTGTACACACAGAGCTACCCCTATAGAAGCGCTCACAGTTATTGTTTTTCCATCACGGTCATAGGTGTGCCTCAGCCGGTGCATAAGGCGGTTACAAAAATGGATGACCCCCTCACTGCTTACATTTTGCAGAAAAATCGCAAACTCGTCTCCACCAAACCTTGCTACTACGTCATCGTTCCGGCAAGTGTGCCGCAGAATATCAGCCGTCTGCATGAGCAACAGGTCTCCCTGCGTGTGGCCAAATGTGTCGTTTACACTTTTGAAATTATCGAGATCCAGCATCAAAAATGCGCCTGAACAGCATCCATCCTCCAAAAACAGGTTTATGCGTTTTTCAAAAAAGCGGCGGTTATGTATACCCGTCAGCATATCCGTATTACTCTGTGCTTTCAGTTGTTCCATAGCCGACTGGGTGTACACTTCCTGCTTCTTGCTGGTGCTAATATCTCTGAATGCCAATATAATGTTTTCGTTGTCCGATATGGCATCTCTGCATATTATCAATTCAAACCATGCGCCTTCTTTACCGGATTTCATGCAGCACTCTTTGCTGTATAATTTCCCCTTTGTTTGCGAACTATCAGCAAGTTTATATGATGCTATATTTTCTTTGATCTCCTCAGCAGTTTCAGCTCCAAATACCTCCGCCATTTCTGAAATAAATTTTTCCACTGTTAGCATATGATGCTCGCTGATATTACAATGTAATGCGCTGCGTATCGGCAGCACATCACGGCTGATATAGTTGACTACATATATTCCCTGATAAAGAATGCCGAATGTCTGGATAATATTTTGGTATAGCCGTGAAAAGTAGGAATTCCTCTCGTCACTGGTTATTTTCTTTGTTATATCATGGCAGTATCCGTATATCCTGTTCCCCGAATGCATACTGTCCCTTCTTGCACCAACGCGAACGTATATCAGCCCTTTTTCAGGGCTGACCCACGGATAAACAACCTCCACCTCTTCCCCTGCCATTGCCCGCTGCATCTCCTGATGTACAAGCTCGGTGTGTGTCATAAATATCCGGTTTGACCACTCCTCATAACATGCCCTGGGTGGGATTGTGCTGTCCACACTGAGAATTTTCTGCATGATATGGTCTGCATACATCACATATGTCCCGTCCTCCAGCAGTTCTATTGTCCAGATGCCGATTTGCATTTCGCTTTGCACATCCAGCAGATAGCTGTTTTCCGCAAAGTATCTATTCATTTAGCCTGTCACCCTCTTTACTGTGTTTTAACTTTATTTATGATACGCTTGCAAGATTGCTGTAAAGTCTGCGCAAGTCCCCTTCAATATCCAGAAAGCATCGGAGCAGTTGGGGGTTAAACGCACCGCACTGCCCGCTTATGATCATCTTGACCGCTTCGTCAAAGCTGTAAGGATTTTTATAGCATCGCTTGCTTACCAGAGCATCATACACATCCGCAAGCGCTACAGTCTGTGCGCCGGTAGAAATTTCGTCACCCATCAGCCTGTCTGGGTAGCCTTTCCCATCCCATCTCTCATGGTGGTGCAACGCAACATCATACGCATAAGCATAAAACGCCTGATCGCGCAACGGGGTAATGCTGGAGAGCAGATCCGCGCCCTTGCTTGTATGCGTCTTCATAATTTCAAATTCTTCCTCTGTCAACCGGCCGGGCTTGGTCAAAATATGATCCGGTATGGCAATCTTCCCCACATCATGTGTGATCGCCGCCATACCGATAAGGTCGATTTCCTTATTCTCTAACCCTTCCCCAAACGCGGTATGACGCAGGAGATGTGTTGTGATGGCGCGCAGCCGTCGGACATGCCCTCCGGACTCATCATGCTTAAACTCAATCACCGTGGAAAGCGTTTCTATCATTCCGACTCCGTATTCATACAGCTGTTCCGCCTGAGCCATCAGCGCTTGCCTCTGTTCAGCAATAATATCATTCAGGTTATTTCGCGAATGGAACAGCTCGATAACGGATTTCACACGTCTTTCCACAACGTATGGAATTACAGGTTTGGGGATAATGTCCATGGCTCCAAGCTCATATGCCTCCCGCAGGACTTCATCCTTATGCTCTCCTGTGATCAGAAATACCGGAAGCTGGTCCAGCACTCCCATCTGTCCCATAATGCGAAGCACCTGAATGCCATCGGCTCTCGGCATCACAATATCCAAAATCACAGCGGCAAGTCTTTCCGCTGCGTTCTTGAGCATGTCGAGACCAGATAGACCATCGTCTGCTTCCAACACACGGTAATCTTTTACAAAAATGCTCTTCAGGCTTGCCCTGCTTACTATCGAATCATCCACAATTAATATAGTATCACGTGGGGAATCACATTTTTCTATCAATTTTTTCATAGGAGATATTCCCTTCTGTACAGTAACTGCTTCAGCTTCAAGGCCGGTTCGTTCAACCACTTTTATATATAAATCGGCAAATCCTTTTATAATTTTACAGCTTTGCATATTAATATTATATTAAATTCCCCCAATCATATCCTGAAGTCTCATACCTCAAACCTGAAGAGGTCTGCTTTCAGGCGGCATGCAGGCGGTACAGTCTTGCCATCCTTGTCGATCAGTCGTCTGCAAGCGCGTTGTCCTCCTTGACTACCTTGCCCGAAGGGGTAGTCGCCCGGCCGGTGAAGCTGTAGCCTGTCACAGGATCGGTGATTCTCTGCATCAGGTATTGGTTTTTGGTATCCCATGTCACATTCTGCGTGGACTGCATCGTACCCTCTCCGACGCCAGCATCGTCCAAGGTTATCGTTCGGCCGCGATGCTCACTGTATCACCCGAAGCGTACACCCTGCCTTGGGACAGCGCCACATCGAGCGGTATCCTTTTTAAAAGTGAGGTATCATTATTGTATTGTAGCAAACCGAAGGTGGTAGGTAGCGGTCGGTTTTCCTGTTCCGTCTTTTTATGAGAGACCGTGGTTGCCATCAGGCTTCTTCCTTTCCATTTTTATACTTCAACATACTTTTGTGCGCAACTGCTAACATGAACTGTGCGCACTGTAAGGCTCTGCTTGCAAACATTGCACAGAAAAGCAGAAACCCCCAGACCTTTCCGCTCGTAACCGTCGTCTTAAAGCACTCTTTGCGTAGAATACGCGTGTGCTCAACGGCTACAAGCCAAAAGGTCGAGGGTTCGAATTCCTTATGGCGTGCCAGATTAAGTCATTGTTTCAATTGAAATAGCGTTGCCTGCTTTTTATCGGATTAAGAATGTCATTAGTGTATCAGCTGCATCCGCGCTTTGGATACGGTTGCTTTCCTGTCATTGGTTACCTACCTGTCTCCTTTCGCAGCAGAGGCCCCGTTCCCGGTTAGCAGGGAACGGGGCCTCTTTTTATCCAGCGCATTCCGTCCAGACAAAAGAAACCGGAAAGAGCGCCACCTGCCCCCTATATCAGGTGCGCAGCCCGCGTTTTCCCTCTGCCCATCCAGCCAGCATAATACACAAGTTGACTGCCATGCCGATGAACAGGGGATCAAACGGCACCCTGCATACTACCTCGCCCAGCAGTACGCATAACGGTCCTGCAACGATAGACAGCTCCGCATACCGCGCCTTGATCCGGCCGGGCAGAAAGAGAGCGCCGCACAGTGGCAGAAAGATCACCGCGCCCCGCAGGCCCATCGACATAAAGCTCCACTGCAGGATGACCGATTGCAGATCGCCTATGGTAAACAATACCGCCAGCAGCAGCGCGGCAATTATTGCAACGCGATCCGCCCATAGCCGCTGCCGGTCCGTACTGTCAGGCACAATGCGCGCATACAGGTTATTCGTTACGATGCTACTGATGCCCAGTGTCAGGCCAGCGCCACAGCCAATAATTGCGACCAGAAGCACCGCAAGGAATACCCCTGCCCAAAATCCAGGGAAGTAAAGCAGGATAAACTCCGGAAAAGTCTGCGCTGCGTCCATTGAAGGGAACGCGGTTTTCATGTACATGCCAATCAGCACACCACCAAGCCCGATAGGCGGGATGAGCACCGCACTGGCCAATGCACCTTGAACCGCGGTGCGGTCGCTTTTGGCGGACAGCACGCTTTGCGCATACGTCTGTGTAGAAAGCACCCCCAGCACAAGCGACAGCGCTGCGCCGCCATCTGTTCCAAGACCGCGGGCAAACAGGTTGAAATACTGCCCGGCCGGCAGCGCTTCATACAATGCGTACAATCCTCCGCTTTCACGGAAAACCAGTCCCACACATATAATCGCACAAATGTATAGCATCACTGTTTTGATCAGCCCAATTGTGCCAGCGCCTCGCATGCCTCCAAAGAATACATAGCAGATCATCAGGCCGGCGGACAGTAGCGCAGTAACGAAAGGAGGGCAGGCGACCACAGCGGACAGGAGCGCCATTGCCGACAACAGCTGAGCGACTATATTCAGGAAAATACCGATAGCCCCAAGCACGGATGACAGGAAGCCAGCGCGCGGCCCGTATTCGCTCTGAATCATTTGCTGTAGTGTCAGGTAGCCGTTTTTCCGCATAGGCCGCGCAAAAAACAGTGCCAAGAACAGGCAGCCAATCCCACCGCCCAAGCTGAACCAGATCGCCGAAAAGCCGTATTCAAACGCCAGCTGCGAGGTTGCGACCGTTGATGAACCGCCCACCAGCGTGCCGATCACTGCGCCTGCGACCATCGCGGCGGTAGATTTACCGCCGCCAATTGCAAAATCGCGGGCGCTTGTGACCTTCCGTCCAGCCCGAACACCTATCACTGCAATCAATCCCAGCGTCAGCAGCGCGCCAAGCCAGTGCATCGTCCCCATTGCATTTCACTCCTTTATCAGAAAGAGCCCTGCCAAACGGCAAGGCCCTTTCGCTGCGTTTCATTTCTGCTCCTTGTTCTCTCTTGCTTCCTCAAGGTTGCGTTTGAGGTCTTCTTCGGCTTCCTTTTTATCTGCCGCCATGGAAAGCGCCTCTTCCTTTCCGCAGTACATGCCGATCAGGCCCAGCCCCACCGAAACGCTGGCAACCTTAATAACCAGAGGGAACCATTGGGCTTTTACCGCTATGGCAATCGCCGCGCCCGTATCGCCCCCAATAATCAGTGCAACAACAAACCCGACAAATCCAGCCGCACCAGCAAAGATGGACACATACGCCCCCCAGCCGAAAACCTGATATAAAAAGCCGGAAACCTTTTTCATATCCATCCCTCCTTACACCATTCCGAATAGAGGTACTATGCCAATCAGGAACACTACGCTGAGCAGATAATGCAACACGCACCATATCACACAGTTTTGTGTTGTCTGCTTCATTTCAGAACCTGAAATACCCATTGCCGTATACATGCACAGCGCCAGCGGTGGCGTCATCCCTTCCATCGCACCGCAGATGACCGGCAGCATTCCGGCTACAAGGAACGGATTGGCACCGGCGGCGGCCATGACTGATACAATCGCCGTGCCAAATATCGCCACTTGTGAGGAGCCGGGCAATATCATGCCAAGGATCGCGGTAAACAGTGGCAGGATAAATGCAAGTGGCACCAGGCCAAAGCCCCAGCTCGATATCAGATTACCGATATTCTCGCCAACATGTATGGATTCAAACAGGTTACTGATACAGTAAGCAAAGAAAATGGTAGCCGAAACCGGCACGATGGACTTTGTTCCCTTTGCCAGAAGCCCTGCTATCTGACGCGGCCCGACTTTCATGCTTTTGCGGATAATGAACAGAGCGTAGACCGCTGCGATGCCAGGCGTAAACAGCAGCACGCAGCTTGACAACGCCGATGCTCCCTCTGCCGTCAGGCGAGAGGTGAAAAATGTACTCTTGAGCTGCGCATCCAGAAAGAACGGCAGCAGGATGACCACTGGGATAAGTAGCGACCGCCACCCCTTACGCACAGCCTCCCCGAAGCGCGGAACCTCGCTGGCCGGCAGAGCCTCAATGTGGTGATAGCGGCAGAACACAAAGATCGTTACTGCGCGCTGCAGGATGAACCACAGACATATCCCCCACATCAACATCCAGAACTGTGACATGGTATAGGTGTCCTCACCGTATAACGTCGCCAGAACGCCGAATGAAGCGACAATGATGCCGGAGGGCGGAATCATATTCCCCATCGTACTGGAAGCCATGCAGATATTGGAGGCCAGGTAATCTGGGAAGCCGCTGCGCTTCATCGCGGGAATCGTAAAAACGCCGGTCGCAGCAACATTCCCTGCGGCGCTTCCGGACAGCGCGCCCATAAAGCTGGACACCAAAAGCGCTACATAGCCCGTACCGCCCTTGATTCGCCCAAAGATGGATAAAACGACCTCGATACAGGAATCAATGACCTTTGTCCCCGTAAATATCTGCGCCACGACCATAAATGCGACGATCGCGTAAAACAGTGTATTCGTGGACGTTGCATAAACATGGTCCCAGATATGGCCCCATTGTCCGGTCATAGCAACCATTACAATATACCCGGCCAGCATCCCTTCATAAATCGGGCGTTTGAGCACAATGAAAAAGATGCAGATTGTAATCAGCAGGACAACCAGATAGATCAGTTCAACAGGCATAATCCCCCTCCTTTAAGACTCTGGTCGTTTCTTCGGCTTCCGACGGTTGCTCACGTTGAACTATAGCTGTCAGTCTTCAACAGGTATCTCTACGTCAAGCAGAGGCGGGTACTGCTGGCAGCCGAACACATCGCCTTCACCGAAGGAGCCGGACGGCTTCAGGCGGTTGATTGTAAATTTAATGGCATAGCCCGGATCGAACTCAACAAAGTCCGCAATGCGGCTCTCGGGTATGCCGTACAGCTCGGCAACAAACTGGCGGTTGAGCACGCCGCTTTTTTTGACCATTTCATAGTTGGCCGGATCGCGGAAAATGATATCAAACGTAATTCTGTCGGTACCCGCATTTTTGCTGCGGATCGTCTTTGCCAGATCAACAAGTCTCATGGTTTTCATGTTTTCTCCTCCTCATTCGCCGATTTCAATCATGGAAACTGGGAACAGCTCGAGCGGATCGTCCACCTCAACAGTGTGGTCCATGGTCCAGGTATACGCATCCGATATCTTGGTTACTTCATCCAGAATAAAGGCTGCCGTGCCAGCCGTACCCTTAACCTCGGGCAGGCGGGCGTAGAAAATCTGCCGCATGCCGATCAGCGTAACCTCCTCAGCCAGCTTATCATCGTCGGCCACGCCTTCTACAACGACCAGCAGCTCGTGTGATTTGGTTTCCTTGATCGGTTCCAGGTCGCCCATGACGCCGTTCTTGCCAAAAATACGGTAGCTCAGTTCGTATTTATCGTTCGGATGACGTTCCGCGACCTGTGAACGTGCCCAGTCGATCACCTTGTCGATATTTTGAATGGTATAAGGATCACGAATACCCGCAAGACCCATATACCGCTTGCCCACAAAGCCGGAGCCCTCCAGCTTGACCTTGATACGGCCATCAATGGGGATAAATTTGGGGTTGGTGATACGGCAGGTCTTTTCGTCAAACTGCTCGTATTTGCACTCGCTCATATCCAAGCAGCCGCCTGCAACATATTCATAATATGGATTCGTGCGTTCATACATTGCATGGCCCGCTACTGAAGCGATCGTACAGCGCTGGAACGGCGCCATAGCCGTAACCTTAACGTCATCCTTGGTAATTGTTCCGATAACCGATTCTTTCGCGCCGTAGGGCTCGCAGCAGAAGGAAGCGCATTCCAGCACCTTGCCGGTGTAATATGCGATGTTTTCCGGGAAGCCTTCATAAATCGCGGCCGAGGCAAATACGCAGGCGTCACTTGTGCGGCCTCCGATGATTACATCCGCGCCCATTTCCAGCGCCTTGATGAACGGATGTACACCGGCAACAGCAACGATGCGAGTCGTAGCGTCAAGCTCCTCGATCGTCAGATCGCTCCTGCTGTTCAGGCCCTCTATCTTTTCACCTGCCAGCATTTTGCGGCGCAGGTACTCCTTATCAACCTCGGAATAGAAATACGCGAGCTTAAATTTCTTGAGCCCATGTTTTTTGGCCATATCCCGAATCATATCTACATACATATCAACGCGGCTGTTCGTACCCGTATCGCCCGCTGAACCTATGATCATCGGTACGCCCTGCTCACGCGCGGCCAAAAGCATCAGTTCCAAGTCATGGTACTGCCAGTCGGGGTGGCTGGCGCACTTATCCATACCCAGCGGCACTGGGCCGATATCATCGCTGCCGGAATCGCAGCAATAATAATCCGGATGCGTTGCCGCACCGATATAGAAGCTCCCCTCTTTTGTCGGTGCAAAGCCAAGATGTCCATTCGGAGAGATGATTCGCAGCGTTTCCTTTCCCATGATGATCCTCCTAACAAAAATTAAAATCAGTATAACTTGCTATTACAAGTTATACTGATTTTAAGATAAATCTCTTAGGAAGTCAATATATTTTATGGCTATTTTAATCAATTCATCCCCAATTTTCTCCGTATATTTTTGTGCATTATATCCATTTTCATGACAATCCAAAGCAATAATCAAAAATTGTTATGACAAGTTGCCGAACTGTATGAGCAGCAACCGTTCCAGTTCCCACTCAACCGCACCTGCTCATACCTGACGTTGCAAATGGAAGGAATAAATATCCGAACGGTAATAGCCCAGCTTATACTCCAATGGATGATTTTCATGAGAGGAATACAGTGATCGCAAAACAATCAACGCTTTTCCGTGCGGCAACGAAAGTATCTTTTCCAGCCCCGCATCTGCATTAACCGCTCCTAATGTCTGCTCTACATCCTTTAATCTAATTCCAAGCCTTGCGTACAGGTCGAATGTTGAGAATGCCTGTCCGGCAGCCTCTGCCTGCCTTGCAGCTTCCCACATCCGTTCGCCCAACGCTGTCGGGAAAAAAGATCGATAGTAAACGACTGGTGTCTGCGCCGCATACCCAACCAGATCCAGCGCAGCGCAAGCACTGCCAAGGCGTTCCCGCGCTGCGGCATCGCCTGCCTCCGCTTGGAAGCCGCGCACCCTGGTATAGCCCGTCAACCCTTTTAGCTGGAGCACGCGGCTAAAACTGATGATGCGGTTCAGCTCATGGCTGATATCCGGTGCCTTAACAAAGGTGCCTTTACCATGCACCGCAAACGCCAGGTTTTGCTGAATCAACAGGTTCAAAGCCTGTCGCACGGTGATCCGGCTGACTCCATACTGCTTACACAGGCTGTTCTCCGAGGGAAGCTTATCACCCGGCTTATATTCTCCCTGATAGATCGCATCCGAGAGGCAATTGGCAAGCTGCACATACAATGCAACAACAGAATCATGAACAAGCATTAGTTTTTCCTCTATCTTTTTTATTGCAGTCCAGCCGTTTTCCTGATCAACTGGTCTGTACTTCCATTATAGGTATTTGGAAAAACCAGGTCAAGGGCTGCGACACGGAAAACAGCAGGCCATTCTTCATTCATTTTCAACATTTCACAAACGGCAGAGCGGCGTCTTAATCCACTGTATTTTCTTGATTCGATATGATATATTGTGGTATTATCCTATTACCTGTGCTTTTATGCTCTGAAGGGCGCGTTTCTGGGCCCGTAAATAGACGGCACCGTACACCCTCTCATTCCCCATTTTTTCAACTCCTCCCACACACATTATTATACTCCTATGATTTCTTCCACTTTAATCCAAAAAACCTTGAAGGAGAACAATATTATGGCTTTCAATACTCACATACCATTACATTTCGAGCTGGTAAACAAGGAAAACCGGAAAGAGATTGAAGCTCTGACGGTTTTTTCAGAACAAGCCAGCTTTATTGAGAGCGTAAAGGACTGTTTGCAGGAAGCAGACGAATTGGAGCTATGGCGGCCTGTCGGTATTTACGATGGCAACACACTGGTTGGCTTTTCCATGTACGGTTATTTTCCGGAACCAGCTCCCGGCCAACTATGGCTGGACCGGCTGCTTATTGACAGAAAATACCAGGGGAAAGGATACGGAAAGCAGGCAGTGCTTGCCCTGCTTTCCAAACTGTACATGGAGTATTCGAGCAATACCGTATACCTCAGTGTATATGAGAATAACCGTCACGCGATCCAGCTTTATCAGCAGCTTGGCTTCCGTTTCAACGGGGAATATGATGCCAAAGGCGAAAGAATTATGGTTTATTCTTATGAAAAAAGATAAACCGCTGCACGGAGAAGCACCGAACTGCGCGGCTCTGCCGCAGTTCGGTGCTTTCTTTTGCAATGATAGTTTTCTTTATTAATACCATATTCCGTCTATAGCGAAAATCCTCTTGAATTCTGTACTCGGCATGGCTGATGCGATTTGGGCCATGATCATGTAAAGCGGGATAGAATTATATGTGCAGTCAGCCCCGTAACATCCCCGTCCTCCATAAAACCAGCCCCAATCCGTTTACCGTCGTCAAACAGGAGCGCCACAGTAGTCAAGTACAGGGCTCTCCATCCCAGCGGACAAACGGCGTACCTTGGTGAAACATGGGGGTTGGATACATCGTACAGCCAGACGTTGCTCACTCCCTTTTCACACAGCTTGCCTGCCAGCGCCTGCGCTCTCCCAGCTTAGGCTGTAATTCTTGAAATTTCAGAGGAATATGGTAAAATCAAGGGATAGAAAGTGAGGGATTTGGTATGCAGATCCAACAGCTGACCTATTTCGTAACCGTCGCGGAGCAGGGCAGCATCAACAAGGCGGCAGAAAGGCTGTTTGTCACCCAGCCTAATCTGAGCAAGGCGATCAGCAATCTTGAGAGCGAACTCAATGTACATATTTTCGACCGTACGAATAAAGGCGTCGTTCTGACCGATGACGGTAAAAAGCTTTATCAGTATGCACGCACCATCCTGAGTCAGATGGAACTGATCCAAGGGCTTTCCTCCAAGGAGCGGCCGCGTCTTCTTTCAATTGCCTCTTATCCAATCATTACCATGGGGCGGCTGATCAGTAAATTCTACAACAATCATAAGCAGGAGGAAATCGCGCTGAAGCTGGTGGAGCAGCGCATGCAGCAGGTAATTGAAAGCGTAGAAAGCGGTGAGGCGGAGATCGGGTTTGTAATGAGCAACAATGTGCAGGTCAAGGAACTCAAGCACATGCTCCACTTCAAAAACCTGGTATTTAATCCCCTGGGGGAGGATACCTGGTATGCCAATGTTGGCCCCAATAGCCCGTTATATGGACGGGATGAGGTCACAATGGCAGAACTGCTGCATTTCCCCATCGTGCGGCTGCCGGATGATTACTTTTCCAACCTTACCTTTTATTTGCAAATCGACGGTATCCGGCTGACCGAGCATAAAAAGGTCGTTTATGTTAATGACAGCGCAGCCATCCTTGCGCTGCTCAGCAAGACCGATATTTTCCGGTTTGGGCCAGGGCTGAGCGCGCCGGATTTTGCAGCATACGATATCCAAAGCATCCCCATACGCAACTGTGACGTAAGGATCAACGTCGGCTGGGTGCAGCGTAAACGGGAGCTTCTCAGCCCGGAGGCTCGGGATTTTGTCCGCCTGCTGGAAGGGTTATATCCGTTGGGAACTATTGAAAATTGAAAAGATAGTTATAACCAGCTATGAAAAATAATTATAGCCGAGTTATAACTATTTTTAATGAGAAGCATTTTAACAGAATCCTTTCGTCAAAACAGAAAAATACAGGCACTGTGTTTGTACACAGTGCCTTTTTATTATTCGAATTGCATAATTTTATTCCGGCTTTTTATATTTTCTTATCATGATGTTGTATTTATAACTGCATTATAACTATTTCGACTTGGACAAACAAAAAATCTGCATGCTATTCTTTTACCAGGCAAAGAAAGGGGGGGTCCTATGACACCGGTTTTGGCACTTACCATTCTGCTGTGCATCTATGCCGCTGGCGAGCTGATCGCGCAGAAGACCAGAGCAGTGTTTTCGACAGTATTAAGCATTGCAATCCTGCTGCTCCTCAGTTTTTGGAGCGGCATCCTGCCGCAGACTATCATCGAGGATGCACAGGTTACCGGATTCGGCAATATTATCGCAGGTCTGCTGATCGTATCCCTCGGCACGACGATCGACTTCCCCGAGCTGCGGCGGCAGTGGAAGGTCGTTGTCATCTCGCTCCTCTGTGTAAGCGGTGCGGTAGCTGCAATTATCGGGATCGGCATACCGCTTGTCGGGCGCAACATGGCAATTTCCAGCGCGCCGATTTTCGCCGGAGGTAGCGCGGCAACACTGATCATGACGACCGCACTGGATGAAAAGGGGCTGACTGCGGCCAGCACACTCTGCATCGCGCTTTATGTAACACAAAAATTTATCGGCATCCCCATCGCCTCATTTTTGCTTCGGCGCACCGCCAGGCAGTTCCGCGAGAACCAAGCGCTGGTTGCTGAATACAGCGGACCTACACAGGAGTGCCGTGGCACCAAAGCAAGCGGCCCGCTGCAACTTCCTCAGGCGTTCGCCCGCCCATCCGTATATCTGTCAAAGCTGGGCCTAGTTGCACTGGCGGCGCACTATGCGTCCGACCTGACCGGCGGCACTGTTCATTACTTTGTCATGTGCCTGGTCATGGGCGTGATATTCTTCGCACTGGGCTTTCTGGAAAAGGGTATTTTAGCAAAGACGCAGGCAGACAGCCTGATTACATTTTTTGTCACCATCCTGATATTTTCCAACCTGGCGGCAGTCACGCCGCAGCAGGTAATATCGGTTTTTCCATCTCTGGTACTCTGCGCTACGTGCGGTGTGGCAGGCACCGTGCTGACCGGTTTCATCTGCGCGAGGCTGATGCACATTCCCTTTGGGCTTGCTGTAGCCTACGGCATCAGCTGTACGTTCGGTTTCCCGACCACGATGCTCATCCCCGGGAGGTTTCCGAGGCCTTTGGGCGGACCGAGGAGGAAAAAGCCGCTATTCTCAACTATCTGTTACCTAAAATGCTGACAGCGGGCTTTGTCACCGTTACGATCGCCTCCGTCCTGCTTGCGGGCGTGGCGGTGCAGCTGTTGTGAGTATATAAGATGAAGAAAAAGGAGGAGTAAAGTATGGAACAAGCCTTTGACCAGATCCGCCGCTATATCGACAAACACCGAAAGCCGATGCTCTCCCTATGGGAAGAACTGGTCAACACGGAAAGCGGCTCACGGCAGTTGGAGGGCGTGGAAGCAGTATGCAATATCCTGCGCCGCGAACTGGAGGGGGCAGGCGTAAAAACGCGCACGATTCCCATGGACAATGCGGGCAGCGTTCTGGTTGGCGAATGGGATAACGGAAGCACCAAAGCGCCGCTTCTGTTTATCGGGCATATGGATACCGTATTTAAGGAAGGCGCAGTAAAGGAGAATCCGTTCCGTGTTGATGAGGAGAACTTTGCACATGGCCCCGGCGTCGTGGATATGAAAGCTGGGCTGGTGATTGCAGTCTATGCAATCAAAGCCCTGGCAGAGCTCGGCTTTCATGAGCGTCCAATTAAGTGCGTCTTTGCCGGCGATGAGGAAAACCTGCATATGTTTTCAAACGCTAAGGCGGTTATGGAGGCAGAAGCAAGCGGCGCTCTGGCAGCATTCAATTTTGAAACAGGCTATCTGGACAACCACTTTGTCGTCGGACGCAACGGCGGTGGCCCCGCCCAAATTACGGTGCATGGCGTAGCCGCTCACTCCGGCCTGGCGCCGGAGAAGGGAAGGTCCGCTATTTTGGAGGCGGCACATAAGATCGCCGCCATAGAAGCGCTCAACGATATCCCACGCGGAAAGCTGATCAACTGCGGCAAGGTATCCGGCGGTATTGGCGAAAATACCATTCCGGACACATGTACGATCAACCTTGGGATCCGCTTCCCAACTTCCGAGATCAAAGGTGAGATCCTCACCGCCCTCCAGAGCATTGTGGAGCACCATACCGTGCCCAACACATATGCCGAACTGGATACCAGCCGCCTGATGAACTGCATGGATACGACGGATGGTGTTATGGCCTTGTTCGGACATGTGAAAAAAACCGCAGCGGATTGCGGCTTTGGAGACGTGGACTGTTTCCGTGTCGGCAGCCTTTCAGATTCCGGCATTACTGTCGCCTGTGGAGTACCCACAGTATGCGGCATGGGGGCGCGCGGCGAAAAAAGCCATACACCAGAGGAGCGTGCCGAAGTGGAATCCCTGTTCCAGCGCTGTATGCTTGCCGCCTGCGCGGCCTACACATTACAGGATGATTTCAGGGATAAAGGAAAGGAGGTAAACAAATGAACGAAAAAGAGAAAAATGAGGCGCAGAAAGAAAAAATCGGTATTGGCGCGTGGATTTCACTGGTCATCCTGATTCTTGTGCTGTCTGGTGCCTTTCGCACGGTGGACGGCCCTCTCAAGGTGCTAGACTTTACCAACCTCTCCGGCGCGTTTGGCACGATCGGGGAAACGGGTGCCAATCTGATCGGTTCGGGCGGCACCGGCGCGAAGGACGGCTTCATGGCCGGCTTTAACCTGATCCCAGCAGTTATGTTTTTTTGCGGCTTGCTTGGCGTATTTGAGCAGCTCGGCGCTTTCAAGGCGTCTGACATTGTGTTCCGTCCGCTGCTTCGTCCGCTGATGGGTATTCCGGGCAAATGCGGCATCGCCTTTATCTCCAGCTTCACCGGCTCGGACGTTGCAGCTGTTATGACCCGTGAGCTGTATGAGGAAGGCGACATTACCGATGACGAACGGACGGTTTTTGTCGCCTATCAATACGCCGGCTCTGCGTGTATCAATAACACGATTACTGGCGGTGCGCCGCTTGTAGCGATCTGCCCGGTTGCGCTCGGTCCCTGTATTGTAATTATGGTCGTGTGTAAGCTGATCGGTGCGAATATCGTCCGGTTGATCCTTCGCATGAAGGGCAAAAAGCATAAGGAGGGCAAACTATGAATGCAGAAGTAAAAATAGCAGCAGCCCCTCAGCAGGCAGCCCCCGAAAAAGCCAAAAAGCCTTCGGTCGTCGATACATTCCTGAAAGGATGTGCCAAGGGCTTCAAGGTCGGTATTGAAAACATCACCCCCGCAATGATTCTCGGATATGTTCTGGTTTACATACTGCAGGAAACCGGACTCATGGACCTTCTCGGCACGGTTATGAGTCCAGTGATGGGGCTGTTCGGCCTGCCGGGTGAGGCGTTCGCAGTTTTGATCTCGGCATTTTTCGCCAAGGCATCCGGCTGTGCAACCGCGGCATCCATGTATCAGGCTGGAACCCTGACGCTTGGTCAGGCCTCCATGATGCTGCCTGCCTGTATCCTGATGGGTACGCTGATTGGCCACTATGCGCGTATCGTTTTGGTGACCGGCGCGAACAAAAAATGGCATCCCCTGCTGATCGGCATCTGCCTGCTCGATGCAGCCATCAGCCTGATTATCATGCGCATCATCCTTTCGATGATGGGCGTACAGTAAATGCGGAAAGGAGCGATAACCATGCTTTCCAAGCTGTCCCGCCGGCGCGGTCTGCAATTGGAAGCCCTTGGCAGCGTATTGATCTCTACCGTCATGCTGGCCGACCGCTTTCTGTTTACTCTGCGGGACGGGTTCGTCTTATCTGCAGCGATCGTCTCCGCATTGTTTTTAACTGCTGGCATACGCGTGGTAAAGCGCGCAGATGAACAGGCACAGAACGGCGATCAAGCGCCGGAATAAGCCTCGCTGCTCCCTTTATTTGCCCCACCTCCCGAGAGAGCCCCCCTGAGGAAGAAATTCCTCAGGGGGGCTCTTTTATCCATATTTATCCCATAGGCATTGCATGGGATGGCTGATCTTCACGGGTTCTGCCCCTGGCCCTCATCTTATTATGATGATATCCATGCTATTTCAGTCTTCTGGCATTTCCCAATGAAAGCACGCGTAGTACGGCGCCGCTTTCCGTTTCAGATAATCCGCGTCATCCTTTTTGCCCCAATCATAGAGCCCCTGTCCGGCACTTCGGCCGGTTTTTCCCGCTGCAATCCCATCCAGTACAATCTGCTGGATAGCCCGCGTACCGCACAGGTCGGGGTATACGCTTTTGGCAATATCGCACTCCAGGTTAAAACCTACATCATCAAAGTATTCCAACAGGCCGATCGATGCGTACCGCATACCAACTGCATATTTGATTGCCTTATCCACGTCCTCGACCGAAACCACGCCCTGCTCGACCAGATAAAGCGACTCGCGGAACAGCGCTTGTGCGAATCGGTTGATGATAAAGCCGGGTACGCTCTTATGCAGCGTCACAACCTCGCGATCCAGCTCTTCCAAAAGCCTGCGGGCGCGCCCAATGGTTTCCGGCGTAGTTTTCGGGCCGCCGACCAGCTCCACCAATGGCAGCATATGCGCCGGCTGGAACGGATGGGTAACCACGAAGCGCTCCGGATGCCTCATTTCCGCCGTCAACAGTTCGGCCGAAATCGCGGATGTCGTAGACGCCATCAGGGTTTCAGGCGAAACGATCTCCTCCACCTCACGATAAATCCCACGCTTTACTTCCAGATTTTCAAACGCAGCCTCAAGCACAAACACGCAATCCCTCAGATCAGCCGGATCGGTCGTCAGGATAAAGCGTTTGCGGATCGCCGCACGGTTCTGCTCCGTCGCAAGCCCCTGCTGCACCAGCTCCTCCAGATTCCCCTCCAGAATTGCGCGGCACCGCTTCAGATCTTCCTCATCCAGCCCGACAATGGTCACCCAGCATCCGTGTCCCGCCATCAGCGTCGCCATCCCCGCGCCAACGCGCCCTGCACCGACCACACCAGTTTTGTAATCCAGCATTTTGTTTGCTCCTTTCCATCGTGTCAAAGACTTTCTGCTTTAATTATATAGCAAGAAGCTTGCCAAGTCAAAATACCTTCTCAAAAAGAAGCGATTCGCACAAAAAAACTGCTGGATTTACATTATTCTGACAAAAACCGTTCCTATCTCATACCTTGTCCCGTCGCCCGTTTCACGGCGCGGGCGCTGTTTCATGAAACAGTGAAACACTCCTCCGCGCATAGCGGCGCGTTCCCATCGAGCAACTTCGTTCATGGGGACGCGCCGTTTTGTTAACCCTCAATTCTCCTGCTCCATCTTTTTCAGCTGCCGCCACAGAGTCACGCGGCTAATCCCCAACATCTGTGCAGCGGCAGTCTTATTTCCGTTCGCCGCCTTCAGGGCGGCACAAATCTTTTCCCGCCCAGGCAGCAACTCCTCCCGCATGCCCTCTTCCGACTGTGCAGGAAGCGCGCCGCCCGGCAGGAACCTTTTCAGCGCCCGCGCATCGATCAGATCAATACCCCCACACAAAACCGACAGGCGCTCACAGAAATTACGCAGTTCTCTAATGTTCCCCTGCCAGATCTGCTGCTCCAGCAGCCCCTTTGCCTCTTCACTGAAGCAGATTTTCGGCTTGCCCTGCCCGATCTGAAATTCATCCAGAAAAGCCTGCGCCAGCAGGGCGATATCCCCGCCGCGTTCACGCAGTGGCGGCAGTGTCAGATCCAAGACATTCAGGCGGTAGTAGAGATCCTCGCGGAACTCCCCCTTCCGCACCTGCTCATACAGGTTGCGGTTGCTCGCCGCGATAATACGGACATCGATCGGGATTACCTTATCATGCCCGATCCGCATGATCTCACGTTCCTGTATTACACGCAGCAGCCGGCTTTGCAGCGCAAGCGGCATTTCAGAAATCTCATCCAGGAAAATCGTTCCGTTATGTGCGATTTCAAACAGGCCGGCTTTCCCCTCCTTGCTCGCACCGGTGAACGCGCCGTTGACATAGCCGAACAGCTCGCTTTCCAGCAGGCTTTCCGGAATCGCCGCACAGTTGATTGCTACAAAAGGCTGCCCGCAACGCATACTGGCATTATGGATCGACTGGCTGAACAGCTCCTTGCCTGTACCGCTCTCGCCAAAGATCACAATATTGGAATTGGTTTGCGCAAACGCATCCGCCCTGCGGATGCACTCCCGAATCGCCGTGCTTTCCCCGATGATACTGTCAAAGGTGTATTTCGCCGTATGACCCTTATGGTAAAGCTTTCCGCGCAGCTTGCCCTCGGTTTCCTGAATCTGATTGGCGTTCAGGAAGGTCAGCACATAGCCGATCACTTCGTCGCGCAGATTAATTGTGATTTTCTTAAATGAAAGGTGAGTCTGGTGGTATTCGATAATTTCATCAATATAATCGTTAGGCCGGTTGACCAGACGAGCGATCTGCGGTGACCGCAGCACTTCCCGTACCGGCATGCCAAGGAACCAGTCCCCCGGCGTGATATTCAGGATACGCTGTGCCGCTCGATTCATCGCCGAAATATTCCGGTTCTGGTCCAGGGCAATCAGCCCCTCGAACGCGTTGTCCACCATTGCGGTGCGCAGCAGATTCTGCTCCCGCGCCTCCCTGCTCGCTGCACCGAGCTGCTTGGCGGCTGTGATCGCATTCCAGATCGAGCTTCTTCCTGATGTGAGCAGCATCGTCTGGGCATCAAGGTTCCGGGCATAGATGCATCCGCGCATACCGCCCAGAATGACCTTTTTTCCATCCTCAACCGCACGCACAACCGCTCGGTATACCTCCTCGTCTGTATTTTCTTCCAGATAATAGGGCGTTACATCCACGCCGATACGCTGGGCGGTTTCCTCGATCCCAAGAATCATATTGGTAGAGCCTATGATTCCGGCAGGCGCAGCGCCATACAGCTCTTTCAGCTTATACAATACGTTCAATATATCTTCGCCGGAAATCACCAGCTCAACAATTGGGATCGGCCCTCCCCGGCGCTTCAGATCGAACGCCAGCGCCCCCCGTGCAATGATCACATCGGCGTCCAGATTCTGTGACAGCGCCTGCGCTGTCGTCGGCGCTAAAACCGCGCAGAAATCATATTCCCGCCCATTCCCCGCGCGTCCGGTTTCCATCCCCTCGGCAAAAACCTCTTCCGCCTGTTCCTTTAGCTCCTCAAACGGCGCTAATAATACGATACGAATCATTTCTTTCTCCTCTACTCTTTCCGGCGATGCAACATCGTTTCACGTTTCGTTACGTCTCGTTACAGCACGTTGCAACAACCATACCATATGTTCCGCCCATTATCAAGCCCTTTCTGTTTATTTTGAACAACCAGAAAAGTTTTACTTTGTCGGAGAAGGAATTATTTTGTCTGTCCTGCTTTTTGGCATGCTTCCTGCTCTTTAACAGGGCGAACGCAAAACAGCGTATCCATAAATAAAGGAGGTCTTTGCTTATGAAACTTCAAGTCCTGATCCCTTCCGACATTTCAGAAGCCGGCAAGCAGTATCTGCGCGACCGGGGTTATGAAATCAAGATGGGGCGCGGGCTGGACGAGGACACCATCATCGCCGATGCACAGGGCTGCGATGCGATGCTGGTGCGGAATGAGCCCATCACCCGCCGGATCCTGGAGAACATCCCTTCCGTAAAGGTGATCAGCAAGCACGGTGTAGGGCTGGACAAAATTGACCTGGAGGCTGCCGCCGAGCAGAACATTTGGGTAACAAACGGTCCCCTTTCCAATGCAATCGCCGTGGCGGAGCATACCATGATGCTGCTTCTGGCCTGTGCCAAAAAGCTGGTACGGTTCGATTTGGCGATCCGTTCGGGCGACTACAACATCCGCAATACCATGAAAGGTATGGATGTAGAGGGGAAAACCATCGGTATCATCGGCTGCGGTAAGATCGGTTCCATGGTTGCAAAGAAATGCGTGCATGGTTTTGATATGAAGGCGGTCGGCTATGATCCCTTCGTTCCAGCGGAAGCGCGCCTGCCAGAGATCGAGTATGTCGATACGATGGAAGAGGTTTTCCGCAGGGCCGATTTTGTTTCCCTCCATGTCCCAGCCACCAAGGATAATGCGGGCTTTGTCAACAAGGATATGCTCTCTTTGATGAAGCCTACGGCATACCTGCTCAATGCCGCGCGCGGCACAATTGTCAATGAAGCCGATCTGTACGAAGCGCTGCACAGCGGTCGGATCGCCGGCGCCGGTCTGGATGTATATGCACAGGAACCCCCCGCTGCCGACAATCCGCTGTTTACGCTTCCCAACATCACAGTGACGCCGCATAACGCCTCCCTGACGCATGAAACCACCGATCGCATGGGCCTGCACGCCGCGCAGGGTATCGACGAAGTGCTCTCCGGCGGCGCCCCGACATGGCCGTGCGTTACGCCGAAGAAGCCGAGGTAGCCTTTTCAAAAGGAGGAAATATGTATCAGCTTAGGAGTAAAAAATACGATATCGTCATAAAAAACGGCACTTTAATTGATACAATTGGCGATTTTGAAAAAAAGAAGATCTTGCCGTCGTCGCCGGTAAGATTGCCGCTATTGGCACCATCTCAACAAACGATGCCAAAATGTGCATCAACGCAGAGGGATGTTATGTTTCTGCCGGGCTGATCGATTACCATTGTCATGTATTCCACGGTGGCGATTGGGCGAGCTGCTCCGCCGAGGCTTATGCATTGCCAAATGGAGTGACTACATTAGTGGATGCCGGCTCGGCGGGCTGTGGTGGCTTCCCGATATTTTGGAATAGTGTAGCAGCACGCAGCTTAGTGAATGTAAAGGCATATATCTTTGTCGGAACAGGCGGTCAAGTAGGTCTGGGTTGTGTGGAGGATGAAAATCCAGATCATATTAATCGGGACGGCATTGTGGAGCTTTGTCAGAAGTATCCAAATGAGATAGTTGGTATAAAAATTAAGATTGATAAGGATCATCTGGCACCATATGGCATTGAGCCTCTCTGCGAGGCCATACGTCTGGGCGAGGAAACAGGGCTTCGCATCTCTGCTCATGCCACGGATCCCATCGTTCCTGTTGACGAGTTCATTGACCTATTCCGTCCTGGAGATATTTACTGTCACATGTTCCATGAAACCGGCGAGGGCATTCTGGATGAGTCTGGAAACGTACGAAGCAGTATCCGCCATGCGCGTGAACGCGGTGTTTTATTCGACGCAGCACACGGGAAAACCAATAACTTTTCCCTTTCCTGTGCAAAGAAAGCAATTGATCAAGGTTTTTTGCCGGATATCATTAGCTCGGATTATACCAAAATCTCACTCTCCGCACGCTATCCTTTCACAATGATGCTGTCAGAATATCTCAACCTCGGTATGTCTTTCACCGAAGTCCTGCGATGCTGCACCGAAAATCCAGCAAAGCTTTTGTACGGGCGCTCAGCCCCTTTCCTTGCACTTGGCGAAGCAGCGGACCTTGCCATATTAAAAATCGCGGAACGTCCGGTCACTTTCTGGGATCACTACGGCAATCTGGTTCACGGTGATCAACTGATCGAAAACAAGATGACCATTTGCAACGGTGAAATTTTGTTCGATCAGCTGGAAGATAAATATCAGAAATTTGCTTAACAAAACAAAGGAGAAAGAGAATGAAACTGAGAAAAATCTGCGCACTGTTTCTGGCTTCAAGCCTTTTACTTTCGGTCGCAGCCTGTGCGCCGAATACGACTGTGGAAAGTAACAATGACGGCGGTGAAACATCCGCAAACACCGAAGCCAAGGTATTCACCATAGGTCATTCCAACCCTGCGGATCCAGATGACCAATATCATTATTTCTGTGAGCAGCTCAATAAAAATCTGCAAGAGATCTGCGATGGTGCTATTCAGTTTGAAATCTTCTCAGATAGCCAGTTCGGTACTGAAACTGAGATGTTTCAAGCAGTCAGTGACGGCTCGCTGGATGCGGTCTGCATTTCCAACAATATCGTTTCCGGTAGCATTCCGCAGTTACAGGTGCTTGACCTGCCATATTTCTTCGATAGCGAAGATGAGTATCAGTTCCTGGTTGATAACGAAGACTTCCTAAATGAAATCACCCCGATTTATGAAGGCACCTGGAACATGCACCAGTTTGCACCGGTACTCGATGCTTCTTGGCGTACTTTGTTCACCAAGGGTAAGGCTGTTAAAACATTTGAGGATATGAAGGATCTCAAGGTCCGTGTTACTACCAACCGCGTGCATGAGGCCGCTTACAAAGCTCTGGGAACCATCCCCTCGGTTATCGCATGGAACGAATGCTATACCGCCTTCCAGCAGGGTGTTATCGACGGCCTGGACGTTGGTGTTCCGATCGCCGCTACCATGGGCTTCTACGAAGTATCCGATTACTGCACGCGCGTCAATCCGTTCCCGATCCTGTGCTGGCCGATGATCAACATGGATGTCTGGAACTCCCTGACCGAAGAGGAGCAGGGCTGGATCACCGAGGCTGGTTATGATGCCGCAATGGCCCAGCGCACCCATCAGCGTGAGATGGAGGTTTCTTTTACGGAAATGGAAGAGGAAGCAGGCATTGAATTCTTTGAGCCCGACCTTACTCCGTTCAAAGAAGCAACTGCCAGTGTACGCGATCAGTTCAAGCCTGAAATCGGCGAAGACTTTTACACCATGTGCGTAAATCTGGTGGAAGAGTATCGCGCAGGCAAGTAAACCACATTGCTGCCCGGTGTGTGCTGAAGGCTGCACCGGGCAGCCCCCCCCTTATAGTCTGCGAAAGGAGATGAATATGTATGCAGTGGGCGAAGCGTCTGGACCATAGCGTTCAAAAAATCAATGCAGCGCTGATGGTTCTCGCCTGTATATTCCTCGGCATCCTAGTCGTTACCTGTATCATGATGGTTCTCACCCGCTTTATCCCGAATTTTACCCTGACCGGTCTGGAGGAAATTGCTCGATATGCTTTTATTTTCCTTACCTTCTTTGCAGCGGGTGCCGGAACTGGAAGTAACGCACACCCAGGTTTGACTCTTTTGCGTGACGCACTACCGAAAAAAGGCCGGTTTGCCTTGGATCTGATCGTTTATTTGCTAATCGCACTGTTTGGTGTTATTTTCATCGTTTGCGGTTATCAGGCTGCTATGGGCGTCAGCAAGCTAATTTCTACGTCTTGGCGCATTCCAATGCCGATTATCTATTTTTCAGCGGTGCTGGGCGGCATTTTTATTACTGGGAACACGATCAATAACGTGATCCAGCTAATCGTATGCGGCGATGACAAGCGCAGCACAGAAATCGAAGAAGTTCAGATTGTTGCTGCACAGCAGGCAGAAGGAGGGAAAAACAAATGACATCGGCTCTTATCCTGTTTGGTTTGTTGTTCCTCCTGCTTGCACTCTGTGTGCCGGTAGGATATGCCATTGGTTTGGCATGCTGCGGCCTTGCGTTATTTACCGGAACCTGCGACTTATCCATGATCCCGGCCAAGATGATTACCGGCAACGATTCCTTTATTTTTTTAGCGGTCCCGATGTTCACCTTTGCAGGATACCTGATGGAAGCCGGCAATATCACTGAGCGTCTGGTCGACTGGGTCAACAAGGTATTCGGCCGTCTTCCTGGCAGTATGGGTGCGGTCGCGATTATCACCTGTGCGATTTTCGCAGCATTAACCGGCTCGGGCGCTGCAACGACAGCAGCCGTTGGCGCTATCATGTTCCCGCTGATGATCAAGGCACAGTACAGCAAAGACGCATCTGCCGGTATTATCGCCTCCGGCGCGGTACTCGGCCCAGTTATTCCTCCCAGTATCCCGATGATTATTTACGGTTCTGCCATGGGCGTATCCATTTCGGACATGTTCCTTGGCGGCGTTATTCCTGGAGTTCTTATGGCAGGCTCTTTCCTGCTGTACAACACTTGGTATGCGATTAAGCATCAGTTACCACGCAGCACAACAAAATATTCTCTATACGACATTCTGAAAGCAACATGGCACAGCTTGGGCGTTCTGATGCTACCAGTTATTATTCTCGGAGGTATATATTCCGGCCTTTTCACCCCCACTGAAGCAGCTGCAGTTGCAATCGCTTATACTACAGCTCTAATGATCGCGTACGGCCGCTTCACTTTCAAGCGGTACCTGCAGGTTATGAAGCGTACAGCAAGCACAACCGGCGTTATTATGCTAATTGTTGCACTTTCCAACGCATTTTCTTTCCTGCTGACCAAGGAACGTATCCCGTCCAAACTGACATCGGCCGTTGTTCCCATGTTAGGTAATGCATACATTTATCTGGCAGTTGTAATCATTATATTCCTGATTGCAGGCGCACTAATGGATACTGCGCCAGCACTGCTTATTCTGGCGCCTATCCTGGTCCCTATCGGCGTAGAGTTCGGACTGAGCGAACTCCATCTCGGCGTATTGATGTGTATCGTTATGATCTGCGGCCTGATCACACCGCCATTCGGGCTGAACCTGTTTACAATATCGTCCACGTCGGGCGTATCTTTTGAACAGGCTACCAAGGGTGCAGCGCCTATGATTATATGTTGTGTTATCATCTGCATCCTGTGTGCCTATATCCCTGGTTTAATTACATTCCTGCCATCCCTTGTGGGCGGATGATTGCCCCATCCTTTCTATATTCCATCAACTGACAATAAGACTTGGAAAGAGGTTCTTTAATGTTTAATCTTCAAAAAATCACCGATAAAATCGCTGCCGGAAAGGTTCCGGTTGGCTCCCACGTTGGCTTTGACAGCCCGTTTCTTACCGAAGCTCTCGCAGGCTGCGGCTTCGATTTCATCTGGATCGATGCGGAGCATTCCGCCATCGACAAGAAAGATATCCAAAACCATCTGCTCGCATGCCGCGCAGCAGGTGTGGCCGGTATCGTCCGTGTCCCGTGGAACGATCATGTTTTTATCAAAAGCGTTCTCGACATGGGTGCAGACGGTATCATCGTGCCGATGGTGCGCTCGCTGGAGGAGGCCCGAACAGCCGCCGCAGCAACGCACTATCCTCCGAACGGTGTACGCGGCATGGGAACACGCCGTGCGGTCAACTACTCGATGTGGGACAAGGCAGAGTACACCGCCAATGAGGATAAGCACATCTGGACGATCGTGCAAATCGAGCATGTTGACGTGGTCAAGGATCTGGAGGCTATCGCGGCACTGCCCGGCATCTCTGGCTTTGTCATCGGCCCGAACGACTATGCCATGAGCATGAACACGCAGGAGCACCGCTATACAGCCGCTTCCCCTGAAGCCAAGTCTGAATTTGACAGGATCGGTGAAATCCTACGTAAGACCGGCAAGCCTTTCGGTGTTTCCGGCGCATACAGCGAACAGTTTGTCAAGGATTGGCTCGGCCGAGGTGCCAACTGGCTGTGCATGAACTTCGACTTTAACTACATCGTTAACGGCGGCAAGGCGGTCCTGAAAGGCACACATGAGACTCTGGACGCGCTTGGACAGGCCTATTGAGCCAGAACACAGCAAGGGGGCTCCGAAAATGGAATGTCTGACAAATGCACAGCTGGAAGCGCTGCGCGAATTTGACACCCCGACCATCTGCAACGCCATCGAAGGCTTCGGCGTGCGCGCCAAAACCACAGGCTATACCGATACCAGTCTGCGCCTGCGCGTCAGCATGGAGGATAAGCCGATGGTCGGCTATGCCCGAACGGGCATCATTTCCGCACGGTATCCGGCGGACACCCGGCACAATGAGGTGATGCGGGCATACTACAAGCAGTATGAAGGCTTCGATCAGCCGCAGGTCGCGGTGATTCAGGATCTCGACCCGCAGCCGGTCGGCTCGTTCTGGGGCGACGTGCAGGCGACCGTCCATCGGGCGCTCGGCTGCGTTGGTACGGTCACCTCGGGCGGCGTCCGCGATGTGGCGGAGGTCGCGAAGGTTGGCTTCTACCTGTTCTCCCGGGAGATCCTGATCTCCCACGCGTACATCCATATGGTCGAGGCCGGTGGAACGGTGGAGGTCTGCGGCATGGAGGTCCATCCCGGCGACCTGATCCACGCGGATTGTCATGGCGCGATCGTAATTCCTCACGAGATCGCCCCCCGTCTGGCCGCCGCGTGCCGGCAGGCGGTAGAGGCAGAGGACGCCCTTCTGCTCCCCTGCCGGAAAGCGATGTCGGAGGGCCGCCGCGTCACTGCGGATGAAGTCATGGCATGGCGTGCGGAAATGACCCGCCGCCGCGCCGCAATCGGCAAGTAAAGGAGGCCGTATGTTTCAGGAACAAAAAATTAAGGAAATCGCCCGGCAGATCCGCCGCGATATCGTTACCATGATACACGCAGCCGGCTCCGGTCATCCGGGCGGCTCTCTTTCTGCCGCCGATCTGCTCGCGACGCTGTATTTCACGGACCAGTTCCGCTGCGACCCTTCCTCCCCGAATTGGGCAGAGCGCGACCGGTTCATCCTTTCCAAGGGGCATACCGCGCCGGTAATTTACAGTGTGCTCGCACGCCGTGGCTTTTTCCCTCCTGAGGAGCTGCTCACGCTGCGCCGCTTCGGCTCCCGCCTTCAGGGACACCCCAAAAAGGATGCGACGCCCGGCTTGGACTGTTCCTCCGGTTCGCTCGGTCAGGGGCTCAGCATTGCAAACGGTATTGCCTTTGCGTTGCAGCGGCGCGGTTCGGACGCGCGCGTCTACTGCCTGATGGGTGATGGAGAGCTACAGGAAGGCCAGGTATGGGAGGCGGCAATGTTTGCCCCCCAGCACGGGCTGGACAATATATGCGCCCTCGTCGACTACAACAACGTTCAGCTTGACGGCCGCGTCGATGAGATCAAGGAGGTACAGCCGCTCCGCGAAAAGTGGGAGGCTTTCCGCTGGAACGTGATAGAAACGGACGGGCACGACGTCAGCGCGATTTACTCCGCCTATCAGGCCGCACGCGCCTGTAAGGGCAGGCCGACCGTTATACTCGCCCAATGCGTAAAGGGCAAGGGCGTTTCCTATATGGAAAACAGCGCAAAATGGCATGGAACCGCGCCAAATGATGAAGAATATGCACAGGCGATGGCAGAGCTGGAGGTGGAAGCATGAAGGATACGCCTATGCGCGACGGATACGGCAAAGCGCTCCTTGAACTCAGCCGTCTGCATGAGGATGTGATGGTTCTGGATGCGGACGTGGCTAAATCCACCCGTTCGGAATGGGTCAAGCAGGAAAACCCCTCATACTTTTTGGATTGCGGCATTTCCGAACAGGATATGGTCGGCACAGCCGCCGGCATGGCCCTTGCCGGGCTTACCCCCTTTGTATCAACCTACGGCGTGTTCCTTGCGGGCCGCGCCTGGGATCAGATCCGCAACACCGTCTGCTATAACCACCTGAACGTTAAGCTCGCGGGGGCGCATGGCGGCATCTCGGTCGGGCCGGATGGTGCCACACATCAGGCGCTTGAGGACGTGGCGCTGATGCGCACTTTGCCGGGTATGACGGTTGTCGTCCCCTGCGACGCAATCGAGACCCGCAAGGCGACGCTTGCCCTGTATGACCACCCCGGGCCGTGCTTTATCCGCTTCGGCCGCGAAGCGGTCCCTGTCATAACGGATGAGGACACTCCTTTTGTACTCGGTAAAAACCGTCTGGTATGCGACGGCAGCGATATGGTATTCCTCGCAAACGGTTACCTTGTCCATCAGGCGATGCGGGCTGCGGAGCAGCTCTCTGCCGAAGGCATTTCTGCCCGCGTCGTCAACGTGCATACCGTCAAGCCTCTTGACCGTGAGGATGTCATCCGGCACGCCTCGGAAACCGGCGCTGTTGTTACCTGCGAGGAGCATCAGGTCATCGGTGGGCTGGGCAGCGCGGTATGCGAGACGCTTTCGGAGAGCGTCTGCGTACCGGTCGAGCGTATCGGCGTGCAGGACAGCTTTGGCGAATCCGGCACTCCGGAGGAGCTGATCGACAAGTACGGCCTCGGCGTAGATTCCCTGTGCGCAGCAGCGCGGCGGGCCGTGCAGCGCAAAACGTCCCGTTAAAAATTTCCCCTTAAGAACAGGAGTTGTCATGGATATCCATGCAAAACAAAGCCTTTCGCAAAAGCAAACCCTGTCCCACGCACAGGTACAATCTCTGAACGTGCTTGCCATGACCGGAGACGAACTCGAGCGGTTCCTCCAGCGCGAGCTGGAGGATAACCCGTTACTCGAACCGCCCGAATACACCGACAGCTCTTTTTCCGAACTATTTTCCCTTTCGGGACACGGCGCACCCTCCGAAGCTCCAGAACACGGAGACATCCCGCTCCCCGATCGTCCGTCCCTTCGCGACCATCTGCTCAGCCAGCTCAACGAGCGCTCCATGTCGTCTGCCGAATGGGGCTGCATGCAGTTTTTGATTGATTCGCTCAGCGCGCAGGGCTTTCTGGACGTTTCCACACAAGAGGTTTCCCAACTCCTGCATCTGCATCCTGAGCAGGTATCGCGCTGCATGGCGCGTCTCCGCTCTCTGGAACCGCCAGGCATCGGCGCGCACGACATCGGCGACTGTCTGTTTCTGCAACTGGAGCGGCTGGGTCTCGGGAATACCGCCTTTGATACCTTGCTGCACTCCTACCTGGAGGATCTCGCAGCCGGGCGCTTTTCCAAAATCACACAGGAAGCCGGTATTTCCAAGCTTGTCCAGCGGCGCTGCCTGGAGGCGGTCCGCCATCTTGACCCGCATCCCGCCGCAGCCTTTACCGGTGGCCAGACGCAATACATCGTTCCGGATCTGGTGTGCAGCTACACCGATGGAGAATGGAATATACATATCAATGACCGCTGGATGGGTTCGGTTGGCATATCCACGCTGTATGACAGGCTGCTCCGTTCGGACGACCGGCCGGAGGTCAAGGCTTACTATGCCGAACGGCTCGCACAGGCCAAATTTGTGCTTACCTGCATCGAAAAACGCCGCGCAACCCTTACCGAAATCGCCAGCCGCGTTGTGGTCTGGCAAAGTGATTATCTGCTATATGGCAAGCCGCTGAAAACTCTTACCTTTCATCAGCTGGCGGCAGCGATGGGTGTGCATGAATCTACCGTCAGCCGCGGTGTGCGGGACAAATATATCCAGACCCCGCGTAAAACCCTGCCGCTGCGCGACCTGTTCACCGTGTCTCTTGATGCAGAACAGGGCATCAGTCAGGCGCAGGCTATGCAGGCATTGCGAAAGCTGATTGAGGAGGAAGATAAACACACGCCGCTGAGCGATCAGGCGCTGATGGAACGGCTGAAGGCGGCGGGTATCCCGCTTGCCCGCCGCACAATTGCAAAATACCGTGAATCGCTTGGGATCCCATCCGCAGCCCAGCGAAAACGTTGAAAAGGAGTCCTGCCCTATGAAATTCCCTGTTGAAACCATCCGCACATTCGGAGAAGCCGTGTCGGTCAAGGCCGGTATGTCTCCGGAAAACGCGAAAATCTTTATCGATAATATGATCAATGCCGACCTGCGCAATGTGCGCTCGCACGGTATCACCAAATTCCGCGGTTATCTATCCCGCGTCGAGCACGGCGTATCTGATATCAGGGCCGAGCCGACTATCGTCCGAACCGCACCCGCCGCACTTGCTGTAGACGGGAACAACGGCATGGGTACCACGATCGCCTGGAAAGCGATGGAAGCCTGTATCGAAACCGCCCGTGAAAACGGCGTAGCCTTCGCCACAATTAAAAATGCTTCCCACCACGGCTTCGGCGGTTACTATGTCATGCATGCCGCCGAGCAGGGTATGATCGCTTTTGAGGTTTGCAACTCGCCCAAACTGGTCGCCCCGTTCGGCGGCGCAAAGCCCCTGCTGGGTACAAACCCGATGTCGATCGCTATTCCCGCCGGCCGGCGCCCCATGCTGGTCTGCGACATGGCAACCAGTGTTGTGGCAAAAGGAAAAATCGCGCTGGCTATAAAGGAAGGCCGTTCGATCCCTGATACCTGGGCCTTGGATGCCGAGGGCCGCAAAACGACCGATCCCGTTGCGGCAAACACCGGCGTGCTTCTTCCTTTCGGGGGACCCAAGGGATATGCGCTTGCACTGATTATCGATGTGCTGTGCCACAGTCTTGCCGGTGCAAACGACAGCCAGCATATCCCGCGCGTATTTGAAAACCTGGAGGAACCTTCCAACATCGGCTATTGCATGTGCGTAATTGATATTAGCAAGTTCCTCCCACTCGCGGAGTTCCAGCAGAGCGTAGACGATCTGTTCGACAGTATCAAAGCCTGTCCGCCCGCCGAGGGTTCGACCGGCGTGCTCATCCCTGGTGAAATCGAATATGCCGCAGCGCAAAAAAACAGGGAGGATGGTATCGAACTCTCCGAGCCAGTCCTAAAGGAGTTCCGCGAACTTTCTGAAAAATATCAGGTGGACTACCCATTTTAAGACCATATCACTTAACCTCTTTTTCAATATCGCGCGACAGCGCAAAGCAAAGGGTACCGCGTTTGCGGTACCCTTTGCTTTGCGCTTTTAACCAATTCTATCTTACCTTTGATACGGAATCGTAACGCTACGAAAAGCAAAATTGAATTTTTATAGTTTATAGTGGAATAATTTCCTTACCGCGGGAAATAAAAGCTTTTTCCCCCTGTCACGCTCTCATATATCCTGAAGCGCTTACCCTTTTCCGATGTTTCGATTGCTATTCTTCCTGTTTTCGTTCTTCCACGTTCTTTGTGACCACCACGTCGCTCTCCAGGCCGCAGACATGCCGGCACACCACCGTCCCCGCCTTAACGGGCGCCCGCAGCGTGATCTGCCTGATTTGCTCCATCACCGGAAAGATCATCTCCTTGGGGATAGGTGCGGTCAGTCTCACACTCGCAAGCGGCAGGACGCCATTTTCCACCAGAATCGAACTCGCAATCGTCCGCTTAGGAGCAGTCAACTCCTGCCGCACATACTGTTCCCCTTTCGGGCAGGTGTGTCCCACGACCGACAAAATTTTTCCATTGTCCCATTCAGCCTCGATCTCACAGCCGTTCGGGCAAATGATACAAGTATACTGTTTTTTCATTCCACTGACACCTCCAGCGCGCCTATCCGGCGCAGGTTTCCCGCTTTAACCGCAAGCTGGACCATCTCTGCGGGGATCGCCTTTTTCATACGTTTCGACACGACCTCACGCCCGTCCTGCCGCACGACCAGGCGGCAGTCCCGATAATGCCCTGTCACGCGCAGCGAAAGTGTGAAATCCGCCGTTCCACTCACCCGCTGCGGCACGGTATGTCCCACTCCACGGCCGGCTTCGACCGCCAGGTTGCAGGGTACGGGCGGAGTTCCCGCGACATACGCCGCCACGCTACGCGCCAGCGTCTCCGCTTCCAGCGACACAAAATCGACCAGGTCATGCACATGTAACACGTTACCCGCTGAAAAGATCCCCGGCACGCTGGTCTGCAGCGCTTCATCCACGGCTGCTCCGTTCGTGCGAGGATCTATTACAATACCCGCGCCCTCCAGAAGTTGATTCTCTGGGATCAATCCGACCGACAGAATTAGCGTATCGCATGTATACTCCTGTTCTGTGCCTGGGATCGGGCGTCTGTCCACGTCAACTTCAGCTACCGTGACACCGGTCAACCGCGTCCGGCCGTGGATCTCCGTGACTGTATGGCTGAGATACAGCGGGATGTCGTAATCGTCCAAGCATTGCACGATATTGCGCGGCAGGCCGCTCGGATGCGGCAGCAGCTCGAATACTGCCTGCACATGCGCACCTTCCAGCGTCAGTCGGCGCGCCATGATCATGCCAATATCACCTGAGCCAAGAATAACGACCTCCCTGCCCGGCATGCGGTTATACAGGTTCATGTACGCCTGTGCCGACCCTGCGGTGAACACGCCGGAAGGGCGCTCGCCTGGTATGCCAAGCGAGCCGCGACTACGCTCCTTGCACCCCATGGCAAGCACGACCGCTTTGGCCTCATATTGCCGAAGCCCGCTGCGTGTAGCCGCAGTAACCTTCCGGTCACATGTCAGCTCCAGTACGGCCGCTCCAGTCTCATACGGGATGCCGCGCGCCTGAACCTCGTCGATAAACGCCTGCGCGTATTCGGGTCCGGACAGGCTTTCCCCGAACCGCCCCAGTCCAAAGCCATCATGGATGCACTGCCGCAGAATACCGCCAAGTCTGTCCTCACGCTCCAGTATTACCATATCCCGCACGCCCTGCTTATGCAGCTCGACTGCCGCCGCTAATCCGGCGGGGCCGCCGCCTATGATTACAACCTCTTTCCGTTCCATTTATCACGCCTCCCCTCTCATATTGCCGGTCAGCACCCACGAGCCTTTCCGGCTGTAGCAGACCTCCTGCGGCCTGCAACCCAGCTCCTGCTCAATCATCTGCTCGATCTTCATTTGGCAGAAGCCGCCCTGACAGCCGCCCATCATGGCACGGGTGCGGTACTTGATACCCGTCATAGTTACAACGCCCAGCGGGTTGTGAATCGCTGCAAGGAGTTCGGCTTTGGTAACCCCCTCACAACCGCACACCAGTTCACCATAATCCTGATCGCTGGCAATCAGGCGCGCCTGCTCCGCAGGAGTGCAGTCCGCGAACCGGACGATTCCCTTTCGACAAGGGTTAAACGCCGGATTTTCCGCAAACGCCTCGCGCTCGCGCATCAGTTCAACGACATACTGTGCGATCGGCACGGATGCAGTCAGGCCGGGCGATTCGATCCCCACCAGGTTGACCGCCTGCGGCGCAATATCGTCCCTGATCTCGATTTTGTAGTCCTGTACCGTACCGTTCTCATCCACCAGCTTAGGCTGGATGCCGGCGAACGTGCGAATCTGATCCTTTTTGTGGATATGCGGCCACAGCACCGTACCACTGGCGGCCAGCTCCTCTATATTCTTCTGTGGGACAGTGTAGTCATCAAGCTTATCCGTATTCTCGGCATCTGGCCCAACCGTAACGTTCCCGTCCACTGTCGGCGTCACATGGATTCCCATGTAGACGTTATTCGGTACCGGATAAACCGGCATAGGCAGCAGTCTCCCCATCCGCTTATGCAGGATAATATAATTGCTGCGCGAACCAACCACGCGGTAACCCGTAATTCCCAGCATATCGGATATCCGTTTGCAGCCCAGCCCCGCAGCATTGACCACCCAACGTGTCCGGAAATCTCCCTTACCGGTCTGCAGGACATAGACGTCTGTTTCTCTGTGGATGCCGGTCACCTCGTGATCGAAAAAGTAGGATACCCCGTTAGCATGAGCGTTTTCCGCCAGCGCAATCGTATACAAAAACGGGTCCATGATACCACTGTTTTTCGACCACATTGCAAATTTTCCCACAACCGCCGGCACCAGCTCATGCAGACGCGCCTCGTCTACCAGTTCCAGTCCGTCCATACCGTTTATCGCACCTTGCTCCATCGTGCGCTGGAGCTGTTCCATATCCGCCGGTGTATTACCGACCAGCACCTTGCCACACCGCTTAAAAGGAAAATCCAGTTCTGCCGCCAGCTTATCCATCATCTTATTTCCTGATACGCAGAAGCGCGCCTTCAGGCTCCCGACCGGATTGGCGAAGCCGCCGTGTACCACAGCGGAATTGCGCCCGCTCGTCTCATTGCATACATCCAGATTTTTTTCCAGTACCGCTATACGCAGCCGGTATCGGGAAAGCTCCCTCGCAATCGCACTCCCGACAACGCCTGCGCCAATCACAATTACATCATATTGCTCTTGCATAGTATTCGCCTCACACACAACGAATGTTATATATTTCATTGATCAAAATATATAACATTCGTTTTCATTTGTCAAGCACTTATTGAAAAAAAAATAAAGCCACCGTATCCGGTGGGAAACACTCCGGCACAGCGGCTTCTGTCTCATCTATTTTCAACCTTAAAATATTTAGGGAATGCCGCGCGGATGGCTGCGATATTCTCCGTATAGCGGTTCATGTGCTGGTCCGCTATCATGCGAGCATGTGCTTCATCACGCGCTTCCACGGCTCGTATCAGATTTTCGTGATCCTGTAGGATCATCTGCGCCGGCCGGCAGCGGAAGCTGAGGATAGTAGTCCTGTCAAAATGCGGCGCAATGCTTTCTACCAGTTCATACCAGTGTCTCCGTCCACACAGATGGTAGAGCATACTGTGAAACTGCTTGTCCAGCAGGAATATCTTATCCTCCTGCTTCCGCTTGATATAAAGCTGCCACAGTGCGATATTTTCCCACAGCCGGTCAATATCCTGTGCGGAAAGCAGACGGCATGCCATCCCTGCAATCTCTGCCTCAAGTACACTGCGCAGGTGCCGCACTTCCTCAACCAACTCCGCGTCGATATAAGCGACATAGGTACCGATTTTCGGGCGGATATCGATCAGCTTACGCTGTGCCAGCTCCAGCTCCGCTTCGCGGAACGGCGTGCGGCTGACGCCCAGCTTTTCGCACAGCTCCTGCTCGATCAGTTTCTCCCCCGGCTCCAGTCCTGTGTTGACGATATTGTCCACCAATACGCGAACGACATATTCCTTTGCCGACTCGCGCTCCTTCCTCTCTGGTATCGTTATCACCTTGTCTTGCTCCCCCTCCAGATCAATGATATTCTGCTTTTTATTATACGACAGTTCATCAGCCCGCGTCAATTTGCCATCCAGTCAGCTTTGTCTGTTCGGCAACAATTTCATGCTTCCCGCATCCCGCCGGCATGGTTTTTAGTAAAGAAATTTTTTCCAGTTTCTTTTTCGCTGATTTAACGCTTGCAACCTTTCCCCGCATTGGATATAATGAAAGCAACTTATTTTACTAAAAACAGGGGATCGAGATGTCAACGCTTAAAGAATTAGCTGAATACACCGGTTTTTCCATCACAACCATCTCCCGTGTGCTCAATAACGACCCGACCATGAGCGTCAGCGACGCCACCCGCGCCAAGATCCTGGAGGCCGCGGGCAAGCTGCATTACCGCTCCTCCACCCGCCCGCGCCGGATCCGGACGGGCGCGCCCTCCTCGCTGCGCATCGCCATCGCGGAGATGCTCTCTCCGGCGGAGCAGTTGGTGGATCCTTATTACCTCTATCTCAAAAACTACGCAGAGCAGCGCTGCTGCGACTGCGGCTATTCGGTCATCCACCTGTCCGAGCAGGCCGGTGCCTATCGCGCGCCCGTCCCCACCTCGTTTGACGGCCTGTTGGCCATCGGCATTTTTTCCGAGGCGCAGATACAAAACCTGTCCGCCCTGTCGTCCAACCTTGTGTTCCTGGATTCCGCGCCGGATGAGCTGAAGTTCCCCTCGGTCGTGCTGAATTTCCAGTTAGGGGTGGAGCAGGCGCTCGATTACCTGCTCGCACGTGGCCACCGGTATATCGGCTTCCTGGGTCCGGACCGCAAGCTCGATCAGAAGAAACGTCCCGCGCCCGAGGTGCGCCGCCAGTTTTTCATCGATTATATGACGCGCAAGGGTCTGTTCGACCCCGCATTCCTGTTTGAAGCGAAAATGACTTCCTCGGACGCCCGCGCCGCGTTGTCCGCCCGCATTCAGTCCGGCGGCGCTTTGCCGACCGCCCTGCTGGCCGCCAACGAGGAAGCCGCAATCGGCGCGTGCGCCGCGCTGCGGGAAAACGACCTGCACGTTCCGCGCGATATGTCCATCATCAGCTTTAACGACACCCCGCTCTCCACCCTCACCGACCCGCCGCTCACCAGCGTCAGCACCCATGTCGCCGCCATGAGCGCCACGGCGGTCGACCTGCTTGCACGCAGCCGCCGCGATGCGGACGCACTGCCTGTAAAAATCGTTGTCCCCCCCTCGCTGATCGAGCGGGAAAGCGTATACGCCCCCATTCGCTGATCCCAGGCGGCCGGTCTACCAGACCGGCCGCTTTTTTACCCAAAACGTCCCCTGGATTTTTGTTCATATTTTTAGTAAAACAATACTTGAAGTTTTACTAAAAATTGAGTATGCTTAAATCACCAGGATATCATCCTGAAATTGCGATCAAAAAGGAGATGAGCCGTATGGAAGAGCAATCGATCCTTCTTCAGGCGATCGACAGCGGCGCGCTCGACGCCCGTCTGTCCGATGTCTGCGGCTGCGGCGCCGAGGGACTTGCACACAAACGCGCCCGCCTGTCCGGCCTGTTGCACAATTACGGCGCTGCTTTCGGCAAAGAGGGACGGGTCGGTCTGTTTTCCGGCCCGGGCCGCACCGAGCTGGGCGGCAACCACACCGACCACCAGCACGGCTGCGTGCTGGCCGCTGCAATCGATCTGGACGCGCTCGCCTGCGCCGGCCCCAACGGCAGCATGACCGCGCGCATCCGCTCGACGGGCTATCCCGACATTGACATTGACCTGACCATGCTCGCGCCACAGCCTGCGGAAGCGGGTACCTCGGCCGCGCTGGTACGCGGAATCGCCAGCCGCTTCATTTTCCTCGGGTATCCGGTGCGCGGCTTCAACGCCTGCATCGATTCCGTTGTTCTCGGCGGCTCGGGCCTGTCCTCCTCGGCGGCGTATGAAGTGCTGATCGGCGTGATCCTCAACCATCTGTTCTGCGGGGACGCGGTCAGCCTGGTCCAGATCGCGCAAATCGGCCAGTATGCGGAAAACACGTTTTTCGGCAAGCCCTGCGGCCTGATGGACCAGCTCGCCAGCGCGGTCGGCGGCATTGTGTCCATCGATTTCCAGAACCCCGCGTCGCCTGCGGTCCGCAAGCTGGATTACGACCTGCTCTCTTCCGGCCATGCACTCTGCATCATTGATTCCGGCGCGGACCACGCGGACCTGACCGACGAATACGCCGCAATCCCCGCGGAGATGGGCGCGGCCGCCGCATGCTTCGGCAAGTCCGTGCTGCGCGACGTGGACTACCATGAATTCTGGAACAACCTCGCCCTTGTCCGCCGACAGGCCGGTGACCGCGCTGCGCTGCGCGCCATGCACTTCTTTATGGATAACCTGACCGCCGTCAAGCAGGCGCAGGCGCTCGAAAGCGACGATTTCTTCCGCTTCCTCTCCCTTGTGAACCAATCCGGCATCTCCTCCGGCCTGCTGCTGCAGAACCTCTACTGCACGGCCCGTCCGCAGGAGCAGGCAGTATGCGTCACCATCGCGCTCGCCAAGCAGCTTCTCGCTGGGGAGGGCGCGGCCCGCGTCCACGGGGGCGGCTTTGCCGGTACCGTGCAGGCCTTTGTGCCGAATGGCAGGAAGGAGCAGTTCCGCGCCGGCATGGAGGCTGTGCTGGGGAAGGGCTGCTGCCACTTCCTGCACATCCGTCCGGAGGGCGGCGCCGTGATTGCGTAACGGCGTCCGGAGCGTTCCCCATATCTAACTTACTGGGAGGGTATTTTATGTCTATTCTTGTTCTGGGCGGCGCGGGCTATATCGGCTCGCACACCGCGCGCGCGCTGGTTGAGGCCGGACGCGAAGTGGTTGTCGCGGATAACCTGGAAACCGGCTTCCGCGCCGCGGTTCCCGCGGGCGCGCGCTTTTACGAGGGCGATATCCACGACCGCGCCTTTGTCGACCGCCTGTTTGAAAACGAGCGGATCGAGGGCGTGATCCACTTCGCCGCCAATTCCCAGGTCGGCGAAAGCATGGCAAAGCCGCTCAAGTATTACGACAACAACCTGTGCGGCACCAAAACGCTGCTCGAAAGCATGGTCGCCCACGGCGTGCTCACTATCGTCTTTTCTTCCACCGCCGCGACCTACGGTGAACCCGAACGCGTTCCGATCCTGGAAAACGACCGCACCGAGCCGACCAACTGCTACGGCGAGACCAAGCTCTCGATGGAAAAAATGATGAAATGGGTTTCGGCCGCGCATGGCCTGCGCTTTGTCGCGCTGCGCTATTTCAACGCCTGCGGCGCGCAGCCGGACGCTTCGATCGGCGAAGCGCACAATCCGGAAACCCATCTCCTTCCGCTCATCCTGCAGGTGCCGAACGGCCAGCGCGAGGCCATCTCGATCTTCGGCGACGATTACCCCACGCCGGACGGAACCTGCATCCGCGACTATATCCACGTCTGTGATCTCGCACAGGCGCACATCCTTGCGCTCGACTATCTGCTTGCGGGACGGGAAAACAACGTGTTCAATCTGGGCAACGGCGTCGGCTTTTCGGTCAGGGAGGTCATCGAGGAGGCTCGCCGTGTGACCGGCCACCCAATCCCCGCGCGGGTGGAGGCTCGCCGCGCGGGCGACCCCGCCCAGTTGATCGCCTCGAGCGAAAAAGCCAAGGCCGTGCTCGGCTGGAAGCCGCAGTACAACGACCTGCATACCATCATCCAGACCGCGTGGGATTGGCACAAGGCCCACCCGCATGGCTACGGAGCGTAAGGAGGCGCGGCTATGATCGATAACGCAGTGGCGCAGCTCGTCCGCTATGCCGAGCAAACCGGCCTGATAGCGCCTGAGGACCATGTCTGGGCGGTTAACAGCCTGCTGGAAATGCTGCGGCTGGACAGCTATACGGAACCCGCCCTCTCCGACACGCCCATCGACCTGCCCGCCGTGCTGGACGCGCTGCTGGACGACGCGCACGCACGCGGCGTGCTGGAAAACAACTCCATCGTCTACCGCGACCTGTTCGACACCGCGCTGATGGGCCGCCTGACCCCGCCGCCGCGCGAGGTCGCCGCGCGCTTCCGCGCGCTGTATGACGAAAGCCCGTCCCGCGCGACCGACTGGTATTACCAGTTCAGCCAAGACACCAATTATATCCGGCGCGACCGCATCGCAAAGGATATGCAATGGAAAGCGCCCACCGAATATGGCGAGCTGGATATCACGATCAACCTGTCCAAGCCGGAGAAAGACCCCAAGGCCATCGCCGCCGCGCGCGACCTGCCCGCCTCGGCCTATCCCAAATGTCAGCTATGTGCGGAAAACGAGGGCTATGCGGGCCGCGTCAATCACCCCGCGCGGCAGAACCACCGGATCATCCCTATCACGATCGACGGCCAGCCGTGGTTCCTGCAGTATTCCCCCTATGTGTATTATAACGAGCACTGCATCTGCCTGAACGCGGCGCATACGCCCATGAAGATCGACCACGCCTGCTTCCGCAAGCTACTCGACTTTGTCGGCCAGTTCCCGCACTATTTTGTCGGCTCGAACGCCGACCTGCCCATCGTGGGCGGGTCGATCCTCGCGCACGACCACTTTCAGGGCGGGCGCTATGAATTCGCCATGGCCAAGGCGCCGGTCGAGACCGCGCTGGCTTTCCCGGCTTTGCCGATATCCGCGCTGGTATCGTCAAGTGGCCGATGTCGGTCATCCGTCTGACGGGTGGCGACCCCGCGCGCCTTGCCGCGCTGGCCGACCGTATTCTGGCCGCGTGGCGCGGCTACACGGACAAGGACACGATGATCCTTGCCGAGACCGAGGGCGTGCCACACAACACGATCACCCCGATCGCGCGGCGGCGCGGCGCGGATTATGAGCTGGACCTGGTACTGCGCAACAACCTGACCACCGCGGAGCATCCGCTCGGCCTGTACCACCCTCACGCCGAGCTGCACCACATCAAAAAGGAAAATATCGGCCTGATCGAAGTGATGGGCCTCGCCGTGCTGCCCGCGCGGCTCAAAACCGAGCTGACGGCGCTGGGCGAAGCGCTCGCGGCGAGCCGTGACCTGCGCGCCGACCCGCTGACCGCGTCCCACGCGGACTGGGCGGAGGGCTTCGCCCCGCGCTATACCATCACCGCGGACAACGCCATGCAGATTATCCAAAAGGAAGTCGGCCTCGTGTTTGCAACCGTGCTGGAGCACGCGGGCGTGTACAAGCGCACCGCCGAGGGACGGGCCGCGTTCCTGCGGTTCGCGGAAAGTGTGAAGTGACATGGATATCCGCTGCACCCCATTCGGAACCACCCATGACGGGCGGCCGGTCGAGCGCTATACGCTGACGGACGGCGCGTTCTCGGCCGCTGTCCTGACGCTCGGCGGCGTCCTGCAGTCGCTCATCGTGCCTGACCGGAACGGCGTCCCGACCGACGTAGTCCTTGGCTTCGACACGGCCGCGGACTACCAGGCGCAGGACTGCTACATCGGCGCGCTGCTCGGCCGCTGCGCCAACCGCATCGCGGAGGGGCGCGTCACCCTTGGCGGCAGGCAGTACCAGCTCGCCTGCAACGACAGCGGCATCAACCATCTGCACGGCGGCACGGCCGGCTTCGACCGGCGCATCTGGCGCGCCTCCGTCCTGTCGGACGGCCTGCTGCTGCGCTATGACAGCCCCGCCGGAGAGGAAAACTATCCCGGCCGGCTGCGCGCAAGCGTCGCGTATCGTCTGTCCGGCGGCACGCTGTCTATCGCATATACGGCGGAAAGCGACGCGGATACCCTCTGCAATTTGTCGAACCACAGCTATTTCAACCTGGGCGGGCATGCCTCCGGCGAAGTGGGCGCACAGACCGTTTGCGTCCACGCGGAGCGCTTCACCCCGCTCGGCGGGACCAGCGCGCCCACGGGCGAGATCGCACCGGTCGCCGGCACGGCGCTCGACCTGCGTCAGCCCGCCCCGCTCGGCGCGGGCTGGGACAGCGCCTGCCCGCAGATCGCGCGCGCGGGCGGCTACGACCACAATTATATCATCGATGGCACGGGACTGCGGCCGTTTGCCGAGGCATACTGCCCCGCGACCGGCATCGCGCTCTCCGTGCGTTCCGATATGCCCGGCATGCAGCTTTATTCGGGCAATTACCTGCGCGCGGACCTACCCGTTGGGAAAGGCGGCGTGCGGTACGGCCGGCGTCATGGCTTCTGCCTGGAAACCCAGTTCTGGCCGAACGCGCCCGCCCTGCCGCATTTCCCGCAGCCCGTCCTCCGCGCGGGCGGGGAATACCGGCGCCTCACGCAATTCTGCTTTTCTTCCCATTGTTAACGCCCTCTGCGGAAAACCGCCGGAAACAGGCTAACGCTTGCTTTCGGCGGTTTTCTATAGACAAGCGGCCGCAAACCCGCTAAACTAAAAGCAACCCGATTTACAAAAAAAGGAGGCCCTGCCATGTATACTGTGATCGTCGCGGACGACGAGCCCGAGCTGCGCCGCTCGCTGGTCGAGCGCACCCCCTGGGCCGAATGCGGCTTTACCGTGGTCGGCGAAGCGGAAAACGGCATGGAGGCGCTTGAGCTGGTCGAAAAGCTCGAGCCCGACCTGCTGCTGACCGATATCCGCATGCCGTTCCTGTCCGGCATCGCGCTGGCGCGCGCGGTGCGCGAGATCCGGCCCGCCATGCACATCGCCTTTCTCAGCGGGTATGACGATTTCACCTACGCGCAGCAGGCCATCCAGTATAATATCATCAGCTACATGCTCAAGCCGATCACGCTCGAGGAGCTGAAAAAAGAGCTTTGCGTCATTAGAGAAAAAGATTTCCCTGCGCTATCAGGAGATTGCGCAGGGCCGCGCCGGACAGCCGCGGCCGGCCGATTTTCTGATGCCGCTGTTTTTCGGCGCCAACCCGCCGCTGGCAGACGCCGCGCTCGAGCAATACCTGCACGGGCAGGCTGTGGAGTGCGGCCTGCTCACCGCACAGGATATCCCGCCCGGCTACGTTGTGCTTGTCACAGCGATCGCCGGACGGGACGGCACGCCGCTCACCTCGCGCGCGCATGTTCATGCGGTCGAGCTGGTGCTGCAAAAATACCTTCACAGCGCCTCCTGCTTTATTGGCGGCCGCATCGTCTCGCTTGTGATGGCAAGCGAATTCGATTTGAATAAATACCTGCATATCGCGGTCAGCGAAATCGTGCAGTCGATCGAACGCGTGATGCAGGCGCGCTGCACGGTCGGCGTCAGCCGCACGGTCGGTGCGCTGTCAGACTGCCATACGGCTTACCGCGAGGCGATCGGCGTGCTTGCCTATCCCGCTGGGCTGGGGGACGGCAGCTCCCGTTTTGTCGATGACCTGGAGGCGCGCGGCTCCATCCGCTCGGATTTTACGGACGCGGCGGCTAGGCTGGAAAGCGTTGTCAAAAGCGGCAGCCGCGCGCAGCTCACCGCGTATCTGGACAATCTGTTCGACAGCCTGCTTTCCGCCCGCCGCTCCGCGCTGGAAACCGACCTGATGATGATCCAGCTCCTTAGTGCGCTTTGCCGGGCCGCGGGCGCGATCGTGGACCCGTCCACGGTGGACGAACTTTGGCGCGCTTCCCCGCTCGCCGGCCTCTCGCTCTCCTACCGCTCCTTTGACGAGCTGCGCGCGAAAATGACCGACTTCTGCCTACAGGTCAACGACGCGATCTCCCAGCAGTGTCGGGAAAGCGGCAAGCTGCTGTGCGACCAGGCGCTGGGCATGATCCGCGCCCAGTATGGGGACGAAACGCTTTCCCTCGCCTCGATCAGCGAGGCGCTGCATATCAGCCCGAACTACCTGTCCGCGCTGATCCGCAAAAACACCGGCGAAACCTTTGTCAACCTGCTCACCGCCCAGCGTCTGGACGCGGCGAAGGAGCTTCTGCAATGCACCTCGCTCAAGGTCATGGAAATCGCCGCGCGCTGCGGCTATGCGGACCAGCACTATTTCAGCTATTGCTTCAAAAAGCGGTTCGACATCTCGCCGCTCGCCCTGCGGCGGCAGAACGCGGAGGATGGCGCATGAAACAGCAGCCGCTTTCCCTGTCCAGCCTGATGGTGCTGCTGGTCAGCGGCGTGGCCGCCATCACCGTGCTGATTTCTACCTTGGTGTATACGACGCTGTACGCGAACGCGCTCCGCTCCAACGCAGCCGCAAGCTCGGAGCAGTCGGTCGCACAGGCGGCGGGTGCGATATCCGATTACACCTCGGATGCCAGCACCTTGATCCGCCGCATCACCGGCGAGCTGCAAAGCGAGGCGGACGACCTGACGCTTGCGGAAACCTTCAGCACCATGGTGCAGATGCGCGACGACCTGACCAGCATCGGCGTTTACACCAGCTCCGGCCGGCTGCTTTCCTGCTGGACCTCGGGCCGCACGCGCAAGCCGCAGGCCGGCTCGCTCGACCTTACCGGCGTCGAGCCCGACCCCTCCGGCCTGTACTATACCCCTCCGCATGTACAGAACCTGTATGCGGATTATTATCCCTGGGTGGTCACCATCGCCCGTCCCGCCGCGCTCGACCGCTACGGCGGGGAGGTTTTTGTGTCCATGGACCTGCAGTTTTCCTCCATCGCCGCTTATATGGACGCGGTCGGCATCGGCCAGCACGGCTACAGTTTTATCATCGACAGCGACGGCCGCCTGGTCTACCATCCGCAGCAGCAGCTCATCTATTCCGGCCTCAAAACCGAGGATACCGCGCCGCTCGCGGCGCTGGGCGACGGGGTGCATGCGGATCAGGATCTCATTCGGGTCATCAAATCCCTGCCGCAGGGCGGCTGGCGCATTGTGGGCGTCAGCTATCTGGACGAGTTGGTCCGCCAGCCGCAGCAGACCGCGCTGCAAATGCTCCTGTTCGCCGTTCCCATCGCCCTGTTCATCCTGCTCGGCGTGGCGCTTCTGATCGCGCGGCTGGTTTCGCGCCCCATCCTGCGCCTGGTAGGGGAGATGCGCGATTTTGAAACCGCCGCGCCCGACTTTGTCTATACGCCGGTCAGCGGCACACGGGAGATCTGCGTGCTGTCCGATTCCTTTGAGCATATGGTCGGCCGCATCCAGAAGCTCGTGGACGAGGTGAAGAGCGAGGAGGAAACGTTGCGCAAAACCGAGCTCAAAGCCCTGCAGGCGCAGATCAACCCGCACTTCCTGTATAACACGCTGGACTCTATCCAGTGGATGTGCGAGCTTGGCCGCACACAGGACGCAGTCAAAATGGTCAGCGCGCTCGCCCGCCTGTTCCGCATCAGCACCTCCCGCGGCGAGGACCTGATCCCCATCCGCAAGGAACTGGAGCATGCGGAATGCTATCTGATTATCCAGAAATTCCGCTATAAGGACCAGTTCTCCTACCGCTTCGACGTGGACGAGTCGCTTCTTGACTGCCTGTGCAGCAAGATTACGCTACAGCCCATCTTGGAAAACGCGATCCTGCACGGCTTCGGCGAATTTGTCGAGGATGGGGAGATCACCGTTTCCGTCCGGCCGGGCGGGACGGATATCCTGATGACCGTAACCGACAACGGCGTGGGCATGGAGCAGAGCCAGTGCAGGGCGATCCTGTCACATGACCGCAGCGGCCCGGGCGGCATCGGCATCAAAAACGTCAGCGACCGCATCCGCATCTACTTCGGCGCGCCCTACGGCCTGTCCATCCAGAGCGAGCCCGATCAGGGAACGCGCGTCATCATCCGCCTGCCGCAGTCTGGGGGGAATGCGCATGAAAATCCGTAATTTGATCGGCGCTGCCGGCGCGCTGCTGTTCCTGCTGGCCGGCTGTTCCATCCCGTCCGGCAGCGTGCAGACGCAGAAGCCCTATGTCGCCGTAATCACCAAATCCACCAGCTCGGCCTTTTGGAAATCCGTCCAGTCCGGCGTGAAGGCCGCCGCCAGCGAATATAATCTGGACTACACGTTTGAGGGGCCAGCGAACGAGGAAGCTTGGGAGGATCAGAATGTGCTGATCCAAAATGCGATCGATAACGGCGCACAGGCCATCGTGATCTCCGCGATCGACTACACGGCGCCCGCCGAGCTGATCGACCAGGCGGCCGACCAGGGCGTCCATATCATTATCATCGATTCGGATATCCAGACCGACCGCGCCGCTATCCGCATCGGGACGGACAATTACAGGGCGGGCGAGGCGGCGGCGGCGCGCGCTGTTCGACGGCGGCGGGGACGAGCTGTATATCGGCATTGTCGGCTTCGATATCCACAGTGAAAACGGCCAGAAGCGGGAGCAGGGCTTTGAGGCCGCTGCCGCGCGGGAAAGCCGTGCGCATATTGTGGAAAAGATCAACTGCTCCTCGCAGAGCGAAACTGTGCAGGCAGAAACACGCAGCCTGCTGCTCCGCCATCCGGAGATCAACGCGATCGTGACCTTCAACGAGCTAACCACCCTCGGCGTCGGACACGCCATCGAGGAGCTTGGCCTGCAGGACACGGTGCGCGTCGTAGGGTTTGACAATAATGTGGTTTCGGTCGGCATGCTCGAAACCGGCGAGATCGACGTGTTGATCGTCCAAAACCCGTTTGCCATGGGATATTTGGGCCTGGAAGCCGCTTTCCGGCTGATTAACGGCCAGCAGCCGGACGCCGATCACATCGATACTGAGGTGCGCGCCATCGGCCGCGAGGATATGTATACCGAACAAAATCAGAAATTCCTATTTAGCTTCACACAAAATCAATGATTTGAATTGTATATTTTAACCAACGGATGTCGATTTTTTCGACATCCGTTTTCTTTTTTTAGTAAAAATTCAAACTTTATCAGTAAAGAATTCTATTTTATTTGCGCTGTTTTACTACTATAATGAAAGCACAACGAAAGGCAATCTGCCGAAGAGAAGAAAAGAGAGTCCTGAAGGAGGTAACCTACCATGAACATGAAGAGATTCTGGGCGGCCGGTCTGGCGGCAACGATGGCACTGTCCCTTACCGCGTGCGGCAGCGGCGACAACAACGCTTCCGACAACGGCGGCGGCGGGGACGCGGCTTCCAACGACCTGAACGTAGGCGTTCTGTATTATAACTACGCGGACACCTATATCGCTTCCGTCCGCGCCGCTCTGTCCGAAAAGCTGGATGCCGCGGGCATCGAGCACAACGACCAGGACGGCAACAACAACCAGACCACACAGACCGAGCAGGTGCAGACCGTTCTCACCGCCGGCGCGGAAATGCTGGTCGTCAACCTGGTCAACACGTCCTCGGATGACGCCGCGAACGGCATTATTGATAAGGGCAAGGAAAGCAACCTGCCTGTCCTGTTCTTCAACCGCGAGGTTTCCGACGCTGTAATCAGCGGTTATGACAAGGCCGCGTTTGTCGGCACGGACGCACCCGAAGCCGGCCACCTGCAGGGCCAGATGATCGGCGAATACCTGCTGGAAAACTATGACGCATATGACCTCAACGGTGACGGCAAGATCTCCTATATCCTGTTCAAGGGCGAGCAGGGCAACGCCGAGGCGGAATACCGCACCCAGTACGCGGTGGAAGACGCCAACGCCCTTCTGACCGAGGCCGGCAAGCCGGAGCTTGAGTTCTACGATCCGAACAACTCCGACAAGTACCTGGTCGACCGCAACGGCTCCTGGTCCGCCGCAGCCGCGCAGGAATACATGACCACCGCCCTTTCCACCAACAATGACAGCAACAACAACATGATCGAGCTTGTTATCTGCAACAATGACTCCATGGCGGAGGGCGCGATCACCGCGCTCAACACCATCGGCTACAATCAGGACGGCGGAGATAAGACCATCCCCGTGTTCGGCGTTGACGCGACCGACGCGGCAAAGTCTCTGATCTCCAAGGGCCAGATGGCCGGCTCCATCAAGCAGGATGCCGACGGTATGGCGCAGTGCATCACCGATATCATCTCCAACGTCGCAGCCGGCAAGGACATGATGGACGGTATTGCCGACAAGTACACGGTTGACGACAGCGTTAACAAGATCCGCATCCCCTATCAGATCTACCTCGGCGAATAAGCCTTTCCGCTAACGCTGCACTTCATGCAACCAACGGCCGCTACCGCGCACAAGCGGCGGCGGCCGTCTTTTCATCCAAAACAAAGGGGAGGAGCAATCCATATGGCAAACGACGTCCTGCTGCAAATGACTGATATCTGTAAGCAGTTTCCCGGCGTCAAGGCGCTGGACGGCGTATCACTGACCGTGCGGCGCGGCACGGTCCACGCGCTGATGGGCGAAAACGGCGCCGGAAAATCAACGCTCATGAAATGCCTGTTCGGCATTTATGAAAAAAACAGCGGCACCATTGAACTGGAGGGCAAGGAGGTCAACTTCAAAACCTCTAAGGAAGCGCTGGAAAACGGCGTCGCAATGGTGCATCAGGAGCTGAACCAGGCTCTCAAACGGACGGTTATGGAAAACCTGTGGCTCGGCCGGTATCCGTTAAAATTCGCAAACTGCATCGACGAAAAGAAAATGTACAAGGACTCGCTGGCGCTGTTTGAAAAGCTCGGCGTACACGTCAACCCCCGCACGGTGATGAGCACCATGCCAGTTTCCCAGCGCCAGATGGTCGAGATCGCCAAGGCGGTCTCCTACGACGCAAAGGTCATCGTTTTTGACGAACCGACGTCTTCTTTGACAGAAACCGAGGTCGAGCACCTGTTCCGCATCATCAACATGCTGCGCGACCAGGGCTGCGGCATCATCTATATTTCGCACAAGATGGAGGAGATCCTCCGCATCTCGGACGACGTTACCATCATGCGCGACGGCCAGTGGATCGCCACCGAGCCGGCCAGCCAGCTGACGATGGAAAAGATCATCAAGCTCATGGTCGGCCGCGAGCTGACCAACCGCTTCCCGCCCAAGACCAATACCCCCGGCGAGGTCGCGCTCGAGGTCGAGGGCCTTACCGCGATGTATTCTCACGTCTGCGACGTCTCCTTCCGCCTGCGCAAGGGCGAGATCCTCGGCATTGCCGGCCTGGACGGGTCCGGCCGTACCGAGGTTCTGGAAAACATCTTCGGCATCGCCACCCGTAAATCCGGCACCCTCCGCTTGGACGGGCGAGAGGTACATAACCGCCGCGCGACCGAAAGCATCAAAAACGGCTTCGCGCTGCTGACCGAGGAACGCCGTGCGACCGGTATTTTCGGCATCCTGAACATCCGTGAAAACACCGTCATTTCCAGCCTGAAGAAATATTTGAAGGGCGGCCTTCTCAGCGAAAAGGAAATGAAAAAGGATACCGACTGGGCCATCCAGGCCATGCGTATCAAGACCCCGACGCAGGAAACCAAAATCCGCTCACTCTCCGGCGGCAACCAGCAAAAGGTCATCCTCGGCCGCTGGCTGCTGACCGATCCGGAGGTCCTGTTGCTGGACGAACCTACCCGCGGCATCGACGTCGGCGCAAAATACGAGATCTACCAGCTGATCATCGACTTGGCCTGCCGCGGCAAGGCGGTCATCATGGTGTCCTCGGAAATGCCCGAGCTGCTCGGCGTGTGCGACCGCATCCTGGTCATGTCGGGAGGCCGGCTGGCCGGCGAGGTGGACGCTGCCAACACCTCGCAGGAAGAGATCATGACACTGGCCGCCAAGTATGCTTAAGGGGAGGAAAAGAGCATGAACATCCGTTTTATCGATAATATGAAGCGCAAGTACGCCGATTACAAGGCGATGAGCGCTTCCGAAAAGCGCAATTACTGGAAAGAATGGCTGATCAGCTATTCCCTGTACATCTTTCTGATTATTGCGATCATCGGCATCGCCATCTATAAGCCGTCCTTTATCGCGCCGCGCTCCCTGATCAATATGCTTTCGCTGACCGCGGCCAACCTGCCGATCGCGCTCGGCATTGCGGGTACGATCGTATTGACCGGCACCGACCTGTCCGCCGGCCGCGTCGTCGGCCTGACGGCCTGTATGTCCGCCGCGCTGCTGCAGGCGGCGGATTATCCGAGCAAGATGTTCCCCGGCATCCCGCAGTTCCATCCCGCAATCATGATCGCGGGTACGCTGGTCATCGTAATGATTGTCGGCGCCGTGATCGGCCTGGTCAACGGCTTCTCGGTCGCGAAGTTCGGCCTGCATCCGTTTATCGTCACCCTGGCGACCCAGTTAATCACCTACGGCGTCCTGCTCCTGTTCACCAATATGAACGGCAACAGCGGCGCGCCGATCTCCGGCCTGTCCGAGCCGTTCAAGCAGTTCGTCAACGGTTCGGTTGTCAAGATCGGCAAGGATCAGATCCCGATTCCGAACTTCGTCTGGTATGCGCTAGTCCTGACCGTTGTGATGTGGTTCATCTGGAACAAGACCTGCTTCGGCAAAAACATGTTCGCCTGCGGCTCCAATCCAGAAGCGGCCAACGTATCCGGCGTCAACGTGGCTAAAAACACCATGATGGTATTTATCCTCGCGGGCATCATGTACTCGATCACCGGCTTTATCGAAGCCGCGCGTATCGGCTCGAACAGCCCGTCCACCGGCCAGAACTATGAATTGGACGCAATCGCGGCCTGCGTTATCGGCGGCGTGTCCTTTGTCGGCGGCATCGGTTCGATCGGCGGTATCATCGTCGGCGTGCTGCTGCTCCGCATCATCTTTGTCGGCCTGACCGTGCTTTCGGTCAGCGCGAACTGGCAGTATATCATCAAGGGCCTGATTATCCTGATCGCCTGCGCGATCGACATGCGCAAGTACCTGGCTCGTAAATAAACCGCATAAACTAAAGAGAGGGGCTGCCCGGCAGCCCCTCTCTTTATTGCTATTCCTCAGCGCAGGAAGCCCTCGACAATCTTGGCCTCAGCCTCCTCCTCCGTCAGCCCCAGGGTACACAGCTTGAGGATCTGCTCCCCTGCGATCTTGCCGATCGCGGCCTCATGGATCAGCGCCGCGTCCGCATGGTTCGCGCCCAGCTCCGGCGCAGCGTTCACCGTGCCGTTCCCGATAATAATGGCGTCGCACTCGCTGTGTCCGGTGCAGCGGCAGTTGCCGCGTATCAGGGAGCGGAACGCCTGATGCGACTGCCCCTTGGCGACCGAGCGTGAAATCAGATCGCAGCCGCAATCATTCCCGTTCAGCTCCACGACGAAATCGGTTTCCGCGCGTTGCTCCCCATCCGTGAGGATGCGTTCCCGCACGCGCAGCTTTGCGCCCGCCGCCAATACGGCTTTCATGGTCCGGCGGGTGGAATCCACGCCGCCGATCTGGGTGGTTTCCATTTCCATCGTGCTTCCCTCAGCCTGCTCCACCTCGGTGACCGGATCGATGACCCGCGCCCCTGTTCCGCCGCCCGTGCCGATGTGCTTTTCCAGGTACCGCACCCGCGCGCCCTTTTTCAGAAAAAAGCGGTGGACGCCGTTGTGCCGCGCCTCGCCCTCGCCATCCGAATGGACGCCGCAGCCCGCCACGATGGTCACGTCCGCATCCTCCCCAATATAAAAATCATTGTACACCAAGTCGTTTTCCGCGCTGTGCGTCACGCATGCCGGAATATACACCTGCTCCCCCCTGGTGCCGGGCGCCACGGTGATATCGATGCCCGGCTTATCGGTTTTGGAGGTGATCCGGATATGCGCAGTCGACTGACGGCCCGCGCACTGTCCGTCCTCGCGGATATTATAGGCCGCGTTCCTGGGTACGCCCGTCCAGTTCGATACGGCCGCGAGCAGCTTTTCCGTGATCCGGTTCATCAGGCGCCCCCCTTTCCAGCGGGCAGGGGCGTCCCTGCGTCTGTCCGTCAAACAGACGGGGTAGCATCTCCTCCCTGCTTCCCTGCGCGGACACCCTGCCGCCCGAAATAATCACAATTTCGTCCGCGATCTCCAGAATACGCCGCTGATGCGAAATAACGAGGATTGAGCCGTCCACCTCGCTGCGCAGCTTGCGGAACACATCGATCAGATTGTTGAAGCTCCACAGGTCGATGCCCGCCTCCGGCTCGTCGAACACCGAGAGACGCGCGCGGCGCGCGAGTACGGTCGCAATCTCGATGCGCTTGATCTCACCGCCGGACAGGCTTCCGCTCACCTCGCGGTCGATATACTCCCTGGCGCACAGACCCACCTGGGATAAGCTGTCGCACAGCGCGTCCTCATCCATGGCCTCCCCCACCGCAAGCTCCATCAGGTCACGCACGGTCAATCCCTTGAAACGCACCGGCTGCTGGAAAGCATAGGCGATCCCGTTCCGCGCCCGCTCGGTCACGCTCATGCGGTTGATGATGCGGCCATCGAGCAGGAGTTTCCCACTGTCCGGCTGCTCAATGCCAGCAATAATCTTAGCAAGGCTGGTCTTGCCGCCGCCGTTCGGTCCGGTCACAACCACGCATTTCCCGTCTGGCACGGTCAGGCTCACGCTGTCCAGAATCTCCTTCTCCGGCACGCGCCAGCAAATATCTTTTAGTACCAACATTTTATGGCTCCGTCCTTTCAACGTCCAATGCTGTGTTCTGTATGGGTTTCTCTAACCTATACCAATTTTATCACTTTTCCGCGCGGTGTCAACAACCGCAGCGGCATTGGCGGAAAGAATTACCGCTGCGCGGCTGCAGCCGAATTGACAAGAAACAGGCTTTGCAGTACAATACATTCAGTACCGCTGTTGCATGCGCAGCCGTCCGAAAGGAGCGCCCCTCAATGGAGCACCAGGCCATCACCATTCTCCGCTATATTTCCCTGCTACAGCGCAACACGCGCCGCTATTTCGATCTCATGCTCGAACAGGACCAGATCGGCAGCGGGCAGCAGTTTTTCCTGCTCCGTATTTTTGAGAATGACGGAATCAGCATGCAGGATCTTGCCCGTCTTGGCAGCTTTGACAAGGGTACGGTAACGCGCGCGGTGCAAAAGCTGGTCATCGAGGGCTACGTCCGCACGGAAGCCGACCCGCAGGACAAGCGCGTGCGGCATATCTACCTGACCGAACGGGCGCGTCCCCTGATCGACCATGTTTACCAGATCCGCGATTACTGGACCGAGGCGCTCACCCGCGGCCTGCGGGAGGAGGAGAAGCAGCGTCTCTTGGGCGCGCTACGGGATATGGCGGAGCGCTCCTCCGCCATGCTGGAAGCGCTGAGCGGAGGGGAAACCGATCCCGCCTTTCCCCTGTCATAAAAAAGACGGCTTACGCCGTCTTTTTTCTTTTCCCGCGTTACAGGTGGAACCGGCGCTGCAGCTCGGCCTTGATCGTCTGCCACTGGAACAGCAGCAGCGCAGCCAGCAGCACAACCGCCAGCCCCGTACAGACTAAGGAGGGCAGCTTGACCTTCGCCACGCCACACGCCACCAGCACTGCAGGTACGATGCCCAGCACGCACGCCCCGATAAACGGTCCTGCAAACGCGCGCACCGGCATTTTGAACAGCACGGCAAACAGCAGCATTGCCAGCAGGCCGACCGCGCATACGCAGGGCAGGACAAAATCGGCCGACCAGCCGCGCCAGCCGGTCCAAATGTCCCAAAGCACGCTCAACGCTGGGATCAACAGCACCTGCCAGCCGATATTCTGCGCAATATCCCGCCGGTAGGCAATGCCAACCGCCGCGGCCGACCACACGCACGCCGCGCCCACCGCGACGAATATCCACCACCAGTCATCCATGCCCAGAGCCAGGTTGACCAGCAGGCACACCACGGTCACGGCGATCGCCAGCAGACCCAGCAGCCGCAGCGCAAAGCTGCCGGTGAACCGCGGCTTCTCGAGCGATGGGAACACCTCGGTATCCGGTTCGGGCGTACCGGAAAGCCGGCCGCCGCACAGTGGGCAGCAGGCTTTGTGTCCGGCAACCGTTACCTTGCAGTTGGGGCATCGCTGCATAGCGCATCCTCCTCCTCGTGATACTCGTTGCTGCGGATCTCCACATCGATCCCCTCGCCGACCAGCAGCTCGAAAAAACGGCGCTGAACCTCGGTATTCTCAAACGCGGAGGTAAAGCCGAAATGCAGGCTGTTCCCAAAGGAGCAGGTGCAGAGCTGGGTTGCGTGGGTGGACATGAACACGCCGAACCCGCGCACGAACGGGTGCAGCGCCTCGGGCAGCCGGAATTTTCCCACGTTGGACAAAACCGCGGTCTCGCCCCGTTCCGCAATATCGCCGGAAATGCGGAGTACCGGATTTTTCAGTACCAGCGGGATCGGCCGCAGCACCGGATTATGTTCCAGCGCCGCCAGCTTATTCATGCGTGCGCCCAGCCGTTCAGGCGTCAGCTCGTCGCGGAACGACTGCGCCACGCACGCGATAATATCCGGCAGCGTGCCGTCCCGACGGGAAAAGTCGTACCCCACCCGTATCGTGCCGAAAAAGTTGCGCGTTGTGTGCGAGGGGAAAAAGCCGCGCAGGTCGACTGGGATGGTCAGCACGACCGGCCGCTTTTCATGCCGTACATACATCTCCCCGTGAATGGCGGCAAACAGCGCCGCGGCCAGGTAAACGGTCAGCGTGGCGCCATATCGGTGCGCCGCGTCCAGCACCTGCCGCACATCCGCAACGCCCTCCAGGATCATAAGCGCACCATCCGGCCGCTTTGCGCCCCGCAGGCGGTACGCCTTACCCGCGGAACGCTCGGCCGTGCTGCCGCCGTGCGGCCTGTAATACTTCTGGAAGCTGTCCGACCCGCGCTGGAAGACCGAGGCCTGAGGCTGTCCGTCCACACCGGCCTCCGGATGGCGCAGCGCCAGGTACGCGGTCACCAGCGCCTCAAAAAAGCCGATCGCCCCCGCCCCGTCCGCAAGCACATGGTACATATCCAGACTGGCCTTGCGCCGCCAATAGCTGACGCGGAACAGCAGCGACTTGCTGCCGTTATACAGCGGCGCGCAGGGCGGCGCATGCTCCGGCTCTACTGACGGACGCAGCGGCGTCTGCTCTAGGTAGTACCAGAAAACGCCGCGCCGCATGACCATCAGCAGGTGCGGGTACTGCATCAGCGTGCGGTCGAGCGCCTCCTGCAGCACGTCTGGCGCGACCGGCTCGGTGAATTCGCAGGAAAGGCGGAACACACCGGTATCCGACCCATGCGAGGTGGGCGGGAATATCTTGGCCGCGTTGTCCAAACGGCTCCAGCTTAGTGTTTTTCGGTTTTGTCTGTTATCCGGCATGAGCGCTGTCTCCATTCAGGAAATGATCGATCATATCATAGGTACGCCGCACCAGCTTGAACCGCATGGGAAGCGAAAAATACCCGTGCAGCGCGCCCGGCATGCGGTAAAGCATGACTGTATTGCCTGCGTCCCGCAGCGCGCGGGCATACGCCTCGCCCTCGTCGCGCAGCGGGTCATACTGCGCGGTGATCACCAGCGTGCGCGGCTGGCGGGACAGGTCCGCCGCCAAAAGCGGTGCGAAATACGGGTCGTTGAGCTTTTGGGGGTCGCCGCCCGCGTACAGTTCCATATAGTCGCTCACCCGCTTGGCGGTGAGCAGGTAATCCGTCCCGTTTTCCCGCACCGAGTCGAAGCGCGTGTGCGGGGAATGGTCGTTGTACGTCGCGGGGTAAATCAATATCTGCTGCGCGACCGTAAACTCCCCCCGATCGCGCGCCATGAGCGAAACGGCGGCCGCGAGATTGCCCCCCGCCGAATCGCCGATCAGGGTAATCTCCTGCGACCGTACGCCGAACAGCTCCGGATGCCGGTATACCTCGCGCGCAGCGGCGTAGCAGTCCTCCAGCCCCTCTGGGAACGTATGCTCGGGCGCCAGGCCATATTCCACCGACGCCACGCGGCAGCCCGTTTTCCGCGCAAGGCTGCGGCACACGCTGTTATAGGTGTCCACGCTTTCCAGCACCCAGCCGCCGCCGTGAAAAAACAGCAACAGGCGGCTGTCCGTCTGTTTTTTGGGAGAGTAGATGCGCACGCGCACCTCATGCCCGTCCCGCTCGACCCTGCGGTCCCACAGCTGGTACACCGGCGAAAGCGGCGTCCGCAGCCCGCGCAACACGCGCTCTACCTTATAGGTCCTGCCCACATCGATATTCGCGGCATAGCTGAGGGTATGCAGCGCCGCGCGCATCGCCTTGCTGATCGCCATTCGGCTTCCCCCTCCCGTTTTCCATAGTATCAGTATACCACGCTTTCCGATACGCGCAAAGCCCCTTGTTTTTTTACACGGAATTAACAGTTTCCCCTGCGTTTCCCCTTGACGCGGCCGCCGTCCGTTAGGCATAATAGAACGTGGAAAGCATGCTTTCCGGAAAGGTGATCTTTATGAACGATACGCTTTCGCTGCTCCGCTACAAAAAAGGCTTTATCTGCGATATGGACGGTGTCATCTATCACGGCAACCGCCTGCTCGACGGGGTTCCCTCATTCGTCGAGTGGCTGCAAAAGGAAAATAAGAGCTTCTTGTTCCTGACCAACTCTTCCGAGCGCTCGCCGCTCGAGCTGCAGCAAAAGCTCGCCCGTATGGGGCTGGAAATCGGGGAGGAGCATTTCTATACCTCCGCGCTCGCGACCGCGAAATTTGTCGCCAGCCAGAAGCCCGGCGCTTCGGCGTATGTGATCGGCGCGCCCGGCCTGGTCGGCGCGCTGTACGAGGCCGGCATCGTGATGAACGACGTGGATCCGGACTATGTCATCGCGGGCGAAACCAATACCTACAACTATCAGACCATCCTCAAGGCGGTCGATCTGGTGAACAAGGGCGCACGCCTGATTGCGACCAACTCCGACCTGACCGGTCCATCCGAACAGGGTATTATCCCCGCGTGCCGCGCGCTGGTTTCTCCGATCGAGCTGGCCACTGGCAAACAGGCCTATTATGTCGGCAAGCCCAACCCGCTGATGATGCGCACCGGCCTGCGTCTGCTAGGCGTGCATTCGCATGAGGCGGTCATGGTCGGCGACCGCATGGATACCGACATTGTTGCCGGCATCGAAACCGGCCTGGATACCGTGCTGGTGCTTTCCGGCTGCACCACGCGCGGGGATGTGGAAAACTATGCATACCGTCCGCACTATATTCTGGACGGCGTCGGCTGTATCCCGCCGCAAGAATAACCTCTGAAGAAAAAAATACCGCGGTGCAGGGCTCCATGTCATAGGGATATGAAGTGAACCTACCCCTCTGAGGCAACATCGATACGGCATAAAAAAGATAGCCACAAGCCATTTTGATGACTTGCGGCTATCTTTTTTATGTGTGGCTAACAAATTTTAACTATGACACAAATAATCAACGAAAAAATGCTTCATGGTAAAAAAGAAATCCTATCGATTGAAATTTGAATTGTGCAACATAGCATCAGATGTTATAATATGAAAAAAGTATTCGACAAAAAAACATAATAGTCGAGGTGATAATATGGCATTAAAGGATGCTTTGGATGTACTTAACACTCACCATATTCATTTTTTTGCAGGACAACGTTATGCATCAATTACATCGCAGCCTGCTCCAGAAGACTCAAGAGCGTGGTCACAAATACTAATTAGCATGCTCACAGGCATAGATGGAATGGCTCGACATAAAGGTCAAGATCTTGCAGATGGCTCAGATGTGAAATCAGCCAATGCTTGGTATTCAATTGATAAAGTTCGGTTTAATGGAGTCATCAAAGCTGGAACCCAAAGCCATTTGGCAGGATCAATGGCTTACTTGGATCAAATGCCCTTTCTGTTTTTCGTTATGTGGGACTGTAATCCAGTCAATGATAAGGAACGTGCTCGCGTTTGGGTCGTTCGTCCGCAGCATGATGTTTTATTTAGAGCAATAGCGCAGAACTGGTATGATCAACTTGCAACTGGAACCATTAAAAGCAACAATTTTCAGTTGCATCCGCCAGTTAATGAAAACAACGATGTATTCACCAATCGATGCGGTAATTTGTCATATCCTCTTTTATTGTCTGCAGAGTGGAATGGTCAAGAATATGATCCTGTCCATTATGACCCCAATGTTCTTGATACTGGAGTGTGTGAATGGGCATAGTTAATTTTAGATGATAGAAGGTGATATTTTTGCTCAATATACATGAATACTGTGATCTTTTTAGCGCAGTAATAGGCGAAAGCTCTCCTGAGAGTATTAATGAAAACCTAAAATCTGTAACCAGAACTATAAATATAGATGCCATTCCTGTTGTTGACAGAGTGGTTCTATCCAACCATATCCTAAAAAGCCTTTCACGCGAACATCGTATACAACTTGCACAGGCGCTGATTCAAGAGCAGATTGTTGATCAAAAGAACAAACTATCTCATTGGAGCCTTGTTACTGCGCAATCTTCTATGATCGATACAGGCTACATAGCCCAACATCTTGTCTCCCTTCAAACACAAATCGCCGGGCAAGGAATGCGCGGAAAGGGAGATGACCTTTGTGATGGTTCCGAAGTAAAAGGCGCCAATTTCATTGATTCACTGGACAAAAATGGTGCTACTGCTCCCAGGTGGAACTTTAACTCTGTATCTGTGGACATTATGGAGCGTTTTCTCGACTATAAAGCTATTTTTTTGCTTTCTATTGATTTCAACCCAAAACGCCAGTATCGCATTAGAATTTGGAAAGTAGATATTCACAAACATACTCTGTTGCGTAATCGCTATAAAGAGTGGATGCAAAAGCTCGGTTATCCAAAATTTGCAGATCCTACTCATAAGAGCATTAATTTTCAGTTGTTTCCGCCAAGGAATGGAACTGATGATAATTATGCTCGACATGGGAACGGAAGAGAAAACGGTTTTTCCAAGCTAAACATTCCACTTGAAAACACAGAAGGAGCGAACCTTATTTTCAGGGCAGACATTGTAGATGATGTTCCGGTAATTAGCGTGTTTTAAAAATAGGAGCAGCGCTATAATCAGCGTTGCTCCTATTTTTTATTAAATGTTATTTAAAACAGCAAACTTATCCGAAATCTTACTTTCGGCTGTGTAAATAAGTTTGACTGCTGCTTCAAGCTCTCTATCAACCTCTGCAACCAGTTTTTTTGCTTCTTCACTTACCGGTATGGGAATTAAAATATCTGCCAATTGTTCCCGTTTTATTCTGTTGTGTGAGGATGATGTACCAGATGTCAGGTTTTCGATTTGGCTCATTACATTTTTTGTTTTCAGCAAAAAACACAATGCATACATGCCAATTACTCCTCTTGATCTCATAATCTCGAATTCATTTGAGCAAACCAAATCTGTGTTTCTATATGGAATAACCGCCATGCGCGGAATCCTGGGGTTTATTTTCGAAAAAATCAACTCTTCAGGATAACATTTTCTTCCTTTTGAAACGGGATTGAATTTTTCTACCTCATCAAAAGCAATTGTGCAGTCAGCGTTTATATGTAACACACTAATATGTTTAATGGTGTCAGAAACCATGTAACTTTTTCTGCTTTTTGCTGTAAATTCAACGATATCTCCGAGTTTTGCAATTCTAAATCCTTCTGCTACGGAATTCCTTAAATTCTTAATAGTCTTAAATCGTTCAGCAGCATAAAAACTTGGCTTTAGATTGTTTCCGACATAATCACTCGAGTCGATCATGGTAACTGATGGACTTTCACTTAATATTTTTGTAGAAGAATTCGTACTATCAATAATGCTTTTTGCAATTGAAACCATTTCATTGGTTCCCTGCTCAATCTTAATTGGAACACCAGCGCGTTCTTTTACAATATAACCGATGTCCTTGCAGTCTGCCATGAACATTTTACCCGTTACATCCGGTTTCATTTTTCTGAGAATTAAAACACAGGTATTTGTCCTTGTGCCTGCTTGCGCAAATGTCACCGTTGGTAGTCCAATAACCCCAAGAATATTGTATTCTTTCATTAGACTATCGCGGTAAATAGAGTAAATACCTTTAGAGGCAAACACAGAATCCGGCAAAACAATTGCAAGGTAGCCACCAGGCTTTAAAATATTAATGCATTTATCAAGCATCAATAGCTCAGAGGATAATATCTTTGCTGTAGGCTTTGCGTTACTTAAAATTGGGAATTCACTCAATTCAAGATCCTGAATGCTATATTCAGCTCCAAATGGCGGATTTGTAAAAATTAAGTCTACCGCCCCGATATATTGATTTAAGTTGCTATGTCCAACGATACTATTGCCTTCGCTGATATTTGAGGCGTTACTACCGAGCAACAAGGCATTAATTTTTGATAAACGCACCATGCGATCCACTTTATCTTGACCTAATATACCGGTTAACCTGAATTGGCCAATTATTTCTGTTCGCTTATTTTCGTCGTGAATATTGTTTTCAACATACTTTGTGAAATGGGAGGAACTTTCAATAAGCAGTGTACCTACTCCGCATGTTGGATCCATTACAGTAAACGTTCTCAATGTATGCTCATCAAAATATTGCTGGCGCTGCATATCATCGAAGATAATGTCGAGTATGGCTTTGGAAATCTCATACGGGGTCATGTACTGAGCATCTTCTTTATTATTTCGGAAATTATCGCGAACAAAATGTCCGAAGCACTCGTTCACCAAATCAAAATCTGAATAGCTTCTATTTTGAATCAAATAAACAAAATCGATTTTTTCAATTTCAATAATTAATTTTTGGGCAAAATCATTTTCTGTTGGCTGAATAGCAAGCGTAGGGTTACTTCCAAAAATATTAGTACCGTCTGCATTGCGAAACAATTCTTTCTGCATTTCATTTTCACAAACATAACGCAATGCCGCTGCCACCATATCTTGATTCCCAAAGTGACTTAAAGCAACTTGCCGTATGTGCTCTAAGCTGAACTGCATACCCGACAAGGCCATTGAATAGCTCGTGCAGATGAGCTTAATCATTTCATCAAGCTTAGCGTTTGAATCATCAATTCGACCATAACTATGAAAATCTTCTCTGAGATTAAGAAGAATATCATAGAACATAGAGTAGTTAACGCCCTTGTTCATAATCTAAAACCTCCTGATTGTGGTCTATAGCTTTTGGGAGTATACCATAAAACACAACCGTCTTCAAGATGCCTATCTTGATTTTAGATAGCAATCTTGATTTTTAAAAACTATTTTTCAAAACGATAGACTTCCGCAGCTATCAATGATATTGTGTGTTGCTACCAGGAGGTGCAACGCATGAACAAACTACTGAAATGCCTCTACGACTGCTTCTATACCCCGCCAGAATTTTCGGAGCAGAAGCAGGAAGTGGAAGAATGCCACCAGGCACTAATTCAAGTGCTGGAGAAGCCGGAACGACGGCTGGTACTGCGAATCATGGATGCCCAGAGCCTGATGGCGGAGGAACGCTCCATGGACAGCTTTATCTCTGGATTTGAGCTGGCATGGCAGCTCTCCATGGAACTGAATCAATTTAAAAAAGAGCGCTCAGTCTCTCGCTGTACATCATCGAGGAGATCGGGCGCTCTTTCCATGTCTGGAGAGGAGGAAGAACCATGAAGAAACGAATCATCACTGCCGCAGTCGCCGCCTGTCTGGCCCTGTGGGCCGCTGTGTGGCCGCAGGACGAGCCAGCCGGGGAAACACCCACACCGACCACGCCAGCTGCTGTAATCGCCACACAGCCAGAAGTTCCGGAGATACCAGGAACGGAAGAAGTCATCTCACCAAAGGAAGAAAAGACGGAAGCAATACTGCCGGAACTGGTCGAGGAAGCTGATATTGTCCCGGAGCCATCGCCTGCCCAAACGCCCCCAGCGAGTGAAGTACCAGTCCCACTGGAACAGGATGCCGAACCACGACAAGAACCGGAGCCTGCCCCGGCACCTGACAGCGCACCGGACAACATGGTCTATGTGCCGGGCTTCGGCTGGATAGAAAGCCTGGGACCCAACCATGTGGAATACGCCGAAGATATGTATGAGAACGGCAACAAAATCGGAAGCATGGGATAAATGAAAAGCAGTACGGTATCAGGACAAAGCCTGGTGCCGCACTGCTTATTTTGTTTCCTGCTCCAAAGCGTCGCTGAAGATCTCATGGACATGGATCAGCGAAATAACTTCACAGAGAAACCTGTCTGCCAATTCTTTTTCGTCCATCCAGGTGGTCTGCGGCGGCACATAGTAACCGGAATCAGCCTCTGCCTGCGCTCTGGACTTGCGAATAGCTTTCTGGATGGAGAGCCACTGACCGTAAGCACCAGCGTTCAACTGTTTTCTCAGTTTCCGGATAGCGCTCTTATACGCTTTCTCCGCGCCGCTGGGTCCGTTGTAGTTGAGTCGGATGGCCAGTTCCTGAAAGGTCATGCCCTGCTCGTTGGGCTGGCCGATCCCCAGATAACAGCGCACCAAATTCAGCTCTCTGGGGCTCAGCACTTCCTCCATACGCTGGAGGAGCAGCGTCCGCCGCACGAAGCGGTCATAGGCTCTGGCCGGATCACCTCCACACCCCAAGTCAAAGACACGCTCGCCCAGAGCCTCGATCTGAAACACAGTGTGGTATTCTTCCAGCAGACGCTTGGCTACTTTGACGGAGACTTCCAACTTCTCTTGAATGGCAGTCAGCAAATCTTCTTCGGCACCCTCCTGCTCGTGTGTGGCATAGAGGAACGCCACCTGGCGCAGCTGGCGGTAACGGTCCAGCGGGAGCGACAAGGAGAAAGAACCCTGGGCGGCGCAGTCCCGCATGGCCGTCTCAATAGCGGAGGTCGCATAGGTCAGCAGCTTAGTCCCCATGGATGGGTCAAACCGCCGCGCCGCGTCCAGCAGCGCCAGCGCCCCCTCTTGCTTGAGGTCGTCCACCAGAAAGTCCTGAGAAAATTGCTCGCAGTAGCTTGCGGCCAGCATGGTCAGATATCCCTCGTTCTGGGAAAGCAGGAGTGGAGCAGCCTGCGGATCGCCTTCCTGTATGCGTTGGGCCAGATGCTCGTTGCTGGGGCAGGGAGTGTCACAGTGGTACATGCTCATGGCCGGTTCTCCCGGGCAATGCGCGCTCTCGCCTGAGCATAGATCGATTCCTGCTCCATGTCCTTTGCATAGCTGTTGGCGGCATAGTCGTTATCCATGAGTGCCTTATCCCGCAGGCTCTCCGCCACATACAGCGCTTCATTGCGCAGCTCGTCGGAGATCTTTCCTCTCTGGTGATGCTTGCGGATGGTGTTGGTGCGGGTGGTGAGCAGGCGGTAGACCGGGTGTTGTTTATTCTGCTCCTTCTGACGCATCATGGCACCGTACTGCCGGCAGGTCATGCGAGGATCCTGAGGCGCAATGCCATCGCAGTATTTCGGCATATGGCCGTTGGTGGTGAGAAAGTATGTTCCACAGCCACAGCACCGACTGGGCGCATGGCCGTGCTGCAGTCCGTTCATCAGGTCAAAGATGTAGAAGCTGATGGCGCGGTCAAAGAAATACCGGTTCACAAATACGGTTTCCTTTTCCTGTTTCGGGTGTCGGGCAAAGACGTAGGAGGATCTCAGATCCGGTGTGATGGTGAATGGCTCAACATCCGGTACCGGTAGATCACGCATCATATCCCAGAACCATTCACTGTTGAAGCAGTCCTGGGAGGCCATGGCGAAGTAGGTCTCCGTTCGCTTCTTCAGCCGCCGCAGATAGCCCTCCTCAAAATATCGTGCCGCCACGGCGAAGTGCTGAATGCCCAAGGGGATACTGAAAGCAGCCACCAGATAGCGGAAGAAAAATTCCCGAGCAGGCGAATCCGGCTTCAGCAGGTCGTTGTGGGATGCCGGGGAAAACAGCACCTCCAAAGTGTGTAACTCCTGCCCTTTATCCATCAGACTGTACGGCGGGAAGTGCCACAGGGCATCCAGCAGCTTCTCCAGAGAGGGGCGGGTCCCATCCAGCAGTTTGATAAATTCACCCCGCCCGGCCAAGGCCAGGGCCTCCACCTGATGGCTGATGGCACCGCCGTGGGTGACCAGTTCCCGCATGTTCTCCTCGGGAACATTCAACAGTTCGGCGGCAAAGTGGCCGGCCGGATAGACGGTCTCGTTGAAAAAGATCTGATCCCGCCAGACATCCATTGTCAGGTGCAGGAAATTGTTGTTCTGTTGGATTCCCAGCGGCATAGGTCTACATCCTCTGTCCTATATCTGTTTTCTGCCTGTCTTGCGATATTCTCATTTTATCAAAATCCCCCCAATAATCAAGTGAAAGGACAAGAGCCACGGTGGCCACGTGGTTCTGTCCTTATCTTTTTTACAAGGGGATGATCCTGATGAGTAAAACAAAACGACTGCAAACCATCGACGGTGAGAGCCTGATGAGCCTGCCGCTGACGCCGCTCAACTTCGTAGTGGACACGCTGCTGTCCCAGGGACTGCACATTCTCGCCGGCTCTCCCAAGGTGGGAAAGTCCTGGTTGGCTCTGTGGCTGTCCGTCATGGTAGCCAAGGGCGAACCGGTTTGGGGGATGTCCGTGAAGCAAGGCACCACTCTCTATCTCTGCCTGGAGGACTCCGTCCTCCGTATCCAGAATCGGCTCTTTGAGATCACCGAGGACGCGCCGGACAGCGTCCACTTCTGCACGGAGTGCGCCCTCATCGGCCAGGGGCTGGAGGAACAGGTAGAAGTGTTCCTCACCGCCCACCCCGATACCATGCTGGTCATCATCGACACCCTGCAGATGGTTCGTCCGGCTCGCGACGCAACCTACGCCAACGACTACCGCGACCTTTCTGTGCTGAAACGGTTGGCGGACAAACACGGCATCGCTATCCTGCTGATTCATCATCTGCGCAAGGAAACCGCTGACGATGTGTTCCACCGGATCTCCGGGACCACCGCTATCAGCGGTGCGGTGGATTCCAGCTTCACGCTGGTGGAGGAACGGCGGGGCAGCGGCAAAGCCAAACTCTCCTGCATCGGTCGCGACATTGAATACCGGGAGCTGACGCTGGAGCGCAACGGTGAAAATGTGTGGGAACTGGTGTCGGACAGCCGGACACAGCCGGAGCTATTGGAGGGGAAAATTGTTGTCCTCCTCTCTGCATTTATGAGCAACAGAACAACATTTATCGGCACTCCCACGGAGCTCTCCGAAAAGATCGACCCTGATAGAATCGAAGGGGTAACGCCCAAAAAGATCTCAAGACTGATCCTGCAAAGCGTTGAGGCCCTAAGGAAGAACGGCATTCAGGCGACGGTTCGCCGCAGCAATGGAAAACGAGTAATTGAGCTGCGCCGTGCCGATAGTGTCGATTTGGAGGGTGCCGGAGAAATCGTCCCTATCGACCCTGTCGAGGCGCTGTGCGGCGATTTGCGGGCAGTTTCCGGATGCGGCGAGAAACTCCCGCAAGGCAAAAGAAACGCCGTGTTGGGCCGTTTGTGGCCGAAGGAGGAGCGCAGGTGTTCGGCGCGGGAGAATCACCTCCTTGGAGGTGGCCAGCATCGCGTTTGTCTGGTCGTCGGCAAAGCCGCCGTCCGCCTTCCGCTTGTTTGCGGGGCGCTGCCCCACACCCCTCGTCGGCGCAAAGTCCGCACCGTTCGGAACACCTTACGGATCAGGTATTCCGAACTACGCTCCCTTGCGCCTCCTCTCCAAACGAAACCCGCTGACGCTGGGCTTTCGTTTGGTTTTAGAACACGATTATTTTGGAGGAAACGACATGAAAAAAGATATCAAATTCAGCACCCGGATGGCGTACGCAGACCGGGAGGCCATCAAGGAATTGGCGAAACGCTCTGGGATGTCCATGAGCGATTATGTGACCGCCTGCTGTTTGGGAAAGCAGGTAGTGGTCATTGATGGGCTAAAAGAAGTGCTGAAGGAGCTGAAGTCCATCGGCAGAAATCTGAATCAGCTTGTCACCCTGGCGCACATGGGGCGCGTCACGGTGGTCAATCTGGACAGCGTACGCCAGGCGTTCTCTGAACTCTGCGCAACTGTTCGGTTGATCCTCGAACGAAAGCGGGGGTGAGGGATGGCTATTATCAGCTTCACCAACTACAAGCGGGGACAGACCACCGGATGCATGGGAGCCGTGATGCGGTACACCATGCAGAACAAGAAAACTGAGTTCGAGGGGCAACGGTTGGTTACAGGCATCAACTGCCAGCCGGAATCTGTCTACGCAGACTTCATGACCACCAAGCGGCTGTATCACAAAACCGAGGGCGTACTTTTCTACCACATGGTGCAGAGCTTTCCGAAAGGCGAAGTGGTCGACCCTGTCACCGCCCATGCGGCGGCATTAAAGCTGGCTGAGTACTATGAGGAATATGAAGTTCTGGTTTGTACTCACACAGACCGGGAACACATCCATTCTCACTTCCTCATCAACTCGGTTAACTTCGATACAGGAAAGAAGCTGCACATCGCAAAGGAACAGCTCCAGGAACTGCGGCAGCGCAACGACCAGGTCTGCATGGAATTTTCTCTTCCTGTGTTCCAGCCCAAGGATAGGAAGAAAACCAAGACCATGACGGTTGGCGAGTATCACACGGCCGCCCGTGGCCAGAGCAAGAAGCTGCAGCTCATGAATATCATCAACGACTGTATGCGCCACGCCTCCAGCCGTGAGGAGTTTATTGCGCTGATGGAGAGCGAGGGCTACAAGGTGCGCTGGGAAGCGGCCCGGCGGAACATCACCTACACTACACCAAGCGGCTGGCAGTGCCGTGACCGCCTGCTGTTCGGGGACAAATATCTAAAGGAGAATATGGAATATGAATTCAGGATCAGAAAAGAAATTATCCATGGACGAGCTGTTGGAAAAGAACCGTCCCGCGCAGATGGTACAGACCATGCCGCAGTCTCCGGCGCAGGAGCTGACACCGCCTCCCGAAATGCATCCTACGAAAGCGGAGTGGGAGGAACTGCTGAGCAGCCTCTGCACACTGGGGTACCACACCGAGAGACAGACTGGCTATCTGAAGAAGATCGGCGAACTGCTGGCGCAGCTCCCGACCCGGACGCAGATGGACCAACTGCTGAAAGCGGTGAAGCATCTGGAGCAAATGAGCGAACAGGCTGGGAAGCGGAACGAGAAGCGTTTTTCTCTGCCCAGCATCAGGCTGCCCAGACTGAGTCTGCCGGACATTCCATGGACCAGTCTGCTGTTGGGACTGGCGGCCCTGGCGCTGACTGGGCTGGTACTGTGGGTGGTGTGGTCCAGCTTGGACACGCTCTGGAGCGCGGCGAGGGGCCTGCTCCCGTGAAGGATGCCACCACCACGCACTACCACGCAGACAGCAAGGCCCTCCGGAAAGAACGACAAAAGAAAATCGCCCAAGGCCACGCCCAGGACGATCACGAAGAAGAACAAACTTGGCAGCAGACCATGTGAAGGTCTGCTGTTTTTATTGCCCGAATTGGTTTCGGGGGAAAGGAACGCTATGAAAAGTGAATTCGAAGTGTATATGGAGACGGGGATTCTGGGTGGTTATATGCCGGAGCGAGCGATCGGCTACCGGGATGAAAATACGATCACGCCAATCTACCGGGATACATCTTATCACGAAACGGAACGTGGTATGGAGCTGCGTCGTAGATGATCGTGGTCGGACGAAAATTCTTTGTCCGCTCCATCTTTTCAACTGCAGAGAAAGCAAAAACGCCTACAGAGCAGATGCTCCAAATCATCGACAGTGATTTAGAAAAGGGTTCGATTTGAGGATAGACATTGGGCAGGATATACGGTATGTTTGTTGTTACCGTATCGGCTTGCCCAGAAAGGAGTAATAATGGCAAGCAATGAAAAATATACCGTCCTCTATGGCCGACTGAGTCAGGAGGACACGCAGAAAAACAAATAAGACGGATGACTCGAACAGTATCCAGAATCAAAAACTTCTGTTGGAGAAGTACTCAGCTGAAAAAGGCTTTACCAATACGCTTTTCCTGTATGACGACGGTTACTCTGGAACGAACTTAGTCAGCGTGAGATAACGTAACCACACTTGCCTGTTTAGAAAAAATAATGGATATCACACGCCGACATTCAACCGCCCAGGCTGGCAGCAGGTCATGGAGCTGATGGAAAACGGTCAGGTGGAAACACTGATCGTCAAGGACATGTCCCGGCTGGGCCGTGAGTACCTTCAGGTAGGTCAGTATACGGAACTCATCTTCCCAAGCTATGGTGTGCGCTTTATCGCCGTCAACGACGGCGTGGACAGCCTGTACGAGTCTACCAATGACTTCACGCCCTTTCGGAATCTGATGAACGAGTTCTATGCCAAAGACTGCAGCAAAAAGGGCCGCTCCGTGGTTCGTCTCAAGGCAGAGACTGGCGCCAGAGTTTCTTCCCGTCCCCGCTATGGGTATATGAAGGACCCGGCAGATCCCAAACGGCACATGGTACCTGATCCTGAGACTGCTCCGGTGGTGCGGTACATCTTTGACCTCTGCGTTTCTGGGAAGGGTCCTGCCCAGATCGCAAAGCAGCTCAAGAAAGATAAAATCCCAACGCCTGGATATTCCTACTACCAGAAGCACGGAGTAGAGCTGACCGGAGTGGATATCACCCAGCCGTACAACTGGTCCACCAACACTGTCGCTGGCATTCTGGAGGATGAGACTTATCTGGGCCACACCATCAACTTGAAGTCCACCACCCTGTCCTTCAAGAATAAGAAGCGCATTGAGCGTCCCGAGACTGAGCAGCTCCGCTTTGAGAATACGCACGAGGCACTGGTTACACAACAGACCTGGGAGATCGTACAGGATATCCGCAAGCACAAACGGCGTAGAGCCAATATGGCTGAGCAGAATATCTTTTCTGGACTGGTCTACTGCCTGGACTGTGGAGGCACCATGGTACTGCACCGGGCGCACACCATGGATGCGGTGAAAAACAACTTTATGTGCTCCACCTACAAGAAGAAAGGCAAAGACATCTGCTCCGCTCATTACATCCGGGAACAGGAACTCAATGCTATCCTGTTGGATGACATACGCCGTGTCACGCACTTCGCTCGTCAGAATGAGCTGCGGTTTGCGGAGCATATCCGCAAGAAGCAGGGCAAGGAGGCACAGCAGGAGATCGCTATGCTCCAAAAGAAGATCGACACCATGCAGAAGCGCCAGGCCGAGCTGACGAAGCTGTTCAAACGGCTCTACGAGGACAGTGTACTTGGACGCATCCCGGACGAGCAGTATCGCATCCTGTCTCAGGAGTACACCGCCGAGCAGAAAGAGATCCAGGAACAGCTCCCTGCCACGGAAGGAAGACTTCAGGAACTGAAAGACTCCAGCTCCAATATTGCCCGGTTCATTGAGAATGCCAAGCGATACAGCGAGATCCCGGAGCTGACTGCTGAGATCCTGCGCATCTTCATCAAGCGAGTGGAGGTCAGTGAGCGTGCGGAGAAATACTCCCGCACAGCACCGCAGGAGGTACGCATCTACTATCGTGACATCGGCCTGGTGGACGAACTGCCTAAGAGTATGGCGGATTCTGTGTCAGAAGAAATCCCGAATGAGGTCGCATGAGCAGAAAAGGGAGGCTGTGCCGAAACACAGCCTCCCTCCACAGGAACAAATATTAAGTTATACGGGTAGGTTCATAAATTGTCCCTATGGAACGGTTCCCCAAGGCCGCGGCATTTTTGAATTCAAATATGATATTCGATTTCGTGTTCCTGTTCTTTTTCCTTTGCTTTTTTTTCGTCGCGCTTTTTCTTAGGGCCGTCCAGGTGGGAAATATACAGGTATTTCCGAATCACGAACAGCGCGCCTACCGCCAGAACCGCCAGCATATTTTCCAGCGGGGAGGTATGCTCCACCACCATCTGGCGCGCGACCGCCAGCAGCATCACATCAACCACCGAATCAATCGTATAGCTCGTGATCATCTTGATCAACTCGATGCCAATAATAATCAGGCAGGCGTCGCTCAAGCGGGCCTGTAAGTAATCCGGCACGGAAAACAGCAGTTGAATGTCCGTTGTGAAAACAATGCCCAGGCTGGATACTACACAGGCGATCAGGATGATCAGCCCAAGCGTGATTTCGATTACGGTTGCCGCATTTGATATCTTGTCTCGAACGTCAGATCCCATGTTTCTCTCCTTTTCTTTTTTCTCTTTTTCCTCATTTCCGGCTGGTTTTTTTGTTCCGGCATTTTAATTATAACATGAATCAACCGCCGTCTGCAACAGGCGGCGGTTGATTTCGCGTGGGAAAAGGGGGGAACAACGATTAACAAGGCTGGCGTGAATCAGCCGATACCGCCATAGAATGCGCCCAGAATCAGGGCGAGCAGTGCCAACGGCACATAAACAAATTTGCCGAGTGTGTGGAACCAGTCGCCTACGCGCTTCTTCGCGCCCTCGCTGACCGCGTCCATCGCGGTCTCTTTCTTGAGTACCCAGAAGAACATAATGCCGGCCAGCATCGCGCCAAGCGGGCAGATGTAGATCGAAACAACGTCCATCCACTGAGAAGTCCACGGCTGGATAGAAAGCGATACCAGCGCGCCGATCACACCGATCGCAGCCACGGCCGCGACGCGGTTGAACTTGAACTTCTCCTGCAGGAACGCAACTGGCGCTTCATATAGGTTAACGATCGAGGACACACCCGCGAACAGCACGCAGATGAAGAAGATCAGGCCGATGATGCGGCCGCCGGGCATCGCATTGAACACGTTGACAAGGTAGACGAACATCAGGCCAGGGCCGCCATTCACATCGTTGATCCCAGCACCCAGCACGACCGCCATGGCCGGAATGATGACAAACGCGGCCAGCAGCGCCGCCAGTGTATCGAACACCGCCACATTGCGCGCGGAACCCGGGATATCCTCCTTTTTGCTCAAATACGAGCCGTAAATCACCGAGCCGTTACCCGCGACGGAGAGCGAGAAGAACGCTTGGCCGAATGCGAACACCCATACCTCAACACTCGCCAACCCTGCGGGATTGATCGTGAATATGTATTTGTAGCCCTCGGACGAGCCATCCAGCGTGGCGATGTAAATGCCTAAGCCAAGGAACAGGAAAAACAGCACCGGCATCATGACCTTGTTGGCCTTTTCAATGCCGCCTGCAACGCCCATCGCCATGATCGCCATGGAGACGACCAGACCAATGAGCTGCCACACGCCGTTACCGATTCCAAACAGGCCGCTCGAGAACATCGCACCGACAGACTGCACAAACGAGAACGCTTCTCCGTTTGCGTTCGTCAGCGTGGCCGAGGTTGCGTCAAACGCAGGGCCGATGATGCTCATGTCCTGCCCCATCGCAAACAGGCCGCCCGAGATAGCAAGCCAAGTATACTTAAAGATCCAGCCAAGCACAACCGTATAGCCAATGGCCAGCATCAAAGCGCCGATAATCGGAATCGCACCGATCAACTCACCAGGACGCCGTTTACCGGTGCGCTCCTCGGTACACATGCCGAAAGCGCCTACCGGTCCGGCCGCCGCGCGGCGGCCAAGCGCGAATTCCTCCATAACGCCGGAGGAGGCGATCAGGATCACAAAAATAAAGTATGGGATCAAAAAGGTCATGCCGCCGTATTTCTGCACCATGATCGGGAAGCGCCAAATGTTTCCCATACCGACCGCAGAACCGATACAAGCTAAAATAAATCCCCATTTGCTTGAAAAGCCATCGCGTTTGGTCTCTTCATTACTCATAATTTGCACCCCTTTTCTTTTTCGGTTGCCCCCAAAGAACAAGGCCGCGGAAACTATTCAGTTATCCGCGGCCCGATTCATCACACTTGCCCTGCGCGCTTTCCACGCGGCGCAGGTTACGCCCAGATTTTCATACGGATGAGCTTACTTCTCTTCGTTGGGGTAGGGCTCGAGGAAGGCATGGAAGTGACGCATCGGCAGCTTGTGGCCCCAAACGATGCGCATGTTCGGGATGGACTCGCGATCCTCATACAGCGCCTTGACCGCCGCGATGACGTAATCCAGATGCTCTTGGGTCAGACGGCTGCGGTCGATCGCGAAGCGGACCACGTTCGCCAGCTCAGCCTGCTGCTCAGGGGTCTTGAGGTCGTATTCCATGGAGTAGTCGCCCAGTTCGGAAACACGGATGCCGTAGCGGCGGATCAACTCCAGCGAGAAGCCCTCGCCCGCGAAGGTATCGTGGCCGCGCTTGCCGTCGAAGAACTCATCCATGTTGATGTACACCGCGTGGCCGCCGGCCGGCAGCACGACGCCCTTGACGCCCGCCTTGTAAAAGCCCTCGGCCAAGTAGTTGCACTGTGCAACGCGCTCGTTCAGGTAGTTGAAGTCGCAGCTCTCGTACAGGCCGACCGCCAGCGCCATGATATCACGGCCCGACATGCCGCCGTACGAATCGTTGCCGTAGCAGGAGATCTGCTTGACCTTCAGCGTAACGCCGACATCGGTGATGATGTTGCCGTTCTCGTCAAAGTCGGAGAAGTTCTTCCAGAACAGGCCCTTGTCGCGGAACGCCAGCATGCCGCCCATGTTGGCGTGGCCGTCCTTCTTGGCAGACATGGTGAACGCGTCGCAGTACTGGAACATCTCGGTCGCGATCTCCGCGATGGACTTGTCGGCGTAGCCCTCTTCGTTCATCTTGATGAAGTAGCAGTTCTCCGCCCAGCGCGCTACGTCGAATACCAGCGGGATATTGTACTTATGCGCAACGCGGTTGATCTCCTTGATGTTCGCCATGGAAACCGCCTGGCCGCATACCGGATTGTTCGTGATGCAGCAGAATACCAGCGGCACGTTTTCCGGACCGACGCCTTGGATGAGCTGCTCGAGCTTCTCGATGTCCATATTGCCCTTGAAGGGGTTCTTCTCGTAGCGGCCGCCTTCGGGTACTTCGTACAGCAGCTCCTTGTTGTACAGGTTGCGCGGGATCGAGCCCATCTGCTTGATGTTGCCCTCGGTCGTGTCAAAGTGGCCGTTGGACGGGATGGTGAACTTCTTGCCCGGGTATCGGCGAGCCAGAATATTGCGGACAATCTCCATCAGCACGGACTCCGCCGCGCGGCCCTGCTGGATGATAAAGGCGTTCGGACGCTCCATTTGCTTGGCGCCGCCGTTGAACAGCCCGCCCTCGTACTCGCACAGGTATACCTCGTTCATCATCTTCTCTACGTCGCGGCAGTCCGTGCGCACCAGGTCGATGATCTTCTTCCAGTTCTTCTCGCCCCCGCGCTCAAAAATGTCGCGGAAGGTATCCAGCAGTACATAATACCCCGTGTTGCGGCCGTACGCCTCGTCGCCCAGAAACAGCGACGCCCACTGGTGGTTGGTCATCGCGGTGGTACCCGAGTCGGACAGCATATCGACCGTCAGCATAGCGGCCGGAAACGCGAACTCGTTCCAGTGCGTCGCGTTCAGCGCGCGCTCGCGCTGCTCGATCGTGACTTCGGGGATGTCACGAACAGCGAACGTATAGTGATGCGGTGCAGGTACATCCAGCGGATAGTGAGCCATTTTTTTGTCCATATTTATTACCTCCAATTGATCACGGCGCGGTATGCGCCTTTTGTTAGAGGATACCCCGGTCATCGTATGCCGGCCTGCGTCTCCGGCGTCGCGACTGGCGGACAGTACCTTACAAGGGGAACAGGGGGAAAACGCTTACAGGGCCGCGATGACTTCGATCTCTACCAGGGCGTCCTTCGGCAGGCGCGCCACCTCGACCGCCGAACGGGCTGGGTAACCGCCTTCACCAAAGAAGGTGGCGTATACCTCGTTCATGGCACCGAAGTTGTTCATGTCGCTCAGGAACACCGTGGTCTTAATCACGCGGTCCATCCCGACCCCCGCTTCCGCAAGTATCGCCTTGACGTTCGTCAGAGACTGTCTCGTCTGCTCTGCGATCCCTTCCGGAAAGCTTCCTGTCGACGGGTCGATCGGCAGCTGGCCCGATGTGATCACCAGCCCATCCACCGCTACCGCCTGTGCATACGGCCCGATCGCCGCCGGCGCCCGTTCCGTATTTATCTCCTTTTTCATCTTTCACCCTCCTCCTTCGTTTTTTCTGAGATTATTTTATTATGAGGAGAATTATTTGTCAAGGTGTTTTTGTCTATTTTGTATATTTGTATACATTCCTTCCTACTTATTTGTTTCTATTTTACATAATCATTGGCAAACATTTATAATAAATTTTTATTTTTATTGTGATTATTTCTTTAGATCTTCTTTGACAATCCGCGTGAAAATACGGTATAATAAAAATAATAACACTGCATTCCTGTCTTTCATTATCAGAAACGAGGTGAGCGTATGGCGAATCCCTTATTGCAGCATTACATCAAACTGACCGAGTTTCTTGGGCAAGCTCTCGGCCCTGACTATGAGGTTGCACTGCATGACCTGACCGACAAAAACCGTTCGATCATCGCGATTGCCAACAACCATGTGAGCGGTCGGGAGATCGGCGCACCGCTGACCAATGTTGCGCTCAAGATCCTGATGGACAGAAGCTATGAAACGCAGGATTACCGGCTGCATTATCCAGGCGTTTCCGCCGCTGGCAAAACACTGCGCTCCTCCACGCTGTTTATCAAGCAGCACGGCAAGCTGATCGGGATGCTCTGCATCAACTTTGACGACAGCCGCTACCAGTCCGTCAGCGAGGATATTCTGCGACTCTGCCATCCCGACAATTTTATCGAAACCAACTTCCAGACCGAGGAAACGCCGGCGAACGCCGTGCGCAGCATCCCCCCCACCACAGAAAGCTTCCACAACTCGATCGGCGCCGTGGCGGGCGACGCTGTCGGTCGCGAGCTGCTCCGCCTCGGCGTAACGGCTGACCGGCTGACGCCCGACGAGCGCGTGCAGATCATTGGTGCGCTGGAAGCGGGCGGCATTTTCCTGCTCAAGGGCGCGGTCAAGGATGTTGCCGACGCCCTGCACTGCTCGCAGGCAAGCGTTTACCGTTACCTGTCGCAGATCAAAAAAGAGGATCCCACGCAAGAAGTGGAAGAGTAAAAAAAGCAAGTGAAAAAATGAGCGCGGGGCGCTCATTTTTTCACTATTTGAACGGAGGTTTCTCTTATTATGCTGATCCAATTGACCGCGGCCGACGTGCCTGATTTTACCCTTGCCTGCTCCTATGAGCATGTGTTCGGTTCCCGAGCGCTGACCGCGCTCCGCGCCTACGGGTTAGGCGACGCAAACGCACGGTTTTTCCTGTGCCGGAAGGGGCGGGAGCCCGCGGCCGCCCTGTACTTAGCCAACGGCGTGCTCAGCATCTCGTCCGACGAGCGCGCCGACCCGCTTCCCATCGCCGAGCTGGCAAAACGGGAAAACGTGCGGGAAATCGATACGAACTGGCCCCAGTGCGCGGCGCTGCAAAAGCTGCTCGGCGGCGCGACCGAAAGCTCCTATTATATGGTGTACCGCGGCCTTCCGCTGGAGCAAAGCACGGAGGGTTTTGTCCGCGGGGATTTCCATACCGTGTTCAATATCCTGCAGCGCAGCCACGAATACTACCAGACCCATCTGTCGTTTGATACCTGGTCGGCGGATCTGCAGCGCAGGATCACCTGCGGCCTGGCCGAGCTTTACCACCTTGAGCTTGACGGAGAGGCGGTCGGCACGGGCTGCATCATATCCGAGGACGACGAATGCGGCGTGCTGGGCGCGATCGCCGTGGTACCCGAACACCGCCACAAGGGGCTGGGCGGCCGCATCAGCCGTTTTCTGGTGCAGCGCATTCAGCAGAAAGGCAAAACGCCGCGCCTGATCGCCGGCTACGACCAGGTCGCGGAGCTGTATTGCGAGATCGGCTTCGCGCCGTGCGGACGGTGGGGCGAGCTTTACCCTTAACCCGACACAGCGCACCTGATAATTCTTTTGAGAAAGGTCTTGATTTTATGCAGTTTATTGATTTGCGCAGCGATACGGTCACACAGCCCACCCAGGCCATGCGGGATGCGATGTGCCGCGCGGTTGTGGGCGACGATGTCTTCGAGGATGACCCGACCGTAAAGGAGCTGGAAGCCTATGCCGCCCAGCGGCTCGGCAAGGAGGCGGCTCTGTTCGTCACTTCCGGCATGCAGGGCAACACCTGCGCGCTGCTCGCGCACACCCGCCGCGGCGACTGCGTCGTAATCGCACCGACCGCGCATATCGCCGCGCATGAGGCCGGCTCTTACGGCCAGCTCGCCGGAGTCTCCCTCCGTTTTCCAGAAAGCGTGAACGGCGTGATGGACCCTGCATCCGTGCGCGCCTGCCTGACGGATGACAGCGATGTGCAGGTCGCACCCGCCGGCCTGGTCGTCATGGAAAACGCCCATTCCACCGGCTCGGTGCTACCGCTCGACAACATGCGCGCCGTGTTCGAGATCGCGCATACGCAGGGCATCCCCGTCCATCTGGACGGCGCACGCCTGTTCAACGCAGCGGCCGCGCTCGGCATCGCGGACGTTCGGGAGCTGACGCAGTACTGCGATACCGTCATGTGCTGTCTGTCCAAGGGCCTGTGCGCACCAGTCGGCTCGATACTCGCCGGCCCAAAGGATGTGATCTGGCGCGCCCGCCGCGCCCGCCGCATCCTGGGCGGCGGCCTGCGCCAGGTCGGTTTCCTTGCGGCGGCCGGCATGGTCGCCCTGCGCGATATGACCGGACGCCTGTCAGAGGACCACGAAAACGCCAAATATCTGGGCGAATTGCTGAGCGCGGTGGACGGCGTCCATGTGTTCGCTGAGCGCACCCAGATCGATATGGTCTTTTTCACCACGGACTGGGACGCGGAAAAGGTCTCGCGGTATCCTGCCTGGATGCTCGGCCGCGGCATCAAGGTGACCGGCTGCATGGACGGCGAATACCGTATGGTCTGCCACCATGACATTACGCGCGCCGCCTGCCAGACCGCCGCCGAAGCCATACGCGCTTTTGCCGCGGAGGGATGATATGATCCGGAATTACGTCCGCCGCCTGCTCTGGCTTGCGCTCGGCATGCTGGTCAGCGCAATCGGCATCGTGATGATGCTGCAGGCAAACATCGGTCTCGAGCCATGGAGCGTGCTGCAACAGGGCATGGCGCAGAGCTTTGGCATCACCTACGGCACAGCTTCGGTCATCGTGGGCGCGGCCGCAATCGGCGTTGCCATCCTGTTCGGCGAGAGCTTCGGGTTCGGCACGGTCATCAATATTGTTTTGTGCGCCGTGTTTATCGACGCGCTGCTGTGGCTCGGCTGGGTCCCGCAGATGTCCGGCACGCTCTCCGGCGTCCTGATGCTGCTCGCCGGCCTGGAGCTGCTGGTGCTCGGCACCTGGATGTACATGAAAAGCGCGCTCGGCGCCGGCCCGCGCGATGCCCTGATGGTCGCGCTGGCGCGCCGGACCGGCCGCTCGGTCGGCCTGTGCCGCATATCCGTCGAGATCCTCGTCATCCTGACTGGTTATTTCCTCGGCGGACAGGTGGGCATCGGCACGGTCATTTCCGCGCTCGGCCTTGGCTCGCTGTTCAACCTGAATTTCCACCTGCTCGGCTTCCGCGCCGCGGAGCTGCATCAGGAAAACATCGCGGAGACCCTCCGATTCATCCGGCAGCAAAAAAAATAAAAAGGAAGCCGTAGGGTGTGTCCGCAGAAGGATATTCGCGAATCGTAGAAATGGGCAGGTATTATGGCAGAAATACCTGCCCGCTCTGATGCACTTTTTACAACAACCAGTGAGTCAATCTCGCCAACATTGATGTAGTGATCTCCATGATCTGTCTCGCGCACTTGGGCCACTTTACTTCTTTTGCATGCCATAGTATTCTCAACAAAGCAACCGCATCAGTTCCGAGATATCGGTATAATGCTTTGGCTTGGTAATAAAGCTGCCCATGTTGGATACCGTTGCTTTCGGTTTTGCAACCACCTGTTCTTTCTACGGAATTACAGCTTTCAGATACTCCTGTTCGGCCACATATCTTGAAGAATACGGCTGGAGCTGTTTAGCCGTAATATATCTCCCAACACTGAGTTCTCATACAGGCGCTTAAGGATGGACTCCGATTCCGCAACGCGCTTTTGTATGTGGAACAGTTCCAGCTTCAGTCCGCAGATTTCCCAGCGAGGCGTCCCCATAGTGTAAGAATACGCGCAATGACACCCTCCGCACTTTTGTAGTTTGCACGTTTAATGACATGCTCTTAGCATGGCACAAGATAAATTTGTATTCAACAGAAGAATTTAGTGGAAATCCGCTTTATAAGGAAAAAACCAACAGCAGGGCGAGCCACCGCCGCCTCTGGCAGCGGTAGGGCAAGCCTGCAAAAAAGACTTTTAATAAGATTTTTTTACACAGTCTTTGTGTTTAAGGATTCTTCAAAGGCAATACCCTGTTGATTCCAGAAAAAGTCTGATCTAACAGTGAGATCTGACGGTTGCGCAGTTCAGCGCCGGTTTTTGTGTCCACTCATACAGACGGAACTGCATTTTCAACATCTGTCTGGTTTCACCTCCATCAAAGAAATTTTGCAGTTCTGCCGAGAAGGTCAAGCAATAATTTGAGATCTTCGAAAGGTCTACGGCTCAAGGACACGGAAAAGAGGAGCACGAAAAGAATACTAGGAGAAAGCACCATCTGTACCTTAAACGGATATCGGCGCAGTACCGATTGATGGGCAGCCAGTCACACGGGAAGATGCGGTTTTCGGCGCTCTTTTTTTGCGTTGCAGGTCGGCAGAAGAGAAAAAGCGGGGATATTCCGGATGGAATATCCCCGCTTCTATTGACGCAACAGCGCCGGAGAAAGAAAAAAAGAAAGATAAGCAGTATTAGAACAGTGGCTCAGTCGAGCAGAAAACCCTCACCATCAAAACACAGGTCTACAGGGCCGCACACATACTCAATATCAGGCTGGTCCTTGATCGAGTCGTACAGTGCCTCGGATACCTGAATTTCATACAGCGAAAGCGTATCGCGGATGCGGACCACGCGGTGCGGCCGTGGTGTACCGCCGCAGCAACGCAGAGCGACAAGCAAAGCGTCACGGTCGTTGTTCATATACATCGGTATCTTGGCACCTTGGATCTCTGTGCAGGTGATCAAATTGGTCCAGGTCTCGGCCCAATCCACATCATTCAGACAGCGCCGGGTGGTGATATCCACATCGGCCAGTCCGCTACCGTTGTGATGGCTCTGCGGTGTCAGGCCGCGGACAAACAGCCGTTTGATCTGTACCGGGTCCTTAAACCCATAGCACTTGCTGTTTGAGCGGCCGATTACATTGGGATCGAAGCCGTAGCCGCTGATGTTCTTGCCGATCTGGTCGATGATTAGTACGTCGATGTCATCAAACTTGAAGCCCGCGATCTGCTGACGGGCCTCCTGCAGCAACTGCTCGTCTGCTTCCAAAATTTGCTCTCGCGGGATGACGCGGATAGTACGCAGCTCGTCATAGGCATTCTGCACAATACCTACGCCGAACGCTACCGGCGCTTTCTGCATAAACTGTTCGGCTGCCATGTTGAGAAAGCTGCCGAACTCGGCAAAGCCCTGTGAGTGCAGCGCGGTCGCGCCCTTATGCTTGCCCAGACCAATGCCAATCATTTTGACCAGACCGCTCTCATGGTTGCTTTGAAAATCGGTGTGCGGCTTTACCTTGTGTAGCAGCACGATGCCATCCGACTCGAAAGCCAACTTGTCGCAGTACAGTGGCAGGCCATTGGGGAGCGTACCATACTTCACGACCTCCATACTGGACAAGATAGGTGCGTGTACCCGCTCCTCGGTCACACCATAGCTGGCTAATACTTCAGCCTGCCCTTTGGCTGTTGCGCCGCCGTGGCTGCCCATCGCAGGCACGATAAATGGCTTAGCCCCCCATTCGAGCAGTACGTCACATACGGCACAGGTGATCTCGTCGATATGAGGAATGCCGCGGGAGCCTGAGGTGATAGCGATGCGCTTGCCACAAAACTGCTGTGCCTTTGGCGCGAGAATCTCCATCTCCCTGCGGATGTGAACGGTGATATCCTCGATTTTCTGCGTGGCATATTTTTGTTGAACGGTTACCATGCGTGGCAGAGAGACCTCTTTTTCCTGCATGATTATACCGCTAACTTCAGGAAAATTGATGAACATGGTGCAAAACCTCCTGTTACAATAAATTTGTCCCTAAGATATGGCAGCCAGCCATAGGCAAGAGGCATCTCGTTGCCTAAGCTGTAGAATGAAGAGGTAATGGTCTGGCTTAAACCTCCAAGGGCTTTCACGCCCGTCCCAAAGTCAGTTAGCTACCCTCCCGTTCGCAGCGTTCGATTTGTGCAGGTTGAGCCTAAGGCAAACAGATGGAATCGGCAGTGGGAAAAGATGTCCTTAGTCCATTGCAAATTCATTCTGGGAGTGTTGAACATGAACGCAGCAGGTATGGATGTTTCCAGCAGAAAAAGTACCGTGGCAGTACTCCGTCCTTTTGGCGAAGTGGTTCGTGTCCCTTTTGAGGTTAGCCACAGCGCTGAGGGGCTCGCCCACTTAGTCCAGCAGTTGAAAACTATTAAAGGGGAAACCCGAGTGGTCATGGAATACACAGGGCGTTACTACGAAGCAGTAGCTAATGTGCTGTATGAGGCCGGTTTCTTTGTCAGCGCCGTCAATCCACTGCTCATTAAGGAGTATGGCGGCAATTCCTTTTCGCAAAGTCAAAACGGATAAAGCTGACGCTATGAAAATTACCCGGTACTCCCTTAACAGCAGGGCTGATCTACGGGATTGTACTCCTATGGACAGAATTCGTTATGACTTGAAAACCCTTAATTCCATCTAGCCTCCAAACAGAAAACCGCCACTTCCAACAATCTGATCGCCCTGCTTCCCAACTGCCGGAATACCCCGTGGTGATGGGGATGTACGGTGCGGGAGACTCCCTTGGTCCTCAACTCATGGCGGAGATTGGGGACGTGCGCCGGTTTGAGCGGAAACAATCTCTGGCGGCCTTTGCAGAAGTTGACTTCATGCCCACAGTCTGGGGAGAAAAATGTCCTTAGCAACAAATCCTCCAAGCGAGGTTCGCCCTACCTGCGAAAAGCGTTGTTCAATGTAATGGCCTGCTATTTACAGAAAGCGCCAGCGGACGAACCTGTACTCCAATTTCTGGATCGCAAGCGCACGGAGGGAAAGCCCTACTATGTCTACATGACTGCGGGGCCAACAAGTTCCTCCGTCGTTACTTCAGCAAGGTCATGGAGTGCTTTTCCACTCTGGAGGATCTGCCGCCGCCGATGGATATGGACTCCACCGGGTTGCAAAAACCTCAATAAATTCTTCCTGTTTTTTCAGGCCGACGCTGGACGGCAGCCTTTTTGTGTTGCTCATTTCTATCCGGCCTCTCTCTGCAAATTTTCTTCTGCCAAGTCCTACTAAGGGCTTGATTTTTTATTTGCAGGCTTGGGGCTTAGAAACCGATCAGCGCGCCACCGTCGACTGGCAGGCACACGCCGGAGATATACTGCGCGGCGTCGCTGCTCAAAAACACGGCGGCCATGCCGATGTCGATGGGCAGGCCGGTCTTCTTCATAGGGATGCGGCTCATGATCTTGCCGAGACGCTCGGGGTCGTTATCAGTGGCCTGATGGAACATCGGCGTGTCGATCCAGCCAGGGGCGATCGCATTGACGCGCACACCGCTCGCGGCGCACTCAGCGGTCAACGTATGTACAAGACCTAGGTAGCCGGCCTTGGCTGTGGCGTAACCGCATACATTGGGCTGACCAATGTAACTGGTCATGCTTGCCTGAAAAATAATACTGCCCCTGCCGTTCGCTTTCATGTGCGGCACAAAAGCCTTGGTCAGCGCGAAGGCACCAACCAGGTGCAGATCAAGCACACGGGTGTAGTCAGCGACAGTCATTTCCTCGATCGGCTTTTTGCAATGGTTTCCCGCATTGTTTACCAGGATGCTGACCGGTCCGTGCTCGGCGATGATCTGCTCTGCCATTTGCGGGGCGCGGTCGGTGTCGCACACGTCAAACTGGCAGAAAGATACCTGCTCTCCGAAGACAGCCAAAGACACGGCCGCCTGCGCGGGAGTGCGCGAGCCCAGCACGACAACGTGCGCGCCTGCGGCCACCATGCATTCGGTGATGGCAAGGCCAAGGCCGGACGCGCCACCGGTGATAACGGCCGTGCGGCCTGCCAGAGAAAACAGTGTCTGTGTATCGATCATTTTATTCATGCCTTTCTGTTTGGTATAATGTGCGGTCAAGCTTGTTGCGCGCAGCGTTTTTGTGCAATGCACTCCTGATATTTGTAAGGGATAAAGTATTCCTTGTGGCCGAGGGCTTCGCTTTTGCTAGGCTGTCCGGCAGCGACTGCACAGACCAGTCCGGCAAGCTGACCTGTCAGTTCGTCCTGCGAGCAGTGGCCGGTCAGCATGGGACTGGCGTCAAAGTCCATATCGCCCTCCATGCGCGTATAGGTCTGATGGTTGCCGGTGATTTTGAGGACAGGTGCAACCGCGCTTCCCACCACGTTGCCGCGGCCTGTGACCAAAAATGTCAGATGGCAACCGGCAGAAATCAGGTCCATCAGGCCTTCGTTGTCGTTGGGATTAGTAATACCGAACTGCATCCAGTAGGGATCGGGCGTAGAATCGAGCAGCCACAGTCCGGCGTGGTCTGGCTGCTGGCTGACCTTGACTACCCCCTCGATGGGCTTTGTGCCGCTTTTGACAATAGCGCCCATGCTTTTTTCCTCGATAGTAGACAGGCCGCCTGTAAAGTTACCCGGACTTACCGAATACTGGCGGACGGATTTGCAGTAATCAAGTGCTTTATCATAGGTATCTACCAGTTGCTGGCACGCCTCCGCCGTGGCGGCGCGGGCAGCCAGAACATCGATCAGACCGACAGCTTCGACGATCTCCTCGAAGATTGCAGTGCCGCCTGCGTCGACCAGCTGGTCGAACAGGCGGCCGACAACTACGTTGCCGGCAAGACCGCTCGTATAGTCGCTGCCTCCACATTCCGCGCCGATCACAAGGTCGCAAAAGCGCATGGGGACGCGGGGCGTGTGCGTCAGCGCGGCGCATAGCTCGTCCACACACCGCAGGCCTTTCTGCACCGAGGGCAGCGTACCACCTTCGTTCTGGATGAAAAACCAGCGGGTCGGCTTGCCCTCTTCGGCGGCGATGCGGGACAGCCATTCGGGTTGCACATACTCGCAGCCCAGCCCGATGGACAGCACTGCGCCCACGTTGGGGTGCCGGATGAGTGCGATTAGCAGACGTACGGCGTATTCGTTGTCCGTGCAACCGGAAAAGCCGACCACCTCGACATTGCTGCGGCCAGTCTGTCGCACAACCTCCTGTGCGACAAAAGAGGCGCACTCGACGGTGTAGATAACAAGAACTTTGTTGCGGATACCGGCTGCGCCGTTTTGACGGCCATAGCCCTGCCATGTTGTTTCCTTCCAGTTCATGGTTATTTTCCCCTTATTCATAGCGGATATCCTGCGGCGCGCCGGTTACAGGGTCAAGGTGGCTCGAGCGCTCGTCGTAATTGCTTTTCATGCAGTGCAGATGTACCCAGCTGCCAGTGGTGATGGGCTGCGTTGCCTGCCCAATCGTAACGCCGTATTTGACGATCGGCTCGTTGGCGGCAATATCGCGCAGTGCCAGCTTATGTCCCATCGGAATGGACTCGAGCGCCTGCACGGCGGGCAGTCCATCTGCGCCGGTGAGGCGAACTGTGCCAGGTTCGATCGGACAAAGTGCGGTAGCAACATTATCATTTTGCGCGATACGGAATGCGATTGCTTCGTCCATAGGGTCTTCTCCTTTCTGCTGACAGCGGGTTATAAAATGCCGAATTTGGCAAAGGCATCAGTCGCGCTCATACCGGCCTCGATTGCCTTGCGGACAACCTTTTCGCCTGCCGCCTTTTCAAGTGACTTTTCGATTACCTCGTCCGCTATCTGCTGCGGGATGACCAGCACGCCGTCCACATCGCCGAAGAGCAAGTCGCCGTCGTGGATGGTTGCTTGTCCGATCTCAATCGGGCAGCGGAAATCAACGACCTGCGTCCGCACACTGGAGTCTTGGGCATAGCAGCCCTGGCTAAATACCGGCCAGTTCTGCTCCAGCACCTGCGGCGTATCGCGGTGCCAGCCGTTTACCACGGCGCCGGCTGCGCCGCGGGTACGGGCGGTTGCGGTGAGCAGCTCGCCCCAGTAGGCGCAGCGCTGCGTACCGCCTGTGGCGATGTAGATCTCGTTCTCCTGTAGTTGATCAAGCGCTTCGGTCAACAGGCCAAACGGCTTTTTTTGTGGGCCGAATACATCAATCATCAACACGGTCATCGCCTTGCCTGCCAGCTTCATATCGTCACGCAGCGGACGGATGCTCTGGGGCAGAAACTGATGGTAATAACCCATGCCGTCCAAAATATCGCCAACAACAGGCGTATACAATTTGTCTTTCATCAATTGAAAAAGTGTTGCTTCATTCTCCTGATGCTGCATAAAGTCTCAATCCCTTCCATATAAAACGATTTGGTTGTAACAAGTTTATGAAACAAAATAGAAAATGTCAATAATAATTAAAAAAATAATTTTATTTTGGATAATTCATCAATAAAATCACTAAAAAAATGTGAAAAATAAATATACAAAGAGCAAGAGCACAGCCAAAATTACCAAAACGTTATGTATAATAAATAAAATAAAACAAGAAAAAAAGTGAAAAATGAACGAAAAAAAAACAAAAATTATAAAAATAATTGACAAAAATGATAGAAAGATTTAGACTAAGCACAAACAAAAAACAAAAACGTTTTGTAAATAGATTGAGGTGACAGCTTGAACCGGACAGAGGAAAAAAGAGTGACGATCAAGGATATTGCACGGGAAACGCAGTATTCTATTGCATCAATTCATTGTGCGTTGAACGGCAAGCCGGGTGTGAGCGAGGAAGCGCGTCAGTACATCAGAGAAACTGCACAGCGGATGGGCTACCGTCCTAATTCAGTTGCTGTGTCGCTCAAGCGCAAGGCAGTCAAGATCGCGGTGGCTCTCCCAGGTCCAACAGCAGATAACCGTTACTACTATACAGGCGCTTGGAAGGGCGTGCGTGATTATATCGGAGGCATGAAGGATTTTAACATCCAGTTGATCGAAGCGCCGTATTATGAGGACAGCGGCAATGACCAGCATGATGAACTGATCGACCTGCTCGAGAACTACCAAATCGATGGACTGATCACCGTTGGTTATATGGATATGCGCGGCAAAATCTCACTTCAACGGTTTACGCAAAAGCATATCCCCATGGTACTGGTTGGCAATGACCAGCCGCAGTCCGGCCGCATTTGCTGTGTACAGCCCAATTATGATGTGATCGGGCGGGTGCTGGCTGAACTGATGCTCGGCCGAGTGCCGGCAGATAGGGCAATTTTGATATCAGCTGGCGATATGATGATCCCATCGCACTATCTGATTGTTGAGGGCTTTGAGAACTACCTGAAGGAAAAACGTGCCGAGCGTGTTGTCTACAAGGTGCATGACAGTGAAAATGGCAACGAGGAGAGCTTTGAAAAACTGCTTCGGCTGTTACAGCAGAAGGAGGATATCGGAGGTTGCTTCAGCGCTAACACACGTGGCAGCGTGCGGCTGGGACGGGCAATTGAACAAAGCGGGAAAGCAGGCAGCATTGTGGCTGTCGGCAGCGATCTGTTCCTTGAGAACATCGAATTCCTGAAAAACGGTGTATTCTCCAATCTGTTTTTAAAAAATCCCTATGCACAATCATATATGGCAGCAAAGTATCTGACAGAATATCTGCTGCGCGAGCAAAAGCCCGTAAGCGAAATTGTATATGTTGGCAGCGAGATCATTTTCCAGAGCAGCCTGCCGATGTATGAGGGCGAACAGGGCGGCCTGAACGGACTGCTGCTGTAAGAAAGTATAATTTTGCTGCGGAACACAGGAGGTAGAATAAAAGCGTATGAAAGCCATCTGCATCAAGGAACCGGGCAAGGTAGAAATCCAAGAAATTGCGAAACCAGAGAGGAAGCCGGGGGAAGCGTTGCTCAAGCTTCTGTACGGGGGTATCTGCGGAAGCGACCTCGGCTCCTATCGGGGTGCGAACGCATATGTATCGTATCCGCGTATACCAGGACACGAGTTTTCGGCGGAGATCGTGGAGATCGACGAAAACGAGGAAGGGCTTAAGCCGGGCATGATCGTAACCTGTAATCCGTATTTCAACTGCGGGACATGTTATTCGTGCAGGAGAGGCTTGGTCAATGCCTGCACGGGCAACGAGACGATGGGGGTGCAGCGCGAGGGGGCGTTTGCCGAATACATCACCATGCCGGTCGAGCGCATTTACGACGGCAAGGGGCTGGACCCCAAGGTGCTGACGCTGATCGAGCCATTCTGCATCAGCTACCACGGCGTGCAGCGGGCAAACGTCAAGGCGGGCGAAAAGGTGCTGGTGGTCGGCGCTGGCACGATTGGCGTGCTGGCCGCAGTCGCGGCCAAGGCGAAGGGGGCCGAGGTCACGATCTGCGATGTGGCACCGGACAAGCTCGAGTATGCCTGCCGGACATTCGGCCTGGACCACAAGCTGCTCAACGAATCGCCGGAGGCGTTCACAAAGGATGTCGCCGCGCTGACCGACGGGAATGGGTTCGATGTGACGATCGAGGCGGTCGGCATGCCGGAGACGTTCATGAACTGTATTGACGCGGCCTGCTTCGGCGCGCGCGTGGTGCTGATCGGCGTATCCAAGCGCAACTTAGACAATTTCTTTTTTACGATCATCCAGAAAAAAGAGCTGAACATTTACGGCTCGCGCAACGCGATGAAAAAGGACTTTGTGGAGTTGATTGATCTGGTGAAATCGGGCGGCATCGATTTGGAGAAGATCGTCACCAACACCTACAAGTGGACGGACGCGCCGCAGGCGTTTGAGGAGTTTTCCGCTAACGCAGGAAAAATGCTGAAAGTTGTACTCGACTTTACCTGAACGACCGTGAGGGTGAAGTTGACAATATATAAAAGAAAAGAGGACTGCTACAATGAAACAGACGATGAAGAAGAGGCTGCTGGCCATGCTGCTTTGCGGCGCGACCGCATTGAGTTTGACCGCCTGCGGCAACAGCGACACACAGACCAAGGAAGAAACCGCCCCGCCGGAGGTTGCGTCCGTGGATAATGTTGTTACTATTAATGTGGGCTTTGAAAACGCGACCACAGAGCCGGTTGCGATGGCAGTGGAAAAGTGGGAACAGCTGGTAGAGGAAAAATCGGGCGGCTCGATCCAGATGGAGTTGTTCCCGAACTCTACGTTAGGTAAGAAAAACGACCTGATCGACCAGATGCTGATGGGCGAAAACGTCATCACCATCGCGGACGGCGCTTTCCTTGCCGATTACGGCGTACCGGATTTCGGTATTTTCTACGCGCCCTATGCGTTTGAGAGCTGGGACGAGGTATGGACGCTGGTAGAGAGCGACTGGTACAAGGAGCTGTGCGACAAGCTGGCCGCTACCGGTGGTCTGCGCGTCCTGACCTCCAACTGGATGTATGGCGCGCGCGACATCCTTTCCACGAAAGAGATCCGTACTCCGTCCGATCTGACCGGCCTGAAGCTGCGTGTATCCTCCAACGACCTGTCGGTCAGAAGCTTTGAGGACCTGGGTGCAACGCCGGTCGGCATGGATCTGGCCGATGTGTATCAGGCGATGAGCGGCAAAACGATCGATGCATTCGAAAATCCGATTTATTGTATGTACAATCGTTCGTTCCACGAGGTTGCCAAGCATGTGGTAAAGAACGAGCATATCCTTGCCACCTCGATGTGGATTTGCGGCGAATCCTTCTTCAGCACCCTGACCGAAGAGCAGCAGCAGATCCTGATGGAGTGCGCGGACGAGGCGGGCCTGTACAACAACGAGATGATCGACGAGGCCAATGCCAATGCCGAGGCAGAGATGAAAAAGGTCGGCGTGACGTTCATCGAGCTGACTCCCGAGGAAAAGGAGCAGTGGATAGAAGCCGCACAGAAATTCTTCAACGAATCCACCGCTGCGCTGGGTTGGACAGAGGGCCTGTACGACACTGTTAAGGAAATCTGTACCGCTGCATAATGCTGAGCCGGCGAGCTTTGCAATACTGCTGAAAAAGAGGGGAAGCGGAGTTCTCCGCCTCCCCTCTTTCATCATAAAACGCGGGAAACCGGAGGACCAAACATGAAGCAAAAATGGAAAATAATACTGCTCAACATCGATGTAGCGATCGCGTCCATTGCGATGTGCGTGCTGGTAGGTCTTACCTTTGCCGGCGTAGTTGCACGCTATATTTTAGGCTCCCCCTTTACTTGGATTGAGGAGATTCAGGCGGCCATGATCGTCTGGGTGATTTTTGGTGCGGCCGGCGCTGCGTTCCGCACCGGCAACCATGCGGCGATCGAGGTGTTTTTTGAGTTTTTCCCCAAAGCGGTAAAGAACATAATCAACATCCTGATCCTGCTCGTGACCATTGTCACGCTGCTGTTCCTGGGCTACCTGTCCATACAGTACATGATGGTGTTCGCAAACAGCGGCCGCACCACCGCGGTGCTGCACATTTCCTATATTTTAATTTACTGCATTGTACCGGTATCCTGCATCTGGCAGATCTTCAACTTTGTGCTGGTGAATTTCTTCCATTATTCCGAGCAGGAAACCATTGAAGCGATTACGGAGGAAGAGTTCGAGGAGGCGAAGAAAGAATGAATATCATTGGTATCTCCTGCATCCTTTTGCTGGTCATGCTTTTCCTGAAAGTACCGGTGTATATCTCGGTGCTGGCGGCCTCGGCGATCTATTTCCTCGGCAATCCGGCAACCAACGCAACGATTTTCGCCCAGCAGACGCTGGCCGGCGCACAGGGTCTGTCCCTGCTGGCGATCCCGTTCTTCGTCATGGCGGGCGTATTCATGAACTATACGGGCGTTACGCGCCGCATCATGGACTGCTGCGCCGTTCTGACCGCGCGCATGCCCGGCGGTCTGGCGCAGGTTAACATCCTGCTGTCCACGCTGATGGGCGGCCTGTCCGGCTCCTCGCTCGCGGACGCGGCGATGGAAGCCAAGATGCTCGTTCCCTCTATGGAGGCGCACGGCTTCTCCAAGGCGTTCTCGACCGTTATCACCGCGGCCTCCGGCATGGTCGTGCCGCTGATTCCGCCCGGAACCGGCCTGATTATTTACGCCTGCATCAATAACATCTCGGTCGGCCAGTTGTTCGTCGCTGGCATTGGCCCCGGCCTGTTCCTGACCGCCACGCTGATGATCTTCACGCACTTTGTATCCAAAAGGCGAGGCTACAAGCCGATGCAGACGGAAAAGATATCAGCGCATGAAAAGTGGGATGCGATCCGTCCGGCGATCCTGCCCATGCTGCTGCCGATCATCATTATCGGCGGCGTGCGTATCGGCGTGTTCACCGCGAACGAGGCCGGCACGGTCGCGATCGTTTATGCGCTGGCGCTCGGCGTGCTGTACCATGAGATGAAGCTCAAGAACTTTGCCAAGGGCTGCAAGGAAACGGTCACCACCACCAGCTCGATCATGCTGATCGTCGCGGCGGCGTCCTGCTTTTCCTGGGTGCTGACCCGCGAGCAGATTCCACAGACGTTTGCCAACTGGATGACCAACGCCATCGACAACAAATACATATTCCTGCTGGTTGTCAACATCTTCCTGATCATCGTGGGCATGTTCGTAGAAGGTAATGCGTCGATGATCGTGCTCGGGCCGCTGCTGCATCCGGTTGCGCTGGCGTTCGGCATTGATCCGGTCCACTTTGCAATGGTTTATATCTTCAACTGCACAATCGGTGCGTTCACCCCGCCGATGGGTACGCTGATGTTCGTCACCTGCGGTATTACCAAGTGTCCGACCAAGGACTTTATCAGGGAAGCGGTACCGTTTTATATCCTGTTCGCGGCCGATATCCTGCTGCTGACATACTTCCCGCCACTGTCTACGTTCTTGGTTAATCTGATCTACTGACGCCGGACAGCTATTATTAACTGGACGAGTTTACCATCATTGACAAGGATGATAATGAACTGGACTCATCAGCAAGGGCGGTGGCAGGGTACACCTTTACTATGCCTGCCTCCAATGATGCTATGCCGTGTGCGGTTGAACGGGGTATTACTTGCGGCGCTAACACCACCACCTCTGCCCCCGATATGGATTGCATCCGCATGCAGAACATGACTTTTATGCACCGTGCCTCGCAGAAATTCATGGAGATGCGGACGAAAAGCGGGACTTTATATAGATAGGAAACATGGGCATCTGCAGCTTTGGGACAATGGGGCTGTTAACAGTTGAACAGTCCCCAAAGCTTAGCTAAAGTATGACGGGATACAAAAAAATGTCACAGAGTAACCGCTCTGTGACATTCTTATATATGGTATATGCTCTGAAACAGGTTTGTCTTGTTATCCTTATGTAGATACACGGCTAGGGCTTCCTTTTTTCACTCTTCATGCAGTCTCCACCGCTTTGACCGGCAGGAACTGCTCCTCGCCGAACAGGAACGCGGCGTCGCCGAACCAGTCGTCCAGCACGATCTCGCTCCCATCGCGGCTAATATGCGCCAGCAGCCACATATCGCCCATCTCCTGATGGTAGGAAATATCCACCGCCGGCTCCTCCCACTCCAGCGAATCGTACGTCAGGCAGATGGTAAAGCTGTCGTATTCCTCCGGCGGGTATTGCGCAATGTCGGGATACAACTCGTCGTCCGGCGCATTGTACATGATCCATACGTCGCCGCTTTCCGAATACCGCCCCTCGATATACAGCGAATAGTGTTCGTCACCCTCCGCGTACAGCTCCAGTAGACTGCCGTCCGGCAACTCCACGACCGACCGCAGACCCAGCAGATCCGCAAGGGATATGACGTTGTACGCGCCCCCGTCGTCCTCATACCAGTCGTCCGCCTCCGAATACGGGGGTTCCGGCTCCACATACGGCTCCCCGAAGCGGATATCACCCACAAAATCACCGATCAGGCCGAATACGGCCGGCACCAACTGCAAAAGCACCACCGCCGCGGAAACCAGCGCGATGACGCGCCCTTTCTTTTTCTGGGCCGCGCGGTCCTTTTTCACCTTGCCGTTCAGGATGGTCGGCTCCGTTGTTTTGGGCGCGGCGCTTCCGTGCGGCCGGAACGACGCGCCGCGCCGCACCGACAGCCGCCCCCGGCTGCCCGCCCTGGCGCCGCAGATCGGACACTCTCGGTCGCCGTCGTCAAAATTGATCCCACAATGCTGGCATTTCATAAAAACGCCTCCCCTCTCTCCTGCTTTTATCATACCAGAGCGAGGGGGCACGCGCAAGATTATTTTGCCATGCTGCACAAAAGCAAATGAACCTGGGCGGGATCGATCACGGTCAGCCCTTCCGCCGCCTGGGCGGACGGCAGGCTGGTGGTGACGCCCGCGCCGGTATTGGGATGCAACGCAGACCATCCAAAGTCCAGCAGGAACACCACCGCCAGCAACGCGCAGCACTGCCGCGCCTGCGGCCTAGGCAACCGCCGCATCCATCCCGCGGCCATGGGACCCGCCCAATATACCGCAGCGCAGCAGCCTGCGCCGAACACCAGCGAGGTCAGCGGGCTGACCAATCCGTCGATATTGAGCGGGAGCATGGAATAGTCCCACCAGCGCAGGCCGTACAGGCTATCCAGATACCTGCCCGTGACGTATTCGATCACCGTGCAGAGCGCGACACCCAACGCAAACACCCGCAGCGGTTTGTCCGCGAAGCGGCGCAGCAGCAAAACAGCCAACACGCCGCCCGCGCCGTAGATCGGCAGCCACGGCCCCAACATCGTGCCGCGCTTGACCAGCTCACCGTTGAATACGAGGTGGAGCGCAACCTCCCATAGCCAGCCCGCCGCGGAAAAAGCGAAGAACAGCCCTGCCAGCTCAGCCGGCGCATACTGCCGGCCGATGGACTGCCGTATTTTTCCCGTCATGACGTCCGCCTCCTTTGCATAATTCCATTGTAGCCGAAATTTCTTTTCATTTTATACGCAAATTTCTTAAGACTTTGCAATTTTCCCGTCTTTGGGGTGCAAAAAGGGACGCGCGGCGCCGCGCGTCCCCCGTGGTGAAAAACAGATGTGGTTTATTCCAGATTGAGCCGGTTCTTCAGAATATGGCGGACCGCCAGGAAGAACGCCGCGCCCGGCACCGCCGTTGCAACGCACAGCGTTATCATGCCAATATGGATGGTCGCAGTCGGCCCGATGCCGCGGAAGAAGTTTGCCAGTGCCATCCATACGCTGTCAAAGGGCAGGTTACCCACACCCATGATAAAGAACATGAAAAGGAACTGGAACACAGTGGACAATACAAAGTACCAAACCACCGCCATCAGCACGCGGTGCTTTTTCGCCAGATGTCCCAGCGCGATACACAGGTAGATGAACAGCATACCGACAACCGCACAGATCAGCAGCCAAGCGAACGTCTCCAGAGTATAGAACAGCGTATTAGGGTCGCTCGTAAAAGATTTCCATATGGCGGCCAGCACATCGCCCAGCCCCACGAGCAGGCCCGAACCTGAACCGATGATGCCTATGCTCAGCACTGCCGCAACTGTAGCAATAATACTCATAACGGTCGCAACAATGACCTTACTCCAGATATGCTGAGAAACCGTCACCGGCAGAGTGAACATCAGGTACCCCTCGTCCCCCAGCAGGTTTTTGTAAAACCGTTGGATCAGGATAACCGCGGTTACAACGAACACCGCTACCATCACAGCGAAATACAACATTGCCATTAGCACCGTAGGGATGCCGTACAGCAGGTTCTGCACCTGGTCAGTCATGGTCAGGCGGTTGACCACGGCCAACAGCAGCACCGCCGCGTACATCGGAAGGCAGATGCGCGCGCACGCTTTCCACTCATATTTCAGCAGTTTCAGCATGCAAACACCTCCCTGAACAGCATATCGACCGATTTCCCATGCTCCTCGCGGATGGTATCCACGCTCTCGTGCAGGGTCATCACGCCGTTTTTCAAAAAGATGACCTCGTCCAGCACGCGCTCAATATCCGCGATCAGGTGGGTGGAGAGCAGCACGGTGGCGTCCTCGCTGTAATTGGACAGGATGGTGTTGAGGATGTAGTCGCGCGCCGCGGGATCCACGCCGCCGATCGGCTCGTCAAGCAGGAAGAGCTGGGCCTTGCGGCTCATGGTCAGGATGAGCTGCACCTTTTCTTTCGTCCCCTTGGACAGCGTTTTGAGACGCGCCAACGGGCTGATATCCAGCGTTTTCAGCATATCGTTCGCCTTGATCTTGTCAAAATCCGCATAGAAGTCCGCGAAAAAGTCAAACAGGTCGCACACGCGCATCCAGTCGTTCAGGTAAGCACGGTCGGGCAGATAGCTGACCACGCTGTGCGTATGCACGCCCGGCTTTTCCCCGTCGATCAGCACCGTGCCGCTGGTCGGCTGCAGCAGGCCGTTAAGCAGCTTGATCGCTGTCGTTTTGCCCGATCCGTTCGGCCCCAGCAGGCCAATAAAGCGGCCGCGCTCGAGCGTTAGGCTCAGGCTGTCAAGCGCCCTGATACTGCCGTAAATCTTGGTCAGCCCTTCGCATACAACCAGATCATTCCTCTGTTCCATTCTTCTTCTCCTCCCCCCTGCGCTTTTCCAAAAGCGCCACGATCTCCTTCTCGGTAAAGCCGAGCTGACTCATGCCGGCTAAAAATTCTGAAATACGGTCGCTTGCGATCTGCTCCCGAATTTTTGCTATCATCTCTTTATCCTCCGTAACATATCGTCCACTGGTGCGGTTGGTGTACATCAGCCCTTCGCGCTCCAAATCCGCCAGCGCGCGCTGCATTGTGTTCGGGTTCACGCCCGCCTCCGCCGCCAGCTCCCGCACGGGCGGCACCTTATCGCCCGCGCCGAGCTGCCCGCTTACGATCTGCTCGGTCAGCTGCTCCATGAGCTGCTGGTAGATCGGGCGGTCGCCCCGCAGTTGCCATTGCATAGGCTCGCTCCTCTCTGTTTCTTTGTACTATGATAATAGTACAGTAATGCATAATTGTCAATACCTTTTTCAAAAATTTTTTATCCAGCCCCGCGACCGCTAAATTATTGCTGAAAAATCCCGCGTGATATGCTATAATTACAGGTACACTGGAGGGTAATTTTTATGAAGATCTATCCCAGCCTGCGTCTGCTCTGGGCCGCGCTTGTGGTATCCGCGGTCACGAGCCTCGGCAGCCTCTTTCCTGAAAACGGCGTTAGCCTGGCCGCCAGCATCCTCAACCTTGCGGCATACGGCGTGGTGCTGTATATTCTGCACCGTCTTTCGGAGGAATCGGCAAGGTTCGGCCGCGCCTTTTCCTGCCAACTCATCTCGCTGGTCCTCTCCATCCTGGCTCTGGCCTGCACGTTTATGGGTACGTCGGATATGATGGTGCATTTCATGGTGCTGCTGATGGTGACCGGCTCGCTGTTCAGCCTGATCAGCCAGTATCATATGTACTGGGCGCTGGATGAGCGTGTCATCCCCTGCGGCTACGCCTACCCCGCCCGCCGCATCCGCTGGTGCTTTTACACGCCGCTGATCGGCGCGGTGGCCGCCTCTTTCATACAAACCCTGTTTTATCAAAACCCGGCCGCGCTGGTCGTGCAGCTCGTCTGCCAGCTTGCACCGCTTGTTCTGCTCTGGCAATACCTGCGGGCAGTCAAAAACCGCGAGGACGATCCGCTTCATATGTAGTGGCACACCAAAAAACGCGCGCCGGAACGCTTTGTTCCGACGCGCGTTTTTTATGCGTTTTCCGAAAACTCCGCCAGGCGGAGGTCTTCGTTATGGTCGAGCGCATAGGTGATATTCCACGGCGAGGTGAACAGCAGCAGGCTGTTGCCCTTGAGATCCTCGACGATTTTGGTGTCGCTCGTAAGCTGTAGGCGCTTGATGTCGAAATCCTCCTCGTCGTTCTCCACCCAGCGCACATGCTCATAGGGCAGGTTCTCGCGGATGATCTCCACGTTATACTCGTTTTTCAAGCGGTATTCGAGCACCTCGAACTGTAGCACGCCAACCACGCCCACAATGACCGCCTCCATGCCCGAGCCCGGCTCGCGGAATATTTGAATCGCACCCTCCTGCGCAATCTGCTCCACGCCCTTGACGAACTGCTTGCGCTTTAAGGTATCCTTTTGCCGCACCGTTGCGAACAGCTCGGGCGCAAAGGTCGGTATGCCGGAAAAGACGCATTTGCGCTTGGGGTCGCATACCGTGTCCCCAATCGCGAACACGCCCGGGTCAAAGATGCCGATGATATCGCCCGCATAGGCCTCGTCCACGATCGAACGGTCCTGCGCCATGAGCTGCTGCGGCGCGGCGAGCGCCATCTTTTTGCCGGTCCGCACATGCAGCACCTCCTGCCCGCGCTCAAACTTGCCCGAGCAGATGCGCATGAATGCCACGCGGTCGCGGTGCGCCTTGTTCATGTTCGCCTGAATCTTGAACACGAACGCGGAAAAATGATCCTCAAATGGGTCGATCACGCCGATATCCGCAGTGCGCGCAGTCGGCGGCGGGGTCATCTGCAAAAACTTCTTGAGGAAAGGCTCCACGCCAAAGTTGGTCAGCGCCGAGCCAAAGAACACCGGCGACAGCTTTCCCTCATGCACGGCTTTCAGGTCGAATTCATCCCCCGCGCCGGAGAGCAGCTCCACGTCGTCGATCAGGGTCTGGTACTGGTCCTCGGGCAGCATTCCCTCCAGGATCGGGTCGTCGATCGACAGGCGCTGCGCCTTGACCTCGTGGCGGAAGTCCGCACCCTCGAACGCGATGACCTGGTCGTCCATGCGGTCGTACACGCCTTTGAAGCGCTTGCCCGAGCCGATTGGCCAGTTGACCGCGTAGGTGCCGATGCCCAGCTCGTTTTCAATATCCTCAAGCAGCTCGTAGGGGTCGCGCGCCTCACGGTCCATCTTGTTGATGAACGTGAAGATCGGCACGCCGCGCATGGCGCACACCTTGAACAGCTTGCGCGTCTGCGCCTCCACGCCTTTGGACGCGTCGATAACCATGACCGCCGAATCCGCCGCCATCAGCGTGCGGTAGGTATCCTCGGAAAAGTCCTGGTGGCCCGGGGTATCCAGGATGTTGATGCACTTGCCCTCGTACCGGAACTGTAGCACCGACGAGGTGACCGAAATACCGCGCTGCTTTTCGATCTCCATCCAGTCGGAAACCGCGTGGCGGCTGTTTTTCTTGCCCTTGACCATGCCGGCCTCCTGAATGGCGCCGCCGTAGAGCAAAAATTTCTCGGTTATGGTGGTTTTGCCAGCGTCAGGGTGCGATATGATCGCAAATGTGCGCCGGTTTTCGATTTCTTTCTTCAGGTCTGCCACAGGCTTATTTCCTCCCGATCATGCAAAACTTATAAATTTTTGCGAAATGTACACAGAATCTTCACAATTGCCGGATATAGTATAAATGTGGAAAGCGTAAGATCCCCCCACATGTTCTTGCTTTCTACTCTCTATCCTACCTTTTATTGCGGGAACGGCCGGACGAAAGTCCGGCCGTTCCTGTTTTTTCGCGCTGTGCGCATCACAGGACGCGCCTATGCCCCTTTTCACGCGGGCAGGCAGGAACACAGTGTAGAACAGCGGCCGCGTCAGGCGGCGGGTTACAGCTCCCGCCTACCCTCCAGCGCGCGGAGCAGCGTAACCTCGTCCACCAGTTCCAGATGGCCGCCGACCGGCATCCCGTAGCCCAGGCGGGTGATTTTGATACCGAACGGCTGCAGCAGGCGGGAAATGTACATTGCGGTCGCTTCCCCCTCGGTATCCGGATTGGTGGCGAGGATGACCTCCTCGGTTTCCTCGTCCGCCACACGCTGCACCAGTTCGCGAATGCGAATATCGTCCGGCCCGATGTGGTTCATCGGCGACAGCGTGCCGTGCAGCACATGGTACAGCCCTTTATATTCCCTGGTCCGTTCAAACGCGATCACATCGCGCGGGTCGGTCACCACGCAGATGGTCTTCTGGTCTCGCGCCTGGTCGGCGCAGATCGGGCAGGTTTCGGTGTCCGTCAGGTTCTGGCAGCGTTTGCAGGTGAACGTTTTTGCCTTGGCATCCCGTATCGCATCCGCGAAGCGCTCCGCATCCTCTTTGGGCAGGTCGAGCACATAGAACGCCAGGCGCTGCGCGGTCTTTTGTCCAATGCCGGGGAGCCGCGCGAATTCCTCGATCAGCTTTTCGACCGGCGGCGCGAAAAAGTCCATCAGAACAGGCCGCCGCCCAGACCGCCCATGCCGCCCGTCACTGCGGACATCTGGCTCTGGGATTTTTCGGTTGCCGCCTTGAGCGCTTCGTTCACCGCCGCCACCACCAGGTCCTGCAGCATTTCGATATCGTCCGGATCAACCACGTCGGGCTTGATCTCAATGCTTTTCAGCGCCGACGTGCCGGTCACGGTCACGGTCACCATGCCGCCGCCCGCCGTGCCGATGGTCTCCATCTGGGCGATTTCCTCTTGCGCCTTAAGCATGTTTTCCTGCATTTTCTGCGCCTGCTTCATCATGGCCTGCATATTCATGCCGCCGCCAAAACCGCCAAATTTACCCTTTGCCATCTGTTATGTCCTCCTTAAAGCTCTTTCACTTGTATATCAAACGCTTTCGCGCGGCCAATCAGCTCATCGACCGCAGTATTTTTTTTGTGGACCGGCTCGTCCCCTGCCTCCCGCACCTTAACCTTAACTGGCGCGCCGGCAAGCGCCGCCGCCTGCGCGCGGATGACCTTCATGGTCGGCTCCGCCTTGGCGAGCATGGCCGTAATCCCATCCTCGCAGAGGATAACGAGCGCGCCGTCCTCCTCGATGCCGCGCGCGGACAGCTTGAGATTGGTATGCGCGCCCGTGTTGATCTTGCCGGTCAACGCTTCGAGCAGCGCGGGCCAGTGCGGCCAGTCAGCTGCTGCCGGAGCCGCCGCCTCGTTTTTTCCCGGCGCGCGGGTATCCTCCTGCCCTCCGGCCCAATCCGGCGCGTCGCTGTCGTCCGGCGGGGGCGGCTCATCGCCGATGCCCGCGTCCGGAACGGCCGCAGGCATCGGCTGCGCGGCCTGTACCGGCACGCCGTTTTTCAGCTTTTCCTCCAGCGCTTCCACGCGGCCGCCCAAGGTATCATAGCTGTCCGCGTCCAGGCTGCACAGCCGCACCGCGCACAGCTCGGCCTCCACACGGCGGTTTGCCGCGCTGCGCATCCGGTCGAGCGCGTCGCCGATCACACGGCTCCACGCGATCAGGGTCGAAGCCGCCAGTCCGTCGCACAGCTTCTGCAGGGTCTGCACGCTGTAGGCGGGGGAAATCAGCGCGGAAACATCAGTTTTGCTGGTTTTCACCAGAAGCGCGTCCCGTATCAGGCCGAGCATTTGGTCGTAAACCGAGGCCAAATCGCGGCCCGCGTTATAATATTCATCCAACAGGCCGACTGCCGCGGCCAGATCGCCCGCTTTCAGGCTGCCGGCCAGCCGCAGGCTGTCATCCTGCCCCATCACGCCCAGTGCTGCGGTGACCGTTTGTTCATCCACCGCGCCCGCCGCGGCCGCGCGGTCCAGCATGGACAGCGCATCGCGCATCGCACCGTCGGCCAGGCGCGCGATCAGGCGCGCGGCCCCCTCGGTCAGCCCGATGCCCTCGCCCCCCGCCACATCGAGCAGGCGGCGCGCAATATCCTCCGCACCGATGCGTCGGAAATCAAACCGCTGGCAGCGCGACAGGATGGTTGCGGGTACCTTATGCAGCTCTGTGGTCGCCAGAATGAACAGCACATGCTCGGGCGGTTCCTCCAGGGTTTTGAGCAGCGCGTTGAACGCGCCGATCGAGAGCATATGCACCTCGTCGATGATGAACACCCGCTTTTTTACCTGCGCGGGCGTGTAGCGCGTCTCGTCACGCAGGTCGCGGATATTGTCCACGCCGTTGTTGGAGGCCGCGTCGATCTCGGTCACATCCAGTACGGACCCGTCCAATATCCCCCGGCAGGCCGCGCATTCGTTGCACGGGTCGCCGTTGACCGGATTTTCGCAGTTGACCGCCCGGGCAAGGATTTTTGCGCAGGTCGTCTTGCCCGTGCCTCGCGTACCGGTAAACAGGTAGGCATGGCTCAGCCGTCCGGACTGGAGCTGCGCGCGGAGCGTATCCGTGATATGCTGCTGCCCAATTACGTCCGCGAATGTCTGCGGCCGCCACTTGCGGTATAATGCCTGATACACGTCCTATCGCAACCCCTTTCCTCAATTTCTGCTGCGCCTGTGGGCAAACGCCCCGCACACACACCACAAAGAGGCGGGCGCAAGCCCGCCTCCAAGCGTCTCTCCTGCGCGCCATGCGCGCCATTTGCACAGAAAACCGCCACGCGGTTTTCATCAAAAGTCAGGACATGCGCCTGACTTTTGATACCCCGACTCAGCCGCCTTGGGCGGCGTCGTTCGGGTATCGAAAGCAGGTTTCTGCTGGAACCTGCTTTCGTATATAGGGGACTTTTGAAGTCCCATACACTCTCGTTCAGCGCCCCACAAGACCGCACGCGGACAATTCGAAAGCGAACGCCCGGCCGTTCTTCGCACTTTAAGCTCAAGATCGGCAGCTCTGCGGCACACGATGGTTTCTGCTTAATGCTGCTCGGTTCCCCGCCTGACATGGTTCACAGTCCTCCGTTGCGCAGTACCGGTCTCTCATCACTCTGTGGGCGACCACCTTGCCGAAAGCCCGTCCCTCCTTGCCCGCATCATCCCCGCTGTAGCGGATTGCGGGTACAGAGCACCGCTAACGCCCCGATGTGTGCGGCCTTGTGCGGCGCTGAACAAAAGGTATTCGATTGTTAGTTTACACCGGCCGGCCGCGTTTTATGCCTCCGGATCGTCCGGCGGCGGCGTTTCCGGCTCGGTTGATGTGTCCGGATCGGTCGTGCCGCCCGGGTCCGTCGTACCGCCGGGGTCGGTTGTCCCGCCCGGGTCGGTCGTACCATCGGGATCGGTTGTGCCGCCCGGGTTCGTGCTGCCGCCCGGATCGGTCGTGCCGCCCGAATTCGTACCGCCGCCCTCCGGGTCGGTCGGCGTTACCGGCAGTCCGGTTTCCGGATCAACCGACGGATTGGTCGGCTGGTCCTCCGGCTTTTGCTCCTCCGGCTTTTCTTCCTCTTCCTCCTCAACCTCGATGCCGGTCGTCTTGCCGTAATCATAGGTCTTGAAGCCCTGGTGCGGGCAAAGCTCGGTTGGCGTCTGTCCTTTCCAGAAGCGTCCGGTCGCCACACGGCCCGCCGCGCGGCACGCGCCGGACGGGGCAAGCCCGCTGTCCATGCAGTAGGAGGCGGTCTCGAAATCCTGCGGGTGCGAATCAAAGACCAAGCCGGAATCGCCCTCATGCACACGGGTCATGACCGTTTTCCAGATGCCCGCCGCCGTGCGGCCGTACAGCCCGTCAAGCGTGTAGTTATGCTCGTAGCCAACCCAGACCGCGGCGGAATATTCAGGCGTCACACCGCAGAACCAGATATCCGTATTCGAGGTCGTGGTACCCGTTTTGCCCGCGGTCTCCACGCCCGAAATCGTCGTCCCCGAGGCGGTGCCGTATGCGGTAACCGCCTGCATGCAGTCCAGCATATAATACGCGGTGCGCACGTTCTCAAAGCCAAGCTCGGTGCCTGGGTTGTTCTCCAGCACCACGTTGCCCTCGGAATCGAGCACCTTGGTATAGGTCCGCGTGCCGGCGAACACACCGTCGTTGATAAAGGTCGAGAAGCCGCCCGCCATTTCGCGCACGGTCACGCCGTCGGTCAGGCCGCCGAGAGCCAGCGGCGCAAGGTCGATATCGGACTGCACGGTGCCATCCGCATTGGTGCGGGTGCCGACCAGGGAATCTTCAAAGCCCAAGCGCTGCGTCAGGAAATCATAGGACGCCTGCGGCGTGAGCATGTTCATCACCTGCACGGCAATCGTATTGACCGAGCTGGTGATACCGCTTTTGATAGACATCGCCTTGCCGGTCGGCATTTTGCCGTCGTTCATCGGCCAAGGGCGCCCGTCGTCGCCCATGCGGAGCGCCTTGTCATACACGGTGGAGGTGGGTACGATGATGCCCTTGTCCATGGCCGGGCCATAGGTGGACAGCGGCTTGAAAGACGAGCCGGGCTGGCGGTGCGCGTCGGTCGCGTAGGAGAAATCCAACTTGCCATTCTTTTCCCCGCGGCCGCCTGCAATGCCCTTGATATTGCCCTGCTTGTCCGTAATGACCATAGCGCTCTGCGGCCGTTCACCATACTTCTCCGTATTGGGGAACACCGAATCGTCCGCCCAGACCGTATCCAGGATATTCTGGACATTGGTGTCGATCGTAGCATAGATCTTGAGGCCGCCGGAGTTGATCATATTGCTTGCGACCTGCTCGGAGTAGCCTTTCTGCTCCATCAGGTCCTTTTTAACGTCCTGGATGACCGCGTCGGTAAAGTAGGTGTACGGGTCGCCGATCTCCTCCTGGTATTTCTCATAGGGGCGGTACACCAGTTCTTTCGCAACGGCCGCGTCATGCTCCTCCTGGGTAATCATGCCCAGCTCCAGCATCTTGCCGAGCGTCGCCTCCTGGCGCTCCTTCACACGATCCGGATGGTTATAGGGATCGTAAATGGAGGGGTTGTTCGTCAGGCCGACCAGAGCCGCGCATTCCGCGAGGTCGAGCTGCGAGACATCCTTGCCGAAATAGGTCGTGGCCGCGGTTTTTACGCCATAGCAGGTGTGGCCGAGGTAGATCGTGTTCAGGTACATAGTCAGGATGCGGTCCTTGTCGTCGATCTCCTTTTCCAGCGCCAGCGCACGGAATATCTCGTTGACCTTACGTTTGACCGAGTAATCCTTGTCCTCCGTCACGTTCTTTATGAGCTGCTGGGTGATGGTCGAGCCGCCGTACTGGTCGCCGCCGAGCAGCCAGCCCCTGACCGCGCCCAGCGTACGCCTCCAGTCTACGCCGTGGTGCTTGTAAAAGCGCTCGTCCTCGATCGCGACCGCAGCGTTTTTCAGGTCCTCCGGAATCTCCTCGCTGTCAACCCAGATGCGGTTTTCCGTACCCTTGATTGTTTCGTAAAGCTGTTCCGCGCCGGTTTCCGGATCATAGTTGTAAATGAAAGAATTCAGGTCAAGGCCCAGGCCCTGGCTGATTCCCTTTGCCGTTTCCTGCGCGGAGGGGTTGATATAAGCGTGCACATAATATGCGAACGCAATGCCGCAGAAGCTGGCGCAGAGCACGCCGATCAGCAGCAGCGTCAGCAGCACGCGGGATATGAAATACCCAACGCCGTATCCTTTTCTTTTGCCAGTCGACAATTCGGTTTCCTCCTTACCCGGCGGCGACGGGCGCCGCAGGGTCTTTTCCAGTCGGACGCTGGCGGCGTCCGATTTGTTCCCAGCATACGGTGGTATTATACCACACCGCGCGCCAAATTCCAAACAAATTTTACATTCGTTCCCGAATATTTTACAAATTTACGGGAATACTCAAAGCAAATCCCTTTTTCAAAGGATGTTTTTTCTATGATGCAAGGTTTTTACATGCTCGCCCTGCAGCGGGCGCGCCGCCAAAGGCGCATCGCCCTGGCGGCCTGTATCCTCGCGCTGGCCTGCGCTTTTTTTGCCGCGCGCGCCTATTTTGCCCCGTCTGCGGTTGCGGCAAACGCGCCGCTCGAGCCTTATGTCGCCTACGATGCGGGCGGGACGCTCGCCGTGTCCCGCGGCGGCGAAACGGTCTTCTATACGGAGATCGACACCCGTTCGCTGCCGCAGGCCGACCGTGAGGCGCTCGGGGCCGGCGTCGTCCTGCCGGATGCCGAAGCGCTCGCCAAACTGCTGGAGGACTACAGCTCGTAAAAAAGCGGACGCATACGCGCCCGCTTTTCCTGTTTTCTTCAGTCCCACAGACCCTCGACCCACTGTTCGAAGTCGACGACCTCCTCTTCCTGCGGCGGCTGCGCCGCAGGCGAACTGTCATGGGGCTGCTGCTCCATCTCGACCGCCATCGTGAGAATGCCCTGGTTCTTGATGTGGATTGTTTGTTCCACCCGTGCGGACGAGGCCTCCGCCTGATAGCTGTAGGTTATCAGCATGTCGCTGAACCAGTCTCTTTCGCGGCGCTCACCCTCGCCCGTGATCCCGCCGGTCTGCACGTCCAGCGTGAACCAGCCCTTGAAGTAGCTGCCGTCCTCCCACACCTCTTCGCTTCCGACCGGCGCGGTGTAGCGCGACCCGCTGCGGGCGAACAGGCTGTCGCCGGCCTTGAGCGCACAGTTCTGCGCCATGCTGTGTGTGCGGTACCACAGCTCGCTGTAGTTGCCCCATGTTTCGCAATTCTGCTCGGTCCGGCTGACGATATACTCGCCGGCGGTTTCCGCATCCGCAGCCAGGGGCAGGAAGCTGCCGGTGACCAGTACGACGGGGTTCATATCCATCATACCAACGCCGCCGGATTCGGCCAGGCCACTCACGCTGAACCATTTATCCGTGTCCGCGGCGGCAGCAGCGCCCTCCGGCGCATCCTCCGCGAGCAGCCCGAACAACAGCGGACAGCGCAGGTACAGCATATCGGTATCCGCGTTATAGATCATTTCAAAGCGGGCGTTTTCCAGCTCCGTCCGGTATTTCTCCGCCAAATCCTCCATACCCATGCCGAGCAGCCAGCCGCTTTCCTGCGCATACAGCGCCGCCAGCGCGTACAGGTCGAGCCGCAGGTCAAGCTGCACGCTCCCGCCCTGGCTGATGACCTCCAGCGTACCCTCCATGGGGTAATGCTCGTCCCCATCGATCGAGTTGAACGCCGTATAGGCCACCTCGATGGCCGCCGCCGTGCGCAGCGCCTGCTCCGGATCGATTTCCGGCTGGGCCGCGATCCACTGGTTGACAATGGAGAAATCCGCGTTCAGCGCGTCGAGCAGCGCGTCCCTGTCGTACAGCACCGCGACCTGCTCATACTCGTCCCACCGGACGGTCAGGCCGAACGCCTCCGCGAAAAAGCGCACCGGAACGTAGGTACGGCCCTCCTTCTCGTACGGCACGGCATCGAGCGCGACCGTCTCCAGCACCGCGCCGCTCTCCGCATCCGAAATCGCCAGCGTATCTCTGCCGGCCGCGAAAGCATACGTCCGCCCCGCCAGCTCGGCTGTTACGGCGCCGTCCGCATAGCCGACCGCCGCGCCCAATGTCTCCGCAATCGCGCGGAACGGCACCATGGTCCGGTCGTTCCGGCTCTCGGGCTGCGCATCTGGGAACACGATCGCTTTCCCGTTCAACTGCACGCTCACCGCCGGTGGCGTGCGCGGCACCAGGCCGAACGCAACCAGTGCGTCCAGCCCGTCCGGATCCCAGACGCCGTCCGTCTCCATGGCGGACACGTCCTCGATCGCCAGGTACGCCGCCAACTCCGCGATCAGCGCTTCCCGCGTCGTCCCCCACTCTTCCGCCGCTTCCCCGACCGAATCCGTGCCGTAATAATTGCAGGCCAGGCTTTCGTCCGCTTCGAGCGCCTGGATATAAAGCGCATATTTGCTGCTGACCATATCATAGGTCAGCCCCTCATCCCCGCCCAAAAACAGCTCCATGAATTCCTCGGGCGACGCATAGCCGTAAACCTCATACAGCGGCGGCTCCCCGTCCGCCGCCAGCGCCGCGGGCAGCGCGCCGCACAGCACCGCCGCCAAGCCCGCGGCAAGCAGCCGCCTCAGCAAATGCCTGATCCGTTTCAAAAGAAAGCCCCCTTGCGTTTTTATTATTTTTATTGTACCCCAAAACCGATGCAGCGTCCATTTCCGTTTTATCCATTTTTCACGATCGAAAGTAGGCGATATGCCCATGCACTCCACACAGGCCAAAGCAAAATCCGCGCTGCTGCTCACCGCGTTCATCTGGGGCAGCACGTTTTTCGTTATGAAGGAAGCCGCCGCCGTCTTCCCGCCCGCCCTGCTCATGGCCGTGCGGTTCACGGTAGGCGCGGCGGCGCTCGCGCTGCTGTTCCGCGGGCGGCTGGGCGTGCTGCGCGGCCGCAGATATCTGGCCGCCTCCCTTATCACCGGCGCGACGCAGACCGCTGCCTATCTGCTGCAGACCCTTGGCCTGCACTGGGACACCTCGCCCGGCAAGTCCGCTTTCCTGACCGCGGCTTACTGCGTGCTGGTGCCGTTCCTCGGCTGGGCCGCGCTGCGCCGCCGGCCGACCGGCTGGCAGTTCGCCGCCGCCGGCCTGTGCATCCTCGGCATCGGACTGCTTTCGGTCACCGAGGCCATGACCATCTCGCCCGGGGACTTCGCCACCCTGCTCAGCGCGGCGGCGTTCGCGCTCAACATCCTTTCCGTCGGCTATATGGTGGAGCAGGGCTGCGAGCCTGTGCCGCTGACCATCGGCCAGCTCGGCGCGGCGGCGCTGATGTGCTGGGGCGTGTGCGCACTGACCGGCGCCGCCCCCTATGCGCCGCCGACCGCAGGCGCGTGGGCGAGCCTGGTCGTCCTCGGCCTGACCGCTTCGGCGCTCTGCCTGTCCCTGCAGGCCTATGGCCAGCAGCATGTCGATCCCCCGCAGGCCTCCCTGCTGCTTTCGCTCGAATCCGTGTTCGGTGTGGCCTGCTCGGTTGTCTTTTACGGCGAAACGGTCACTGGCCGCATGCTGACGGGCTTCCTGCTCATTTTTACCGGCATTCTCGCGGGCGAAACGCAGTTCGCCTTTGTGCGCCGCCTCCGGCCGCAGAATTCGGAATAAGCCGCGTCCCCCCGGCATACTTTACACCGAGGGGGCGTTTATTTATGTTCATTACCATTACCCGCGACACGCTTTGCCGCATCGGCGCGGCGGCCGGCGTATGCGTTACGCTTGCCGTGCTGTTCTTCCTGCTGCCACAGGCCGATGCGCCCGCCGCGCAGGCAAACGCTGAAACCGAGGCCGCGGTTCCCGCGTCGGTCAGCGACTGGGGTCTGTCGTTCCAAACCGAGGGGCAGCCGCCCGTCGGTAACGTATCCGCGGATACGCTCCGCCAGTGGGACGCCTACTATGTGGGCGACACCTCCCAAAAGACGATCTACCTGACCTTTGACGCGGGCTACGAAAACGGCAACACGCCCGCCATTCTGGACGCGCTGAAGAAGCACAACGCGCCGGCGTGCTTTTTCGTGGTGGGCAATTTTATCGACACCGCGCCCGATCTGGTAAAGCGCATGGTGGACGAGGGGCATATCGTGGGCAACCACACGCTGCACCATCCCGATATGTCAAAGATTGCAGATATGGATTCATTCCAGGCGGAGATCACCGGCCTTGAGGAAAAGTTCACCGCCCTGACCGGCCAGCCGATGCAGCGGTTCTACCGTCCCCCGCAGGGCAAATTCAGCGAGGAGAACCTCAGGCAGGCGCAGGAGCTGGGCTATACGACTGTGTTCTGGTCGCTGGCCTATGTTGACTGGTATACCGACAACCAGCCGACCGACGAACAGGCGTTCTCTAAGCTGCTGCCGCGCATCCACAACGGCGCGATCGTCCTGCTGCACTCGACGAGCGAGACGAATGCGCGCATCCTTGACGAGCTGCTCACCAAATGGGAGGGCGAGGGGTACACGTTCGGGAGCCTGGCCGACTTAACCTGATTTTTGGTGTCATTTTGACACAAAAAGCACTTCTCCAACAATTTTGCGTTATACTTGACTGAGGTGAGTGCTTTGAAAGTTATTATCCCTCCTTTACCGTCCCGCCCAGAATCAATTTATAAAACCATTTACATCGAAAAATCCCTTGCGAACCAGATTGAACAAATCGCCATTCAAAATAATACGAGCTGGAACCATGTTGTCACAGCCCTGCTCAAAAGCTGTCTGGAGCATTCGGGCGGGCGGTAGGCAGAAAAAGGCGCGCGCCGCGCGCCTTTTTCTGCCATATTCTCCCCTCTATGCGCCCCATCCGCTTGTTTTGCCCCCCTTTTTGTGCTATACTATCATCATGGGCAAGTAAGACAAGAAAGGATGATTCCATCATGGAAAAGGCCAAGGTCTATTTCGCGGACTTCCGCGCCACGCTGACCGAAAACCTTCAGCAAAAGCTGACCCGCCTGCTCAAAACCGCGGGCATGGGAACCATTGATTTCGACAAGAAATTCACCGCCATCAAGATCCATTTCGGCGAGCCGGGCAACCTCGCCTATCTCCGGCCGAACTGGGCCAAAACCGTCGCGGATTTTGTCCGTGAGCGCGGCGGCAAGCCGTTCCTGACCGACTGCAACACCCTGTACGTCGGCGGGCGCAAGAACGCGCTCGACCATCTGGACTCCGCTTACCTCAACGGCTTCAGCCCGTTCACGACCGGCTGCCACGTCATCATTGCGGACGGGCTGAAAGGCACGGACGAGGCGTATGTGCCGGTCGAGGGCGGAGAATACGTCAAGGAAGCCAAGATCGGACAGGCCATTATGGACGCTGACGTATTTATTTCGCTGACCCACTTCAAGGGCCACGAGTCTTCGGGCTTCGGCGGCTGTCTGAAGAACATCGGCATGGGCTGCGGCTCACGCGCGGGCAAAATGGAGCAGCACAACGCGGGCAAGCCGCAGGTCGATCCGTCCCCCTGCGTGGGCTGCGGCATGTGTACGCGCATCTGCGCGCACGACGCTATTACCATCACGGATAAAAAGGCGCATATCGATCATGACAAATGCGTGGGCTGCGGCCGCTGCATCGGCGTCTGCCCGACCGACGCGATCGGCTGCGGCTATGATGAATCCAACATCGTCCTGAACCGCAAGATCGCGGAGTACACCAAGGCGGTCGTGGACGGGCGCCCCTGCTTCCATATCTCGCTTGTTATCGACGTGTCGCCCAACTGCGACTGCCACGCGGAGAACGACGTGCCGATCGTGCCGAATGTCGGCATGTTTGCGTCCTTTGACCCGATCGCGCTCGACCAGGCCTGCGTGGACGCGGTCAACGCCGCGCCGGTCAATCCGGACAGCCTGCTCCGCGACGCGCACGAGCGGCACCATATTGACGACGCGCACGACCACTTCCACGCCGCCCATCCGGATACGAACTGGCAGTCCGCGCTCGAGCATGGCGAGAAGCTCGTCCTCGGCACGCGGGAATATGAACTCATCAAAATCTAAACGCAAACATCAAGCAAAAAGCGAGGCATCCGCCTCGCTTTTTTCATATTTGATTCAATCCGACGGGCAGCGCGAGCTTTACCGCCAGCATGGCAGCGTATATCGCGGCGTATACGCCTTTGGCTTTGCGCTCACCCAGATGCGCACGCAGCTTATCTGCCGTACCCCACACTTTTTCCTCGCTTTCGTCCAGGCGGCCGAGTAGCCAGCGCGCCGCAAACCCGAGCACCCCAATGGTCTGTAAAAACGTCCAGCCGAGCAGCAGTACGAAGCCGACGGCCGACCGCTCCCGCGGGTCGCGGAGCAACGCCAGACACAGCACCCAGCCCGTCATGCTTGCCATTCGGTTTAAAATGACACCGAACCGCACAAAGTCCTTCACTGCGGCATCATCTCCCGCCCTTCGAACGCGGCGCGGCATCTGATGTCCTGCATGACCGCGTCGAACTGCGGCAGGTCGAGCGACTGCGCCCCGTCGCACAGCGCGTTTTTTGGGTCGTTATGCGCCTCGATAATCAGGCCATCCGCGCCGGCGGCGATTGCGGCGCGCGAGAGCGGCTGTACCATATCGCGGCGGCCCGCGGCGTGCGACGGGTCGACGATCACCGGCAGGTGGCTGAATATCTTGACCAGCGGCACCGCGGAGATGTCCAGATTGTTGCGGATCATCTTTTCAAACGTGCGGATGCCGCGCTCGCACAGGATGACGTTGGTGTTGCCGCCCGCGAAGATGTACTCCGCCGCCATCAGGAATTCCTCCATCGTCGCGGACAGGCCGCGCTTGAGCAGGATAGGCTTATCCGACCGGCCCAGCTCCTTGAGCAACATGAAATTCTGCATATTGCGTGCGCCGAGCTGGATGATGTCCACATCCGCGAACAGGTCGAGGTGCTTTTCGCTCATGATCTCGGTTACAACCGGCAGGCCGGTCTGGCGCTTGGCCTCCAAAAGGAGCTTCAGGCCCTCGTCCTCAAGCCCCTGGAAGGAGTACGGCGAGGTGCGCGGCTTGAACGCGCCGCCACGCAGGAAGGACGCGCCCGCCCGCTTGACCGCTTCGGCCACCTCCACGATCTGCGCCTCGCTCTCGACCGAGCAGGGTCCCGCCATCACGTTGAAGTATCCCGCGCCGATCCTGCGCCCCGCAACCTCAATGACCGTATCCTCATGGTGGAATTTGCGGTTGACGGCCTTGAACGGCTCGGTCACACGCTGCACGCGCTCGACCACGTCATAGGCCATGATGTCCCCTTCGTCCAGTTTGGTGGTGTCGCCGACCAGGCCAAAGATCGTGGTGTTCTCGCCCTGAGAATAGTGGATCGTAAGCCCCATATCCTTAAAATGCTGCATCAAACGGTCTACACGTTCCTTATCGCTATTCTGCTTGAGTATAACGATCATTTTGGTTCACTCCTTTATCAGTTAAAATTATAAGCCTTTGCAGTATACCACCAAAATGCCCAAAAAGAAAGGGCGATTTACTACAAATCGCCCTGTTTCTTTGGTCGGGTTTTGCACGAGGTTGTAAAATGCTAACCTTTACCGCGCGGCTTTCAGCTCCTCATAGCGCTGTTCCACCGCCGTGCAGAATTCCTCCCAGCGTCCGTCTTCAATCAAACGGGCCGGACAGACTTTTCCGGAAAAGTCCTCATGCTTGCGCAGCGCCTTCGGACCCAGACCGTATTCGAGCAGCAGGCGCGCGCACAGTTTTTCGGTGTTGATTAACGTCTGCTCATAGTTGCCGTCCTCGTTGACGCACATTTCGATCCCGACGCCGTTTTTGTTGCCGCCGTTCCTTTTCATCTGGTCGCCCGCATGGTACGCGGTTTCGTCGTCCGGCAGGTGATGGTATATTTCGTGGTCGTCCACGGTGTAATGCCAGGAAACGATATTTTCCTGCGCGTCGGCGTTCTGGTGGATGAATGAGTTATGCGCGGCAGCGGTCGCGCCCGCGGAAAAATTATCCGTTTCGTGGATGACGAGGTATTTGATCTCGCGTTTTTCCCCGGCCGCGCGCGCGCTCCCCTCCGGCAGGAAGTCCGTATAGACCGGTATGTCCTCAATATAGCTGAGCCCCGCGTCCGGCTGCGGCGGCCGGCTGATCGCCCGATGCGTCAGCATACCGGCGGCAAACGACGCCAGCAGCAGCACCGCCAGCAGCAGCGGCCGGCGGTTCGGCCGCTTTTTCCCTTTTTTCCCACTGTAAAACCCTGCAATCTTCAATCCGTCCGCTCTCCCTATCCCTCGTTCCAGTGGTTCTATTGTACTACGTTTCGACAGCTTTTTCAAAGGCATGGATGTAAACTTTTTATTCCCATAAAAAACCTCGCTTTCCCCCGCGGAATTCCTGTAAGAAAAACTTGCATTCCGGCGTTTCGTGCGATATAATTATATTTACTCGGAGAGGCAAAGCCTTTACCAGCAGAATTCTTTGACCGCCCCCTTTCTCCCAAAGGGGAGCCAAGGCCATACGGACAGCCGGGTCAAATGCCGAACATGGCAACTTTGTTGCCTTATTGAATTTTATAAGTTGGCTGCTTAAAAGCCGTGTGCCGTGGGCGCATCACACTTGTGAAACAATCAATAAGAGTAGTAAAAGTAAATTCTTGCTATATAGACTCTTTCCTCTTCCACAGACAGAGCCGTTGCGGGCATTTGCCCGAACGGAAGAGAGATTGCATTCCTCAAGCTGAGATGGCCGCGCGCGGACACCTCGCTTGAGGATTTTTTAATTGTGAGGATTACCGGTATGCAAAACAAGCTGAAACTGTACGGGTTCAACAACCTGACCAAGGCGCTGTCGTTCAACATTTACGACGTATGCTATGCCAAAACCGAGCGCGAGCAGCGCGACTATATCGCCTACATCGACCAGCAGTACAACTCCGAGCGGCTGACCGGCATTCTGGAGCGCGTGACCGAGATGATCGGCGCGCATGTGCTGCATATCTCCAAACAGGATTACGACCCGCAGGGCGCCTCCGTCACCTTCCTGATCGCGGAGGAGCATATGAAGCCCGCGCCCGAGCCGGATACCATCGTGGCGCATCTGGACAAAAGCCATGTCACCGTGCATACCTATCCGGAATACCATCCGGACACCTGCCTTGCCACGTTCCGCGTGGATATCGACGTGGCGACCTGCGGCGAGATCACGCCGTTGTCCACGCTCGATTACCTGATCGACTCGTTCGATTCGGATATCATCACCATGGACTACCGCGTACGTGGCTTTACCCGCGATATCGAGGGGAAAAAGCTGTTCATGGACCACCAGATGACCTCGATCCAGGATTTCATCGACCCGCACACACTCGACCTGTACGACGCTTACGATGTGAACGTGTACCAGGCCAACCTGTTCCACACCCGCATGCTGCTCAAGGAGGTTGACCTGCAGAACTACCTGTTCAACACCGATATCTACGAGCTGCCGCCCAAGACGCGGCTCAAAATCCATTCCGACCTGCGCCGCGAGATGATCGAGATCTTTAGCGGCAAAAACATCTACTGACGTACCGGAGGCTTTCCGCGCTTCCGTATGTGAAAGAAGGCAAAGCTATGGACCAGTCCCGCGCGCCCATCAAGGAGGCGCTCGAACATTTTAAGGATATGCGTATCGTCCCGTTTGATGTCCCCGGGCATAAACGCGGACGCGGCAATCCCGAGCTGACAAAATTCCTCGGGGAACAGTGCATGACCGTGGACGTCAACTCCATGAAGCCGCTGGACAACCTGTGCCATCCGGTCAGCGTCATCCGTGAGGCGGAGGAGCTGGCCGCCGAGGCTTTCGGCGCGGCTCATGCGTTCCTGATGGTCGGCGGCACGACCTCGAGCGTGCAGTCGATGATCCTTTCGGTCGTGGGGCGCGGGGACGAGATCATCCTGCCCCGCAACGTCCACCGTTCGGTCATCAACGCGCTCGTGCTTACCGGCGCGGTGCCGGTGTACGTCAACCCGCAGACCAACGAGCGGCTGGGCATCTCGCTGGGCATGTCGGTCGCGGACGTCGCGGCCGCGATCGAAAAGCACCCCTCCGCCAAGGCGGTGCTGGTCAACAACCCCACCTACTACGGTATCTGCTCGGATATCCGTGAGATCGTCCGTCTGGCGCACGCCAGGGGCATGAAGGTGCTCGCGGATGAGGCGCACGGCACGCATTTCTACTTTGGCGAGGACATGCCCGTCTCCGCGATGGCCGCGGGCGCGGACCTCGCCTCGGTTTCCATGCACAAGTCGGGCGGCTCGCTGACACAGTCGAGCTTCCTGCTGTGCGGCCCGTCGGTGAACGCGGAATATGTGCGCCAGATCATCAACCTGACGCAGACCACCTCGGGTTCCTACCTGCTGATGGTCAGCCTGGATATCTCGCGCAAGAACCTGGCGCTGTACGGAAAGGATATCTTCCGCAAGGTCACCCGCCTGACCGAGTACGCCCGCGATGAGATCAATCAGATCGGCGACTACTACGCCTACGGCCGCGAGCTGATCAACGGCGACACGGTTTTCGATTTCGATGTGACCAAGCTCGCGGTCAACACGCTGGACGTGGGGCTTGCCGGCATTGAAGTATATGATATCCTGCGCGACTTTTACGACATCCAGACCGAATTCGGCGACCTTGGCAACCTGCTGGCCTATGTTTCGGTCGGCGACCGCGAGCGCGACCTCGAGCGCTTTGTGGCCGCTCTGTCCGACATCCGCCGCCGCTACAAGCGCGACAAGGCCACGCTCATGCGGCAGGAGTACATCTCCCCGCAGGTGGTGGCCGCGCCGCAGGAGGCTTTCTATGCGGAAAAGCAGGGCGTCCCGCTGGCGGAAAGCGTCGGCCGCATCTGCGCGGAGTTCGTCATGTGCTACCCGCCGGGCATTCCCATCCTCGCCCCGGGCGAGCGCATCACCCGCGAGATCCTCGACTACATCCGCTACGCCAAGGAGAAAAACTGTATGCTGCTCGGCACCGAGGACCCGAATGTGGACAGCCTGCAGGTCATCCGCGGTATTATCAGCCCCGCAGCCAATTAAGGAGTCTGTGTTATGCAATTGACCTTTACCGAAATGCACGCGCCGACCGTCGGTCTGGCAATCCAGGTCGACCGGCAGCTTTACACCGAGCAGAGCGACTTCCAGCGCATCGACGTGTTCGAATGCGAGGAGTTCGGCCGTTTTTTGACGCTCGACGGCTATATGATGCTGACCGAGCGCGACGAATTCATCTACCACGAGATGATGGTGCATGTCCCGCTTGCCGTGCTGGGCGAGACGGTCAGAAAGGTGCTCGTCATCGGCGGGGGCGACGGCGGCTGCGTGCGTGAGCTGTGCCGATATCCACACATCGAGCATATCGACCTGGTCGAGATCGACGAGCGCGTGGTCGCGGTGTGCAGGGAATACCTGCCGACCGTGGCGTGCAGTCTGGACGATCCGCGCGTACACATCCTCTATCAGGACGGGCTGAAGTACATCCGCCGCATCGAGGACGAGTACGACCTCATCATCATCGACTCGACCGACCCTTTCGGCCCGGGCGAGGGCCTGTTTACGATGGAGTTCTACGGCAACTGCTACAAGGCGCTCAGGGCGCACGGCGTGCTGGTCAACCAGCACGAAAGCCCGTTCTACAAGGGCGACGCGCTCGCCTGCCAGCGCGCGCACCGCAACATTGTGCATTCGTTCGAGCTGTCGCGCCTTTTCCAGGCGCACATCCCCACCTACCCCTCCGGCCACTGGCTGTTTGGGTTTTCCTCGCGCGGGGTTCATCCGGTGCGCGACCTCAAGGCGGACGACTGGAACGCCCGCGGCATCGAAACCCGCTATTACAACACCAACCTGCACAAGGGCGCGTTCTACCTGCCCAATTATGTGCAACGGCTTTTGGAAAAAGTAGAAGAATAACGACTCACAAGGAGGACAACACCATGGGAAAAGCCCTTATCATCGGCTGCGGCGGCGTGGCCGGCGTGGTCATCCACAAATGCTGCCAGAACAGCGACGTTTTTGAAGAAATCATGATCGCCTCGCGCACCAAATCCAAGTGCGACGCGATCAAGGAACAGCTTGAGGGGCGCACCCCCACCAAAATCCGCACCGCCAAGGTGGACGCGGACAACGTGGACGAGCTGTGCGCGCTGATCGACGAATACAAGCCGGACATCGTGATGAACATTGCCCTGCCCTATCAGGATTTGACCATCATGGACGCGTGCCTCAAGTGCGGCGTCAACTATATGGACACCGCCAACTACGAGCCGGAGGACACCGACGATCCCGCGTGGCGCGCGATCTACGAGAAGCGCTGCAGGGAGGCGGGCTTCACCGCCTATTTCGACTACTCCTGGCAGTGGGCGTACAAGGAGAAGTTCGAAAAGGCCGGCCTGACCGCGCTGTTAGGCTCGGGCTTCGACCCGGGCGTGACGCAGGCCTACTGCGCCTATGCTCAGAAGCACCTGTTCGACCAGATCGACACCATTGACATTCTGGACTGCAACGGCGGCGACCACGGCTACCCGTTCGCCACCAACTTCAATCCCGAGATCAACCTGCGCGAGGTTTCCGCGCCCGGCTCCTACTGGGAGGACGGCCACTGGGTCGAAATCCCCGCCATGTCCATCAAGCGCGAGTACGACTTCGACCAGGTCGGCCGCAAGGACATGTACCTGCTCCACCATGAGGAAATCGAGTCGCTGGCCAAAAACATCCCGAATGTCAAGCGCATCCGCTTTTTCATGACCTTCGGCCAGTCCTACCTGACCCACATGAAGTGCCTGGAGAACGTCGGCATGCTGTCCACCACACCGATCGAGTTCGAGGGGCATCAGATCGTGCCGATCCAGTTCCTCAAGGCGCTGCTGCCCGACCCTGCGACCCTCGGCCCGCGCACCAAGGGCAAGACCAACATCGGCTGCATCTTCACCGGCAAGAAGGACGGCAAGGAAAAGACCGCCTATATCTATAACGTGTGCGACCACGAGGCCTGCTACCGCGAGGTCGGCTCGCAGGCCATCAGCTACACCACCGGCGTGCCGGCCATGATCGGCGCGGCCATGCTGATGACCGGCAAGTGGTCCAAGCCCG